>NZ_CP017580.1:0-632658 GCF_001806325.1 Curtobacterium sp. BH-2-1-1
GGGACGCACATGGTCCTCGCGGGGCTGCTCGTCGGCGCCACCACGGTCGTGACGCTCTCCACGCGCGGCACCGCCGGTCGCCAGGCCGTCCGCGAGCCGATCGCGGGCTGACGCGCGGGGCACCGCACGCGGTCTCCGACACCCCACGAGTCGATCGACTCGTGGGGTGTCGTTCGTCGTGCGCGGAACGCAACCGGCTGACGGACTGGAGGCGCGGTGCGTGCCCGCCACGCGCCTCCAGGCCGGTGGGTGGTCGCGCCCGGCGCCTCCTGCGGACCCGGAACGACTACCCCGACGTCGTACGACGACGGCCTCGTCGCACACCAGCGCGTTCAACAACCCGCGTCCGCAACGAACGACATCGTCGCTGTCGTACGACAGCGACGATGTCGCACGGGGTCCGCAGCCAAGACGGCCGCGCCCGGGGCCGCGCGCGCCCAGCGCTAGAAGGTGAAGACCTGCGGCAGCAGCGGGTCGATGCCCACGGCGATGAACAGCAGCGTCAGGTACGTGATCGAGCTGTGGAAGACGCGCATCGGCTGCACGTGCTCCACGTGCTGGATCGCCCGCGAGTACAGCCGGTGCGACTCGACGACGAACCAGATGCCGCCGGCCAGCGCGACCACCGTGTAGAGCGGCCCCATGTGCGCGACCGGGATGAGCAGCAGCGAGCAGACGAGCGTCGCCCACGCGTACAGGACGACCTGGAGACCGACCACCGTGCGACCGCGGACGACCGCGAGCATCGGCACGTCTGCGGCGTCGTAGTCGTCGCGGTACTTCATCGACAGCGGCCAGTAGTGCGGCGGCGTCCAGAGGAAGATCACCATGAAGAGGATGACCGGCGCCCAGGTCAGCGACCCGGTGACGCCCGCCCAGCCGATCAGCACGGGCATGCAGCCGGCCGAACCGCCCCAGACGATGTTCTGCGGGGTGCGGCGCTTGAGCCACAGCGTGTAGACGAAGACGTAGATGAGGATCGCGATGACGCTCAGGGCGGCCGCGAGCCAGTTCACCAGGAACCCGAGGACCGCGGTCGACGCGACGCCGAGCACCCACGAGAAGACGAGTGCCTCACGGTCGGAGAGCTCACCGGTCACGAGCGGCCGGGTGCTCGTGCGCTTCATGAGCCGGTCGATGTCACGGTCGATGTAGCAGTTGAAGGCGGAGGCGGACCCGGCCGACATCGCGCCACCGAGCATCGTCCAGAAGACGAGCCACAGGTCCGGCACCCCGCGCTCGGCGAGGAACATCGTCGGCGCCGTCGTGACGAGCAGCAGCTCCATGACCCGCGGCTTCGTCAGTGAGACGTAGGCACGCACCTTGCGCGACAGCGTCGAGCGGGGTCGATCGGTGTCGGGCCGGGTCACGGTGGCAGTCGGCAAGGGAACCTCAGTCTGTTCGCGTCAGCTCACACGCTCGGTGGACGGCTCCGTCGTCGTCGGGGCGTGCGTCGACCCGGAATGCGCACGGGTCCCGGACAGTTTACGTGATGGAGGCGCCGCGATGATGCCCCGCCCCGCCATCCGGACCGAAGTCACCCACCGACACGCCCGGCCGACGGCGGGTCCCCGCGACGACGAGTGAACAACCGGCGTCACCTGAACCCCTTCTGAGTGCATGGTCACTATGCTGGAGTCGCCCTCCCGCAGTGCGTGCCCCGATGACGTCGGCCGCGAAGAGCCGGTCGGCCGCCGCGAGACGGCGACCCGACGAAGGCCCCGGGATGGCGATCATGTCCGTGCGATGGCACGAGCCCTCGCACATGTCGCATCAAGAAGGGTCAACATCCAAGTGGCTGAATTCACCTGGGACGCCATCGACAGGAAGGCCGTCGACACGGCCCGCGTACTCGCCGCCGACTCGGTCGAGGCCGCCGGCAACGGTCACCCCGGCACCGCGATGAGCCTCGCGCCGGTCGCCCACCTGCTCTTCCAGAAGGTGATGCGTCGCGACCCCAGCGACTCCACCTGGATCGGCCGCGACCGCTTCATCCTCTCCGCCGGTCACGCCTCGATCCTCCAGTACGTGCAGTTCTACCTGCACGGCTACGGCCTCGAGCTCGAGGACCTCCAGCACCTCCGCAAGTGGGGCTCGAAGACCCCGGGTCACCCGGAGTACGGCCACACCGACGGCGTCGAGATCACCACCGGCCCGCTCGGCCAGGGCCTCGCCTCGGCCGTGGGCTTCGGCTACGCGCAGCGCTTCGAGCGCGGCCTCTTCGACCCGGAGACCGCCGACGGCGAGTCGCCGTTCGACCACTTCACCTACGTGATCGCCGGTGACGGCGACATGCAGGAAGGCGTCACGAACGAGGCCGCGAGCCTCGCCGGCCGCCAGCAGCTCGGTCGTCTGGTCGTCTTCTACGACTCGAACCAGATCTCGATCGAGGACGACACCGACATCTCCTTCTCGGAGAGCGTCCCGGACCGCTACGAGGCGCTCGGCTGGCACGTCCAGACCGTCGACTGGAAGAAGACGGGCGAGTACTCGGAAGACGTCGAGTCCCTCTTCGCCGCGGTCGAGGCCGCCAAGGCCGTCACCGACAAGCCGTCGCTCATCGTCCTCAAGACGATCATCGGCTGGCCGTCGCCGACCAAGCAGAACTCCGGCAAGATCCACGGCTCCGCCCTCGGTGGCGAGGAGCTCAAGGGCCTCAAGGAGGTCCTCGGCTTCGACCCCGAGCAGACCTTCCACGTCGACCCCGAGGTGCTCGAGTACACCCGCGGTGCCGTCGCCAAGGGCCAGGCGCAGCACGCCGAGTGGCAGAAGACCTTCGACGCGTGGGCCGCGGCCAACCCCGAGAAGAAGGCGCTCCTCGACCGCATCAACGCCGGCGAGCTCCCCGAGGGCCTCGAAGAAGCCCTCCCGGTCTTCCCGACCGAGAAGGCCGTCTCGACCCGTGCCGCGTCCGGCAAGGTCATCAACGCCATCGCGCCGCTCATGCCCGAGTTCTGGGGCGGCTCGGCCGACCTCGCCGAGTCGAACCTGACCACGATCGAGGGCGCCAAGTCCTTCGGTCCGGTCGAGGCCTCGACCAAGGCGTGGAGCACCGACCCGTACGGCCGCGTGCTGCACTTCGGCATCCGCGAGCACGCGATGGGCTCGATCCTGTCGGGCATCGTCCTGCACGGGAACACCCGCCCCTTCGGCGGCACGTTCCTCATCTTCAGCGACTACATGCGTCCGGCGGTCCGTCTCGCCGCGCTCATGCAGGCGCCGGCGATCTACGTCTGGACGCACGACTCCGTCGCCCTCGGTGAGGACGGCCCGACGCACCAGCCGATCGAGCAGCTCAGCGCCCTCCGCGCGATCCCGGGCCTGGACGTCGTCCGCCCGGCCGACGCCAACGAGGTCGCCTACGCCTGGCTCGAGATGCTCAAGCACAAGGACCGCCCGGCCGGCATCGCGCTGAGCCGTCAGAACCTCCCCGTCTTCGAGCGTGGCGAGGGCGACGCCTCCGGTGAGGTCTTCGCCTCGGCGAAGAACGTCGCCAAGGGCGCGTACGTCCTGGCCGAGGCGCCGAACGGCACCCCCGACGTGATCCTCATCGCGACCGGTTCCGAGGTCCAGATCGCCGTCGAGGCCCGCGAGCAGCTCAAGGGCGAGGGCATCAACGCCCGCGTCGTGAGCGCCCCGTCGCTCGAGTGGTTCCGCGCCCAGTCCGAGAACTACCAGGACCAGGTGCTGCCGAAGAACGTCACCGCGCGCGTCTCGGTCGAGGCCGGGATCGCCATGAGCTGGCGCGACATCATCGGCGACAAGGGCCGCAGCGTCTCGATCGAGCACTTCGGTGCCTCGGCCGACTACCAGACGCTGTTCAAGGAGTTCGGCTTCACGACGGAGCACGTCGTGGCCGCCGCGAAGGAATCCCTCGCGGCTTCCTGACCCCCTGAGGGCCGGGTCCGGTTCGCCGGATCCGGCCCTTCTTCCGGGAGGCGCGGCTCGGCCCCGCCACGCGCCGCCCGGTCCCCCAGACCCCGGCCACCAGGCCGATGAAGGAAAGAAGAGAAACACATGGCTGAGAACACCCCCACCGCCGCGCTCTCCGCGGTCGGCGTGAGCATCTGGCTCGACGACCTGTCCCGCGAGCTCCTCGAGACCGGCAAGCTCGAGTCCCTCATCGCCGAGAAGAACGTCGTCGGCGTCACGACGAACCCGACGATCTTCGCCTCGGCCCTCGCCAAGGGCGAGCGCTACGACGCACAGGTCAAGGAGCTGGCCGCCGCCGGCACCGAGGTCACCGACGCGATCTTCGAGATCACCACGCAGGACGTCGCCAACGCGTCCGACGTCTTCAAGCCGATCTACGACTCGACCAAGGGCTTCGACGGCCGCGTGTCGATCGAGGTCGAGCCGGGCCTCGCGCACGAGACCCAGAAGACCATCGAGCAGGCCAAGTTCCTGTTCGACAAGGTCGGCAAGGAGAACGTCCTCATCAAGATCCCGGCAACGGTCGAGGGCCTCGAGGCCATCACCGAGGTCATCGCCGCCGGCATCTCGGTCAACGTCACCCTGATCTTCTCGCTCGAGCGCTACCGCGCCGTCATCGACGCCTACCTCGGTGGCCTCGAGAAGGCCAAGGCCGCCGGCCACGACCTCTCGAAGATCCACTCGGTCGCGTCCTTCTTCGTGTCGCGCGTCGACTCCGAGATCGACAAGCGTCTCGACGCCGTCGGCACGGACGAGGCGAAGGCCCTCAAGTCGAAGGCCGGCATCGCCAACGCGCAGCTCGCCTACCAGGTCTGGACCGAGGCGTTCGCCTCCGAGCGCGCCCTCGGCCTGCTCGAGGCCGGTGCGAACACCCAGCGTCCGCTCTGGGCCTCGACCGGTGTCAAGGACCCGTCGCTCCCCGACACGCTCTACGTGACCGAGCTGGCCGCGCCGAGCACCGTCAACACCATGCCGGGCAAGACGCTCGACGCCACGTTCGACCACGGCGAGATCCACGGCGACGCCATCGCCGGGTCGTTCGACGCCGCGCAGCAGGTCCTCGACCAGCTCGCCGCCCAGGGCATCGACTACGACGACGTCGTGGCGCTGCTCGAGAAGGAGGGCGTCGACAAGTTCAACGTCTCGTGGGGCGAGCTCGTCGACACCGTCAAGAACGCACTCGAGGGCGCCAAGTAGTGACGGTTTCCATCGCCGCCAGCGGTGACGCGGCGCGGGCCATCGACCAGGTGGTCCCGCGTCTCGTCACCGATCTGGTGGCATCGGGCATCACCGCCCAGGACCCCGAGCTCTGGGGTCCCGACGCCGAGGCCGAGGCGTCGAAGCGCCTCGGCTGGGTGGAGGCCGTCTCGGTCTCCCGCCCGCTCGTCGCCGAGGTCACGGCGCTGCGCGAGTCGCTCCTCGCCGAGGGGGTCGACCACGTCGTCCTCGCCGGCATGGGCGGCTCGTCGCTCGCGCCCGAGGTCATCACCCGGACCGCCGGCGTGCCGCTCACGGTCCTCGACTCCACCGACCCGGCGCAGGTCCGCGCCGCCGTGGAGCACCAGCTGGACCGCACCGTGCTCGTCGTGTCCTCGAAGTCGGGTTCGACCCTCGAGACCGACTCGCAGCGCCGTGTCTACGAGCAGGCCTTCCGCGACGCCGGCATCGACCCGGCGAAGCGCATCGTCGTCGTCACCGACCCGGGCTCCCCGCTCGAGGCCGCCGCGACGGACGCCGGGTACCGCGTCTTCACCGCCGACCCGAACGTCGGCGGCCGCTACTCCGCACTGACCGCGTTCGGCCTGGTGCCGTCCGGCCTCGCCGGTGCCGACATCGCGGAGCTCCTCGACGAGGCCGACGCCATCTCGGCGCTGCTCTCGGTCGACATCGACGAGAACCCGGGCCTCGTGCTCGGCGCCGTCCTCGGGGGCACCGCGCCCCTCCGCTCCACGATCGGCATCGTCGCGGACGGCACCCACATCGTCGGGTTCGGCGACTGGGTGGAACAGCTGATCGCGGAGTCCACCGGCAAGGACGGCCGCGGCTTGCTGCCGGTCGTGCTCGACGTCGACTCCCCCGAGGTGACCGCTGGACTGCCCGACCTGCAGGTGATCCGACTCGTCGGCTCCCGCGAGGACGAGCGCCACGTCGCCGAGGGCGAGGTCGAGATCACCGGCACGCTCGGCGGCCAGCTCCTCGTGTGGGAGTACGCCGTGGCCGTCGCCGGTCGCCTGCTCGGCATCGACCCGTTCGACCAGCCCGACGTCGAGGCCGCCAAGTCCGCGGCCCGCGCCCTCCTGGACGACCGCCCGGCACCGACCGAACCGGCCTTCACCGAGGACGGCACCGCCGTCCACGCGACCGAGGGCCTGGCGGTCGGGACGACGATCGCGGAAGCCGTGTCGCGCCTCCTGGACCACGTCGGCCCCACCGACTACCTGGCCGTGCAGGCGTACGTTGACCGCACCGCGAACCCGGACCTCGAGTCGCTGCGCGACGCCTTCGCGGCGCGCACCGGCCGACCCGTCACGTTCGGCTGGGGACCGCGCTTCCTGCACTCGACCGGCCAGTACCACAAGGGCGGCCCGGCGAACGGCGTGTTCCTCCAGATCGTGGCCGACGAGCCCGACGACCTGGCCATCCCCGGTCGTCCGTTCACGTTCGGCCAGCTCATCCAGGCCCAGGCCTCCGGCGACGCGAGTGTCCTCGCGCAGCACGGCCGCCCGGTCCTGACCCTCACGACGACGGACGTCGCAGCTGCCACCG
Source organism: Curtobacterium sp. BH-2-1-1 (assembly GCF_001806325.1). NCBI lineage: Bacteria > Bacillati > Actinomycetota > Actinomycetes > Micrococcales > Microbacteriaceae > Curtobacterium > Curtobacterium sp. BH-2-1-1. The sequence continues at coordinate 6,700 of NZ_CP017580.1, forward strand.
CAGCACTGACGGCCGCCGTCACCCTCTGACTCTCGAAGGAGTTCACCGACTCATGTCACCGGTGGCAATCACCCCGGAGCACAACCCGCTCCGGCTGCCGACGGATCGTCGACTGAACCGGATCGCGGGACCCAGCACCCTCATCATCTTCGGCGTGACGGGCGACCTGTCCCGCAAGAAGCTGATGCCCGCGGTCTACGACCTGGCGAACCGAGGGCTCCTGCCCCCGGGGTTCGCCCTCGTCGGGTTCGCTCGACGTGACTGGGAGGACCAAGACTTCTCCCAGCTCGTCCACGACGCGGTCCAGGAGCACTCGCGCACCCCGTTCGACGAGGACGTCTGGCGTCAGCTCGAACAGGGCATCCGGTTCGTCCAGGGATCGTTCGACGACCCCGAGGCGTTCCGCGAGCTCAAGCGGACCGTCGACACGCTGGACGCGGAGCGCGGGACGCTCGGCAACCACGCGTTCTACCTGTCCATCCCGCCGAAGATGTTCCCCGTGGTCACCGAGCAGCTCAAGCTGTCCGGGCTGACCGAGAAGCGCGAGGACTCGTGGAGCCGCGTGGTCGTCGAGAAGCCCTTCGGCTCCGACCTCCGCACGGCGCGCGAGCTGAACGCGATCGTCGAGAGCGTCTTCGCTCCGGACGACGTGTTCCGCATCGACCACTACCTCGGCAAGGAGACCGTCCAGAACCTCCTGACGCTGCGGTTCGCGAACCAGATGTACGAACCCATCTGGAACTCGAACTACGTGGACCACGTGCAGATCACGATGGCCGAGGACATCGGCGTCGCCGGACGTGCCGCGTACTACGACGGCATCGGTGCAGCGCGCGACGTCATCCAGAACCACCTCCTGCAGCTCCTCGCGCTCACCGCGATGGAGGAGCCGGTCTCGTTCAAGGCGGCGGACCTCCGCGCCGAGAAGGAGAAGGTCCTCTCCGCGGTGCGCCTGCCCGAGGACCTGTCGACCGCCACGGCCCGCGGGCAGTACGCCGGCGGTTGGCAGGGCGGCGAGAAGGTGCTCGGCTTCCTCGAGGAAGCGGGCATGGACCCCGAGTCCGGCACCGAGACCTACGCGGCGATCAAGCTCGACATCGCGACCCGTCGCTGGCAGGGCGTCCCGTTCTACCTCCGCGCCGGCAAGCGTCTCGGTCGCCGCGTGACCGAGATCGCGATCGTGTTCAAGCGTGTCCCCGAGGACGTCTACGGCAACTCGCAGTCGCCCCTCGGCCAGAACGCGCTCGTCATCCGTGTGCAGCCGGACGAGGGCGTCACGCTCCGCTTCGGCTCGAAGGTCCCCGGCGTCGGCACCCAGGTGCGCGACGTGACGATGGACTTCGGCTACGGCCACGCGTTCACCGAGGCCTCGCCCGAGGCGTACGAGCGACTCATCCTCGACGTGCTCCTCGGCGACCCGCCCCTGTTCCCCCGTCACCAAGAGGTGGAACTGTCGTGGAAGATCCTCGACCCGATCGAGGAGTTCTGGGCCATGCAGGGCCAGCCCGAGCAGTACCGTCCCGGCACGTGGGGCCCGGCATCCGCCGACGCCCTGCTCGCCCGCGACGGCCGGACCTGGAGGCGTCCATGAAGATCGACCTGCCGAATACCACGGTCTCGAAGATCCAGAAGAAGCTCGTCCACATCCGCGAAGAGGGCGGCGCCGTCGCCCTCGGTCGTGTCCTGACCCTCATCATCTCGACGGCCCTCGGGCACGAGGAAGAGGCGATCGAGGCCGCGAACGAGGCGTCCCGCGAGCACCCGATGCGCGTCATCATCGTGTCGAAGAACGACGGCGACACGAAGTCGCCCGGTCGCCTCGACGCGCAGATCCGCGTCGGCAGCGACGCGGGTGCGAGCGAGGTCATCGTCCTCCGCGCCTACGGCGAGACCGCGACCGACGAGGAGAGCCTGGTCACCGGCCTCCTCCTGCCGGACGCGCCCGTCGTGGCCTGGTGGCCGCAGACCGCCCCGGAGCAGCCCTCGGCCTCGGCCCTGGGCCGCATCGCCCAGCGACGGATCACCGACGCGGCCGCGCAGAAGGACCCGAACGGTGCGATCGAGGCCCTCGGTGCCTCGTACGTGCCGGGCGACACCGACTTCGCGTGGACCCGTCTCACCCTGTGGCGCAACCAGCTCGCCGCAGCGCTCGACCAGCCGCCGTACGAGCCGATCACCGCCGTCGAGGTCTCGGGGGCGTACGACAGCCCGTCGACGATCCTGCTCGCCGCGTGGCTGCAGCTGCAGCTCGAGGTGCCGGTGGCCGTCGTCACGTCGCCGCGTGCGACCGGGTCGAGCGGCATCCACGGCGTGAAGCTCGTGCGCGAGTCCGGCACCATCGAGCTCGAGCGGTCCCTGGTGGACGTCGCGACGCTCTCGATGCCCGGGCAGCCGACGCACGACCTGTCGCTGCCGCGCCGCAACCTGCGCGACTGCCTGGCCGAGGAACTCCGTAGACTCGACCCGGACGTCCTCTTCGGAGACGTCGTCAAGCACGGGGTCCCCCAGCTGCGCGAGTCCATCGCCGGCTGAGCAAGCCCCACAGGACCGGTCGGGCCGGCCGTCGTTCGTCCAGCGCGAGCGGCGGCCGGCCCGGACGGTCGGACCGACGGTGGTCGTACGACCGGTCGACCGCCACGAACACGGGAGTCACGTGACCAACGAACGGCGGGTGCTGGTGCACCCGGACAAGCAGGCCCTCGGCGCTTCGGTCGCCGCACGCTTCATCACGAAGATCATCGACGTGCTCGACGAGCAGGAGCGCGCGGACATCGCCATCAGCGGTGGCTCCGTGTCGTCCCTCGTCCTCGCCGCGATCGGCCAGTCGCCGGCGCGTGAGAGCGTCGACTGGTCGAAGGTGCACGTGTGGTGGGTCGACGAGCGTTGGGTGCCCGCGGGCGATGCCGATCGCAACATCACCGGCACGCAGACGGACTTCTTCGACCACGTCGACATCCCGGAGTCGAACATCCACCCGATCGCGGCGTCGGACGCTGGCATCTCGATCGAGGACGCTGCGACCCGCTACGAGCAGGAGCTGCACGCCGCCGCGCCGGACGACGCCATCGCGCCCCGGTTCGATATCACGCTCCTCGGGGTCGGACCCGACGGTCACACCGCGTCGCTCTTCCCGGAGTTCCCGCAGCTCACCATGACGGACCGCATCGTGCTGCCGGTGGACGACTCCCCCAAGCCGCCGCCGCAGCGCCTGACCCTCACCTACCCGGCGATCAACGCGTCGCAGCGTGTCTGGGTCATCCTGTCGGGTGCCGAGAAGGCCTCGGTCCTCGGGCTCGCGCTCGCGGGTGCCTCGGTCGACGAGGTTCCCGTCGGTGGTGTGCAGGGGCGCAAGCGCACCGTGTTCTTCGTGGACCAGGACGCCGCTCGCGACGTCCCCGAGAACCTCATCGCGTCGACGTACTAGACGCGGGTCCCTGACGGACGGGAGGCGCGGTGCCGACTGGCACCGCGCCTCCCGTCCGTTCGTGGGTGCGCTTGCCGCGCCCGCCCGCGCCCGAGCGGGCGGAATACGTCACGCTCGGCGCGCCGGAGCGGCGCGTTCCGCCCGCTCGACGGGACGCCTCCGGCGTGTCCTGCCCACTCGACGCCGCCCCCGCGCACCCACCACACGCACGGAGGCCCCCGTACCGGATCGGTACGGGGGCCTTCGGACGTCTCGTGCGACTACTTCGCGGTGCCGCGACGCTGCCGAAGCTGCTGCAACGCGTCCTCGAGGAGCTGCGCCGCCTCTTCTTCGGTGCGACGCTCCTTCACGTACGCGAGGTGCGTCTTGTACGGCTCGGTCTTGGAGACCACGGGAGGGTTCTCCTTGTCGCGACCAGCCGGGAGCCCGGTCGACGGCGAGTCCACCGTCTCGGGGATCTCGTCATCGGGGAGGCCGGCGGCGAAGTACCGCACGACCTCGTTGCCGAGGGCGTCCCAGTACGAGATCGCCACACGCTCGGCCTGGACCCCGCGGTCCTGCTCCCCCATCGGGCCCGCGCCGACGCGCGAACCCCGGATTGCACTGCCTCCGGATGCCATGGATCAGCTCCCCGCCGTGAACTTGTTGATGAGACCGAGCACGATGATCGACACGATCCAGAGGAGACCGAGGATCACCGTGATGCGGTTGAGGTTGCGCTCGGCGACGCCGGACGCCCCGAGGTTGCTCGTCACGCCGCCGCCGAACATGTCGGAGAGGCCGCCACCGCGGCCCTTGTGCAGCAGGATGAGGAGCGTGAGCAGGAGGCTCGTTATCGCGAGCAGGACCTGCAGCACGACGGAGAGAATCGCCACGACGTACCTTTCGTGTCAGTCAGCCATCCGAGTATACCGGCCAGGTGGTCGGCCGAGGTCCCCGGGCTGGGCGTGGCACAGGCCGGCCGCACGATGGCGACCGGCCTGTGTCCGGTGGATCAGAGCCCGACGTGCTGCCGGAAGCGCGCGATGGCCGCGAACTCCTGCACGTCGAGGGAGGCGCCACCGACGAGCGCGCCGTCGATGTCGGGCTCGCGCAGGAAGCCGGCGATGTTGCCCGACTTCACCGAGCCGCCGTAGAGGACCCGCGTCGCCGCGGCTGCCTCGTCGCCCCAGGCTGCAGCGATCCCTCGACGGATCGCAGCGCATTCGTCCTGCGCCTGCTCGGCGGTCGCGGCCTGCCCGGAGCCGATCGCCCAGACCGGCTCGTACGCCACGACGATCTCGGAGGGCTGCACGGCGTCGAGGACGACCTGCAGCTGCTCGACCGGCACGACACCGGCTCCGCGCTCCTCGCGCTGCTCACCGGTCTCGCCGACGCAGACCACCGGCACGAGACCGTGCTTGACGGCCGCGGCCGTCTTCGCGGCGACGATCTCGTCGGTCTCCGCGTGCAGCGTGCGCCGCTCGGAGTGTCCGACGATGACGTACTGCGCGTCGAGTGCGGCGAGGAAGGCCCCGGACACGTCGCCCGTGTAGGCGCCCGAGTCGTACTGGGACAGGTCCTGCGCGCCGAAGCGGATCGGGAGCTTGTCGGCCGAGATGAGCGTCTGCACGCTCCGGAGGTCGGTGAAGGGCGGGAACACCGCGACCTCGACGTCGTCGAAGTCGTGGCGTGCGTCCTTCAGCGTCCACGCGAGCTTCTGCACGGTGGCGATGGCCTGGAGGTGGTCCAGGTTCATCTTCCAGTTGCCCGCGATGAGCGGCGTCCGGGTCATCGCGACCACCCCAGTGCTTCGAGACCGGGGAGCGACTTGCCCTCGAGGAACTCGAGGCTCGCACCGCCACCGGTCGAGATGTGCCCGAACTGGTCGTCCGAGAAGCCGAGCGACCGGACGGCCGCGGCGGAGTCGCCACCGCCGACCACGCCGAGGCCGTCGACCTCGGTCAGGGCCTGCGCGACGGTCTTCGTGCCGGCGGCGAAGGCCGGGAACTCGAACACGCCCATCGGGCCGTTCCAGAACACGGTCTTCGACGAGGAGACCGCGGACGCGAACCGCGCCGCCGTCTCCGGGCCGATGTCGAGGCCGATGCCGTCCGCCCCGAAGGACGACGACTCGATCGCGTCCGCGGCGACGGTCTCGTGCGAGGCGTCGGCCGCGAACCCGGACGCCACGACGACGTCCGTCGGCAGGTCGATCGTCACGCCGAGCTCCTTCGCCCGCGAGAGGTACTCGCGGACGACGTCGAGCTGGTCGGCCTCGAGCAGCGACTTCGCGACCCCGTGGCCCTGGGCCGCGAGGAACGTGAAGAGCATGCCGCCGCCGATGCAGAGTGTGTCCACCTGCGGCAGGAGGTGGTCGATGACGCCGAGCTTGTCGCTGACCTTCGACCCGCCGAGCACGACCGTGTACGGCCGATCCGGCGTCGTCGTGAGGCGTTCGAGCACGCCGAGCTCGGTCTCGATGAGCGACCCCGCTGCACTGGGCAGCGCGGACGCGAGCTCGTACACCGAGGCCTGCTTGCGGTGCACGACACCGAAGCCGTCGGACACGAAGGCGTCCCCGAGGGCGGCGATGCGGTCCGCGAAGCCACTGCGCACGGCAGCGTCCTTCGAGGTCTCCTCCGGGTTGAACCGGAGGTTCTCGAGCAGCAGGACGTCGCCGTCCCCGAGTTCCCCGGCGGCCGCGGTCGCTTCGTCGCCGACGGTCTCGCCGACGAACGTGACCTCTTTGCCGAGCAGCTCGGAGAGCCGCTGGGCCACCGGCGCGAGCGAGAACTCCGGCTTGGGCTCGCCGTCGGGGCGGCCCAGGTGTGAGATCACGATGACGCGGGCGCCGGCGTTGATGAGGGTGTTCAGGGTGGTCAGCGACGCGCGGACGCGGCCGTCGTCCGTGATCACGCCGTCCTTGAGCGGGACGTTGAGGTCACAACGGACGACGACACGCTTGCCGGCGAGGTCGCCGAGGTCCTCGAGGGTGCGGAGTGCCATGGGTTAGAGGCGCTCGCCCACGTACTCGGTGAGGTCGACCAGGCGGTTCGAGTAGCCCCACTCGTTGTCGTACCACGAGGTGATCTTCACGAGGCCGCCGATGACCTTGGTCAGGCCGGAGTCGTAGATCGAGGAGTGCGGGTCCGTGGTGATGTCGGTCGACACCAGCGGGTCCTCGCTGTAGAGCAGGATGCCCTTGAGCGGACCCTCGGCTGCCTCCTTGTAGGCGGCGTTGATCTCGTCGACGGTGACCTCGGACTTGGTCTCGAGGGTGAGGTCGGTGATCGAGCCGGTCGGCACCGGGACGCGGAGCGCGAAGCCGTCGAGCTTGCCGGCGAGCTCCGGCAGGACGAGGCCGATGGCCTTCGCCGCACCCGTGGAGGTCGGGACGATGTTCAGGGCGGCGGCACGCGCACGACGCGGGTCCTTGTGCGGGCCGTCCTGGAGGTTCTGGTCGGCGGTGTAGGCGTGGACCGTGGTCATGAGACCGCGCTCGATGCCGAACTTGTCGTGGAACACCTTGGCGAGCGGCGCGAGGCTGTTCGTGGTGCAGGACGCGTTCGAGATGATGTTGTGGTTCGCGGGGTCGTACTGGTCCTCGTTCACGCCGAGCACGATGGTGACGTCGTCACCCGTGGCCGGGGCGGAGATGATGACCTTCTTGGCACCGGCGTCGATGTGCTTCTGCGCATCGGCGGCCTTGGTGAAGAAACCGGTCGACTCGATGACGATGTCGACACCCAGCTCGCCCCAGGGGAGGTTGGCGGGGTCGCGCTCCGCGAGGACCTTGATCGCCTTGCCGTCGACCACGATGTTGTCGCCGTCGAGCTCGACCGTCGCCGGGAGCTTGCCGGTGATGGAGTCGAACTTCAGCAGGTTCGCGAGGGACGCGTTGTCGGTGAGGTCGTTCACCGCCACGATCTCGAGGTCGCTGCCCTTGGCCAGTGCGGCCCGGAAGAAGTTACGGCCGATGCGGCCGAAGCCGTTGATACCGATCTTGACGGTCAATGGATCTCCTGGTGGGTGTGGAGCGCCCGGGGGCGCTGCTTTCGGAGTCGTGTGGCCCTTCGGGCCCACGTGTGGTGGACGATACGCCCCGTAACGTCGCCGTAACGACCCTAGCAGTCGGACTCTGCCAGACCGCGCGGGATGACGGTCCGTCCGGACGGTCGCGAGCGCCGCCCTGGACCACCCCGACGACGGACGGGAGGCGCGGTGCCAGCTGGCACCGCGCCTCCCGTCCGGAACGTCGTCACGCCCGTCGATCAGGCCCCTTCGAGCTCCTCGGGAACGCTCGCTTCGGTCCCCGGGATCCCGAGGTCGGACGCGCGCTTGTCAGCCATCGCGAGGAGGCGGCGGATGCGTCCGGCGATGGCGTCCTTCGTCATCGGCGGGTCCGCGTGCTGGCCGAGCTCGTCGAGCGACGCGTCGCGGTGCTGGAGCCGCAGCGAGCCGGCGTACTGCAGGTGGTCGGGGACCTCGTCGCCGAGGATCTCGAGCGCACGCTCGACCCGCGCGCACGCGGCGACGGCGGCCTGCGCGGAGCGACGGAGGTTCGCGTCGTCGAAGTTGACGAGACGGTTGGCGGTGGCACGGACCTCGCGGCGCTGGCGCATCTCCTCCCAGTCGGCGGTGGTGCGGGCGGCGCCCATCACGGTCAGCATCTGGCCGATGGCCTCGCCGTCGCGGATGACCACGCGGTGCACGCCGCGGACCTCACGGCCCTTCGCCGCGATGCCGAGCCGCGACGCGGCGCCGACCAGGGCCATCGCGGCCTCGTTGCCGGGGCAGGTGACCTCGAGCGCGGCGGCACGACCGGGGTCGGTCAGGGTGCCGGCGGCGAGGAACGCTCCACGCCAGATCGCGGCGAGGTCCTCGCGGTTGCCGGTGGTGAGCCGGTTCGGCAGACCGCGCACCGGGCGGCGGCGGGCGTCCATGAGGCCCGTCTGCCGGGCGAGGGTCTCCCCCGCCTCGAGCACGCGCACGAGGTACCGGGTGCCACGACGGGCGGACGCGGACGACCCCACCGACGCCTCGCTCCGCACGCCGTACAGCTCGGCGAGGTCCTTGCGCACACGGTGCACGATGATCCGGGTGTCGAGTTCGACCTCGACGGCGATCCGGCCCGAGATGACGTGCAGGCCACCCGCGAACCGCAGGATGGTCGCGAGCTCGGCAGCGCGGACCGTGTTGCGGTTCACGACGACCCGGGCCAGTTCGTCCTTGACCTCGGCAGTCAACGGCACAGCATCATTCCTAACGTTTCTTCTGGTGGGGTCCGCGTGCCCGGCGCACGTCGTGTGGAGCGGCCGGAGGGACGGTCACTCTCGGCCGAGGTCTCGGTTCTTCACACGCACGGCGACGTCGGGCATCCCGCGGAGGAGGTTCGCCAGCTCGGCGACGATGGCGACCGAACGGTGCTTGCCGCCGGTACAGCCGATGGCGATCGTAGCGTGTCTTTTGTTCTCGCGCTGGTACCCCTCGAACACCGGCTCGAGGACGTCGGCGTAGCGCTCGACGAACGTGCGGGCTCCGGGCTGGGCCAGGACGTAGTCCGAGACGGGTCGGTCGAGGCCCGTGTGCGGGCGGAGTTCCGGGACCCAGTAGGGGTTCGGCAGGAACCGGACGTCGGCCACCATGTCGGCGTCGGCGGGCAGTCCGTACTTGAACCCGAAGCTCATCAGGGTCACCTGGACACCCGTGAAGTGGTCGTCGGCGAACTGCTCGGTCACGGCGTTCGCGAGTTGGTGGATGTTCAGGTCGGAGGTGTCGATGACGAGGTCCGATGCCTCGCGCAGGGCAGCGAGCCGACTGCGTTCGCGGCCGATGCCGTCGAGGAGCGTGTCCTCACCCTGGAGCGGGTGTGGCCGCCGCACCTGCTCGAAGCGCCGCACGAGGACCGCGTCCGTCGCCTCGAGGAACAGCACCCGGACCCGGGCCGAGGCGCTCTTGCGCACCTGCTCGACCGCCTGCTCGGGGTCGGTGAAGAACCGGCCGCCGCGGACGTCGACCACCGTGGCGATCTTGGGGATCTTCTCACCAGCGCGGTCCGCGAGCTCGGTGAGCGGCGCGAGCATCTGCGTCGGGAGGTTGTCGACGACGTACCAGCCGAGGTCCTCGAGCGCCTTCCCCACCGTCGAACGACCGGCTCCGGACATGCCGGTGACGATGAGGATGTCGTGCTGCTGCGGCGATCGTGTCGGCGCTGGGACGCTGTCGGTCATCTGGGAGTGGGCTCCGTCGTGGCGGCCCGGGCGCGTCGCCCGGGGAGGTCTCGGCTGCGGGACAAGGGTATCGCCCGGACGCCGGGCTCGGGGCCCGTCATCCGGTCGGGTGCGGTCCGTCTGTCGGCCGTGGCCCGCCGGTCGGGTGTGGCCCGTCGGTCGGGTGCGGTCCGTCGGTCGGGCGCGGTCCGTCGGTCGGGCGCGGTCCGTCGGTCGGGTGAGGTCCGTCGATCGGGTGACGTCCGTCGGTCGGGCCCTGTCCGTCCGTCGGCCGCACGGGAGGCGCGGTGTGCGTCATGCGGGCAGGTGTGGGCCGTCGTCGGTCACCTCGGGGAGCCGGGCCGGTCCTCCGGAGCGGGTGGCGGCCGCCTGCGGGGCGGCGGCCAGGTCGGACGCGCTGGCTGGGTCGGGCGCGCTGGCTGGGCCGGGCGCGCTGGCGGTGCCCGGTTCGCCGGCTGCGTCGGCCGCGCTGGCGCTGCCGGGTTCGATCGCCGTGTCCGGCGCACCGGCCCCGTCGGGAGCGCTCGTCGGCGTCGGGGCGCCCGCGGCCTCCGGCGCGCTCGTCGGCGTCGGGGCGCCGGCGGCCTCCGGCGCGCTCGTCGGCGTCTGCGCGAGCTTCGTGACCACGGCGGCAGCCGTCGCCGGCCCGACGCCGTTCACCTCGGCGATCTCCTCCGCCGTCGCCTCGCGCAGCCGCGCCACCGACCCGAAGTGCTTCAGCAGCGCGTTCACCCGGGTGGGTCCGAGACCCGGGATCTCGGACAGCCGCGACCGGACGTCCCGCTTGCGCCGGGTCCGCTGGTGCGTGATCGCGAACCGGTGTGCCTCGTCGCGGATGCGCTGGATGAGGAACAGTGCCTCGGAGTTGCGCGGCAGGATCACCGGGAAGTCGTCGTCCGGCAACCAGAGTTCCTCGAGCCGCTTCGCGATGCCCACGAGCGCGATGTCGTGCACCCCGGCCTCGTCCATCGCGCGCTTCGCCGCCTGCACCTGTGGCTGCCCGCCGTCGACGATGAGGAGCTGCGGCCGGTACGCGAACCGCTTGGTCGGCTTCGACCCCTCGACCACCTCGTCGCTGGTGACGTCGGGGACATCCGGCAGCTCGGCGTCCTCATCGAGGCGCGCAAGCCGGCGGGACAGCACCTGGTGCATGCTGTCGGTGTCGTCGGTGGTCTCGGCGATCGAGTACCGCCGGTACTGGTCCTTGCGGGGCAACCCGTCCTCGAACACGACCATCGACGCGACGACGTTCGTCCCCTGCAGGTGCGAGATGTCGTAGCACTCCATGCGGAGCGGTGCCTCGGTCATGCCGAGGGCGTCCTGGATGTCCGCCAGCGCCGCGGACCGCGTCGTGTAGTCGGCGGAGCGCTTCGTCTTGTAGAGCATGAGCGCCTGGGCAGCGTTCTGCGCCGCGGTCCGGGCGAGCCCCGCCCGGTCACCCCGCTGCGCGGTGCTGAGCTTGGTGCCCCGACCGCCACGGCGTTCGCTGAGCCACTGCTGCAGTGCGTCGGCGTCCTCCGGCAGTTCCGGCACGACGACCTCGCGCGGGGGTTCCTCGCCCGTCGCGTACTGTCCCTGCACGATCTGCTCGATGAGGTCGCCCGTCGGGATGTCGAGTTCCTTGTCGACGACCCACCCGCGCACACCGCGGATGCGCCCGCCGCGCACCGAGAACAGCTGCACCGCCGCGGCGAGCTCGTCCTCGGAGATGCCGAACAGGTCGAGGTCGACCGAGTCGCGGAGCACGACCGCGGACTTCTCGAGCACGGCCTCGAGCGCGCCGACCTGGTCGCGGAACTTCGCGGCCTGCTCGTACTGCATCGCGTCGGCCGAAGCGGCCATGCGCTGCCGCAGCTGCGTGATCACCCGGCGGTCGTAGCTCGCCATGAAGCGCACGAACTCCTCGACCAGCGCGCGGTGCTCGGCGATCGTGACCTTCTGGGAGCACGGGCCGCCGCACTTGCCGATCTGCCCCGGGAAGCACGGCTTGCCGGTCTGCATCGCCTTCTTGTACGACGAGTCCGAGCAGGTGCGGATCGGGAACACCTTGATCATCAGGTCGATCGTGTCGTGCACCGCCCAGATCTTCGGGTACGGACCGAAGTACTTCGCGCCCTTGATCTTCCGGTTCCGGGTGACCATCACCCGGGGCGACTCCTCGCCCAGGGTGATCGCCATGTACGGGTAGGACTTGTCGTCCCGGAACTTGACGTTGAAGGGCGGATCGAACTCCTTGATCCACGTGTACTCGAGCTGCAGCGCCTCGATCTCGGAGCCGACCGTCGTCCACTCGACGCTCCGTGCCGTGAGCACCATGCGCCGGGTGCGCTCGTGCAGCGTCGGCAGCGGTGCGAAGTAGTTGCTCAGCCGGGCACGGAGGTTCTTCGCCTTGCCGACGTAGAGCACCCGGCCGGCTTCGTCACGCCAGCGGTAGACGCCCGGATCAGTGGGGATCTCCCCCGCCTTCGGACGCCACGGGACGGTGTCCGCCACCTACCGAGCACCCGCCTTCTGCTTCGCCTTCGGCCGCTTCTGGCTGGCCGTGCGTGCGCCGACCGCCTGTTCCTTGCCGACCCGCGCGTCCTGCGCGTCGAAGATCTCCTTGAGGAAGACCCCGGTGTGGCTCTCGGGCACGTTCGCCACGTGCTCGGGCGTCCCCGTCGCGAGGACCGTCCCGCCGCCGGATCCACCCTCGGGTCCCATGTCGATCAGCCAGTCCGCCGACTTGATGACGTCGAGGTTGTGCTCGATCGTGATGACCGTGTTGCCCTTGTCGACCAGGCTCTGCAGCACGAGGAGCAGCTTGCGGACGTCTTCGAAGTGCAGACCGGTGGTCGGTTCGTCGAGGACGTAGACCGTCCGGCCGTTCGACCGGCGCTGGAGCTCGGTGGCGAGCTTGACGCGCTGCGCCTCGCCCCCGGAGAGCGTCGTTGCGCTCTGCCCGAGCCGGACGTAGCCCAGCCCGACGTCGACGAGCGTCGCCATGTACCGGTGGATCGCGGAGATCGGCTCGAAGAACTCGGCTGCCTCGCTGATCGGCATGTCGAGGACCTCGGAGATGTCCTTGCCCTTGTAGTGCACCTGCAGCGTCTCGCGGTTGTACCGCGCACCGCCGCAGACCTCGCACGCGACGTAGACGTCGGGGAGGAAGTTCATCTCGATCTTGATCGTGCCGTCGCCGGAGCAGTTCTCGCAGCGACCGCCCTTGACGTTGAAGCTGAAGCGACCGGGCTGGTAGCCGCGCGCCTTCGCCTCGGGCGTCTCGGCGAAGAGCTGTCGGATCCGGTCGAACACACCCGTGTAGGTCGCCGGGTTGGACCGCGGGGTCCGACCGATCGGCGCCTGGTCGACGTGCACGACCTTGTCGAGCTGGTCGAGCCCCTTCACGCGGGTGTGCTTGCCCGCGATGTGCCGTGCGCCGTTGAGCTGGTTGGCGAGCACCTTGTAGAGGATGTCGTTGACGAGCGTCGACTTGCCCGAGCCGCTCACCCCGGTGACCGCGGTGAACACCCCGAGCGGGAAGTCAGCGTCGATCGACTTGAGGTTGTTCGCCCGCGCACCCTGCACGCTGATCGTGCGCTTGAGGTTGACCTTGCGACGCTCGGCCGGGACCTCGATCGCACGTCGGCCCGCGAGGTAGTCGCCGGTGATCGATTCCCGGTTCTCGATGATCCCCTCGTACGAGCCGGAGTGGACGACGTTGCCGCCGTTCACACCCGCGCCGGGCCCGATGTCGACGACCCAGTCCGCCGTGCGGATCGTGTCCTCGTCGTGCTCGACGACGATGAGCGTGTTGCCGAGGTCCTTGAGCTTCACCAGGGTGTCGATCAACCGCCGGTTGTCGCGCTGGTGCAGCCCGATGCTCGGCTCGTCGAGGACGTAGAGCACGCCGGTCAGACCGGACCCGATCTGGGTGGCCAGACGGATGCGCTGCGCCTCGCCGCCGGACAGTCCGCCCGCGCCACGGGAGAGCGTCAGGTAGTTCAGACCGACCTCGAGCAGGAACTCGAGCCGCGCCCGGATCTCGCGCAGGACGGCGGCCGCGATGTGCGCCTCGCGCTCGGTGAGGGTGAGGCTCTCCATGAAGCCGTACGCGTTGTCGAGCGACATGTCCGTCACGTCGGCGATGCTGCGGCCGTCCACCGTCACCGCGAGCACCTCGGGCTTGAGGCGCGTGCCGTCGCAGACCGGGCAGGGGACCTCGCGCAGGTAGCCCTGGAAGCGCTGCCGCTGCGAGTCCGACTCGGCCTCGGCGAACTTGCGCTCGATGTAGGGCATGACGCCCTCGAACCCGCTCGTGTACCGCATCTCGCGGCCGAACCGGTTGCGCCAGGACACGGACACCTGGAAGTCCTTGCCGGTGAGGATCGCTGCCTGCACCGAGGCGTCGAGACGGTTCCACGGGGTGTCCAGGTCGAACCCGAGGTCCTTGCCGAGGCCGGCGAGGAGCTTCTCGAAGTAGGAGTAGAGCCCGCTCGTGCCCGTCCACGGCAGCAGGACGCCGTCGCGCAGGGACGCCTCGGGGTCGCCGAGGACGAGGTCCGGGTCGACCGACATGCGGGTACCGAGGCCAGAGCACTCGGGGCACGCGCCGAACGGCGCGTTGAACGAGAACGTGCGCGGCTCGATCTCGGTGAGCGCCAGCGGGTGGTTGTTCGGGCAGGAGAGGTTCTCGGAGTAGGTCCGGACCGCACCGGGTCCCTCGGCGTCGACGAGGTCGATCGCGACCGTGCCGTCGGTCAGGCGCAGTGCCGTCTCGAGCGAGTCGGTCAGACGCCCGAGGATGTCCTCGTTCGCGACGAGACGGTCGACGATGACCGAGATGTCGTGCTTGACCTGCTTCTTGAGCTTGGGCGGGTCGCTGAGCTGGATGCGCTCCCCGTCGACGATCGCGCGGGCGTAGCCGGACGCCGCCAGTTCTTGGAAGAGGTCGACGAACTCGCCCTTCTTCTTGGAGATGACGGGCGCGAGCACCTGGAACCGCGTGCCCGACTCGAACTCCATGAGCTGGTCGGCGATCTGCTGCACGCTCTGCTTGCTGATCACCTCACCGCAGACGGGGCAGTGCGGGATGCCGATGCGCGCCCAGAGCAGACGCATGTAGTCGTAGACCTCGGTGATGGTGCCGACCGTCGATCGCGGGTTGCGGTTCGTCGACTTCTGGTCGATCGAGACCGCGGGCGAGAGCCCTTCGATGAAGTCGACGTCCGGGCGGTCGACCTGCCCGAGGAACTGGCGCGCGTACGCGGACAGCGATTCGACGTAGCGGCGCTGTCCCTCGGCGAAGATCGTGTCGAACGCCAGCGAGGACTTGCCGGATCCGGACAGACCCGTGAACACGACGAGCGAGTCGCGTGGGATCTCGAGGTCGACGTCGCGCAGGTTGTGCACGCGGGCACCGCGCACGCTGAGCGTGGAGGTGCTGTGCGGTGCCGTGCCGCCGGGGATGTGGAGGTCTACGGGCTCGCCGAAGGCATTCCGGCCCGACGTCGAGGTTCCGCGGTCAGAGGTGATGGTCATCGTCGTCGATTCTACGAAGCGGCACCGACATTCGGCCGCGATGGACGGTCAGACGAGTGCGTCGAGAGCGAACGCGACCCCGGCGGCACGCTCACTCGCCACCCAGAGCCGGGCGGCCTCGGCCCGGTCGTGGGCCCCCGGTTCGGCCCGGACGACCGCTGCCGGCCCCCGGAGCTGCATCCAGCCCGACGGCCCCCAGTACTCGCCGGACCGGACGCCGTCGGCGATCGCCGCGTGCACGAGCGGGTCGGCGCCGGCGTCCTTGCCCTGGGCGTACAGCCGCTGCGCCGGACGGGTCCACGCCGGCTCCGATCGGGACGATGCGACGTCGGGACGCTCGGGTGACAGCAGGTCGAGCGAGAACCCGGGATGCGCGACGACGCTGGAGACCGGTGACCCGGCATCGGCGAGGCGTTCGGCGAGCTCGAAGCCGAAGAGCATGACCGCGAGCTTGCTCCGCCCGTACTGGCGGTAGCTGGAGTAGTGGCTCGCGCCGAGCGGGTCCGACGGGTCGAGCCGTGCCCACCGGTGTGCGATCGACCCGAGGTGCACCACGCGCCCCGCGCGGCGGTCGAGCAGTGGGAGCGTCAGCGCCGTCCAGGCGAAGTGCCCGAGGTGGTTCGTGCCCACCTGCAGCTCGGTGCCCTGGGCCGTCCGCTGCATCGTGCTCGCGCCCACCACGCCGGCGTTGTTCACGATCGCGTCGACACCCTCCGGCTGCAGCGCCGCGAGCTCGTCGGCGGCTGCCCGCACGCTGTCGAGGTCGGCGAGGTCGAGGTGCACGTGCGCGAGGTCGGCGCCGTCCACGTGGCGACGGATGCTCCGCTCGGCCGCCGCAGCGCGCTCGCGGCTGCGGGTCGCGAGGACGACGCGGTGACCGGCGGCGGCGAGCTGCTCCGCGGCGAAGTACCCGAGGCCGGCACTCGCACCGGTGACGACGACGGTGCGACGAGACCCGTCGCGCGCGGCGCGCGCGCCGGCGTCAGCTGACATGGCCCGCCGACTCCATCTGGCGGAGCGCCTTCTTGAGGTCCTGCACCTCGTCGCGGAGCCGTGCGGCGAGTTCGAACTTCAGCTCGGCCGCCGCCTGCAGCATCTGCTCGTTGAGGTCGCCGATGGTCGCTTCGAGCTGCATCGCCCCCTCGCCGGCGATCCCGCCGCGCTTGAGGTTCGGCGTCGGCGAGCGTCGGCCGTCCGCTCCGGGGCGACCTTCGAGCAGCGCCTTCGTGTCGTCGTTCTCACGCGCCAGGATCTCGGTGATGTCGGCGATCTTCTTGCGCAGCGGCTGCGGGTCGATGCCGCGCTCGGTGTTGTAGGCCACCTGCTTCTCGCGGCGACGGTCGGTCTCCTCGATCGCGGTCTTCATCGAGTCGGTCATCTTGTCGGCGTACATCAGCACCTGGCCCGAGACGTTGCGGGCGGCACGACCGATCGTCTGGATGAGCGACGTCGACGAGCGGAGGAAGCCTTCCTTGTCGGCGTCGAGGATCGCCACGAGCGAGACCTCGGGCAGGTCGAGCCCCTCGCGCAGGAGGTTGATGCCGACGAGCACGTCGTAGACGCCCTGGCGCAGTTCGGTCAGCAGCTCGACGCGCTTGAGGGTGTCGACGTCGGAGTGCAGGTACCGGACCCGGACGCCGGCGTTGCCGAGGAAGTCGGTGAGTTCCTCGGCCATGCGCTTGGTCAGCGTCGTGACGAGGACGCGCTCGTCCTTCTCGACGCGCTGGTTGATCTCCTCGAGCAGGTCGTCGATCTGGCCGTCACTCGGCTTCACGACGATCTCGGGGTCGACCAGGCCCGTCGGGCGGATGATCTGCTCGACGACGCTGTCGGTCACGCCGAGTTCGTACCGGCCCGGGGTCGCCGACAGGTAGACCTTCTGGCCGGAGCGCTCGAGGAACTCTTCCCAGGTGAGCGGTCGGTTGTCGAGGGCGCTCGGCAGCCGGAACCCGTGCTCGACCAACGTGCGCTTGCGGGAGGCGTCCCCTTCGTACATCGCGCCGATCTGCGGCACGGTGACGTGCGACTCGTCGATCACGATGAGGAGGTCGTCCGGGAAGAAGTCGAGCAGGCAGTGCGGCGGTTCCCCCGCGGCACGGCCGTCCATGTGGCGCGAGTAGTTCTCGATGCCGGAGCAGAAGCCGATCTGCTCCATCATCTCGATGTCGAACGTGGTGCGCATCCGAAGCCGCTGGGCCTCGAGCAGCTTGCCCTGCCCCTCGAGCTCGGCCAGGCGCTCGGCGAGTTCGTCCTTGATCGTGGCGATCGCCCGGTGCATGACCTCGGTGTCGGCGACGTAGTGCGACGCCGGGAAGATCGACACGGCGGGCATGTCCTCGATCACGTTGCCGGTGAGCGGGTGCAGGTACGACAGGGCCTCGACCTCGTCGCCGAACATCTCGATGCGGATCGCGTGCTCTTCGTACATCGGGATGATCTCGAGCGTGTCGCCGCGGACCCGGAAGGTCCCTCGTGCGAAGTCGACGTCGTTCCGCTGGTACTGCATCGCGACGAACTTGCGGACGAGCTGGTCGCGGGAGATCGTCTGACCGACGTGCAGCGCGACCGAGGCGTTCATGTACTGCTCCGGCGTCCCCAGGCCGTAGATGCAGGACACCGTCGAGACCACCACGACGTCGCGCCGGCTGAGCAGCGAGTTCGTCGTCGAGTGCCGGAGCCGCTCGACCTCGGCGTTGACCGAGGAGTCCTTCTCGATGAAGGTGTCCGTCTGCGGGACGTACGCCTCGGGCTGGTAGTAGTCGTAGTACGAGACGAAGTACTCGACGGCGTTGTTCGGCAGCAGGCTCCGGAACTCGTTCGCGAGCTGGGCCGCCAGGGTCTTGTTGTGCGCGAGCACGAGCGTCGGCCGCTGCACCTGCTCGATGAGCCACGCGGTCGTCGCCGACTTGCCCGTACCGGTCGCACCGAGCAGCACGACGTCGGTCTCACCGGCGTTGATGCGACCGGCCAGTTCGGCGATCGCCGCGGGCTGGTCGCCGCTCGGCGAGTACTCGCTGATGACCTCGAACGGGCGGACCGCGCGCGTGGGCTCGATTGACACTGCCATGCCCACCACGGTAGTCGGCACCCCTGACACCGGAGCCGTCTGCTCGCCCTCGGCGTATCGTCCACGCCAAGCACGCTCCGAGACCGCTGATAGGGACCCGGCATAGCCTCCGATCCGTTCAGCAACCCGACTCGCTCTCACTCCCCGAAGAGGCCCCCATGACGACGGCGACCCCCGCCGCACCGACGAAGGGCACCCCGTTCCGCGGACGCATCCGCGGACGAGTGCTCATCCTGCTGTGCTGCATGTACGCGATCTCGTACATCGACCGCACCAACATCTCCACGGCGCTCCCCCACATCACCGAGGACTTCGGCTTCAACGAGACGACCGCCGGGCTCATCGTCTCCGCCTTCGCACTCCCCTACGCCCTGCTGCAGGTCTTCGGCGGCACGATCGCCGAGAAGTTCGGTCCCCGGAAGGCCCTGTTCGTCATCACCGTGATCTGGGGTGTCGCCACCCTCTGGACCGGGTTCTCGGTCGGCTTCTGGACGCTCTTCGCCGCCCGCGCGCTCCTCGGCCTGAGCGAGGCGGCCGCGTTCCCCGCCGCCACCCAGGCCATGAGCCGCTGGATCCCCCGCGACCGCAACGGCTTCGCACAGGGCGTCGTGCACTCCGCGGCGCGCCTCGGCAACGCCCTCGCACCGCTCCTCGTCGCCTGGGTCATCGGTGCGACCGGCAGCTGGCGGTGGGCCTTCTTCGCGACGGCCGTCCTGTCCATCGCCTGGGCGATCGTCTGGTTCGTCTGGTTCCGCGACAAGCCCGAGGACACCGCCGGCATCCAGCAGGTCGAGCTCGACGAGCTCCCGCCGGTCGAGACCCGCGCCACGCGGCCGCCCGTCCCGTGGCGCACGCTGGCCCGGCAGATCTCCCCGGTGACCTTCGTCGACTTCGGGTACGGCTGGGTGCTCTGGGTGTTCCTCACCTGGATCCCGACGTTCCTCAGCGACACCTACGGCCTGCCGATCAGCCAGTTCGCCCTCTTCACCACGCTCGTGCTCCTCGCCGGCGTCGTCGGCGACACCGTCGGCGGGATGCTCAGCGACCGCATCATCCACCGCGGCGGCGACAGCCGGAACGCCCGGAGGATCGTCCTCGTCATCGGCCTCGGCGGCTCCCTCGTCTGCCTCGTCCCTCTCGTGATCGGGCAGGGCCTGGTCGTCGCGACGATCTCGCTCGCCCTCTCGTTCTTCTTCCTGGAGCTCTGCAACGCCAACCTCTGGGCCATCCCGATGGACGTCGCCCCGCAGTGGTCCGGCACCGCATCGGGGTTCATGAACACCGGCTTCGGCATCGCCGGCGTGATCTCGCCGATCGTGTTCGGCGCGCTGATCGACGCCTCCGGCTGGCAGCTGCCCTTCGCGCTCTCCTGCGCGCTGCTCGCCGCCGCGGCCGTGGTCGCGTGGTTCATGAAGCCGAAGCGGCTCACGATGACGGACGGCGTCCTCGAGATCGGCGTCCCGAAGGCCGAGCAGCACGCCGGCTGATCCGCGTCGCGACGACCGCGACACGCTGCGGACGGGAGGCGCGGTGCCAGCCCGACCCGTGCCTCCAGTCCCCACGCGGTGCGGGCGACGCCCCATCAACGGACGCGCTCAGCGCGTCGACCGCGGCCCGACGTCGTCCGTCTCCCCCACGAGCGCATCGTCCGGCTCGACCGGCTCGACCGGCTCGACCCGCGGTTCCGGGGGGACCACCGGCACGGCACCGGCACCCGCACCCCGAGCAGCCGCCTCCCGCTTCCGCGCCCGCGCCGCCCGCTGCCCACGCGACGACAACGACGGCCGCCCCGTGAGCGGCACGCTCAACGGCGTCCACCGGAACAGCTCCGTCACGGCCACCGACAGCACGAGCACGAGCACATAGGTGACCAGCGTGAGCCAGGGCTGGGGCACGACCCGTTCGAGCCAGCTGTCGCCGTACAGCAGGATCCAGATCGCGAACGGGTGGCTGAGGAAGATGCCGAACGACCGGTCCGAGCCGTGGTCGACGACGCGGGCGAGCGCGCTCCCGCGCCGGCGCCGATCCGCCCAGCGCGCGCCGATCGCCAGGAACCCGACGAACACGGCGCTGCTCCAGAGCACCTGGACGGGCTGCAGGGGCGTGCCGGCGGCGTAGAGCGACTGCCCGAGACCGACCTGCAGCCACCACACGCCGAGGGTGAGCGCGCCGACGCCCGCGAAGCCCCAGAGGACGGCGCGGCGGTGCACCCGGATGAACCGGAGGAAGGCATCCGCGTGGTCGGCGGCGATCGCGCCGGACACGATGAAGAACACGTACGAGAAGAAGAACTGCTTCTGGTAGCCGTGCATCCACGCGTCGCTGGCGGGGAAGTACTTGTACCCGGCGAAGACCACGAGCTGGAACACGAGCGTCACGGCGAGGACCGCGACGTGGTGGCCGCGCGTCCTCCGGACCAGCCACGCGATGACCGGCAGGAGCAGGTACACCTGCATCGTCACGAGCAGGAAGTAGAGGTGGTACCAGGAGACGCCGGTGACGATGCCCTCGGCGTACGTGCGCACGAGGTCGGGCACGTCGCCCCGGCGGGTGGCGCTGAGGAGCCAGGACGACGCCACGTAGACGAACGACCACGCCAGGTAGGGCACGCCGACGAGCAGGAAGCGCTTCGGCCAGAACTGCGCCATCGGCCGCGGTCGGAGCGTGTAGCTGTAGACGAGCACGAAGGCCGTCAGCGAGAAGAAGACCAGGCGGGTGAAGTGGAGCAGGCCGAGCAGGGCGTTCAGCGGGACGTCGTCGGCGGCCACCGTGTGGCTGGTGGTGTGCACGCCGATGACGCAGGCGAAGGTCAGGATGCGGAGGACGTCGACCTCGTAGAGGTGCCGCGGCTTCCCCTCGGCGGTGCGGGTCGGCGTCTGCACCCGACGGTCGGTAGCGTCGGCGGTGGGCGTGGCGGCGTCGGCGGTGGGCGTGGCGGCGTCGGTCACGGGTGTTCGGCCATCGTCCGCACCTTCGCCCGCTGCACCTTGCCGGTCGGCGCGCGCGGCAGGTCGGGCACGACGACGATCTCGACCGGACGGCGGAACCGTGTGAGGTGCGCCTCGGCCCGCGCGGTGAGGTCGGCGACCAGGGCCTCGGCGTCCACGGCCTCGTCCGGCTGCGGGATCACGTAGGCGATCGGCACCGCGCCGAGGACCTCGTGCGGCCGCCCGACGACCACGGCCTCGAGCACGCGGTCGTCGCCGAGCAGCACGTCCTCCACCTCGGAGGGGTACACCTTCTCGCCGCCCCGGTTGATGACGTCGTCCGAGCGACCGGCGAGCGACACCCAGCCGTCCGCCGAGACCGATCCGACGTCGCCCGTGCTCAACCAGCCGTCCGCGTCGAACCGCTCGGCTGCGCGACCGAAGAGGTAGCGGTCGACGATGCCCTCGCCGCGGATCCAGAGGGCACCGACCTCGTCGGCGGGCAGCGCCGTGCCGTCCTCGCCCCGGACCTGCACCTCGGACCCGACCGGCACGCCGACGGTCCCGACGCGTGCGGGTGCACCGAGCGGCGTGGCGGTGATCTGCGACGCCCCCTCGGTCATCCCCCAGCTGACGACGAGCGGGACGTCGCCGAGCGCCTGCCGCACCGGATCGGGCAGCGGAGCGGACGCGCTGCGGACGAACCGGAGCCCCTCGGGGAAGTCGAGCGGACCGGTCTTCGCGAGGACCGCGAGGATCGCCGGGACGGCGTTCAGCCAGGTGATCCGGCGCGCGGCGAGCAGCTCCCAGAAGCCGGTGCGACGGAACCGCCGGTCGAGCACGAGGGTCCCGCCGGCCACGAGGGTCGCCAGCAACCCGACGACCTCGGCGTTCACGTGGAAGAGCGGGAGGGAGTTGAACCCGCGGTCCTCCGGCGTGAGGCGGTTGTGCTGCGCCACGGCCCGGGCCACGAACAGCAGCTGCGACTCGGGCAGCTCGACGCCCTTCGGGGTGCCGGTGGAGCCGGAGGTGAAGAGCACGACGGACCCCTCGCCGGGTGCGTCCGGGTTCTCCGACGGCAGGTCGCCGTCGCGGACGGCTGCCGGGAGGAACGTGGCCGCGTCGATCCCGCTCGCCGGCGCCCCGGGGACGGTCGCGTCCACGGCGCGGTCCGACACCACGAGCGAGGCACCGCCGATCAGGTCCGCGAGACGGCCGGGTTCCGAGGTCGGCTGTCCGGTGTCGACGGGGATCGCCCGCCGACCGGTCGCGAGGGCGGCGAGGTGCACGACCGCGAACGAGAGCGGGTCGGCGAGGTCGACCAGGACCGCCCCGGACGGCGCGACCCCGATCGCGTCGAAGGTCGACGACCACGCGGACACCGCGTCCTCGAGCGCGCGGTAGGTCAGGACGCGGTCACTGCGTGCGTCCTCGAGGTAGCTGCGCTCCCCGTCCTGCGCCGCGCGGGCACGGATGGTCGAGCGCAGGTCGGGTCCTTCGCCTGCTTGCTGCACGGACTCAGAGTATTGCGGGATCCTATGACGGGTCCGATGAGAACCGGTGGAGCAGCCACTGCCACAGCGCCTCCATCCGCGGGAGCCCGTCGCGGCCGATCGGGGTCGTGTCCTTGATCGTGCGCGAGTGCGACTCGGCCGGCGACCCCACCGCGATGTCGGTGAGGATCGCGTGCGGGTCCTCGTCGGGTCCGGGCGGCGCGGTGTCGGTCCGGAACGGTCCGTCGGGACCGTCGAGCCCGAGCACCTTCCAGGAGCCGCGGATCCGGGGGCCGAAGACGTCGCGCACGTCGTCGATCGCGTACATCCGGGCGACCGGTGTCCGCCCCGGGCGGTCCATCCAGGCCGCGTGCTCGCTGCCCAACGACTCCACGGGCGAGGAGAACATCAGCGCGCCCCGCACCGGCCGGATGTGCGCGATGTACGCCGCCTCGCCGCCGCCCTGCGAGTGCCCGGCCACCACGATGTCCTGCCAGGCGATGTCCGAGTCGCCCTGGACGAACCGTCCCCACCCGCCGTCCGGGTCGTGGTCGTCGAGGTAGGCGATCGCGTCACGGAACCGCGAGACGATCGAACCGGCCGGCTGCACCGAGCTGAACCGTGTCGGCCGGGTGCCGTCGAACCGGTTCCGCTGCACCTGCCCGTAGCAGTGCGGATCCGCCTCGCACGTCCCCGACAGCGTCTTGCCGAGGTTCCAGTAGTCGAGCCCGAGCACGTGGTACCCGTCGCGCAGCGCCGCGGACAGGAACAGCTGGTAGTCGGCGGGCCGGGCTCGGGTCGCCGGCAGGAACAGCAGCAGCGGGCCGCCGGAGTCGGTGCGTGCCGCGAAGTCGTCACGGTTCGGCTCGAGCCGCTGCCCGTTGATCGTGCCGAGGCGGAAGCGGTGGAACTCTCCGGCCGGACCGTGCTCGTCGCCGCGCGGTCGGTCGGCTGCGGACACCCGGCCGTGCTCCGCCACCCGATCGCCACCGAGGACGTTCGCCGCGACGAGCGACGCGGCACCGATCGCCACGAGGAGGACGGCCGCGAGGACCAGGAGCACCCGGTGCTTCATCGGCCGATGCGCTCCCAGACCTTATCGGCGGATCGGATCGTGTCGGCGAGGGTGCCGGTGGCGTCCACCACGTGGTCGGCCAGCGCCAGGCGGTCGGCATCGCTCGCCTGCGCGGCGACGCGGCGCTCGGCTTCGTCGCGGGGCATGCCGCGGTGCTCCACGAGCCGCTCGATCCGCTGGGCAGCGGGTGCGTCGACCACCACGACCGCGTCGAACCGCAGCGGCCGGCTCCCTCGGGCTTCGGCGAGCAGTGGCACGTCGTAGACCACGACGGCGTCCGGGTCCGCTGCCTC
Organism: Curtobacterium sp. BH-2-1-1; assembly: GCF_001806325.1. Taxonomy (NCBI): domain Bacteria; kingdom Bacillati; phylum Actinomycetota; class Actinomycetes; order Micrococcales; family Microbacteriaceae; genus Curtobacterium; species Curtobacterium sp. BH-2-1-1. The sequence continues at coordinate 30,711 of NZ_CP017580.1, forward strand.
GGCTGCGTCGAATGCCGCCTGGGCGAGACGCCAGACCTCGGGGTGGGTGATCCCCTCGAGGTCCTTCCGCGCCGCGGCGTCGGCGAACACGATCGCGCCGAGTGCCGGCCGGTCGAGCGAACCGTCGGGGGCGATCACGCCGGGGCCGAACCGCTCGGCGACCTGCGCGAGGCCCGGGCTGCCGGGAGCGACGGCGTCGCGCGCCAGCCGGTCGGCGTCCACCACGACCGCGCCGTGCTCGGCCCAGCGGCCGGAGACGGTGGACTTGCCCGCGGCGATGCCGCCCGTGAGACCGATGATGCGCACACCGACAGGCTACCGACCCGCCACCTCCGGAACGGCCGGAAGCCCGGCACCCCTTCTCAGGGATGCCGGGCTTCCGGTACGGCTGCGCCGCTCGATCAGTTGGTCGAGCTGAGCTTCTCGCGGAGCGCTGCGAGCGAAGCGTCGTCGGCCAGGGTGCCCTGACCGTTCGACTCGGTCGCGAACGTCGAGGACGACGACGACGAAGCGGTCGCCGGGAGGTCGAAGCCACCCTGCGCCTCGTCGGCGATGGTCTTCGCGACCTGCGCCTTGTGGGCTTCCCAACGCGACTGGGCGGCAGCGTACTGACGCTCCCACTCCTCGCGCTGGGTGTCGAAGCCCTCGAGCCACTCGTTCGTCTCCGGGTCGAAGCCGTCCGGGTACTTGTAGTCGCCCTTGTCGTCGTACTCGGTCGGCATGCCGTAGAGCGCCGGGTCGAACTCGGAGCCTTCCGGGTCCACGCCCTCGTTCGCCTGCTTGAGGCTGAGCGAGATGCGACGACGGTCGAGGTCGATGTCGATGATCTTGACGAAGACCTCGTCGTTGACCGAGACGACCTGCTCGGCGAGCTCGACGTGCTTGTTCGAGAGCTCCGAGATGTGCACGAGGCCCTCGATGCCGTCGGCAACGCGGACGAAGGCACCGAACGGCACGAGCTTCGTGACCTTGCCCGGTGCGATCTGGCCGATCGCGTGGGTGCGGGCGAAGACCTGCCACGGGTCTTCCTGCGTGGCCTTGAGCGAGAGCGACACGCGCTCGCGGTCCAGGTCCACCTCGAGGATCTCGACGGTGACTTCCTGACCGACCTCGACGACCTCGCTGGCGTGCTCGATGTGCTTCCAGCTGAGCTCGGAGACGTGGACGAGACCGTCGACGCCGCCGAGGTCGACGAACGCACCGAAGTTGACGATCGACGACACGATGCCCTTGCGGACCTGGCCCTTGTGGAGGTTGTTGAGGAACGTGGTCCGGGACTCGGACTGCGTCTGCTCGAGCAGCGCGCGGCGCGAGAGGACGACGTTGTTCCGGTTCTTGTCGAGCTCGAGGATCTTCGCCTCGAGCTCCTGACCGAGGTACGGCGTGAGGTCGCGGACGCGACGCAGCTCGATGAGCGACGCCGGGAGGAAGCCGCGGAGGCCGATGTCGACGATCAGACCGCCCTTGACGACCTCGATGACCGTACCGGTCACGACGCCGTCGGACTCCTTGATCTTCTCGACGTCGCCCCAGGCGCGCTCGTACTGCGCACGCTTCTTCGACAGGATGAGGCGACCTTCCTTGTCCTCCTTCTGGAGAACCAGGGCCTCGACCTCGTCGCCGACCTCGACGACCTCGTTGGGGTCGACGTCGTGCTTGATGGAGAGTTCGCGCGAGGGGATGACACCCTCGGTCTTGTAACCGACGTCGAGGAGGACCTCGTCGCGGTCGATCTTCACGACGGTGCCGGAGATGAGGTCTCCGTCGTTGAAGAACTTCAGGGTCTTCTCGACCTCGGCCAGGAAGTCATCAGCCGAGCCGATGTCGTTGATGGCGACCTGCTTGGGAGCCTTGGTCGTGGTGGTTGTCATGTAGAGATTGCTCCGAACGGACATGAGTCGGGCCGAGACGGCGAGGGAGCGACCCCCTGGTCCGAACCGGATGCCGGTTCGAGCCGTCCTGGCGATGTGTTTGGTGAGCGCGGATTGCGCCGCACAAGTCTAACCGCAGCGAGCGAGCGCCCACAACCGGGCGTGTCGGATCGTGCCGGCCCCGATCGATCAGCCGAGCAGGGCGCTGCGGAGCGTGTCCAGACCGATGCTGCCGAGCGCGAGGGCCCGGTGGTGGAACGCCTTGAGGTCGAACGACGCACCCTCGCGGGCGGCCACCTCGTCGCGGATGGACTCCCAGACGCGCTGACCGACCTTGTACGACGGCGCCTGCCCGGGCCAGCCGAAGTAGCGCGCCACCTCGAACTGCACGAACTCGTCGGACATGTTCACGTTCTGGCGCATGAAGTCGAGGGCGTACTCCCACGTCCAGGCGCCACCGTCGGGGTTCGTCTTCTGCAGGTGGACGCCGATGTCGAGCACCACCCGGGCAGCACGCATGCGCTGCCCGTCGAGCATGCCGAGCCGGTCCCCGTCGTCGTCGAGGAAGCCGAGCTGCTCCATGAGGCGCTCGGCGTAGAGCGCCCAGCCCTCGACGTGCCCCGAGGACCCGGACAGCTGCCGACGCCAGGTGTTCAGCTCGCCGCGGTTGTAGACGCCCTGGCTGATCTGGAGGTGGTGGCCGGGGACACCCTCGTGGTAGACCGTCGTCTTCTCGCGCCAGGTGCCGAACTCGGTGACGCCCTGCGGCACGGACCACCACATGCGGCCGGCGCGCGAGAAGTCGTCGGACGGGCCGGTGTAGTAGATCCCGCCCTCTTGCGTGGGGGCGATCCGGCACTCGAGGCGCTTGATCGGGTCGGCGATGTCGAAGTACTTGCCGTCCATCGCCCGGATCGACTCGTCGCTCGTCTCCTGCATCCACCGCTGCAGGGCGTCGGTGCCGTGCAGCACCCGCGCCGGGTCGGCGTCGAGGACCTCGATCGCCCGGGCGACGCTCGCACCGGACTCGATGCGGTCGGCGATGCGCTCCTGCTCGTCACGCATCCGCGCGAGTTCCTCGATCCCCCACCGGTACGTCTCGTCGAGGTCGACGACCGCACCGAGGAACCGCCGGGAGTGCAGCTCGTACGCCTCGCGCCCGACGGCGTCGACCGGCGTGGCGAGCGGCATCAGCTCGTGCTCGAGGAACTGCCCGAACGACCGGTACGCAGCAGCGGCGACCTCGGCCCCGCGGGCGAGCTCGGCCCGGAGCGGCTCGGGCACCGGACCACCGTCGTCGAACGCGGCGCCGTCGACCAGCTGCCGGAAGACGCCGTCCGCCGCACCGGTGCGGGTGGCCTGCTCGGCGATGAGCGCGACCTGGCGACGAGCGGGCGTGACGTCCTCGCGCGTTCCCTCGAGCAGGGTCTCGCGGATGCCCTCGATCGCGTCGGGGAGCGCGTGCAGCCGACTCGCGATGTCCTGCCAGTCGGACTCGGTCGCGGTCGGCATGAGGTCGAGGACGTCGCGCACGGACTGCGCCGGGCTGGCGATGACGTTGAGGTCGCGGAGGTGGAGCTTGCGGTCGAAGGACTCCTGGACGAGGTCGAGCTCGGCGCCGAGGTCGGTCTTCGTCACCTCGTCGACGGCGTCCACCGCGTCGGCGGCGTCCAGCGCACGCTTCGCGGCGCGCGCCGCGTCCGCCATGGCCGCCGCACCGGCGGGCGACGTGTCGCCGTACTCCCCCGTGCGCCCCGGGACGCCGATGTACGTGGCGACGGTCGGGTCGAGATCGACGAGGGTGGACACCCAGTCCTCGGCGACGCGGTCGACGGCGGAGGGCTGGCGGACGGGACGGTCATCGGTCATGCTCACGACCCTATCCACGACCGCTCACGACGCGGAACCTGCGGGACTGGAGGCGCGGTGCGGGCCTGCACCGTGCCTCCAGTCCAGCAGGCGGTCGCGCCTCAGTGCGCAGCGGCTTCCCAGTTCGGGCCGACGCCCACGGACACGTCCAGCGGGACGGTCAGCTCGGCCGCGCCGCCCATGCGGGTGCGGAGGATCTCCTCGACCCGCTCCTGCTCGCCGGGCGCGACCTCGAGGATGAGCTCGTCGTGCACCTGCAGCAGCAGGTGCGACGCGAGCCCGCCGTCGCGGAGGTCGGCGGCGACGCCGAGCATCGCGATCTTCATGATGTCGGCCGCCGAGCCCTGGATCGGCGCGTTCAGCGCCGCGCGCTCGGCGTTCTCGCGGAGGACGCGGTTCGGGCTCTTCAGGTCGGGGAACGGGCGACGGCGGCCGAAGATGGTCTCGGTGTAGCCGTCCTCGCGCGCCTGCTCGACGACACCGCGCAGGTAGTCGCGCACCGCGCCGAACCGGGCGAAGTACTCGTTCATGAGGGTGCGCGCCTCGGACTGCTCGATGCGGAGCTGCTTCGACAGGCCGAACGGGCTGAGGCCGTACGCGAGGCCGTACGACATCGCCTTGACCTTCGTGCGCATCTCGGGCGTGACGTCGGCCGGCTCGACCGAGAACACCCGGGCGCCGACGAACCGGTGCAGGTCCTCGCCCTCGTTGAAGGCCTGGATGAGACCCGGGTCACCGGACAGGTGCGCCATGATGCGCATCTCGATCTGCGAGTAGTCGGCCGTGATGAGCGTCGTGTATGGCTCGGCGACGGCGAACGCCGACCGGACCCGCCGCCCCACCGCGGTCTTCACCGGGATGTTCTGCAGGTTCGGGTCGGTCGAGGAGATGCGGCCGGTGCTGCTGCCGGTCTGCTCGTACCGGGTGTGGATGCGTCCGTCGACGATCGCGGCGTCGAGCGTGTCCACGATCTGCCGGAGCTTCGTGGCGTCGCGGTGCTGGAGCAGCAGGCCGAGGAACGGGTGCGGGTGCTGTTCCTGCAGGTCGGCGAGGCTCGCGGCGTCGGTCGAGAACCCGGTCTTCGTCTTGCGGGTCTTCGGCATCGCGAGCTCGGTGAAGAGGACCTCCTGCAGCTGCTTCGGCGACCCGAGGTTCACCTCGTGCCCGATCTCGGCGAAGGCCTGCTGCGCGAGTTCGGCCGCGCGCTCCCCCAGGTCGTGCGACAGCCCGGTGAGCACCGGACGGTCGATCGCGACACCCGTGGTCTCCATGTCGGCGAGGACCGGGACGAGCGGGAGCTCGATGTCGTCGAGGACGGTGAGCGAGGACTCGTCGAGACGGGCGCGCAGTGCGGTGGTGACCCGGAGCACGAACCACGCGTGCACGCCGACGTTCACCGGGTCGGTCTCGGGGACGAGCTGGTTCGGGTCGGCCGTGGGGAGCTCTTCGCCGAGTTCCTGGTAGACGAGGTCGGCGAGGGGCTGCCCCTGCTTGCCCGGCTGCGCGAGCCACCCGGTCAGGCGGGCGTCGCCGGCGATGCCGTTCACCTCGAAGCCGACGGTGGCGAGTGCCTTGATCGCGGTCTTGGCGTCGTGGAAGTGCTTCGGGGCGTCGGAGGCGAACCACGCCGACAGCTGCTCGTAGTCCTTCGCGCCGCTGCCGCCCGGGACGAGGACGGCGTCGTCGTGCGTGGCGATGCCGATCGCGCTGAGGCGGCCGTCGATGACCTCGACCGCGACGCCGTAGCCGTTCGCCGCCTCGGCCGCGTTGCGCCGCTCGAGCCAGTAGCCGAGCTCCTCGTCGATGAGGGTCTTGACCGCGGGCGGCGTCGGCGCACCGCTGTCGACCGAGCCCTCGACCGCGCTGGACTCCGACGGCTCGCCGGAGCCCGCGACCTTGAACACGCGGTCGAGCAGCGTGCGGAACTGCAGCTTCGCGAAGAGCTCGCGCACCGCGGCCTCGTCGAGGGGACGGAGTGCGACGTCAGCCGGCCCGACGGGCAGTTCCACGTCGTTCACGAGCCGGTTGAGCTTCCGGTTGCGGATCGCCCGGTCCTTCTGCTCGCGCAGGTTGTTGCCGACGACGCCCTTGATCTCGTCGGCGTGCTCGAGGACGCCGTCGAGGGAGCCGTACGCCGTGATCCACTTCACCGCGGTCTTCTCGCCGACCTTGTCGATGCCGATGAGGTTGTCGCTGGTCTCGCCGACGAGCGCCGCGATGTCGGGGTACTGGTGCGGCTCGATGCCGTACCGCTCGTACACCTTGTCGCGGTCGTACCGAGTGAGCTCGGAGACGCCGCGGACCGACGGGTACAGCAGCGTGACGTCGTCGTTCACGAGCTGGATCGAGTCGCGGTCGCCGGACACCACGTAGACCTGGTAGCCCTGTTCGGAGCCCTGGCGGGCGAAGGTGGCGAGGATGTCGTCGGCCTCGTAGTCCTCCTTCGTGACGGTGGTGATGCCCATCGCCTCGAGCGCCTGCTGGAGGAGCGGGATCTGGCCCTTGAACTCGGCCGGGGTCTCGGAGCGGGTGCCCTTGTAGTCCTCGTACTCACGCGTGCGGAACGAGAAGCGCGAGATGTCGAACGCGACCGCGAGGTGGGTCGGCTTCTCGCGCTGGAGCAGCATGAGCAGCATCGAGATGAAGCCGTGGATGGCGTTCGTGTGCTGCCCGTCGCGGTTCACGAAACTGTCGACCGGCAGCGCGTAGAAGGCCCGGAAGGCGAGCGAGTGGCCGTCGATGACCATGAGGGTAGGCTTTGCGGAGTCCGACACCCGGACAGCCTACCGACGCCATCCGACACGGGAGTCCGCCAGCGTGACCGACCAAGCTGCCACCACCGGGACCGTCGACGAACGCCTCGCCGACCGGGGGATGGGCGAGCTCGCCGAGAAGATGGGCATGGTCATCACGGAGCTCACGGCCGAGCGCGCGGTGGGCACCATCCCGGTCGAGGGCAACCGTCAGCCCGTCGGACTCCTGCACGGCGGCGCCTACGTCGTCCTGGCCGAGAGCCTCGGGTCGATGGCCGCGAACGTGCACGCCGGTCCCGGCCGGTACGCGGTCGGCATCGAGCTGAACGCCTCGCACTCCCGGAGCGCCACGAACGGCCTGGTCACCGGTACCTGCACGGCACTGCACCTGGGCAACACGCTCACCACGCACGAGATCGTCCTCACCGACGACCAGGGGCGGCGCTGCTCCACCGTGCGCATCACCAACATGATCCGCGAAGCCCGCTGACCCCGGCGGGCGTCACGAAGGAGTGACCCGTGCCCGCCACCGACTGGAGGATCGAACTGATCCTCGTCCCCGTCAGCGACGTCGACCGATCCCGCGAGTTCTACGAACGGATCGGCTTCTCGATCGACCACGACCAGCGCGTCTCCGACGAGCTCCGCTTCGTGCAGGCCACCCCGCCCGGGTCCGCCTGCTCCATCGCGTTCGGCGAGGGCATCATGTCCCCGGACGTCGTCCCCGGCTCGCTCAAGTCGATCCAGGTCGTCGTCCCGGACGCCGACGAGGCCCTCGCGCACCTGCGGGGGCTCGGCGTCGACGCGATCGGGGTGGACGAGATGGCGTGGGGACGCTTCGTGTTCTTCACCGATCCCGACCAGAACGCGTGGACGCTGCAGCAGCTCCCGGCGCGCGGATGACGGGTCAGTCCTCGGGCGGGCGCTGCAGCAGCAGTCGGGCGTCGCCGAACCCGAGGCGGCGGTAGAGCGTCTCGCCCTCGACGCTCGAGTGCACCGACGTCCGCTCAGCACCGAGCTCGTCGGCGACGTCGAGCAACGCGGTCACGAGGCGCTTCGCGACGCCGGCGCCCCGCAGGTCGGGGTGGACGTAGACGGTCTGCACGTCAGCGGTCAGCCGTCGCCCGGGTCGGTCCGGCGTCGGGGGCCGTGCGACGAGCCCGAGCCACGCCATGCCGAGCACCCGGCCGTCGCGTTCGGCCACGACGCAGCGGTGCGTGTCGGGGTGGGCGGCGGCGAACGCCGACATCGCCTCGCGGTACTCGTCCGGGGTCACGTCCGGCGTCGCACCGCCTTCGTCGACGCTCCACCGCCATCGCAGGTCGGCCACCGCCGGCATGTCGTCGGCCCTGGAGGCACGGATCACCACGTCGTCCATGGCTCCACCCTGCCAGGTGGTCGGCCTGGTGCGCGCCCGGGTCGCTACTTCTTGGCGCTGAGCTGCTCGATGATCGCCTTGGCGACGTCGTGCATGGTCAGGCGGCGGTCCATCGAGGCCTTCTGGATCCAGCGGAAGGCCTCGGGCTCGGTGAGGCCCATCTTCTCGTTGAGCAGGCCCTTGGCGCGGTCGACGAGCTTGCGGGTCTCGAAGCGCTCGACGAGGTCGGCGACCTCGGCCTCGAGCGTGATGATCTGCTGGTGCCGCGAGAGGGCGATCTCGATCGCGGGCAGGAGGTCGTTCGGCGTGAACGGCTTGACGACGTAGGCGAGGGCACCGGCCTCGGTCGCACGCTCGACGAGGTCCTTCTGGCTGAACGCCGTGAGGAGGACCACGGGGGCGATGTGGTTCTTCGAGAGCTTCTCGGCGGCGGAGATGCCGTCGAGCTGCGGCATCTTGACGTCCATCACGACGAGGTCGGGACGGAGGTCGGTCGCGAGCTGCACGGCGGTCTCGCCGTCACCCGCTTCGCCGACGACGTCGAACCCGTTGTCGCGGAGGATCTCGACGATGTCGAGGCGGATGAGCGACTCGTCCTCGGCGACGACGACGCGACGGGGTGCTGTTGCAGTTGCTTCTGTGTCACTCACACCCAGCAGCCTACTAGACGCAGGAAGTCGCGTTCGTCAGGCGGAGAGTCCTGCGTTGTACGAGTGGCGGGACTCGAACCCGCACGCCGTGAAGCAGAGCATTTTGAGTGCCCCGTGTCTACCATTCCACCACACTCGCGTAGGGCATCAGGCTAGCAGGACGCCCGCTCGCGGACGTGCACCGGCCGGCACCGTCGCGCTCGCGGGCAGGCGCACGTCGAACACCGCGCCGCCGAGTTCTCCGTCGGCCCCGTGCGCGAGCGAACCGCCGTGCGCGACGGCGATCCCGCGCGCGATCGGCAGCCCGAGGCCGGCGCCGCCGGAGCGGGTGTCCCGAGCGTCCTCGAGCCGGACGAGTCGGTCGAACACGCGCTCGCGGTCGGCTGCCGGGATCCCGGGGCCGTCGTCCTCGACACGGAGCAGCATGCCGCCCGGTCCATTGCTGAGCGCGAGCCGGACCGTGCCGGTGCCCCCGGTGGCCCTCGCGGCGTTGTCGACCAGGTTGCCGAGCACCTGGGCGAGTCGGTCCGGGTCCACGTCGGCGTCGACCGGGTGCTCGGGGACCTCGACGCGCAGCTCCACGCCGGGCAACCGGATGCGGAGCCGCTCGGCCTCGGCGTGGAGCCAGTCGACGAGCTCCGTCCGGCGCCGGTCGAGGGCGATCCCCCGGTCCAGTCGCGCCATCGTCAGCATGTCGTCGACGAGCCGAGCCGCCCGGTCGGCCTGCCGCACGACGTGCACCGCGAGCAGCTCGTTCGTCTCCGGGTCGTCCGGGCCGTTGCGCACGAGGGTGTCCGCCGCGGCCCGGACACCGGCGACCGGGGTCCGCAGCTCGTGGGCGGCGTCCGACAGGAACGCGCGCACCCGTTCCTCGGCAGCGACGGCCTGTGCCTCCGCGCCCTCGACCGCGTCGAGCATCTCGTCGAGGGCGAGCGCCACCCGGCCGATCTCCGTGTCAGTGCGGGACGGCCGGAGTCGGCGTCCGCGGTCCCCCGCGGTGATGGACCGAGCGGCGGCGGTCATCTCGTCGAGCGGGCGCAGCGAGCGTCGGACGACGAGCACGACACCCACGACGGCGACGCCGAGGAAGGCGGCGGACGCACCGCCCATCACCCAGCCGAGCTGCGCCAGGGTCTCCTGCACGTCGCGCGTCCCGGCGGTCAGCGTGATGCGGGTGCCGTCCTCGAGGTCCGAGCGGAGGGTCAGCACACCGTCGTCCTCGTGCACCGACGACGACGTGATGGTCGCCCCGGCACTGTCGGACGAACCGGTGGTCGACGGAGCCGCCGAGGACCGGGCCGCCGGTCCGGGCAGGCCCGTCGGGTCGGGTGGCCCCTTCCGCAACTGCTCGGGGCTGGGGCCGGCCTCGACCGCGGCGCCGTCGGGTTCGACGATCCGCACGGAGAGCCCCTGCGCCGACAACCGGTCGGCGAGGTCGCTCGCGTCGAGCACCCCGACGAGCGCGGCCGCAGCGGACGCCCGGTCACGCAGGCGGTCCTCGACCTGGGCGGTCAGTCGGGCGCCGAGGACGGCCTCGACCGCGGCGACGAGGGCCGTCAGCAGGACCGCGAGGAGCACCAGGATCGCGATCACGGTCCGTAGCCGGAGCGAGGTGGTCCGCAGGCGTCCGTCGCGCATCACGCCGCACCCCGGTCCACCGCGAGCCGGTACCCGAGGCCCCGGACGGTGTGCACGAGCCGCGGCCCGTGCGCCTCCATCTTCCGCCGCAGTGCGCTGAGGTGCACCTCGACCAGGTTGGGTGCGATGTCCTCGTAGCCCCAGACCTGGGTCGTGATCTGCCCCTTCGACACCGTCCGTCCGCGGCTCTCGGCGAGGAACCGGAGGAGTCGGAACTCGGTCGCGGTCAGGTCGAGCAGCACGCCGGCACGACGGACCGTGGAGCCGTCGGGGTCGAGCACGAGATCGCCCACCTCGATCACCGACGGCACCCGTCCTCGGCGCCGGAGCACCGCCGTCACCCGGGCGACGAGTTCGGCCATCGCGAACGGCTTCACGACGTAGTCGTCCGCGCCCTCGGCGAACCCGCGCAGTCGGTCGTCGAGCTCGTCCCGCGCGGTGGTCATCACGACGGCGGCGTCCGACCGGGCCCGGATGCGGGCGGCGAGCAGGATGCCGCTCGGCCCGGGGAGCATCCAGTCGAGCAGGACGAGGTCCGGGGCGGTGCGGTCGAGGTCGGCGGCGATGGAACGGCCGTCCGTGACCTCGGCGACGGAGAACCCCTCGGCGCGGAGGGTCGTCACGACGGCGGTGCGGAGGGAGTCGTCGTCCTCGACGACCAGGATGCGGGCGGGTGCGGTCACGGCGGACACCGTAGGTCGGCTCCGCCAGCACGGAGCATGGAACGGCCTGGAGAAACCCTGTGCTCCACGAATGCTTCAGTCCTGCTTCAGATTCGAACCCGAGCGTCGTCCTCGTCGGCGGACCGACCCGGTCGACCGACGGACGAACAGGAGAACACCATGGAGAACGAACAGGGCACGAAGCGTCGCCGGACCCTCCGCGCGGTCGGGATCGGATCCGCAGCGGCGGCCGTGCTGGTCCTCGGCGGGATCGGGGTGAGCGCAGCAGTGGCCGCACCCGCCACGCCGAGCGCAGCGGCGACCGGAGCCCCGTCCGGAGCACCGAGCGGCGCACCGACCGGAGCACCGAGCGGCGCACCGACCGGCGGGCCCGCCGGGAAGGGCGACACCGGCACCGCCCCCGGCTGCGTCGCCGGCCCGCTCGCCGACGGGAAGGCGCCGACCCCGCCGAAGGACGGCAAGGCTCCGACCCCGCCGAAGGACGGCGAGGCACCGACCCCGCCGGCCGCGCCGGGCGCGGACGCGACCTCGACACCGGAGCCGACGACCGGGTCCTGACCACCCCGCACCCGCCGCGGGAGGCGCGCGCCGTCGGCCGACGGTCCGACGTGTGCCGCGCCTCCCGAGCCGGCGGAGCCGTCCGCTCAGGGACGCTCGATCGCCTCGATCGCCGCCACAACGCCCGCCCGACGCGGCGACCGACGCGGCAACGCCGCGAGCAGCGCCCGCAGCACCTGCTCGTCCGCCGCGCCGTCCGCGGTGCGTGCCCACGCCTGCAGCGCGTCCACCCCGCCGTCCTGGAGGAGCGACTCACGGAACCGGGACCGGACGCGGTCACGCAGGTCGTCGACCCCGGGCGACGCGGACCCGGGCAGGACCGGTCCGGTGTACCGGTCGACGGCCTGGAGGCGCGCCCCGCGGTCGAGCGCGGACAGGACCGTCTCGACGTCGGTCCGGATCCCCTCCAGGCGGTACGGCCTGGACGTCAGGCGAGCGTCGAGCGCGTGGTGGGCGAGGACACGTCGGAGCCGCACCACCTCGGCCCGCAGCGTCTGGACGGCGCGCGGGTCGCCGTACACCGCGACCGCGAGGTCCGCGGCGGCCAGCCCTTGCGGGTTCGCGGCGAGCACCGCGAGGATCTCCGAGTGCCGCTCCGTCAACGCGACCGACCGCGACCCGGCGTGCAGCGTCGCGGTGTCGGACCCGAGCAGGGTGAGCTCGGCGGACGGGGCCGCAGCCGGACGGTGTGCGCTCCGGCCCGAGAGCGCCGCCAGTGCGAGTTCGGCCTCGGCCACCGCGGCCGTCGCCGTCAGGAGCGGCAGCGTGTGGCGTTCGACGGCGCGGTCGTCGCCCGTGATGTCGAGCGCGCCGACCACCGTGCCCGCGGCGTCGCGGAGCGGGACCGCCGTGCAGGAGAACCCCTTCACGGCCGTCGCGTAGTGCTCCTCGGCGTGGATCTGCACGGCGCGTCCGAGCCGGAGCGCGGTCCCCGGAGCACTCGTCCCGGCGCGTTCCTCGGCCCAGTCGGCACCGGGGACGAACCCCATGCCCTCCGCGGCGCGTCGGGCGGATCGTGCGCCGTCCACCCAGACGAGCCGACCCGATGCGTCCGCGAGAGCGACGACGCATCCCGCCGACCGGACGTCGTCGAGCAGGAGCCGTCGGACGACCGGCAGCGCGGTGCCGAGCGGACCGGCACGGCGCAGGGCGTCGAGTTCGTCCTCGCCGATCGAGGGCGTCGGCACGGTCTCGGGGTCGACGCGGGCGGAGCGACGCCAGGACGCGGCGACGAGCGGGCGGAGACCGGACGGTTCGCGCATGCGCCCTCCTGTCCGGTCCCCGTCGCGTCGTCACGAGCGGTGCGGTCAGCCTACGTCCGGCACCCCGCTCGGGCCAGGGCCGGCGCTGACCAGGCCGAGATCCGCGAGCTCGGCGTCGTCCAGCATCCGGGAGCGGGTGAGGAACCGCTTGCCCTCCGGCACCTCGAGGGAGAAGCCCGCGCCACGACCGTCCACGACGTCGATCGTGAGGTGGGTGTACTTCCAGTACTCGAACTGCGACCGCGACATGTACACCTCGACGGGCGCGATGCCGTCGACCTCGAGCGCGCCGAGGAGCACGTCGCCCGAGCCGGTCATGAACATGCCGACGGGGTAGCACATCGGGCTGGAGCCGTCGCAGCACCCGCCCGACTGGTGGAACATGAGTGGGCCGTGCCGGGCGGCGAGGGAGCGCAGGAGCTCCCCCGCCGCCGGCGTCACCGCCACGCGGGCGGTGGCCGGCCGGTCGTCGGTGTCCGGCATCAGAAGAAGCCCATCGGGCCCTCGGCGTAGGACACCAGCAGGTTCTTCGTCTGCTGGTAGTGCTCCAGCATCATCTTGTGGTTCTCCCGTCCGATGCCGGACTGCTTGTAGCCGCCGAACGCCGCTCCGGCGGGGTACTGGTGGTAGGTGTTCTCCCACACGCGCCCGGCCTGGATGTCACGGCCGGCGCGGTAGAGCGTGGTGGCCTCACGGCTCCACACCCCGGCGCCGAGGCCGTACAGCGTGTCGTTGGCGATCGAGATCGCGTCGTCGTAACCGCTGAAGCTCGTCAGGGCGAGGACCGGGCCGAAGATCTCCTCCTGGAAGATCCGCATCGAGTTGTCCCCCTCGAACACCGTCGGCGTGACGTAGTACCCGCCGGACAGCTCCCCGCCGAGGTCCGCCCGCTCGCCACCGGTGAGGAGCTTCGCGCCCTCCTGCTTCCCGATGTCGATGTAGCTCAGGATCTTCTCGAGCTGGTCGTTCGACGCCTGCGCGCCGATCATCGTCGACAGGTCGAGCGGGTGCCCCTGCTTGACGGCGCGCACCCGGTCGAGGCCGTCCGCGACGAAGCCGTCGTAGATCTCCCTCGCCACGAGTGCCCGCGACGGGCAGGTGCAGACCTCGCCCTGGTTGAGGTTGAAGAACGCGAAGCCCTCGAGTGCCTTGTCGTAGAAGGCGTCCTGCTGCTGGGCGACGTCGGCGAAGAAGACGTTCGGGCTCTTCCCGCCGAGTTCGAGCGTCACGGGGATGAGGTTCTGCGACGCGTACTGCATGATGAGCCGACCCGTGGTCGTCTCCCCCGTGAAGGCGACCTTGCGGATGTCCGGGTGCTGCGCGAGCGGTGCACCGACCTCGATGCCGAAGCCGTTCACGACGTTGAGGACACCGGCCGGGAGCAGGTCCCCGATCAGGTCGATGAGCACGTGGATGGACGCCGGCGTCTGCTCGGCCGGCTTCAGGACGACGCAGTTGCCCGCCGCCAGTGCCGGAGCGAGCTTCCACACCGCCATCAGGATGGGGAAGTTCCACGGGATGATCTGCCCGACGACGCCGAGCGGTTCGTGGAAGTGGTAGGCCACGGTGTCGTGGTCGATCTCCCCCGTCGAGCCCTCCTGCGCGCGGATCGCCCCGGCGAAGTAGCGGAAGTGGTCGATCGCCAGCGGGATGTCCGCGCCGATCGTCTCGCGGATGGGCTTGCCGTTCTCCCACGTCTCCGCGACCGCCAGGGCCTCGAGGTTCTGCTCCATCCGGTCCGCGATCGTGTTGAGGATGCCGGCGCGTTCGGCGACGCTCGTCCGACCCCAGGCCGGGAACGCCTTCCACGCGGCCTCGACCGCACGGTCGACGTCGGTGGAGTCGCCGCGGGCGATCTCGGTGAACACCTTGCCGGTGACGGGGGTGGGGTTCTCGAAGTACTGTCCCCCGGCCGGCGGGACGTACGCGCCGCCGATGTAGTGGTCGTACCGGGAACGGTACGAGACGAGGGACCCCTCCTCGCCGGGTGCGGCGTAGGTGGATGGTGACGGTGCGATGGTCATGGTGGACACCTTTCGACGACTCTGTCGGGGCGCTGGGTCCGCGCCTGCCCGAACGCTACGGCGGCGCAGGTTGCATCCGGTTGCACCGCTCCGCGGCGCTTCGCCCCCCCCCGCGCGACGAACCGACCGCTGCCGGCCGAGGTAGCGTCGGAGCGAGCAGACCTGACAGGGAGGAGTGCTCGTGGACTCTCGTGCCGTCCGCACGTTCCGCGTGTTCGTCATCGTCACCGCGGTCGTCGCCATCGCGCTCGGCATCGTCGCGATCGTCTGGCCACGGCCGTCGCTCGTCGTCGTCGCACTGCTGTTCGGCGTGTACCTCGTCGTGGCCGGCGCACTGCGGGTGTTCGCCGCGGTGCGGGGGCACGGCACGCCGCCGGTGTGGCGCTGGACCTCCGGCGTCGTCGGCGGCCTGGTCGGGGTCGCCGGACTCGTGACGCTGCTGGACCCCGCCGTCCCGCTCGTCGTCTACGCGGTGCTCGCCGGCGTCGGCTTCATCGTCGAGGGGATCGCGTCGTTGATCGGCGGCTTCGTGGGACACCCGGGGTCATCGCGGGTCCCGTCGATCGTGAGCGGGGTGCTGTCGATCCTCGGGGGCGTGGTCGTGCTGGTCGCGCCGGGGCTCGCGCTGACCGTGTTCATGGTCTTCTCGGGCATCGCGCTCATCGTCGTCGGCGCTGCGGCCCTGCTGCTGCTCCCGCCCCGCGCGGCCGTCCGTCGCTAGCCCGGGTGGGCCGGACGCGGCCTCGTCGGTCGTCGGAGGGCTACGCGCTGCCCGTCCCGAACAACAGCCCGAGCCCGTAGGTGACCGCTGCCGCACCGAACCCGATCGCGAGCTGCCGGAGCGCCCGACGCAGCGGCGACGCACCGCTCAGCACGCCGACCACCGCACCCGTGCCGAGCAGGGCGATCCCGACGAGGAGCGCCGCGACCGCGATCGCCGCCCACCCCTCGAGGCCGAACAGGTACGGGAGCACCGGGATGATCGCCCCCGACGCGAAGAAGCAGAAGCTCGAGACCGCCGCGCTCATGCCGTTGCCGATGGCCTCGTGGTCGTCCACCGGCGCCGTGCCCGTCACCGCGGCTCCGCCGAGGACGTCGTCGGCGTGCTGCTGGGCCTCGGCCTCGGACATGCCCCGAGCGCGGTACACGAGGGCGAGCTCGTTCGCGTCCACGTCGAGGTCCGCGACGGCCCGGCCGGCTTCGGGGTGCGGCGCCGATGCCGTGAGGAGCTCGCGCTGCGACCGCACCGAGACGTACTCCCCCGCCCCCATCGACAGCGCGCCGGCGAGGAGTCCCGCGATGCCGCTCAGGAGGACGAAGTGCCGGTCCGCCCCGGACGCGCTGACGCCGATGATGAGCGCCAGGTTCGACACGAGGCCGTCGTTCGCGCCGAACACCGCGGCTCGGAAGGTGCCGGACAGACGCATCCGCCCGCGGTTGGCGAGCCCGCGGACGACCTCGCCGTGGATCCGTTCGTCGGCCGCCATGCTCGCGGTCGCGTCGGCGTCGTCGGCGTACGGCGAGCGGTCCTCGGCGCGCTGCATGAGCGCGAGGACGAACACCGACCCGAACCGCTTCGCCAGCGACGCGAGCACCCGGGTGCGGAGGCTCCCGCGCTGCGGCCGCCCGACGTCGTCGCCGAGCAGGTCGAGCCAGTGCTGCTCGTGCCGCCCCTCGGCCTCGGCCAGGGCGGACAGGATCTCGCGTTCCTCACCGCGTCGCCGGGCGGCGAGGTTCCGGTAGACGGCGGCTTCCGCCCGCTCGTCCGCCAGGTAGCGGCGCCAGCGTCGGACGTCGGTGCGCTGGGCGGTGGGTCGGGACTGGAGGCTCACACCGGCCATCCTGCCCGCTCGCGCGACCGCGTGGTCGCGGCGGCCGCGGGGCGGAACGCGACAGGGCGCGGACCGGAGGCTGCGTGCGTCGCCGCACCGTGCCTCCCGTCCGCGCCCTGTCGGGACGCGACGTCAGTCGCGCACGTAGGCCGGAGCGGCCTCGGCGTGGGCGTCGCCCACGCGGTGCACGCGCAGGTCGTTCGTCGACCCCTCGATGCCGGGAGGGGAACCGGCCGTCACGATGACGCGGTCCCCGGGGGCGGCGAGGCCGTTCTCGAGGAGGACGTCGTCCACCTGCGAGAAGAGCTCGTCGGTGTGGGTCTTGCGCTCGACGAGGAACGAGCGGACACCCCACGTGAGGGCCATGCGGCGACGCGTCGCCTCGTTCGGGGTGAACGCGATGATCGGCAGGCCGTGGCGCAGACGCGACATGCGGCGGGCCGAGTCGCCGGACTCGGTGAACACGCAGAGGTACGAGGCCTCGGTGAACTCCGCGATCTCGACCGCGGCGAGCGTGATCGCCCCGCCGAGGGTGCGCGGCTTGGTGCCGAGCGGCGCGATGCGCTCGAGGCCGTGGTCCTCGGTGGACTCGACGATGCGGGCCATCGTGCGGACCGTCTGCACCGGGTACTCGCCGACGCTGGTCTCGCCCGAGAGCATGACCGCGTCCGCGCCGTCGAGCACGGCGTTCGCGACGTCGGAGGTCTCGGCGCGGGTCGGGATCGGCGACGAGATCATCGACTCGAGCATCTGGGTCGCGACGATGACCGGCTTCGCCATGCGGCGGGCGAGCTCGACGGCGCGCTTCTGCACGATCGGGACGGCCTCGAGCGGGAGCTCCACACCGAGGTCACCGCGGGCGACCATGATGCTGTCGAACGCGTCGATGATCTCCTCGAGCGCGTCGACGGCCTGCGGCTTCTCGATCTTCGCGATCACGGGGAGGCGCTTGCCCTCTTCGTCCATGATCTCGTGCGCACGCTCGACGTCGGCGGCGTTGCGCACGAACGACAGCGCGATGAGGTCGGCGCCCTGGCGGATGCCCCAGCGGAGGTCCGCCTCGTCCTTCTCGCTGAGCGCGGGGACGTTCACGGCGACGCCGGGCAGGTTGATGCCCTTGTTGTTGGACACAGTGCCGCCGACGACGACCTCGGTGCGGACGCGCACGCCGTCGGTGTCGAGCACGCGGAGGCGGACCCGGCCGTCGTCGATGAGCAGCGGGTCACCGGGCTTGACGTCCTGCGGGAGGCCTTTGAAGGTCGTGCCGCAGATCTCCTTCGAGCCGGGGACGTCCTCGGTGGTGATGGTGAACACGTCGCCGACCGCGAGGTCGTGCGGGCCGTCGGCGAACTTCGCGAGGCGGATCTTCGGACCCTGCAGGTCGACGAGGATCGCGACGGGCTTGCCGAGCTCCTCGGCGGCGCGACGGACGTTCTCGTAGTTGGCCTCGTGGACGCTGTAGTCACCGTGGCTGAGGTTGAGGCGGGCGACGTCGACGCCTGCCTCGATGATCTCCTTGACGGTCTCGTACTCCGACGTTGCCGGTCCGAGCGTCGAAACGATCTTTGCGCGTCTCAATGGATTCCTTCGTGGTGGTGGATGGTGCTTGGGTTTCCGCGCTGTGGGGCCGCGCGGAACGAAGCGAGGCCACCAGCACCCTATCGAGTGCCGGTGGCCTGTCGCTCACTGCTGGGTGGGCATCGGGTGGACGTCCATCGTCAGACCGAGATCGCCCGGTCGGTCGCCTTGACCGGAGCCGGGAGGATCGTCGAGCCCTCGAGGTACTCGTCGACCTTCGCGGCGGCGGCCCGGCCCTCGGCGATCGCCCACACGATGAGCGACTGCCCACGACCGGCGTCGCCCGCGACGAAGACGCCCGGCTCGTTGGTCGTGTAGTCGGCCTGGCGGGCGACGGCACCGGAGACCGTCACGGGCAGTCCGAGCTGCGGCGCCAGCGTGTCGGTCTCGGGACCGGTGAAGCCCATGGCGACGAGGACGAGGTCCGCGGGGATCTCGCGTTCGCTGCCGGCCTTCGGGACACGGCGGCCGTCGAGGTACTCGGTCTCGGCGACGCGCAGCGCCCGGACCTCGCCGGCCTCGTTCGCGAGGAACTCGACGGTGGACGCGAGGTAGTGGCGTTCGCCGCCCTCTTCATGGGCGCTCGTGACCTCGAACACGGTCGGGAACATCGGCCACGGCTGCTCGGACGGACGCTCCAGCGGCGGCTGCTTGCCGATCGCGAGGTTCGTCACGCTGAGCGCACCCTGCCGGTGGGCGGTCCCGATGCAGTCCGCACCGGTGTCGCCGCCGCCGATGACGACGACGTGCTTGCCCTCGGCCGTGACCTGGTTGTCGACGGTCGTGCCGGCGTTCGCCTTGTTCTGCTGCACGAGGTAGTCCATCGCGAAGTGCACGCCGGCGAGGTCGCGCCCCGGGATCGGCAGGTCGCGCGGGACCGTGGCGCCGGTGGCGACGACGACCGCGTCGTACCGGGACTTCAGGTCGTCCCAGGTGATGTCGCGCCCGATCTCGACGCCCGCACGGAAGCGGGTGCCCTCGGCCTGCATCTGGGCGAGCCGCGCGTCGATCTGACGCTTCTCCATCTTGAAGTCCGGGATGCCGTAGCGGAGCAGACCACCGATGCGGTCGTCGCGCTCGTACACCGCGACGGTGTGGCCGGCGCGGGTCAGCTGCTGTGCGGCGGCGAGCCCGGCAGGACCGGACCCGACCACCGCGACGGTCTTGCCGGTCAGGCGCTCCGGCGGGTGGGGCGCGACCCAGCCGTTCTGGAACGCCTCGTCGATGATCGAGACCTCGACCTGCTTGATCGTCACCGGCGGCTGGTTGATGCCGAGCACGCAGGACGCCTCGCACGGTGCCGGGCAGAGCCGACCCGTGAACTCCGGGAAGTTGTTCGTCGCGTGGAGTCGCTCGATCGCCTGCCGGCCCTCGCCGCGCCAGGTGAGGTCGTTCCACTCGGGGATGAGGTTGCCGAGCGGGCACCCCTGGTGGCAGAACGGGACGCCGCAGTCCATGCAGCGTCCGGCCTGTCGCTTGAGCGCGCCGGACTCCTGCTGCTCGTAGACCTCTTTCCAGTCCATGAGCCGCACGGGTACGGGTCGTCGGGCCGGGAGCTCGCGCTCCTGGACCTTCAGGAATCCCTTGGGGTCAGCCACCGGTCACCTCCAGAATGCGGTTCCAGACGACGTCGCCGTCCGGGTCGAGGCCCTCGTCGACGGCCTGCTGTCGAGTCTCGAGCACGGCCGCGTAGTCCCGCGGCAGCACCTTGACGAAGTCGCTCAGGTCACCGGACTCGAGCAGTTCGCTCGCGAGGGTCGACCCGGTCTCGGCGGCGTGCCGCGCGAGCAGGTCGTTCACGATCTCGACGTCGGCGCTGTCGAGCGGCTCGAGCCGGAGTTCACCGGACGCGAGCGAGTCGGTGTTCACGTGCTCTTCCCGCAGGCCGCGGACGTACGCGGTCCCGCCGGACATGCCGGCACCGAGGTTCCGACCCGTCTCGCCGAGGATCAGGGCGAGCCCACCGGTCATGTACTCGAGCGCGTGGTCCCCCACGCCCTCGACGACGGCGGTCGCACCGGAGTTGCGCACCAGGAAGCGTTCGCCCACGATGCCGCGGATGAACATGCTGCCCTGGGTCGCGCCGTAGCCGATGACGTTGCCGGCGATGACGTTCTGCGCGGGGTCGAAGCCACTGCCCGCGTCGGGACGCACGACGATCTCGCCGCCGGACAGCCCCTTGCCGACGTAGTCGTTGCTGTCCCCGACCAGGCGGAGCGTGATGCCCGCCGGCAGGAACGCACCGAGCGACTGCCCGGCGGAACCGCGCAACGTCACGTCGATCGACCCCGACGGCAGGCCGTTCTCGCCGTGGCGGAGCGTGACCTCGTGGCCGAGCATCGTGCCGACCGCGCGCTCCGTGTTCCGGATCGGCAGGTCGAGCGCGATCGTCCCGCCGTGCTCGAGGACGTCGGCCGTCTGCTGGATGAGCTGCACGTCGAAGTGCTGCTCCAGCTCGTGGTCCTGGTCGCGCTGGTGCCGGCGGGGCTCGTCGGCGTCGAACCGCGGTCCCTTGAGCACGGGCTCGAGGTCGAGGCCGGACGCCTTCCAGTGCTCGACCGCGCGGTCGACGTCGAGGGCGTCGGCGTGGCCGATCGCCTCTTCGAGGGACCGGAAGCCGAGCTCGGCGAGGAGCTCGCGGACCTCTTGCGCGATGAACTCGAAGAAGTTCACGACGAACTCCGGCTTGCCGCTGAAGCGCTTGCGGAGCTCGGGGTTCTGGGTCGCGATGCCGACCGGGCACGTGTCGAGGTGGCACACCCGCATGAGGATGCAGCCCTCGACCACGAGCGGCGCGGTCGCGAAGCCGTACTCCTCGGCGCCGAGCAGCGCGGCCACGACGACGTCACGGCCGGTCTTCATCTGCCCGTCGACCTGCACGACGACGCGGTCGCGCATGCCGTTGAGCATGAGCGTCTGCTGCGTCTCGGCGAGGCCGATCTCCCACGGGGTGCCCGCGTGCTTGAGCGAGTTCAGCGGCGACGCACCGGTCCCGCCGTCGTGTCCGGAGACCAGGACGACGTCGGCGAGGGCCTTCGTCACACCGGCGGCCACGGCCCCGATGCCCGACTGGCTCACGAGCTTCACGTGGACGCGTGCGGACGGGTTCGCCCGCTTGACGTCGAAGATCAGCTGCTTGAGGTCCTCGATCGAGTAGATGTCGTGGTGCGGCGGCGGCGAGATCAGGCCGACACCCGCGGTCGCGTGCCGGGTGCGGGCCACCCACGGGTACACCTTGGTCGGGGGCAGCTGCCCGCCCTCGCCCGGCTTCGCACCCTGCGCCATCTTCAGCTGGATGTCGGTCGCGTGCGTCAGGTACATGCTCGTGACGCCGAACCGCCCGGACGCGACCTGCTTGATCGCGCTCCGACGCTCGGGGTCGAGCAGGCGGTCGACGTCCTCGCCGCCCTCGCCCGTGTTCGACCGGCCGCCGAGACGGTTCATCGCGATCGCGAGCGTCTCGTGGGCTTCCTTCGAGATGGAACCGTAGGACATCGCACCGGTGTTGAACCGCTTGACGATCGACTCGATCGGCTCGACCTCGTCGAGCGGGACCGGCTTGCGGGCACCCTGCGCGAAGCGGAAGAGGCCGCGGAGCGTCATCAGCTGCTCGGACTGGTCGTCGACCGCCTGCGAGTACTCGCGGAAGATGTCGTAGCGACGGGAGCGCGTCGCGTGCTGCAGCCGGAACACGGTGTCCGGGTTGAAGAGGTGCGGCGGGCCTTCGCGACGCCACTGGTACTCGCCGCCGGTCTGCAGGCGCTCGTGCGAGAGGACAGCGCCGTCCTGCGGGTACGCCTGGGCGTGCCGCTCGGCGTTCTCCTTCGCGATGACCTCGATGCCGACGCCGCCGAGGATCGACGAGGTCCCGGTGAAGTACCGGTCGACGAACTCCTGGCTGAGCCCAACGGCCTCGAACGCCTGCGCGCCGGCGTAGCTCGACACCGTCGAGATGCCCATCTTCGACATGATCTTCAGCACGCCCTTGCCGAGCGCCTTGATCACGTTCTTGACGGCCTGCTCCGGCGTGATGCCGCTGATCATGCCCTGGCGGACGAGGATCTCGCAGGTCTCCATCGCGAGGTACGGGTTGATGGCCGACGCGCCGTAGCCGATGAGGGTCGCGACGTGGTGGACCTCGCGCACGTCACCGGCCTCGACGATGAGCCCGACCTTCATGCGCTGCTCGGTGCGGATCAGGTGGTGGTGCACGGCGGCGAGCAGCAGCAGGCTGGGCACCGGTGCCTGTTCGGCGTTGCCGTCGCGGTCGGACAGCACGATGAACTGCTTGCCGGCTTCGATCGCCGCGTCGACCTCGTCGCAGACCGCGGCGATGCGCTTCTGCATGGCCTTCTTGCCGGCGTCGACGCGGTACAGGCCCTTGATCGTCACGGTCAGGTGGCGACCGGACTCGGTCTCGAAGTGCTGGATCTTAGCGAGCTCGTCGTTGTCGATCACGGGGAAGTCGAGCGTGATCTGCTTCGCGTGCTCGGGGCCGGCGCTCAGGAGGTTGCGCTCCGGACCGAGTCCCATGCCCATCGAGGTGATGACCTGCTCGCGGATCGAGTCGAGCGGCGGGTTCGTCACCTGGGCGAACTGCTGGGTGAAGTAGTCGAAGAGCAGCCGGGGACGCTGGGACAGCACCGCGATCGGCGTGTCCGAGCCCATCGCCCCGAGCGGCTCCGCTCCGGTCTGCGCCATCGGACGCAGCAGGATGCGGACCTCTTCCTCGGTGTAGCCGAAGGCGCGCTGCCGACGGGTCACCGAAGCGGGCGTGTGCACGATGTGCTCGCGGTCCGGCAGGTCACCGAGGTTGATCCGGCCGCCGTCGAGCCACTCGCCCCACGGGCCGGACGTGGCCAGCTCGCGCTTGACCTCGTCGTCCTCGATGATGCGACCGGCCTCGGTGTCGACGAGGAACATCCGGCCGGGACGGAGCCGGCCCTTCCGCACGACCTTGTCGGCCGGCACGTCGATGACGCCCGTCTCGGAGCCCATGACGATCAGGCCGTCGTCGGTCACCAGGAAGCGACCGGGGCGCAGGCCGTTGCGGTCGAGGGTGGCGCCGACGAGCGTGCCGTCGGTGAACGTGATGGCTGCCGGGCCGTCCCACGGCTCCATGAGCATCGAGTGGTACTCGTAGAACGCCCGGAGCTCGGGGTCCATCCCGACCTGGTTCTCCCACGCTTCAGGGACCATCATCGACACCGCGTGCGGCAGCGACCGGCCGGTGAGCGTCAGGAGCTCGAGCACCTCGTCGAAGGACGCCGAGTCGCTGGCGCCCGGGCTGACGATCGGCAGCAGGGGCGCCATGTCGCCGAGCAGTTCGCTCTGCAGCTGCGACTGCCGGGCCCGCATCCAGTTGCGGTTGCCACGGACGGTGTTGATCTCACCGTTGTGCGCGAGCGTGCGGAACGGCTGCGCGAGCGGCCACGAGGGGAACGTGTTCGTGGAGTAGCGGGAGTGCACGATCGCGAGCTTCGACGCGAAGCGCTCGTCGCTGAGGTCCGGGTAGAACGGCTCGAGCTGGAGCGTCGTGACCATGCCCTTGTAGACCATGGTCCGGCTCGACAGCGACATGAAGTAGACCTCGGTGTCGTGCTCGGCACGCTTCCGGAGGCGGAAGGCCTGGCGGTCGAGCGCGACGCCGCTCCACGACGCACCGTGCACGTCGTGTCGGATCGAGGCGACGAAGAGCTGCTCGAACGCGGGCATCGCCGCACGGGCCAGGGTGCCGAGGACCTCGGGTCGGACGGGGACCTCGCGCCAACCGAGGACGCGCAGGCCCTCTTCACGCGCGAGTCGCTCGACAGCGCCCTTCACCGCGTGGCGGTCGTCCTCGTCGACGGGCAGGTACGCGGTACCGACCGCGTACTCCCCCGCTGCTGGAAGGTCGAAGGACACCTCGGCGCGGAAGAACTCGTCGGGCACCTGGCAGAGGATGCCCGCACCGTCACCGGTCCCGGCGTCCGAACCGACCGCGCCCCGGTGTTCGAGGTTGCGCAGCGCACCGAGGGCGGCGTCGACGATGTCGTGCCCGGCCGTGCCGCGGAGCGTCGCGACCATCGCCAGGCCGCACGCGTCCTTCTCGTTCGCCGGGTCGTACATGCCCGTGGCGTCCGGGATCGCGGAGAACCGACGGTGCGGCGGCACGAGTGCCGCCGGGGACTGGGGTGGCTGGAGCGCCATGGGGAACCGTCCTCACGAGGAAGTGGAACAGGGACAGCGGTGGCCCGGTGGTGCGTTCCGCCCAAATGGGCGGGACTGGTGCCCGTGCCCGCCGTCAGTGAGTTGCCCTGGCGGCGTGCGAGGTGTCGGACCCGCTTGTGGTGGGTCCGGGAGGTGCTGCTGACAGTCGTGACCGATCGGGATCAGTCACGCAGGAGGGGTGCTTCCTACGCGCGGCCAGCGGTGCTGCTGGTGACCGGATCGGAGTCGGTGACGGCCGCCGGAGCGTCGTCGTCGGACTCTGACCAGGTGTCGTCCGAGTCTACCCCGGACTTCGAGCGGGGCTCGCGACCGGGCAGGTACGGACTCGGCTCCTTGCCGAGGTGCCGCTTGGACTGCACGAGGAAGATGATGATGCCGAGCAGGATCGCCGCGAAGGACATCCACACGTTCGTCCGGATGCCGAAGAACGTCTCGCTCGTGTCGACGCGGATGGACTCGAGGACCGAGCGACCGATGCCGTACCAGATCAGGTAGAGCGACAGGACCTTGCCCCACTGCAGGCGGAACTTCTTGTCGAGCAGCAGGATCACGACGACGCCGACGACGTTCCAGATGATCTCGTAGAGGAACGTCGGGTGGAAGAGCGTGCCCTCGGGCAGGCCCTTCGGGAACGCCGCGTTCGACGACTCGATCTGCAGGCCCCACGGCAGGCTGGTCGGCATGCCGAAGAGCTCGTGGTTGAAGTAGTTGCCGAGGCGACCGAACGCCTGGGCGAGCAGCACGCCCGGCACGACGGCGTCGATGAACGCGGTGAACCGCAGGCCGACCTGGCGGCAGCCGATGTAGGCGCCGACCGAACCGAGTATGAGCGCGCCGAAGATCGCGAGGCCGCCCTCCCAGATGTAGAGGAAGGACAGCGGGTCGCGCCCGGGACCGAAGTAGTCGCTGACGTGCGTGAACACGTGGAACAGGCGACCGCCGATGATCCCGGCGGGGACGGCCCAGATCGCGATGTCGATGATGATCCAGCGCTCGACGCCGCGCGCGTTGAGCCGGCGGTTCGCGAGAATGACGGCGGCGACGATCCCGAGCAGGATGCAGATCGCGTAGGCGTGGATGCGGAAGTCGAGCGGCAGCGACCAACCGAACGCGTCGCGCAGCCAGGCGGTCAGGTCGAAGTACTGCCACGCGGTGCTCGGGCTCGGGATGCTCAGGAGGGGCATGGAGGTGCTGTCGCCTTTCGGTGCTGGCTGGGCGCGGTGCCGACGTGCCGTCGGCCCCGCTCACTGTAGCGCGGGAGGTGCGTACGTCAGGAACCGAGGGCCCGGTCCTGTGGAAACTGTGACCGACGGGAGGCGCGGTGCGGGGCGGACGCGTCGCTCACCCACACCGCGGTGCAGGTGGGCCGACGGGGTCGCCGGCACCGCGCCTCCTGGACGTCAGCGGCGCTGCGCGCCGGAGGTGAGGTCGGCTGCCCGGTCGGCCACGCCCTGCACGCCGAGGTCCGCCAGGGCCCGGACGAAGGCGGAGCCGATGATGGCGCCGTCGGCGTACTCGAGGACCTCGCCGACCTGCTCCGCCGTCGAGATGCCGAGACCGACGCACGTGCGCTCGACCCCGGCGTCGCGGAGCCGCGACACGACGGTGCGCGCTGCGACGTCGACGCCCTCGCGCGCGCCGGTGACGCCCATGGTGGAGACGGCGTAGACGAACCCGCGGCTGGACCGGACCGCCTGCTGCATGCGCGTGTCCGACGAGGACGGGGCTGCGAGGAACACCCGGTCCAGGCCGGTGCGCTCCGACTCGCGGATCCACTCGGCGCCCTCGTCGGGGATGAGGTCCGGCGTGATGAGCCCGGCGGCACCCGCGGCGACGAGGTCGTCGGCGAACCGCTCGACGCCGTACCGGAGCACCGGGTTCCAGTAGGTCATCACGAGCACGGGCACGTTCGCCCGCTCGGTGATCTGGTGCACGGCGTCGAAGACCTGCGCGACGCGGAAGCCGTTCGCCAGGCTCTCCTCTGCCGCCCGCTGGATGACCGGGCCGTCCATCACCGGGTCGGAGTACGGCAGGCCGAGCTCGATGACGTCGACGCCGTTCTCGGCCAGGGCCACGGCGGCGTCGACGCTCGTCTGCACGTCGGGGTAGCCGGCGGGCAGGTAGCCGACGACGGCGCCCGCGCGCTCGGCGTTGGCGGTGTCGATCGTCGTCGCGACCGTCTGGTTCGTGGTCACAGCTGCACCGCGTTCTCGTCGAGGATGCCGAAGTAGCGACTGGCGGACGCGACGTCCTTGTCACCCCGGCCGGACAGGTTGACGAGGATGACGCCCTCTGGGCCGAGTTCCTTGCCGAGCTTGATCGCCCCGGCGAGGGCGTGCGACGACTCGATCGCCGGCAGGATGCCCTCGGTGCGGCTCAGCAGGCGGAAGGCCTCCATCGCCTCGTCGTCGGTGATCGGCTCGTACTTCGCACGCCCGATCGAGGCGAGGTAGGCGTGCTCCGGCCCGACGCTCGGGTAGTCGAGCCCGGCGGAGATGCTGTGGCTCTCGATCGTCTGGCCGTCCTCGTCCTGCATGAGGTAGGACTTCGTGCCCTGGAGGACGCCCTCGCGACCGAGCGTGATGCTCGCGGCGTGCCGACCGGTCTCGACGCCGTCGCCACCGGCCTCGAAGCCGTGCAGCGCGACGGACTCGTCGTCGAGGAAGGCCTCGAAGATGCCCATGGCGTTCGAGCCGCCGCCGACGCACGCGGCGACCGCGTCGGGCAGGCGTCCGACCCGGTCGAGGACCTGCTGGCGGGCCTCTTCGCCGATGACCTTGTGGAACTCGCGCACCATCTCGGGGAACGGGTGCGGGCCGGCGACGGTGCCGAGCAGGTAGTGCGTGGAGTCGACGTTGGCGACCCAGTCGCGCAGGGCGTCGTTGATGGCGTCCTTCAGCGTGCGGGAGCCGGTCTCGACCGGGATCACCTCGGCACCGAGCAGGCGCATCCGGGCGACGTTCAACGCCTGGCGCTCGGTGTCGACGGCGCCCATGTAGACGACGCAGTCCATGCCGAAGAGCGCCGCCGCGGTGGCCGTCGCCACGCCGTGCTGGCCGGCGCCGGTCTCGGCGATGAGGCGCGTCTTGCCGAGGCGCTTGGCCACGAGGGCCTGACCGAGCACGTTGTTGATCTTGTGCGAGCCGGTGTGGTTGAGGTCCTCGCGCTTGAGGATGATCCGGGCACCGCCGGCGTGCTTGGCGAACCGGGGCACCTCGGTGATGATCGAGGGCCGCCCGGTGTAGTCGCGCTGGAGCGTGTCGAGCTCGTCGCGGAAGGCCGGGTCCGCCCAGGCCTCGCGGAACGCCGCTTCGAGTTCGTCGAGCGCGAGGACGAGCGACTCGGGGACGAACCGCCCGCCGAAGTCGCCGAAGTACGGTCCGTGCAGGTCGCGGAGTGAGGTCACGATGGGTCTCCCGGGACACGCCCGGCGAACCGGGCTGGGATGGATGCTGTCGTCGGTCAGTCGCGGTCGGCGGCTGCGATGAACGACGCGAGTGTGGCAGCGGGGTCGTCGCCCGTCACGAGCGCCTCCCCCACCAGGACGACGTCGGCGCCGGCGGCACGGTAGTGCGCGACGTCGGCCGGACCGGCGACCGCGGACTCGGCGACGCGCACGACCCCGTCGGGGATCCGGTCGGCGAGCGATCCGAACAGGTCGCGGTCGAGCGAGAAGTCGGTCAGGTCGCGGGCGTTCACCCCGAGGATCCGCGCTCCGGCGTCGAGCCCGCGTGCGACCTCGTCCGCCGAGTGCGCCTCGACCAGGACGTGCATGCCGAGTTCTTCCGCCAGGGTGTGGAGCTCGACCAGCTGCTGCTGCTCGAGCGCCGCCACGATGAGCAGGACGACGTCGGCACCGGACGCCCGGGCCTCGATCACCTGGTACGGGTCGGCGATGAAGTCCTTGCGGAGGACGGGGACGCCCACCCGGGCCCTGACCGCTTCGAGGTCGGCGAGGCTGCCGAGGAACTTGCGCCCCTCGGTCAGGACGCTGATCGTCGAGGCACCGCCGCGCTCGTAGTCGGCGGCGAGGGACGCGGGGTCCTCGATCGGAGCCATGGACCCGCGGGACGGGCTGGCACGCTTGACCTCGGCGAGGATCTTCACCCGGTCGCCGGGGGCCAGGAACGTGAGGGCGTCGAGCGGGGACGCGACGCGGTCCAGGTCGCGTTCGACGTCCGCGTACGGACGGTCGACGCGACGGGCCGCGGCGTCCTCGAGCGCGCCCGCGACGAGGGTCTCGAGCACGTTCGGCATGCTGGACCTACTCGGAGTGGTGCTTGGGGACGAACTTCGGGCCGTCGACGCCGTAGCCCGCCTTCTTCATGACGCCACCGACGATGAGGCCGATGAGCACCACGCCGGCGGAGGCCCAGACGCCCCACGGCTGGTCGAACCAGAAGAACAGCGTGCCGGCCGCGAATCCGATCAGCATGATCACGACGGCGGTCCAGGCTGCCGGCGAGTGGCCTTCGCCGAGTTCTGCGGGCTCAGTATTGCTCACGGTGCTCCTCGTTCTGCTTCGACGCCGTCGTTCGACCGGCGTCCGTTCGATCCTACCGTGTCGTCCGGGGCCGCTCCGGCAGCGTCCGCGCTCGCGTCGTCGGGGCCCGCGGCTGCGCTGTCGGGGCCTGCGACCGCGTCCGAGGTCGGGTCGACACCGGCGCTCAGGTCGTCCCAGTCCACGACGGCGTCACGCTCGACCGGCGCCACCGCACGGGCATCCGCCGCCGCGCCCGCGGTGGCCGCACCGTACTTCCGGCTCGGCCCCGGCCAGGACCGCTGCACGACGAGCACGACGACCCCGAGCGCCATCGCGAGCACGCCGCCGACGATGCCGACGACCGGCCACGCCGACACGTCCACGCTCGACACGGCCCGGCGGACGGCGGACAGGTCCGCGACGCCCGCGACCTCGCCCACGGCGCCCTTCGCTGCGGCGACCGGGTCGGCCAGGGCGGTGATCCCGGACACCACCACGCCGACGCCGAGCAGGATCTCGACGGCGGCGAGCACGATCCGGACGACCCGACCGGCGATGGTCATCGCCAGGAAGAGCGCGAGGCTCGCGATCGCCAGGGCGGTGTACTGCGGGACCGCGGCCGCACCGTCGGCGTCCACCTTCGCGGCGACGGCAGCGCCCGCGTGGAGGTGGACCGTGAACCAGGTCTGCGTCCACGAGAGCATGATGATGCCCGCGACGGCGAGGCCGGCGACGACGACGAGCGGCCGGGAGCGGCGGGCCGTCACGAGTGCACCCCACGCATCCGGTTCGCGGTCGCGATGGCCCGCAGCGGTGCCGCGGCCTTGTTCACGGCCTCGATGTGCTCGGTCTCGGGGTCGGAGTCGGCCACGAGCCCGGCCCCGGCCTGCACGCGTGCCACACCGTCCTTGATGAGGGCGCTGCGGATCGCGATCGCGAGGTCGGCGTCGCCGGCGAAGTCGAAGTACCCGACCACGCCCGCGTAGGCCCCACGCTTCGCGGGTTCGAGCTCGTCGATGATCTCGAGCGCCCGCGGCTTCGGCGCCCCGGAGAGGGTGCCGGCCGGGAAGGTCGCCCGGAACACGTCGATCGCCGAGGCCCCGGGCCGCACGGCGCCCTCGACGCTCGACACCAGGTGCATGATGTGGCTGAACCGCTCGACCGTCATGAACTCGGTCACGGCGACCGTGCCCGGCTCGCAGACCTTCTGCAGGTCGTTGCGCGCCAGGTCGACGAGCATGAGGTGCTCGGCGCGCTCCTTCGGGTCCTCGAGCAGGTCCTCGCCGAGACGGACGTCCGCCTCGGGTGTGGCGCCGCGCGGACGCGACCCGGCGATCGGGTGGGTGATCGCCCGGCCGTCCTGCACCTTGACCAGGGCCTCGGGCGAGGCACCGACGATCCAGAAGCGCTCGTCGGCGGTGTCCGCCAGGGACAGGAAGTACATGTACGGGCTCGGGTTGAGCGTCCGCAGCACGCGGTACACGTCGAGGGGATCCGCGGTGACCTCGTGGTCGAACCGCTGCGAGATGACGACCTGGAAGACGTCCCCGTCGCGGATGAAGCCCTTCGACCGCTCGACGGCGGCCATGTAGTCCGCGGGGGTGGACCGGTGGGTCGGGGTCGGCTCGGCGATGTCGAACGCCTCGGCGACGGTCGCGGCGGAGGGCTGCACGAGGTCGGCCTGCATCCGGTCGAGTCGCGCCTGGGCGTCCGCCCACAGCGCTTCGGCGTCGTCGACACCGTCGTTCAGCACGCTGGCGACGAGCAGGACGAGCCCGGTGCGGTGGTCGAGCGCGGCGAGCTCGGACACGAACGCGAGGGCCTGCCCCGGCACGTCGAAGTCGGCCGGCGGCACGTTGGGCAGGTGCTCGAGCTGACGGACGGCCTCCCAGCCGATGAACCCGACGGTGCCACCGACGAGCGGCGGGGTGCCGGGGATCCGCGGGGTCGCCCAGCGCTCGTGCAGCCGCGCCAGGACCTCGAGCGGCTCGCCGTCGAGCGAGTCGACGGCGCGGGACGCCGGGATGCCGGTGTCGATCCACGCGGCACGGTCGCCGTCCTGGGTGAGCACGCCGAAGCTGCGCACCCCGACGAAGGACCAGCGCGACCAGAGGCCGCCCTGCCCGGCGGACTCGAGCAGGAAGGTACCGGGCCGGCCGTCGGCGAGCTTCCGGTAGACACCGACCGGCGTCTCGCTGTCGGCGTAGAGCGCGCGCACGACGGGGACGACGCGGTGGGCGTCGAGCAGGGCGTCGAACTCCGGACGGGAGGTCGTGTGCGGCGTGTCGGAGAGCGTCGCGGTGCTCATCGGGTCTCCTCCACGGCCCCAGCAGCGAGAGCGGACGGGGCACCGGCGAGATCGGACGCGGCACCGTCGGGCGCGGACGCCGTCACGGGCTCGAGGGGGTCGACGTCGAAGCAGCGGTGCGCGCCGGTGTGGCATGCGGCACCGACCTGTTCGACGGTCACGAGGAGCGTGTCCGCATCGCAGTCGAACGCCGCCCCGCGCACGTACTGCGCGTGCCCCGAGGTGTCGCCCTTGCGCCAGTACTCGTTCCGGGACCGCGACCAGAAGGTCACCCGTCCCTCGGTCAGGGTGCGGCGCAGGGCTTCTCGGTCCATGTAGCCGAGCATGAGGACGTCCTTCGACGACTCCTCTTGCACGATGGCGGGGAGCAGCCCGTCCGCACCGAACCGCGCGCGGTCGAGGACCGCGTCCGTGCTGGTGCTGGTGCTGTCGGTCATGAGACTCCTAGCCTACGGCGGCGGGTCAGCGGACGGCGTGCCCGGTCGCGCGCAGCGCGGCCTTCACGTCACCGATGGTCATCTCGCCGCGGTGGAAGACGCTGGCGGCGAGGACGGCATCCGCGCCCGCCTCGATCGCGGGGGCGAAGTGCTCGAGCCGACCCGCGCCTCCCGAGGCGATGACCGGGACCGACGCGACCGCGCGCACCGCTGCCACGAGCTCGACGTCGAACCCGTTCTTCGTGCCGTCCGCGTCGATCGAGTTGACGAGGAGCTCCCCCGCGCCGCGCTCGACGGCCTCGCGCGCCCAGGCGAGCGCGTCGAGGTCGGACTCGGTCCGACCGCCGTGGGTCGTCACGACGAAGCCCGACGGCATCCGGTCGGACCGCTTGATGTCCAGGGAAAGCACGACGGCCTGCGCGCCGAACCGGTCCGCGATCTCGCCGACGAGGTCCGGACGCGCGATCGCGGCGCTGTTCACGCCGATCTTGTCCGCACCGCACTGCTGCAGTCGCGACACGTCGTCGACGCTCCGGACGCCGCCTCCGACCGTGAGCGGGATGAACACCTGCTCGGCCGTGCGCGTCACCGTGTCGTACATCGTCGCGCGGTTCTCGACCGTGGCACCCACGTCGAGGAAGGTCAGCTCGTCCGCGCCCTGCTCGTAGTAGCGCGCGGCGAGCTCGACCGGGTCACCGGCGTCCTGCAAGTCCAGGAAGTTGACGCCCTTGACGACCCGGCCGCCCTTGACGTCCAGGCAGGGGATGACCCGGACGGCGACCCCGCCCGCGCGTGCCGGCGGCACGGCACCGGAGCCGGTCACCCCGGTCACAGTCGTGCGGCGTGGATCGGGCTGACGAGGATGGCGCGCGCGCCGAGGTCGTACAGCGCGTCCATGATGAGGTTCGCGTCGTCGCGCGGGATCATCACGCGGACGGCCGACCAGTCACGACCGTGGAGCGGCGAGACCGTCGGCGACTCGATGCCCGACGCGACGGCGGTCGCCTGTTCGAGGAGCCCGGTGGGGATGTCGTAGTCGAGCATCACGTAGCCGCGCGCGACGAGCACGCCCTGCAGTCGGCGCCGCAGGACGTCGATGCCGGGAATCGTCTCGTCGGTGGAGATGAGGAGCGCGGTCGACTCGAGGATGACCGGCCCGAAGATCTCGAGGCCAGCGGCCCGGAGCGTGCTGCCCGTCGAGACCACGTCGGCCACGGCGTCGGCGACTCCGAGGCGCACGGCGCTCTCGACCGCGCCGTCGAGCTTCACGAGCGTCGCGGTGACGCCGTGCTTCGCGAGGAACTCCCCCACGAGCCCGGGGTAGCTCGTGGCCACCCGCACACCGTCGAGGTCCTGCAGCGTGCTGAACCGGCCGGGCGTACCGGCGAACCGGAACGTCGAGTCGGCAAACCCGAGCGCGTCGACCTCGTGCGCAGCGGAGCCGGAGTCGAGCAGCAGGTCGCGGCCGGTGATGCCGACGTCGAGCGCGCCGGAACCGACGTACGTGGCGATGTCGCGGGGGCGGAGGAAGAAGAACTCGACGCCGTTGCGTTCGTCGAGCAGGTGGAGGGCCTTCGGGTCGCGGCGGCCGGCGTACCCGGCCTCGCGCAGCATGTCGGACGCGGTCTCGGACAGGGAGCCCTTGTTGGGCACGGCGATGCGGAGCATCAGGGGTCTGCTTTCTGGTGGAGGGTCGGCGGCTGATCAGCGGATCAGAGATGTCGCCAGACGTCCGCCGGGGTGAGCCCCTTCGCCACCATGAGCACCTGCAGGTGGTACACGAGCTGCGAGATCTCCTCTGAGGTGCGCTCGTCGCCCTCGTACTCGGCCGCCATCCAGACCTCGGCCGCTTCTTCCACGATCTTCTTGCCGATCTGGTGCACGCCGGCGTCCAGTTCGGCGACGGTGCCGGAGCCCTCGGGGCGCGTGCGCGCCTTCTCGGTGAGCTCCTGGAACAGGTCGTCGAACGTCTTCACGCGCACCAGGCTACCGTCCCCCGCCGACACGGCCGACGTACCGTCCGGACGGGAGGCGCGGCTCGTGTCCGTCACGCCCGTCACCTCGGGTACCGGTCCGGTCACGAGCGTGCTGCCGCGGCCGCCTCGCGCAGGTCCGCGATGCGCGCGGCCGGCTCGCCGCCGTAGACCGCGGAGCCCGCCACGAGGGTGTCGGCACCGCTGCGGACCGCCTCGGGCACCGTGTCGACCGCGATCCCGCCGTCGACCTCGAGCCAGACGTCGAGCCCCGAGGCGTCGACCGCCGCACGGGCGTCGGCGAGCTTCGGCATCACCGAGTGCATGAACGCCTGGCCGCCGAACCCGGGCTCGACCGTCATGAGCAGGATCATGTCGTAGGCGTCGAGGTGGTGGAGCACCTGGGTGATCGGGGTGCCGGGCTTCACCGCGACGGCTGCCCGGGCGCCGTTCGAGCGGATCGCCGCGGCGGTCGCCACCGGGTCGTCGGCGGCCTCGAAGTGGAAGGTCACGCTCGACGCACCGGTCTCGGCGTACTTCGGCGCCTCGGTGTCGGCGTTCGTGATCATGAGGTGGACGTCGAGCGGCACCGGGGAGACCTCCTGCAGGCGCTGCACGATCGGCAGGCCCAGCGTGAGGTTCGGCACGAAGTGGTTGTCCATCACGTCGACGTGCACCAGGTCGGCGGTCTCGATGCGGTGGAGCTCGCGTTCGAGGTTCGCGAAGTCGGCGGACAGGATGCTCGGCGAGATGCGGATCGTCACCCGTCGAGCCTACCGGGGTGCGTCCGTCAGCCCGCTCCGCACCGGCCTCAGCTCGCGCCGACCGCGCGGGAGCCGAGGTCGGAGCGGAGCATCGTCTCCAGCGCGGCGTCCACCAGCCGCTCCCCCTCGGCGCGATCGATCCGACGCGAGATCACGAGCGCGGCGATCCCCTGCATGGTGGCGGCGAACAGGAGCTTGAACAGGTGCCGGGCGTCGCCGTCGCCGCCGTCCGCCAGCGCGCTCCCCATCGCGCCGTCGAGCACAGCGAACAGCGACGAGGCGGCAGCCTGCACCGACTCGGCCCGGGTGGTCGTCTTCGCCTGGAACATCAGGTCCATCAGCGCGGCGTCGTCGATCGCGAAGTCGACGTACGCGAGGGCGACCCGGCGGAAGCGGTCGTCCAGGTCACCGGCCCCGGCCAGCGCTCGGCGCACCGCGGCGGCCAGCCGGTCGAAGCCGAGCTCGGCCACGGCGTCGAGGAGCGCCTGGCGATCGACGAAGTGGCTCCGCGGCGCTCCGTGGCTCACACCGGCACGGCGCGCGAGGTCACGCAGGGACAGCCCGTCGACACCGTCCTCACGCAGGACCGTCACGGCCTCGTCGAGCAGGACGGCGCGGAGGTTCCCGTGGTGGAAGGGACGATCCGGCATGGCTCCACCCTACCCCGCGACTAGGCATTGCCTATTTTCTAGTCAGTGCCTAGATTGGGACCATGACATCGCAACAGCACCTGCTCGTCTTCGGCGCGACGGGCCAGACCGGCCAGCACTTCACGCAGTTCGCCCTCGACGCCGGACACCGGGTGCGCGCCGTCGCCCGCACGCCGGCCAAGCTCACGATCCAGCACGACGACCTCGAGGTCGTACCGGGCTCCGTCCCCGACGACCTCGACCTCCACGCACTGCTGGACGGTGTGACCGCCGTCGTCGTGATGCTCGGGGACGTCGACGCGCAGCGTGACCGTCTGGTCAACACGCCCTTCGTCCGGGCGCTCGTGCCGGCGATGCGTCGGAGCGGTGCCACCCGCCTGCTCTACCAGGCGGGCGGGTTGAGCGCGCCTCCCGGCCGGCGGCTCGCACCGGTGCTGCGGCTCGTGCGGGCGACGCTCGCCCGCGCGTACCGCGGTCAGCATGCCGACAACGAGGCGGTGATGCGCTACCTCGACGCCGAGGCGCGGGACATCGCCTGGACGGTGCACCGGGCCGGCATCGGCTCGGACGGCCCCGCGAAGGGCGAGCTCCGCCGCTCGGCGCGGTGGATCAGCATCGCGACCTTCCGCGACTGCGCCGCGTACAACCTGCGGGCGCTGTTCGACGAGGACGCCGTGCACACCTGCGACGGGAGCGCGTACCGCCGGTCACGCTGAGCCGGCGGCCTGCTGCTGGGCTCTCGTGCTACGCGACGCGCCGGAACAGCGCGATGAACATCGCGTCCGTCCCGATCCGGTGCGGCCAGAGCTGCACCGTGTTCCCGTCGGCCACCCGAGGGTCCCGCGCGGCCACGGACCGCACGACGGACGCGGTGTCGAGCTGCTCGAGCTCGCCACCGTGCCGCGCCATCAGGGCGTCGACCTGTCCTCGGGTCTCCGCCAGGTGCGGCGAGCACGTCACGTACGCGAGGGTCCCGCCCGGTGCGAGCACCCGCACGGCGGCGTCGAGCAGTTCGGCCTGCAGCGCGGCGAGCTCGGGGACGTCCTCGGGCTGCTTGCGCCACCGGGCCTCCGGACGACGCCGGAGCGCTCCGAGTCCGGTGCACGGCGCGTCGAGCAGGATCCGATCGAACGTCACCCCGGCGCCGTCGCGACCGAAGCGCCGACCGTCGCCCTCGACCACGGTCACGCCGTCGCCGGAGCCCGCGAGGGCCTTCCCCACGAGTCCGGCACGCGCCGGCACGAGTTCGTTCGCCACGAGGGTCGCCCCGCCCTGTGCGGCCTCGGCCGCGAGGAGCGCCGCCTTGCCACCGGGCCCGGCGCAGAGGTCGAGCCACCGCTCCCCCGGCCGGATCGCCGACGACCGACTGAGCGCCAGTGCGGCGAGCTGGGAGCCCTCGTCCTGCACGCGGAGCCGTCCGGCGGTGACGCCCGGCACGCGGGCGGGGTCGCCGGAGATCCCGCGGATGCCGACGGGCGAGACCGGCAAGTCCGCCTCGGGGTCCGTGAGCGGTTCGGGAGGCGCGACCTGCGTCTCGTCGTCGGCGTCCGTCTCGTGTTCGGTCGCGGTCGCGGCGTGGGCCCGCGCAGCGGCGACGTCCTCGTCGGTGGCCAGCCCGGGCAGCGCGGCGAGCTGCACCCGGGGCGCGGCGTTGTCGGCCGCCAGGAGCGCGGCGAGCTCGTCCCGCGAGCGTTCGGCAGCGAGGGCGTCCCGCAGCGCGGACACCACCCACGTGGGGTGCGACCACCGGGTGGCGAGCAGTGCGTCCCCACCACGGCCCGCGGTGATGAGCGCGTCCCACTCGTCGTCGGTGCGTGCGGCGACCTTGCGCAGCACGGCGTTGACGAAGCCGGTGGCGCGGCGGGCACCGACCTCGCGGGCGAGCTCGACCGTGGCGTCGACGGCGGCGTGCGTCGGGGTGCGCATCCCGAGCAGCTGGTGGGCGCCGAGCCGGAGGACGTCGAGCACGTCGGACTCGACGTTGTCGATGCGACGGCCGGAGGCGAGGGCGATGATCGCGTCGTACCGGCCGAGCATCCGGATCGACCCGTAGGTCAGCTCGGTGGCGAACCCGGCGTCGCGCGCGGAGAGCCCGGCGCGGCGGATCCGGGTCGGGAGCAGGAGGTTGGCGTAGGCGTCGTCGACCTGCACCGCCCGCAGCACGTCGAAGGCGACACGGCGGGCACTCGTCTGCCGCGGTCCGTGGTGCCGGCGCTGCCCGGTGCTCGCGGCGCTCACGCCAGGACCTTCCCGTCGAGGGAGCCGAGGCCCCGGGCCCAGGCGGCGGCGTCCATCGCCTTCTTGCCGGCGGGCTGCACCTCGGTGAGCACGAGCGGGTCGTCGGCGGTTCCGACGAGCAGCCGACCGCCCTGGACGCTGAGCGCACCGGGGGCGAGCGACGGGGCGGGGTCTGCTGCGCCTCCTGGCAGTCGGGTGCTGCGGAGCAGCTTGACGCGGGTCTCGCCGAGGTGGGCGTACGCGCCGGGCTCGGGCGTGACGCCGCGCAGGCGTGCGTGCACGACGGTGGCCGGTGCGGCGAAGTCGATGCGACCGTCGTCGATGGTCAGCTTCGGGGCGAGGGTGGGCTCGCCGGTCTGCTCCACGGCGACCGCGGTGCCCGCGGCGATGTCGTCGACGACGCGGACGACGGTCTCGGCGCCGGTCTCGGCCATCGCGGCGAGGACCTCGCCGGAGGTCGCCTCGGAGTCGATGTCGAACGGGTCGCTCGCGTAGACCGGACCGGCGTCGAGCGCCTCGACGAGCTGGAACACCGTCGCGGCGGTGCGGGTGTCGCCGGCCATCACCGCGCGCTGGACGGGGGCGGCGCCGCGGTACTGCGGCAGGTCCGAGAAGTGCAGGTTCACCCAGCCGAGCCGCGGGGCGTCGAGCGCCGGGCGTCGGAGCAGGGCGCCGTACGCGACGATGACGCCGAGGTCGACCCCGAGGTCGGCGATGCGGGCGGTGACCTCGTCGTCGACCCGGGACGCCTCGATCACCGGGAGGCCGAGCTCCTGTGCGACCTGGGCGACGGGGGTCGGGGTGAGGACGCGCTTCCGGCCCTGCGGGGTCGCCGGACGGGTGAGCACCGCGGCGATCTCGTGCTCGGACGCCGCGAGGCGGCGGAGGGTGGGGACGGCCGCAGCGGGGCTGCCGGCGACGACGAGACGCATGGGTTCGATCCTCCCATGTTCCCCACGTGCTCCGCGTCCGACGGCAGCTCCGATCGTGTCAGGACCACTGGTCGCGGAGCACCGGCGCGGCCGTGGCGGCACCCGACGTCCGGCGGGCACGGACCAGCAGCACGAGCGACTCCGGCGAGTCGATCTCGTGCAGGCGGCACGGACCGACCCGGCGGCTCCAGTCGGCGGCGAACGCCTCGGCATCGGCACGGCGACGTCCCACGGCCGCCGGCACGGCGAAGTACCGGTCGCCCGGGGTGACCGCACGGGCCACGGCCAGGGCCACGACGAGCAACGGCGCCCGCCGCACGGTCGCGCGCTCGGTGCGGCTGACCTGCAGCAGGAAGCGCGGGGTCCGCACCGGGCCGAAGAACTCGGCGAGCGCGCCGGTGACGACGCGGCGGTCCTCGGGGCGTGCGCCGAGCACCTCCATCGTGAAGCTCTGCGGCACCTTCCCCGCCATCTGCGCGGTGACGCGGACGTCCCCCTCGCCGAACGCCGGGACCCGACCGGCCCGGTGCAGCGCGTCGACGACGACCCGGACGGCTCTGCGGTAGGCGCCGACGGTGCTGAACCGCTGGCGGAGGGCGAGGCCGAGCTGTCGGGCGACGGGCCAGACGAGCAGGACGGCGAGACCGATGACGACGAGGAGCCCGAGCACGCCGGGCACCGAGCCGAGCCGCCAGAGGGCGACGATGCCCCGGGCGGACTCGGCGAGCAGCCAGAGGACCGCGCCGAGGACGACGGCGAGCACGAACTCCGCGGTCGGTCCGGTACGGAACGGCTGCGTGCGTGGTTCCTCGACGACGGTCGCCGTGCTCTCGCGGTCGGCGTAGGGCTCGCCGACGCGCCAGGCGGCCCAGCTGTCGGCCCGGGTGGGGAGTTCGGCGGCGATGGTCTCGTCGAGGGCCCGAACGGTCTGCCGCTGGTCCTTCGCAACGAGTCCGGCGAGCCGGCGGGCCTGTCCGTCGGTGAGCGCGATCGACGTGCCGCGGACCACCTGCGCAGAGTCCGAGCGGAGCAGTCCCCAGATCTGTTCGTGCTTCCGGCGCATCCGGGAGACGTCCGGGGCGGCGTCGAGCGGGACGTCGGCCGGGACGACGGCGGTGACGGTCCAGTTGTGGGCGACCTTGCGGGGCCACGCCGGGTCGAGGCGGAGCGTGCGACCGCGGAGCTGCTGGGTCGCCGACGAGGTCGCGACGGCGGTGAGGTCGATGAGCGTGTTCACGGCGGGGCAGTCCCAGCCCTCGCCGAGGAGGCCACGGGTACCGACGACGAGTCGGGTGGTGCCGTCCGTGAGCAGGGCGGAGACGGCGGCCAGCACGGCGGCCGATCCGGCACCGGGGGTCTCGACGCTGAGCACGTGCGGGTCGTCGGGCACCGGCTCCGTGCTGCAGGTCGTGCCGAGGCGCTGCTCGAGTGCGGGGAGCAGGACGTCGGCGTCCCGGGCGGCGATCCGGAGGTGGCGTGCGGTGACGAGCACGGGGCGCAGCGGCACGGGGTGGTCCTCCGTCGCGACCGTGGCGAAGGTCCGGAGTGCGCCCGCGGCGGGGACGGCGCTCCCCCGGGTGTTGCCGTGGGTGGCGTGGTCGGTCACCACGACGGCCCGGACCCGGTCGGCAGCGTCCTGGGAGAGTTCGAGGTGGAGCAGGTCGACGACGGCGCGGTCCTTCGCGGCGGAGGATGCGAGCACCGTGTCGATCGGGTCGCGGCTCCGTCGGACGCCGCGGTCGGTCAGGGTGAACCCGAAGTCCACGATCGAGCGCTTGATGCGCTGCCACTGCTCCGCGCGGTCGGGGTCGGGCAGCAGTCGGTCGAGGGCGTAGCGGGCGAGGACCCGGATCCGCCCCTCGGCGTCGGGGGCGCGTCGGACGTCGTCGGGCAGGAGCGCGAGCAGTGGGTGGTCGGGGCGGAACTCGGCGAGGGTGCGTGCGGCGGCCTCGGCGACGGGGAAGTCGGCGGCGAAGGCTGCGGCGAGTCGTTCCTCGGCGGTGGCGGGCCGTGTGCCGGGGTCCGGTCCGGGGACCGCGCCGGTGCTGGTCTCCGGTTGCAGCGTCGTCTCGAGCCAGTCGATCCCGTCGGGTTCGGCGAGCGAGCCGCGGATCAGCGCGGCGAGTCGGCGTTCGTGGTCGCGCAGGAAGGCGAGCTCGTCCGGGGTCGGCTCGACGAACCAGACGTGGTCGCGGTAGGGCGCGAGGTTGCCCTCCTTCACGACGGCGGGTGTCGGCACTTCGTGGTCGACGTCGCCGAGCAGTGCGGTGTAGGTGTCGTGGGCGTCGCGGTCGTCGGTGGACGGCAGGGTCGCGGTCAGGCCGATCACGACCGGTTCGCGGCCGGACGCGCGGATGCGGCCGATCAGGTAGGCGACCACCAGCGCCCAGTGGTCGAGGAGGTGGTGGCACTCGTCGAGGACGACGGTCTCGACGCCGTGTGCCACGAGCCGGTCGACGAGTGCGCGGGCGTTCGGGTGCAGGGCCTCGGCGAGGCGCTCGGGGTCCTCGCGCGCGAGCCGCTTCCGGATCGCGCGGGAACGGCGACGGACGCCCTTCCGGAACGCTGACGGGTTGCTGGTGCGGAGGTCGTCAATCCACCGTGCCGCGGCCGCGGTCTCCCGTCCCCCGTCGACGAGTTCGCGACGCCAGTCCGCGGTGGCGAGGTCGGTGAGCGGACTGCCGGTGTCGAGGACGGAGAGCATCTGGTAGGTCAGCGCGGTGAGGTCGCCGGGGCGGTCCGGGTCCTCGGACACCGTCGCGTCGCCGTGCAGGGCCGACGCGGATCGGGCCCACTGCGCGCGGATCGTCGCGGTCGGCGCGAGCACGAGGGCGCGCGCACCGTGGCGTCCGGCGAGGAGCAGCCCGAGCAGGGTCTTGCCGGCGCCCGGCGGCGCGACGACGTGGACGGGGTCGCCGGGTTCGACCGGCACCCGGTCGAGGACGTCGCGTTGGTACGTGCGCAGCGTGCCCTGGTAGCGCCAGCTGGCGAGCGGGAGCGTGCGGGCCCCCGGGCGGTCGTTCGTGCGGTCGTTCGTGCGTTCCCCCGTCGTCACCGTCCGAGTCTCCCACGGGTACCGTCGCCAGCAGCCGAACGAGGAGGTTCCACCATGTCCGACGTCACCACGTCCACCAACCGCTACGCGGGCTCGAGCATCCAGGCGATCGCACTCGTCGTCGGGGTCGTCTTCCTGCTCGTCGGGATCGCCGGGTTCGTCCCCGGGCTGACGACGGGCGACCTCGGCGGGGCGGGGCACGGCTCGATGGCGATGCTGCTCGGACTGTTCCAGGTGTCGGTGCTCCACAACGTCGTGCACCTGCTGTTCGGGGTCGTCGGACTGCTCGCGGCGCGGTACGCCACCGGGTCCCGCATGTACCTCGTGATCGGTGGCGTCGTCTACTTCGTGCTGTGGGTGTACGGGCTGTTCACCGCCGGACACGACTTCGGGGCGAACTTCGTGCCGCTGAACTGGGCGGACAACTGGCTGCACCTGGTGCTGGCGATCGGGATGGTGGCGCTCGGCGTGGTCTTCCCGCGCGAGCGCCACACCGCCGTCACCGCGGGCTGACCGCGTCGCCGACCGGACCCGCGGCCGCTCGCGCCGCGGCCGCTCGGGCCTCGGTGAAGGCCGTCACGCACCGCCGGACCTGCTCCTCGGTGTGCGCCGCCGAGAGCTGCACCCGGATCCGTGCCCGGCCCTTCGGGACCACCGGGTAGCTGAACGCCGTCACGTAGATCCCGCGCGCCTGCATCTCGTCGGCGATCCGTGCGGTCAGGGCCGCGTCGTGGAACATCACCGGGACGATCGGGTGCTCCCCCGGCAACAGCTCGAACCCGGCGTCGGTCATGAGCGACCGGAAGCGTGCTGCGTTCGCCCGCAGCCGCTCGCGCGCGTCGTCCGACCGCTCGATGAGGTCGAGCGCTGCGACCGTCCCCGCGGCGATCACCGGCGCGAGCGAGTTCGAGAACAGGTACGGACGGGACCGCTGCCGCAGCAGGTCGACGATCTCCCGCCGGCTGGCGACGTACCCGCCGCTCGCACCCCCGAGTGCCTTGCCGAACGTGCCCGTGTACACGTCGACCCGGTCCGCGACGCCGCACAGCTCGGGCGTCCCCCGGCCGTGCTCGCCGACGAACCCGACGGCGTGCGAATCGTCGACGATGACGAGGGCGTCGTACCGGTCCGCGAGGTCGCAGATCTCGGCGAGCGGCGCGATCGAGCCGTCCATCGAGAAGACGCCGTCGGTGACGATCGCGCGGAACCGGGCGTCCCCGGCGGCGACGAGCTGCGCCTCGAGGTCCTGCACGTCGCGGTTCCGGTACCGGTACCGCTGCGCCTTCGACAGCCGCACGCCGTCGATGATCGAGGCGTGGTTCAGCTCGTCCGAGATGATCGCGTCCTCCGGCCCGAGGAGCACCTCGAACAGGCCGCCGTTCGCGTCGAAGCACGACGAGTACAGGATCGTGGCCTCGGTGCCGAGGAACGCCGACACGCGACGCTCGAGGTCGAGGTGGAGGTCCTGCGTGCCGCAGATGAACCGGACGCTCGCCATGCCGTAGCCCCA
Source organism: Curtobacterium sp. BH-2-1-1 (assembly GCF_001806325.1). Classification (NCBI taxonomy): domain Bacteria; kingdom Bacillati; phylum Actinomycetota; class Actinomycetes; order Micrococcales; family Microbacteriaceae; genus Curtobacterium; species Curtobacterium sp. BH-2-1-1. The sequence goes on from NZ_CP017580.1 coordinate 73,367, forward strand.
CCGGTCGAGGGCGTCCTTCGCCGCGTCGACGAGGTCGGTGGAGTCGGCCAGCCCGAGGTAGTTGTTCGCGCAGAAGTTCAGCAGCGGAGCACCGTCGGCCTTGATCGCCGCACGCTGCGGACCGGCGATGCCGCGCTCCCGCTTCGTGAGCCCGGCGGCCTCGATGCCCGCCAGCTCGGCCGTCAGGTGGTCCTTGATCGCGCCGTACATCAGATCTCCGTCCAGTCGATGACGACCTTGCCGCCGTCCGCGCTCGCCGCTGCGGCGAACGCTGCCTCCCAGTCACGCGCCGCGAAGCGCCCCGAGACGATCGAGGCGATGCGGTCGCGCAGCACCTCGCTCGTCTGCAGCATCGAGCTCATGGTCTGCCACGTCTCGAACATCTCGCGGCCGTAGATGCCCTTGACCGTGAGCATGTGCGTCACGACCTTGCCCCAGTCGACCGCGATCTCGCCGGTCGGCAGTCCGAGCATGGCGATCCGCCCGCCGTGGTTCATGTTGTCGACCATCGCCGGGAGGGCGGTCGGGGCGCCGGACATCTCGAAGCCGACGTCGAACCCCTCGCGCATGCCGAGCTGCTCCTGCGCCGCACGGATCGGGTCACCGGCGGCACCGACGTCGACGCCGAGGTCGGCGCCCATCGCCTCGGCCATCCGCAGTCGGTTCGCGCTGACGTCCGTGCCGACCACGAACCGGGCACCGGCGTGCCGAGCGACCGCGATCGCCATGAGGCCGATCGGCCCGCACCCGGTGACGAGCACGTCCTCGCCGACGACGGGGGACGCGAGCGCCGTGTGGACCGCGTTGCCGAGCGGGTCGAACAGGGCGCCGACCTCGGGGTCGACGTCGGCGTGGTGCACCCACACGTTCGCGCCGGGCAGCGTCAGGTACTCCGCGAAGGCGCCGTCCCGCTGCACGCCGAGGCCCTTCGTGCGGATGCACATCTGGCGTCGGCCAGCCCGGCAGTTCCGGCACGTGCCGCACACGATGTGGCCCTCGCCGGAGACCCGGTCCCCGACCGCGACGTCACGCACGGCGGAGCCGACCTCGACCACCTCGCCGAAGAACTCGTGTCCGGGGACCAGCGGGGCCGTGACCGCCGAGGCCGCCCAGTCGTCCCACCGCCGGATGTGCAGGTCGGTCCCGCAGATCCCGGTGCGGAGGACCCGGATGAGGACCTCGTCCTCCGTCGGGACCGGTACCGGCCGCTCGGTCATGATCAGTCCCGGAGCTGCGTCCGGCTTGTACAGCGCCCTCATCGGCGTCATCCGCGTCACCTCGTCGTGCGTGATGTGTGTCGTCGGCGGCTCGTGACCGCCGTCGTCCACCCTGGCACAGGTCGCGCGAGTGGGCCGCGCATGTCGCATGCACGGCGTGGGTCCGGGCGCGCGGGGCGGCCGGTGCGTGCGCATGCGTCGACAGAACACCCGTCGATCGACGGGCGGAACGTCGGAACATGCGCGCGCAGACGGTGCGTGCGCATGTGGCGACAGAACACGCGTCGATCGACGGGCGGAACGTCGGAACATGCGCGCGCGGGCAACGCGCGGCACGCGACAGGCGCCCTGGAGGCACGGCGCACGACCGGCCCGACGGCCCGCGCCCGGCAGCGCGCGGCAGCGCGCGGCCGGGTCAGACCTCGCTGAAGGGCTCCGCGTCGTCGAGCCGCACCCGGAGCGCCGGCGCCGCCCGACGTCGGTTCCCCCCGGGCAGCACCCGCCGCGTGGACGCACGCCGGATCACCTCGGCCTTGAGGGTCGCCGCCACCTCGGCACCGTGCGCGTACGGGAAGCGCACGATCGCACGGACGGTTCCCGGGAGTGCGTCGTCCTCGACGGGTACCGGACCGAGCACGGGGCCGACCGTGAGACCGTCGAGCGCCTCGACCGCGGCCGTCACCGCCTCGTCCGTGCCCGTCAGCGTCGCGACCCGCACGGCCGGTGGGAAGTGCAGCTCACGGCGGTCGGCGAGCTCGTCGTGCGCCGGACCGTCGAGCCGCCACAGCGCCATGGCCGTCGCGAGCTTCCCGCCGATGCCCACGAGGTACGCCTCGGCGCCCGGGGCTCCCTTGGTGGCGGCGTTCGTCCAGAAGCGCAGCACGTCCTCCTGCACGCGGAGCCCCTCGCGCGCGAGCATCCGCTCCCCGTCGAGCAGGAGTACGCACGCGTACCCGCCCGGGACGCTCGGCTCGGCACCGCGCGTCGCGACCACGACCGAGGGGCGCGCCGGGACCTCGTCGAGCGGACGGGAGCCGTCGGCGACCACGATGCGGGTGCCCGGGAACGCCCGGCCGAGCTCGTCAGCGGTGCGCTGCGCCCCCTGCCCGACCGGCTTCACCGTGCCGTTGCCGCACGTCGGGCAGCGGAACCCGACCGCCAGCGCGCCGCAGAACCGGCACTGCGGCGTCGCACCCCGGTGCGGGCTGCCGAGCGGACCGCCGCAGATCCGACAGTGCGCGCGCTCACCGCACTCGGCGCAGACGAGTCCGGTGCCGAACCCCGGACTGGCGACCTGCACGAGGACGGCTCCGTGCTGGCTGGCCTCGCGCGCGGCACGCCACGCCGAGCTCGGGATGCGGGCCTGTGCCGCGTACCCCTCGGCACCGGTCTGCTGGACGGTCGGGATGACCTTGGGTGTCTTCGCCCGGTACGGCGTGACCTCCTGCAGCCAGTGCAGCTCGACGAGCCGTTGCACGTCGGTGCTCCGGGCGTGCGACAGGAACAGCAGCGCGGCCCCGGACTGCGCGGCCCGGACGAGGGCGACGTCCCGGGTGTGCACGTACGGGGCACGTGGCTCGATGAACGAGGCGTCCCCGTCGTCCCACATGGCGATCAGTCCGAGCTCGGTCGCCGGCGCGTACACCGCCGTGCGGTTGCCGATCGCGACGACCGCGTGGGTCCTCGCCTGCAGCAGGGCCTTCGCCCGCTGCCCGTTCGTCTGCTTGGCGTCGAACCGGACGACCCGTTCCGGCGGCAGCACCGCGAGGAGTGCACGCTCGAGGTCGGTGACGTCGCGGAAGTCCGGCACCGCGATCACGGCCGACTGCTCCGCGGCGACCGTGTGCGCGGCCGCCTGGGCGAGCGTGGCGGCCCATCCGGGGACCCAGACCGGCGCGTCGGCGGCACCGAGCGCTGTCGGGTGGGGGACGGCGGCGACCGCAGCGCGACCGTGGTCGGCGACCAGCGCCTCCAGGACGCCGTCGGCGTAGCCGGTGACGGGCGGCGGCTCGACTGTCGGCGGCGACCACGCGGTGTCGCGGGCCAGCCAGGCCTTCTCGGCACGGACCTGGCGCGTCGGCACGGCGAGCCGGAGCACGTCGGACGCCACCCCCGCGGCACGGTCGGCCACGGCGCGCGCGAGCGACCAGATCTCCGGCGCGAGGACCGGCACCGGGGAGACGACCGTCTCGATGGCACTGAGCTCGCCCGGGTACTCACCCTCGGTGACGATCTCGACCACGTAGGCGTCGGACATGCGCGCACCGGTGCGGAGCGGCACCTTGACACGCACCCCCGGCACGCAGTCGTCCTCGAGCCCGTCCGGCACCCGGTAGTCGAACAGACGGTCCAACTGCGGGAGCGGCGAGTCGAGGACGACGCGCGCGACGGTGGTCACGCCGAGGCCTCAGACGGCAGCGGCGACGAGTCCTGCGGCGGCGCGGAGTTCCTCGACGCGGTCGAGCTGCTCCCAGGTGAACCCGGGGAGCTCGCGGCCGAAGTGCCCGTACGTCGCGGTCTTCGCGTAGATCGGACGGAGCAGGTCGAGGTCGCGGATGATCGCGGCCGGCCGGAGGTCGAAGACCTGCAGGATCGCGGCCTCGATCGTGGCGTCGTCGACGTGTCCGGTGCCGAACGACTCGACGTAGAGCCCGACGGGCTTCGCGCGGCCGATCGCGTAGGCGACCTGCACCTCGAGCCGGTCGGCGAGGCCCGCGGCGACCGCGTTCTTCGCGACCCAGCGCAGCGCGTAGGCGGCCGAGCGGTCGACCTTCGAGGGGTCCTTGCCGCTGAAGGCGCCGCCACCGTGGCGGGAGGCACCGCCGTAGGTGTCGACGATGACCTTGCGTCCGGTGAGGCCGGCGTCGCCCTGGGGGCCGCCGATCTCGAACCGGCCGGTCGGGTTCACGATGACGTCGACGTGCGACGAGTCGAGGTCGACCTGGGCGAGCACCGGACGGATCACGTGCTCGGTCACCGCGGCGGTGAGCTCGTCGAGCGTGACGGACGGCGAGTGCTGCGTGGAGAGCACGACGGTCTCGACGGTCTTCGGCACCACGCCGTCATACCCGACCGTGACCTGGGTCTTGCCGTCGGGACGCAGGAACGACAGCTCGCCGGACTTGCGGACCGCGGCCAGCCGCTCGGCCAGGCGGTGCGCCAGCCAGATCGCGACCGGCATGTACTCGGGGGTCTCGTTCGTCGCGAAGCCGAACATGATCCCCTGGTCGCCGGCGCCCTGGCGGTCGAGCGGGTCCACGCCGGCGCCGGAGCGCGCGTCGAGGGACTCGTCGACACCCTGGGCGATGTCGGGAGACTGCGCACCGATCGAGACCTCGACGCCGCAGGTGTGGCCGTCGAAGGAGACCTCGGACGAGTTGTAGCCGATGCCCGTGATGACGTCACGGACGAGCTTCGGGATCTCGACGTAGCCCGAGGTCGTGACCTCGCCGGCGACGTGCACGAGTCCGGTGGTGACCATCGTCTCCACCGCGACGCGTGCGTGCGGGTCGACGGTCAACAGCGCGTCGAGGATCGTGTCCGAGATCTGGTCGCAGATCTTGTCGGGGTGCCCCTCCGTCACCGACTCGGACGTGAAGAGGCGCAGGCTGCTGCTGGTCACCGCGGTCAGTCGGTGGGCTGCTGCTGCTTGGTGACGGTGAGCTTGTCCTCGTTGATCTCGTGCAGTGCGACGGACAGCGGCTTGTCGTCGATCGTCGAGTCGACCAGCGGGCCGACGTTGTCGAACAGCGAACCCTCGTGCAGGTCGGCGTAGTAGTCGTTGATCTGTCGCGCGCGCTTCGAGGCGAAGATGACGAGCGCGTACTTCGACTCCACCTTGGCGAGCAGGTCGTCGATGGGCGGGTCGATGATGCCCTGGGGGTTGGCCATGGTGTCTCCAGTCGACGGAACGGGGGGACGCCCGGTCAGGGCGCAGTGAACAAGTCTACGACCTCACGCGCCGCGGTGCCGACATCGGAGTTCACGATGCGCACGTCGAACTCGTCCTGGGCGGCGAGTTCGACCTTGGCGGTGTCGAGCCGGCGTGCCTGTTCCTCGGCCGATTCGGTGCCCCGGCCGATCAGCCGGCGCACGAGTTCCTCCCACGACGGGGGCAGCAGGAAGACGAGCACCGCGTCGGGCATGGCGTCCCGGACCTGGCGTGCGCCCTGCAGGTCGATCTCGAGCATCACCTTGTCGCCGGCGTCGAGCGCGCGGTCGATCGGCGGCCGGGGCGTGCCGTACCGGTACGAGTTGTGGACGGTGGCCCACTCGAGGAGTTCGCGGTCGCGGATCATCCGGTCGAACTCGGCGTCGTCCACGAAGTAGTAGTGCACGCCGTCGACCTCGCCCGGACGCGGCTTGCGGGTGGTCGCCGAGACGCTGAGGTTGACGTCCGGGTACTGCTCGCGGATGTACGCGCTGACCGTGCCCTTGCCGACCGCGGTGGGGCCGGCGAGGACGACGAGCTTCGACGACCCGCGCTTGCGACCGCGGGCTGCGAGCCAGTCGGCGAGCTCCGACCGCTGCCGGGTGCCGAGGCCGCCGAGGCGCTTCGACGGCGCGATCCGCAGCTCGCCCATGATCGACTCCGCCCGTGCCGGCCCGATGCCGGGCAGGCTCGTGAGCAGGTCGCGCACCCGCAGGGACTTCTCGGCCGGTGCGTCGGCGTCCGACCAGGCGGTGCGGGCGACCTCGAGTGCGGAGCGCTCCCCCGACGCGACGGCGGCCTTCACCGCGGCCCGGGCACGGCGGGCGGCCACCGCAGCGGCAGCCGCGGCGACCCGGTCGACCTCGGGTGGGTTCCGGTGTGCGGGCAGGCCGTCGCGGTCCGTCGTCATGCGGCGGCCCCCAGCGCGGCGCGGATCCGGTCCGCACGGTCGGTCACGAGTGCGGCGACGCCGTCGGGACCGTCGGTGAGCAGGCCGCGCGACTCGCTGACGAGCACCTGCTCGGCGCGGGCGCCGTACAGCGCGCGGAGGTCCTCGATGCGGGCGCCCTGGGCACCGAAGCCCGGGGCGAGGATCGGCGCGGTGCCGATGGTGTCCGCGTCGATGCCGAAGTCGTCGAGGTCGAGGGTCGCGCCGAGCACCAGCCCGACGTCGCCGAGGGGCTGGTCGCCGCCTCTCCGGTTGTCGTCTGCCACGTCCAAGACGATACCGGCAGCGACGCTCCGCCCCGAACGAGGTCCCTCGGCGAGCACCGCGGTCTGCAGCACGCGCGCCTCGGGGTTGCTCGTGGCGGCGAGCACGAAGACCCCGGCACCGTTCCGGCGCGCCACGTCGACCGTCCCGGCGAGGGAGCCGTAGCCGAGGTACGGCGACACCGTCATCGCGTCGGCGGCGAACGGACCGTCACGGTCCAGCCACGCGAGCGCGTAGTCGTCCCCCGTCGACCCGATGTCGCCGCGCTTGACGTCGGCGACGACCAGGAGGCCCGCATCGCGTGCCCGACGGATCGTCGCGTCGAGCGCACGGTAGCCCGCCACCCCCGCGGCCTCGAAGAACGCGATCTGCGGCTTCACGACCGCGGCGCGGCCGGCGGCCGCGTCGACCAGGGTCGCGCCGAACGCGGTCAGGCCCTGCTCGTCGCGGCCGAGCCCCCACGCCGCCAGGGTGGCGGCGTGGGGGTCGATGCCGACGCAGAGGGCGGAACGCGACCCGATGGCGGACGCGAGCCGGACGCCGAAGGAGGCCGCGCCTCCCGTGCCCGGGTCGCTCACCAGGTGGCGCGCTCGAGCGCGTAGTCCTGCAGGCTCCGCACGCTGTGCGGCGACCCGATCGTCTCGATCGCCGCGACCGCGGCCCCGAGCTGCGCGATGGTCGTGAACAGCGGCTTGTCGGCCGCGACCGTCGCCGCACGGATCTCGTACCCGTCCGCACGACCGGCGGCACCCGACGGCGTGTTGATGACGATGTCGACCTCGTTCCGGGCCAGCAGGTCGACGACGCTCTCGCCGCCCTCGCTGTACTTGCCGACGAGCGTGACCTCGATGCCGTTGCGGCGCAGGATCTCCGCCGTGCCCTCGGTCGCCGTGATCGTGAAGCCGAGCTGCTGCAGCCGGTGCACCGGGAGCACGATGGCGCGCTTGTCGGTGTCGGCGACGCTCACGAACACGGTGCCGCTCGTCGGCAGACCGCCGTACGCGGCTTCCTGCGACTTGAGGAACGCCCGCGGGAAGTCGCGGTCGATGCCCATGACCTCGCCGGTGGAGCGCATCTCCGGGCTGAGCACCGAGTCGACGACCTGGCCGTCGTGGGTGCGGAACCGGCGGAAGGGCAGCACGGCCTCCTTCACGGCGATCGGGGACTGGATCGGCACGAACGCGCCGTCACGGGCGGGCAGGAGCCCCTCGGCGACGAGCGTGTCGATCGTCGTGCCGGTCATGATCCGCGACGCGGCCTTGGCCAGCGGGATGCCGAGCGCCTTCGAGACGAACGGGACCGTGCGGCTGGCGCGCGGATTCGCCTCGAGGACGTAGAGCACGCCCGCGCCGATGGCGAACTGCACGTTGAGCAGGCCCTGGACGCCGATGCCGCGCGCGATCTTCTCGGTCGCGTCGACGACGCCCTGGATCTCGGCACGGCCGAGGCCGACCGGCGGCAGGGTGCAGGCCGAGTCGCCGGAGTGGATGCCGGCCTCTTCGAGGTGCTCCATGATCCCGCCGATGTAGAGCCGCTCGCCGTCGAAGAGCGCGTCGACGTCGATCTCCACCGCGTCGTCGAGGAAGCGGTCGACCAGCAGCGGGAGCTCCGGGCCGATGATCGCCTGGTCGGCCATCCGGTCGAAGTAGTCCGCGAGCGACGGGGAGTCGTACAGGATCTCCATGCCGCGGCCGCCGAGCACGAAGGACGGGCGGACGAGGACGGGGTAGCCGATCTCCTCGGCCACCGCGGTCGCGCTGGCGAGGTCGTGGGCGGTGCCGTTCCGGGGTGCGAGCAGGCCGGCGGCGTCGAGGATGGCGGAGAACTGGCCGCGTTCCTCGGCGGAGTCGATCGCGCTCGGGCTGGTGCCGAGGATCGGGATGCCCGCCGCCTCGAGCGGCTTCGCGAGCCCGAGGGCCGTCTGGCCGCCGAGCTGCACGACCACGCCGACGAGCTCGCCGGAGGCCGCCTCGGCCTCGATGACCTCGAGGACGTCCTCGGTGGTCAGCGGCTCGAAGTACAGGCGGTCCGAGGTGTCGTAGTCGGTCGAGACCGTCTCCGGGTTGCAGTTGATCATGATCGTCTCGAACCCGGCGGCGCTCAGCGCGAAGGACGCGTGCACGCAGGAGTAGTCGAACTCGACGCCCTGCCCGATGCGGTTCGGACCGGAGCCGAGGATGACGACCTTCTTGCGGTCGCTCGGGGCGACCTCGGTCTCGGCGTCGTACGACGAGTAGTGGTACGGCGTGAGGGCCGGGAACTCCCCGGCGCAGGTGTCGACGGTCTTGAACACCGGGCGGATGCCCTCGGCGTGACGGGCGTCACGGGCCTGCTGCTCGGTGATCCCGCGCAGCGACGCGATCTGCGCGTCGCTGAAGCCGTGCTCCTTCGCCCAGCGGAGGGTGTCGGCGTCGAGGGTCTCGGCGTTCTTGACCTCCAGAGCGACTTCGTTGATCAACACGATCTGGTCGATGAACCACGGGTCGATCTTCGTCGCCTCGAAGACCTCGTCGGCGGTGGCGCCCGCGACGAGCGCCTGCTGCACGGTGACGATGCGACCGTCGGTCGGGATCGCCGACTTCTGCAGCAGCGCGTCCTTGTCGAGCTCGGCCGCCGGGGTGTCCCAATGGAACGACGAGCCGCGCTTCTCGAGCGAGCGGAGCGACTTCTGCAGCGCCGTCGCGTAATTGCGGCCGATCGCCATCGCCTCGCCGACGCTCTTCATCGTCGTGGTGAGCGTGGCGTCCGCCGCGGGGAACTTCTCGAACGCGAACCGCGGTGTCTTCACGACCACGTAGTCGAGCGTCGGCTCGAAGCTGGCCGGGGTGACGCGGGTGATGTCGTTCTCGATCTCGTCGAGGCGGTACCCGATCGCCAGCTTCGCGGCGATCTTCGCGATCGGGAAGCCGGTCGCCTTCGACGCGAGCGCCGAGGAGCGGGAGACGCGCGGGTTCATCTCGATGACGATCACGCGGCCGTTCGACGGGTCGACGGCGAACTGGATGTTGCAGCCGCCGGTGTCGACGCCGACGCGACGGATGATGTCGATGCCGATGTCGCGCATGTTCTGATACTCGCGGTCGGTCAGCGTCAGCGCGGGGGCGACGGTGATCGAGTCGCCGGTGTGGACGCCCACGGGGTCGACGTTCTCGATCGAGCAGATCACGACGGTGTTGTCGTAGTTGTCGCGCATCAGCTCGAGCTCGTACTCCTTCCAGCCGAGGATCGACTCCTCGAGCAGGACCTCGGTCGTCGGGCTGGACTGCAGCCCGTCGCCGACGAAGCGGACGAGCTCTTCCTCGTTGTAGGCGAAGCCGGAGCCGAGGCCGCCCATGGTGAAGGACGGACGGACGACGAGCGGGTAGCCGAGGTCCTGCGCGTACTCCTTCGCCTCTTCCAAGGTGTGCGCGATGTGGCTGCGCGCGACGTCGGCGCCGGACTCGAGGACGAGCTCCTTGAAGAGCTGGCGGTCCTCACCGCGCTGGATGGCATCGACCTTCGCGCCGATGAGCTCCACGCCGTACTTGTCGAGGATGCCCTCGGCGTCGAGCTTGATCGCGGCGTTCAGGGCGGTCTGGCCGCCGAGGGTCGGCAGCACGGCGTCCGGCTGCTCGATCTTGATGATCTCCTCGAGCGAGGCGCTCGTGATCGGCTCGATGTACGTCGCGTCGGCGAAGTCCGGGTCGGTCATGATCGTCGCCGGGTTCGGGTTGACGAGGATCACACGGACGCCCTCGGCACGGAGGACGCGGCACGCCTGGGTGCCGGAGTAGTCGAACTCGGCGGCCTGCCCGATGACGATCGGGCCGGAGCCGATGACGAGGACGGAGTTGATGTCTGCGCGCTTCGGCATCAGTTGGCTTCCTTGGTGATGTCTGCTGCGGGGGTCGTGGCGTCGGCGGTCGCCGCGTCGAGCGGCTCCCCGTCGCGACGCTCGCGCACCAGGTCCGCGAACCGGTCGAAGAGGTACATGGAGTCGTGCGGGCCGGCCGCCGCCTCGGGGTGGTACTGCACGCTGAACGCGGGCACGTCGAGCGCGCGGAGGCCCTCGACCACCTGGTCGTTCAGGGAGTAGTGCGAGACCTCGACGCGACCGAAGCCGGCCGGTGACTCGACGACCTCGCCGAGGGGTGCGTCGACCGCGAAGCCGTGGTTCTGGCTCGTGATCTCGACCTTGCCGGTCACGGTGTCGAGCACCGGCTGGTTGATGCCGCGGTGCCCGAACGGGAGCTTGTACGTGCCGAACCCGAGGGCCCGTCCGAGCAGCTGGTTGCCGAAGCAGATGCCGAAGAACGGGCGCCCGGTCTTCAGGCTGCCCTGGAGCAGCTCGACCTGGGCGTCCGACGCGGCGGGGTCGCCGGGGCCGTTCGAGTAGAAGAGCGCGTCCGGCGCGAGGGCCTCGAGCTCGTCGGCGGTGATGTCCTGCGGCACGACGTGCACCTCGAACCCGCGCTCGGCGAGGTACCGCGTGGTCGAGGCCTTCACACCCAGGTCGAGCACGGCGAGCTTGCCGATCTGCTCGCCGACCGCGGGGACCACGTAGGTCTCGGGCGTCGACACGATCGACGAGAAGCTCGCGCCCGCCATCGTGGCCTGCGCGCGGACCGCGTCGAGCTGCTCCGACTCGGACAGCGCGGCGTCGGCGCCGCTGAACACGCCGCCCTTCATGGCGCCTGCGTCGCGGATCCGGCGGGTGAGCGCCCGGGTGTCGATCCCGGAGATGCCGACGATGCCGTCGCGCACGAGGTGGTCGTCGAGCGAGGCGTTCGCGCGGTGGTTCGACACGACGCGGCTGGGGTCGCGCACGACGTAGCCGGCGACCCAGATGCGACGGGACTCGGGGTCCTCGTCGTTCACACCCGTGTTGCCGATGTGCGGCGCGGTCTGCACCACGATCTGTCCGGCGTAGGAGGGGTCGGTGAGCGTCTCCTGGTACCCGGTCATGCCGGTCGCGAAGACCACCTCGCCGAGCGTGCGCCCGCGGGCGCCGTAGGCCCAGCCGTCGTACCGGGTGCCGTCCTCGAGGACCAGTACGGCCCGTTCGCGTGTCATCAGTTCGTCCCTTCGCCCGCGGTGTGCGGGTGTTCGTGCTTCGTCGACAGTCCCTGCAGGGCGGCAAGTGCTGCGCCGTCGCCCTCCGGGAACCGGAAGTAGGTGTCGAGGTCCGTCGCACCTGCGGCGCCGGTCGCCGTCCATCGCAGACGGACCAGTCCCCCGGGCTCGACCACGCGGTCGATGGCCCACGTGGCGCGGTCGGCGCCGCGGACGGCGGAGGCTTCGATCCAGCGGTCCGGGGTGCCGGCGTGGTGGAGCACCACGCCGGTGTCGTGGACGGTCACGCCGCCGCGGCCCCGGAAGCCGAGTCCGCCAGCGGTGATCCGCTCGAGCGGTTGGTCGGCGCGGGTCGTCGCGACGGTGAAGCCGTCCCAGGACCCGGCCGCCGGTCCGACGTCGGTCGGCACCGGGACGGGAGGCACGGATTCCGCCTGCTTCCTCGCCCGCGTCCGCCAGGTGCGTGCCATGGCGACGAACAGCGCGACGACGAGGGCGAGGATGATGCCCCCTTCGAGCCAGCGCAGCGCGTCACCGCTCATGCCGTCGCCTCCGTCCGCGCGGCGCGCGCGTGCCCGGCGACCGTCTCGGCGTCGACGAGCTCCCCCGCCAGGAGCGTCGGGTACCCGTGGTGGAAGGTCGCGACGACCCGGCCCGGGAGCCGCATGCCGAGGTACGGCGAGTTCTGCGACTGCCCGGCGAGGTCGGCGACGGAGAACTCGCGGACGGCCGCCGGGTCGTACAGGGTGATCTCGGCCGGTGCGCCCTCGGCGATCCGCTGCCCGTGCCCCTCGACCTGGCCGATGCGCGCGGGCGCCTCGGACAGGACGCGCGCGACGTCGGCCCAGTCGAGCCGGCCGTCGTCGACCACGGCGGCCTGCACGACGCTCAGCGCGGACTCGAGGCCGACCATGCCGTTCGCCGCCGCGGGCCACTCGCAGCACTTCGCCTCGGCCGTGTGCGGCGCGTGGTCGGTCGCGACGATGTCGATCGTGCCGTCGGCCAGGGCGGCCCGGAGCGCGTCGACGTCCTCGCGGGAGCGCAGCGGCGGGTTGACCTTGTACCGGGCGTCGTAACCGGGAGCGCCGTCGTGCCCGGCGATGAGGTCCTCGGTCAGCACCAGGTGGTGCGGCGTGACCTCGGCGGTGACGTCGATGCCGCGGGACTTCGCCCAGCGGATCACCTCGACGCTGCCGGCGGTCGAGACGTGGCACACGTGCAGCCGGGCCCCGACGTGGTCGGCGAGCAGGACGTCGCGGGCGATGATCGCCTCTTCCGCGACCGCGGGCCAACCGGCGAGCCCGAGCTCCGACGACAGCCGGCCCTCGTTCATCTGGGCGCCGATGGTCAGCCTCGGCTCCTGCGCGTGCTGCGCGAGCACCCCGCCGAAGCCCTTGATGTACTCGAGCGCCCGGCGCATGAGGAGCGGGTCGGACACGCACGAGCCGTCGTCCGAGAAGACCCGGACCTTCGCCCGGCTCGTCGCCATCGCCCCGATCTCGGACAGGTGGGTGCCCTGGAGTCCCTGGGAGACCGCGCCGATCGGGCGCACCGTGACGTACCCGGCGTCGTCGCCGAGTGCCTGCACCTGCTCGACCACCCCGGCGGTGTCCGCCACCGGCGACGAGTTCGCCATCGCGTTGACGGCGGTGAAGCCGCCCGCGGCCGCGGCACGCGAGCCGGTGAGGACCGTCTCCGACTCCTCGAAGCCGGGCTCGCGCAAGTGGGTGTGGAGGTCCACGAGGCCGGGCAGGGCGATCAGACCGTCCGCGTCGACGACCGTGGCGCCGGCCGCGTCGAGACCGGAGCCGACCGCGGTGATGCGCCGCGCCTCCAGGCGGATGTCGGCACGCGTGCCGTCGACCAGCTGCGCGCCGCGGATGAGGTGGGCGGTCATGCGACGGTCTCCTTCGTTGCTGCGGTCGCTTCGGACCCGGTCAGGGCCAGGTAGAGCACGGCCATCCGGACCGACACGCCGTTCTCGACCTGCTCGACGACCGTCGAGCGGGGGTCGTCGGCGGCGACGCCGGCGATCTCGAGCCCGCGGTTCATCGGGCCCGGGTGCATGATCAGCGTGCGCTCGTCGAGCCGGGCGAACCGGCTCGCCGTGAGGCCCCAGTGCCGGGTGTACTCGCGCGGGTTCGGGAAGAACGCGTCGTTCATCCGTTCCTGCTGGATGCGCAGGGTCATCACGACGTCCGGGTCTTCGGCGAGGGCGACGTCGAGGTCGTGGTGCACCGCGGCGCCGAACGGCGTGCTCGCGACCGGGAGCAGGGTCGGCGGCGCGGCGAACGTGACGCTCGCGCCGAGGGTCTGCAGGAGCCAGGCGTTGCTCCGGGCGACCCGGCTGTGCAGCACGTCGCCGACGATGAGGACCCGGACACCGTCGAGGCCCTGGCCTCGACTGCCGGCACCGTGCAGGCGCCGGCGCATCGTGAACGCGTCGAGCAGGGCCTGCGTGGGGTGCTCGTGCGTGCCGTCGCCGGCGTTGACGACCGGGACGTCGATCCAGTCGGCGTCGGCGAGGACCCGCGGCGCACCGGACGCGCCGTGGCGCATCACGATGCCGTCGATGCCCATCGCGCCGAGGGTCTGCACGGTGTCCTTGAGGGACTCGCCCTTGGAGACGCTCGAGCCCTTCGCCGCGAAGTTGAGGACGTCGGCGGAGAGGCGCTTGGCGGCCGCCTCGAACGAGATCCGGGTGCGCGTGGAGTCCTCGAAGAAGAGGTTCACGACGGTCTTGCCGCGCAGCGCGGGGAGCTTGCGGACCTCGCGCGTGTTGACCTCGGCCATCTCCTCGGCGACGTCGAGGATGTGGATCGCCTCGGCGCGGGAGAGGTCGGCGGTGGAGAGGAGGTGCTTCACGCTGCACCCCCGTCGCCCTGCTCGATGACGACCTCGTCGGTGCCGTCGGTCTCGGTCAGCCGGAGCGTCACCCGCTCGTCGGAGGCCGTCGGCAGGTTCTTGCCGACGTGGTCCGCGCGGATCGGGAGCTCGCGGTGGCCCCGGTCGACGAGCACGGCGAGCCGGACCGCCCGCGGGCGACCGATGCCCTGGAGCGCGTCGAGTGCCGCCCGGACCGTGCGACCGGAGTACAGGACGTCGTCGACGAGGACCACGACCTTGCCGTCGATGCCGCTCGCCGGGATGGTCGTCCGGTGCGGCGCGCGGCCGATGCCGTGGCCGAGGTCGTCGCGGTGCATCGTGACGTCGAGCGTGCCGACGCGGTGCGACCTTCCGGCGTCCGCGCCGGTCGCTGCCGGTTCGCTCGTCCGCTCGGGCTCGATGTCCGCCCACTCGGGCTCGATGTCCGCCAGGATGCGGTCGAGCCGCTCGGCCAGGACGGCACCCCGTGTCGGGATGCCCAGGAGCACGAGGTCCGAGGCACCGTGGTTGGCCTCGAGGATCTCGTGCGCGATGCGTGTCAGAGCACGCGTGATGTCGGAGTGCTGCAGGACCGTCTTGGTGCCCACGCCGACCTCCTTCCCCGCCTCACCGGACGGCATTAAAGGATGCTGACGTGGTCAACCCTACCGGGACTCCTGGTCCTCTGCGACCGTCCGACCGGACGGTGCACCGCTCGACTTCTCGCCCGGCGCGCGGCCGCCGGCGACGGCCCCGAGCACACCGTTGACGAACCCGGCGGACTCCTCCGTCGAGAGCGACTGGGCCAGCTCGACCGCCTCGGCGATCGCGACCGCGTCGGGGACCTCGGGGTTGAACCGGAGCTCCCAGACGCCCATGCGCAGGATGCAGCGGTCGAGCACCGGCATGCGGGCGATCGACCAGCCCTGGGCGTGCTCGACGATCACGGCGTCGATCTCGTGGCGGGCCTCGTCGACACCCGTGACGATCTGGCGGGCGTAGTCCCAGCTGGAGGCACGCTCCGGCTGGTCGAGGTGCCGGACGGTCTCGGTCGCGAGGACGTCCGCGATCGGGAGCTCACGCACCTCGGCCACGTACAGCATGTCGAGGGCGCGCTTGCGGGCCTTCGAACGAGCACTCATACGGGCGTCGCCTAGGAGTTGACGCGGCCGAGGAAGCTGCCGTCGCGCGTGTCGATCTTCACCGTGGTGCCGCTCTCGAGGTAGAGCGGGACCTGGATGCGGTGGCCGGTCGCGATGATCGTCGCGTCCTTCGTGCCACCGGACGAGCGGTCGCCCTGCAGGCCGGGCTCGGTCTCGACCTCGGTCACGATCGACGTCGGGAGCTCGACGTAGAGCGGGTTGCCCTCGTTCATCGCGATGGTGACCATCGCGGACTCGAGCAGGTAGTTCTTCGCGTCGCCGACGACCGTCGCCGAGACCGGGATCTGGTCGTAGGTGTCGGTGTCCATGAACACGTAGGAGTCGCCGTCCTCGTAGAGGAACTGGTAGTCACGGCGGTCGACCGTCGCGGTGTCGATCTTCGCGCCCGCGTTGAAGGTGCGGTCGACGACCTTGCCCGACACGACGTTCTTCAGCTTGGTGCGGACGAACGCGCCGCCCTTGCCTGGCTTGACGTGCTGGAACTCGACGACCGACCAGAGCTGCCCGTCGATGATGAGAACGGCGCCGTTCTTGATGTCAGTGGTACTGGCCATGAGTCTTCGATGTCCCGTTCGATCGTGTTGTGAAGGTCTGCGGACCGCGCTGGGTCCCGGACGAGTGTAGCGGACGGGTCGTGGCGTCCCCGCGCACTGCTTGTGCGGTCACTCTCGTCGTCGCGCGCGGATCGCGTCGACCGCTGCCCAGGCGAGCAGCGCCACCGCCGCTCCCCCGAGCAACGCTCCGGCCACCCCGGTCGAGATGACCGCCGTCGGCCGGGCCGGCAGCGCGAGGTACACGATCGACAGGATGCCGGCCCCGGCGCCGAGCAGCACGAGCAGCACCCGCCGGACCACCCCGTTCAGCGTCCGTCGGTCCCGCCGGTCCGCGAACAGCCGGATGTTGACCGACAGCTTGCCGGTCTCGATCGCCTCGCCGATGCGGTCCACCCGGCGCGGCAGCCGGCGTGCGGCCGTCACCGCGCCGAACAGCTCGCGCACCGCCACGTCCCGGAGCTTGCCCGGTCGCAGCTGGTCGCGGATCTGCTCCGAGGCGAGTCCTCGTGACTCCTCGAGCAGGTCGAACGAGGGGGCGAGCGTGCGCAGCGTCCCCTCGAAGATCGCCAGGGCGCGCGCGGCGGCGACGAAGTCCGGCGGCGCCTTCAGCCGGTACCGCCCGAACACCGCGACGGCGTCGTCCACCGTCTCGACGCCGATCCGGGCACCCGGACCGAGCTCGTCCGCGACGAAGCGCGCGATGTCCCGGCGGAGGTCGGGTTCGTCCTGGGCGTCCCGGACCGGTGCCATCCGGAGCACCGCGTCGGCGATCCGCGAGGTGTCGTCCTGGATGTACGCGGCGAGCAGCTCCTGCACGATGTCCCGGAGGCCGGGGTCGAGCCTGCCCACCGAGCCGAAGTCGATGAGCGCCGGCCGGCCGTCCGGCAGCAGCAGGACGTTCCCGGGGTGGAGGTCACCGTGGTACACCCCGTCGAAGACGACCTGCCGGAGGAACGCCCGGAGGATCGACCGCATCGGCTGGTCGAGGTCGCGGTCGCTGCGCTCGGCCCGGATCGCGCTGAGGGTGTCCCCCTCGAGGAACTCCATCACGAGCACGCGCCGACCGGAGAGCTCCGGGTACGGGTCCGGGAAGCGCACCTCGTCGGGGCGTGCGCTCCGGCGCTGCGCAGCCCGCAGTGCCTCGAGGTTCCGGAGCTCCGAGCTGAAGTCGACCTGCCGCACGAGGTCGTCGGCGTACTGCTGGGCCACGTCCTGCACGCCGACCTGACGGGCCTCGACGGACCAGCGCGCCATGAACCGCACGACGCGGAGGGCGATGTCGACGTCGCGCCGCACGGCCTGGTCGATGCCGGGCCGCTGCACCTTGACGGCGACGCTCGTGCCGTCGGCGAGGCGGGCTCGGTGGACCTGTGCGATCGACGCCGCGGCCACCGGGACCGGGTCGAAGGCCGCGAAGACCTCGTCCACGGGCGCGCCGAGTTCGCGTTCGAGCAGCGCTGCGACCTCGTCCGCGGGTGCCGGGGACACGTTCCGCTGCAGGTGCGCGAGCCCCTCGGTCCACTCCTCGGGGAGCAGGTCGTCGCGGGTGGAGAGGAGCTGGCCCATCTTCACGAACCCGCCGCCGGCCTCCTCGAGTGCACGGCGCAGGTGCTCGGCCTGGCTGCGGCGGAGGTCCGAGTTCGCCGGGTCGTGCGAGAAGTCCAGGCGCCGGAACGGGACGAGGCCGTGCCGGCGTGCGATCGACAGCAGCTCGGTGAACCGGCGGGCACGGGACCGGACGGACCCGGGGTCGGTCGCGTCCGGTGTGGACAGGTCGCTCAGGCGTGGCGGGGTGGGCACGGTTCCAGTCTGCTCCCCCGCCCTGCGTGGTCGGTTCCTCCACAGCCTGGAGGCGCGGCTCGGCGTCCCCAGGTCGGCCGACGCCCGCCCTGCGGCCGCCTGCACTGCGTCAGGCTGGGATCGATTCACCTGGTCCGTTTCGCAGCACCAGAGTGATCAGACATACGACATTTCGACAACTGTGCTCCGGGGACTCGCCGACGTATCGTGGTGGTCCAAGGCGGACCGGCGGCTCGCAGACCGCGCGTTGCGCCGCCAAGTCCCTCGGAGCAGGCCGACCGTCGACACGAAGGAGCCGGAGTGATGCCGATCTTCAGACGCCTCCCGGATGCGCTCGATCCCGACCGCGACGACGACGCATACTGGGCATGGGAGAACGGAGCGACCATCGCCGAGTTCCACGAATGGAAGCGGACGGATGTCCTCACCGTCTCGATGCGGGTGAAGTGGTGGTGGCGACGGACCCGCCGCGTCCTCCGCTGAGCTAGACCCCGACCTCCTGGTAGGCGGTGAAGAGCAGGTGGTCCTCGGGTCCCTCGAGCGTGACCGGCTTGCCGACACCGTCGAGGATGATGAACCGGAGCATGCCGGCGCGGGCCTTCTTGTCACGACGCATCGTGGCGAGGAGACCCTCCCAGCGGCCGACGCCGTAGGTCGTGGGCAGCTCGAGCGACTCGAGGATCGCGCGGTGCCGGTCCACCGTGGCGTCGTCGAGGTGTCCGGTGAGGCGCGCGAGCTCGGCGGCGAAGACCATGCCGACCGCGACGGCCGCTCCGTGTCGCCACTGGTACCGCTCGGCGTGCTCGATGGCGTGCCCGAGGGTGTGCCCGTAGTTCAGGATCTCGCGGCGGCCCTGCTCGGTGAAGTCGTCCGAGACGACCTGCGCCTTGAGTTCGATCGCGAGCTCGACGACGCGGCGGAACTCCGGCGTCGTCGGGTCGGTGACGCGGTCGACGTCGGCCTCGATGATGTCGAGGATCTCCGGGACGGCGATGAAGCCGGCCTTCACGATCTCGGCGAAGCCCGTGAGGATCTCGTTGCGGGGCAGCGTGGCGACGAGGTCGATGTCGGCGACGACCGCGCGGGGCGGGGAGAAGGCGCCGACGAGGTTCTTGCCCTCGTTGGTGTTGATGCCGGTCTTGCCGCCGACGCTCGCGTCCACCATGCCGAGGACGCTCGTGGGGATCGCGACGTACGGCACCCCGCGCAGCCAGGTCGCCGCGACGAACCCGGCGAGGTCGGTCACGGCACCGCCGCCGAGGCCGATGACGGCGTCGGTGCGGGTGAAGTCGGACTGCCCCATGATCTGCCAGCAGAACGCGGCGACCTCGACGCGCTTGGCGCCCTCGGCGTCCGGGACCTCGGCGATGAGGGCCTCGAGGCCGGCGTCGACGAGCAGGTCGCGCAGCGCGTTCGCCCGGGCGCCGAGCGTCGGGGCGTGCACGATCAGGACCTTGGCGACACGGGGGCCGAGGAGCGCCGGCACCGAGCCGAGCAGGCCGTTGCCGACGGCCACGACGTAGCCGTCCGCGCCGCCGACGCGGATCTCGGTGGTGCCCTCGGGGAGGACGGACTGGGTCGGGTCGGTCACACTGTTCCTTCGCTCGTGGGTGCACCGGTGCGGACCGGAGGGGTTCCGTCGCGCAGCCACGCGACGACGTCGTCGACGACGCGCGACATCGGCCGGCGCGAGGTGTCGAACACCGCGTGCGCGAGCTCGGCGTACGTCGCCGCTCGCGCGTCCATGATCGTCTGCCACGCGTCGATGCCGCCGTTCGCCAGGAGCGGGCGGTCGCTGCCGGCGATCCGGTCGGCGACGGCCTCGGGCGAGACGGTCAGCAGGACGATGCGCGCTCCGGCCATGGCCTCGCGCGTGGCGACGTGGGTGACGGCCCCGCCACCGACGGCGATGACGCCCCCGGTCGACAGCGCTGCCCGGACGGCTGCCGCCTCGAGTGCACGGAAGGCGGCCTCGCCACGGTCCGCGAATATCCCGGGGATCGGACCGTGCTCGCGGACGATCACCCGGTCGGTGTCGGTGAACGGGACGCCCAGCGCCTTCGCCACGCGCTTGCCGACGCTGGACTTGCCGGCGCCCATCGGCCCGATGATGACGACCGGGGCTGCGGGACCGGCCGACGGCGACGCCGCCGTCGGCTCGGGTGCGTGCGTCACCAGGCCGTGGAGTGCTCGGCGGCCTCGGTGCTGCGGGTGCGCAGCGTCTCCGGGATCGACGCGAGGTACGCGTCGAGGTTCCGCTTCGTCTCGACGACGTTGTCGCCACCGAACTTCTCGAGCACGGCGTCGGCGAGGACGAGCGCGACCATGGCCTCGGCCACGACACCGGCAGCCGGCACGGCACAGACGTCGGAGCGCTGGTGGTGCGCCGAGGCGTCCTCACCCGTGGCGACGTCGATGGTGTGCAGCGCGTGCGGGACGGTCGCGATCGGCTTCATGCCGGCGCGGACGCGCAGCACGGTGCCCGTGGACATGCCACCCTCGGTGCCGCCGGCGCGGTCGGACGTGCGGTAGATCTCGCCGTCTTCGCGGAAGAGCTCGTCGTGCGCCTCGGATCCGCGGCGGGCAGCGGTCGCGAAGCCGTCGCCGACCTCGACGCCCTTGATCGCCTGGATGCCCATGATCGCCGCGGCGAGACGGGCGTCGAGCCGGCGGTCCCACTGCACGTGCGATCCGAGTCCGGGCGGGACGCCGTAGAACAGCACCTCGACGACGCCGCCGAGGGTGTCGCCGTCCTTCTTCGCGGCTTCGACCTCGGTCACCATGCGGGCGGAGGTCTCGGCGTCGAAGCACCGCAGCTGGTCGTCGTCGAGGCGGTCGACGTCGTCCGGCAGGGGCAGCGCGGTGCCGTCCGGGACCCGGACCGTGCCGACCTGCAGCGTGTGCGCGACCGATCGGATGCCGAGCTCGGCCAGGAAGGACTTCGCGACGGCGCCGAGCGCGACCCGGGCCGCGGTCTCGCGAGCGCTCGCGCGTTCGAGGATCGGGCGGGCCTCGTCGAAGCCGTACTTCTGCATGCCGACGAGGTCGGCGTGGCCGGGACGCGGGCGGGTGAGCGGGGCGCTCCGACCACGGGAGAGGTCGGTCTGCTCGACGGGCTCGGGGTTCATGACCTCGACCCACTTCGGCCACTCGGTGTTGCCGATGCGGATCGCGATCGGGCTGCCGAGGGAGTAGCCGTGCCGGACGCCGCCGGAGACGTGCAGTTCGTCCTGCTCGAACTTCATGCGGGAGCCGCGGCCGTAGCCGAGCTTGCGTCGCGCGAGATCGGTACGGATGGACTCGAACGACACCGGGACACCCGCGGGCAGGCCCTCGAGCATCGCGATCAGTTCGGGTCCGTGGGACTCACCAGCAGTCAACCAACGAAGCATGGTGTCCATCTTCCCACAGCCCGGGCCCCGTGCGACGCCGCTCGACTACTGGTAGTCGGGGTGCGCCCGGAGCCACGCCTGGAACTGGTCGACGGCGACGAGGTGCTGCGCGTACGTGTCGGAGAACACCGTCTCGCCGGTCTCGAGGTTCACCGTCACGAAGTACAGCCACTTCCCCTGCGCCATGTTCGTGACGGCCTTGATCGCGATGTCGCCGGGGTTCGAGATCGGTGCCGGCGGCAGGCCGTCGTGCACGTAGGTGTTGTACTTGTTCGACGCGTCCTTGCGCTCGGCGTCGGTCGTCGTCACCCGGTGGGTGTTGCCGGTGCCGTAGGCGACCGTCGCGTCGGACTGCAGCGGCATGTCGATGTCGAGCCGGTTCTGGAACACCCGCGCGACCTTCGGGTAGTCGGCGGCGAGGCCGGCCTCCTTCTGCACGAGCGAGGCGAAGACGATCACGCGCTCCTGGTCGGCCTCGGCCACACCTGCCGCCGAGAGGTGCTCCTTCATCGTGTCGACCATCGACTTGAAGTACTCCGTCGCGCTCCACCCCGGGTTGATCGGGTAGGTCGCCGGGAACAGCCAGCCCTCGAGCGTGGTCGTGTTCGCCGGCAGGTCGTACGCGGAGAGGTCCTTCGCCGCGGCGGAGACCTCGGCGGCGGAGAGTCCCGCCTTCGAGACCATGCCGGCCTCGATGTCCTTGAGCGCCGTGCCCTCGGGGATCACGATGGAGGCCTGGACGCGGTTGTCCTTGTCCTGCAGCGCCGCGAGGGCCGCCTTCGAGCTCATCTTCTTCTTGAGCGCGTACGACCCCGGCTGGAACTGGACGTCCGGCGAGGCGAGCAGGAGCTTGTAGAAGACCTTCGAGTCCTTCACGACACCGCTGCGCTGCAGGGTCGCGGCGACGTTCTCGCCGATGTCGCCCTGCTTGATGGTGATCGTCACCTTGCTGGTGCCGTCGCCGGAGTAGTCGTCGGGCTCCTGCGAACCGCTGATGGCGGCGACGAGCTGCTGGACCTTGGGGGCCGCGAAGGAGTACGCGGACACCCCGACCGCGAGGACCACCGCGACGATGACGATGCCCGCGATGAGCGGGCCGCGACGACGCTTCGGACGCGGCTCACGCGGGCCGCGTGGCGACCTGGAGGCGCCCCCACGTCCACCGCGACCGCCGCGTCCACCGTCTCCCGCGCCTCCGGGGCCGTTGCCGGGCTTGTCGGGACCACCTGCGCCGGCACCCGCGCCGGCGGCCGTGGCCGCGCCGGCGTCACCGCCGCGTGCCGCGGCACGCGCGTCGTCGTCGACGTGGAGTTCGCCGGTGAGGAGCGCGTGCACGTCCGGGTGCAGCTCGTCGGGTGACGACGCCACCGGGGCGTCCGCCGCGGCGGCGCGACGGTCGTCGTCGGCTCGGCCGGGGTCGGGACGGTCGGTGCTCGACCCGGCCGCGTCGGTGGTGGCCGGGCTCGCGTCCGCGGGGCCCGCTTCGGAGCGTGCCCGCGCGGCTTCGGCGGCGCGTGCTTCGCGGCGGGACATGGGTCGACCGGTCGCGTCCGGGGCACCGTTCCGCGCACCGGTGGTCTCGCCCGCGTCACCGCGTGCGTCGGGGGTCTCCGCACGGTCGGAAGTCGTCTTCCGCCGCTCGGCGTCGTTGCCGGGCGCGATGATCGCGTTCCAGTCCAGGTCGTCTGCCAACGGTCCTCGGGTCTCTCGGTCGGGAACTCCGCCTGGGCTCGGGGTGCTGGGCGACGGTGTGGCAGCCGCGTTCAGGCGAGCACTGCGGTGGTCCGCAGCTTCAGGGGAGCGTGGCCCCGGGTGGGGCACTGGCCGCACGCTCGTGGTCGAGCGCGTGTTGCAGAATGATAACAGCGGCCGCTTGGTCGATCACGGCGCGGGACTTCTTCGTGTTCTTGCCGGCCTGGTGCAGGCCGCGCTGGGCCGTCACGGTCGAGAGTCGTTCGTCGACCAGACGCACCGGACGTTGTTCCGCCAGGCGCCCGGCGAACTCCCGGGCGTCCGCCGTGGACGGGGTGTCCCCGCCCGACATCGAGAGCGGCAGCCCGACGACGATCTCGAGGACGTCGTACTCCTCCGCGATCTCGAGGATCCGCCGGACGTCCGTGGCGTCGTGCCGGGCGACGGTCTCGACGGGCGTCGCGAGGAGCCCGTCACGGTCGCACACGGCGACCCCGATCCGGGCGCGGCCGACGTCGACGCCGAGCCGGCGCCCGGAACGGATCGCCACGATCAGGCCGCGAGCCGGTCGGTGACCGCGCGGAGGGCCGCCGGGAGCGCGGACGCGTCGGTGCCACCGCCCTGCGCGAGGTCCGGCTTGCCGCCGCCACCACCACCGAGGACGCCGGCGGCCTCCTTCGCGAGCGGTCCCGCCTGTACACCGGCGGCGCGGGCGGCGTCGTTCGTCGCGACGATGACCACCGGCTTGTCGTTGATGACCGCGCCGAGCACCACGACGGCGGCACCGTCGCCGAGCTGGCTGCGGACACCGGTCGCGAGCGCGCGGAGGTCGTCACCGGACTGGAGTCCCTGGACGGACTCGGCCACGACGGTCGTCGCACCCACCGTCGTCGCCTGGCGTGCGATCGCCGGGACGCGCTGCTGGAGGTTGGCGGACTCGAACTCGGCGACGCGCTTCTGCGCCGTCCGCAGGTCCTCCATCAGGGACTGCACGCGGGTCGGCAGGTCCTCTCGGGGGGCCTTGAGTGCGCTCGACAGCTGGGACACGATGGTGCGCTCGACGGCGAGGTCGCGGAAGCCCTCGAGCCCGACGAGCGCCTCGACGCGGCGGTTGGTCGAACCGACGCTCGACTCCCCCACGAGGTTGACGAGCCCGACCTGGGCGCTGGACGCCACGTGCGTGCCACCGCAGAGCTCACGGGACCACGGGCCGCCGATGTCGACCATGCGGACCTCGGAGCCGTACTTCTCGCCGAACAGCGCCTGCGCGCCGAGCGACTTGGCCTCGTCGAGCGGGAGCACGCGCGTCGAGACCTCGAGGTCGGAGCGGATCGCGTTGTTCACGACCTCCTCGATCTCGGAACGGGTCTCGAGCGAGACCGGCTGCGACCACGAGAAGTCGAGCCGCATGTAGCCCGACTTGTTGTACGAACCGGCCTGGAGTGCCTCCGGGCCGAGGATGTCGCGCAGTGCGGCGTTCACGAGGTGCGTCGCGGAGTGCGCCTGGGTCGCACCGCGGCGGTACTCGGCGTCGACCACGGTCGTCGCCGGCGCACCGACACCGACCTCGCCCGAGCGCACCTGGACCGTGTGGCTCCACAGACCGGCGACGGGACGCTGGACGTCGAGCACCTCGAGGTCGAAGCCGTTGCCGACGATCGAGCCCTGGTCGGCGTCCTGACCACCGGACTCGGCGTAGAGGGAGGTCTCGCCGAGGATGACCTCGGCGATGTCGCCCGCGACCGCACGGTCGACGCTCACGCCGTCCACGATGATGCCGAGGATGTTCGTCTCGGCCTCGAGCGCGTCGTAGCCGAGGAAGACGGTCTCGCCCTTCGCCCGGAACGCGCTGTAGACGCTGAGGTCGGCGAGTGCGGTCTTCTTGCTCTTGGCGTCCGCCTTCGCCCGCGCCCGCTGCTCGGACATCAGGGTCTCGAACGCGGACCGGTCGACCTGGACGCCGGCTTCCTCAGCCATCTCCATCGTGAGGTCGATCGGGAAGCCGAAGGTGTCGTGCAGGAGGAACGCCGTGTCCCCGCCGATCGAGGGCGCGCCGTCCTGCTTCGCGCGCTCGACCGCGACGTCGAGGATCGTCGTGCCCTGCGCGAGCGTGCGGAGGAAGGTCTCCTCTTCCGCGTAGGCGATGCGCGCGATGCGGTCGTAGTCGCTGCCGACCTCGGGGTAGGCGTCGCGCATGGCGTCGCGGGACGCGGGGAAGAGCCGGGGGAAGGTCGCACCCTCGACGCCGAGCAGGCGCATCGCGCGCACGGTGCGGCGGAGCAGGCGGCGGAGGATGTAGCCGCGGCCCTCGTTCGACGGGGAGACGCCGTCGGCGATGAGCATGAGCGCCGACCGGACGTGGTCCGCGATGACGCGCATGCGGACGTCGTCCTCGTGCACGGCGCCGTACCGACGACCGGAGATCGCCGCCGCCTCGTCGAGGACCGGGCGCACCTGGTCGATCTCGTACATGTTGTCGACGCCCTGCTTGATGAAGGCGACGCGCTCGAGCCCCATGCCGGTGTCGATGTTCTTGTTCGGCAGCTCGCCCGTGATCTCGAAGTCGTACTTCGAACGGACGTCGGCGATCTGGTACTGCATGAACACGAGGTTCCAGATCTCGACGTAGCGGTCGTCGTCGGTCGCCGGACCGCCGTCGATGCCGTACTCCGGACCGCGGTCGAAGAAGATCTCGGAGCAGGGGCCCGCCGGCCCGGGCTGCCCGGTCGACCAGTAGTTCGTGTCCTTGCCGAGCCGCTGGATCCGCTCGTCGGGGAGCGAGGAGTGCTGCTTCCAGAAGGCGATCGCCTCGTCGTCGTCCTCGTACACGGTGACCCAGAGGTCGTCGGGCGAGAAGCCGAGCCCACCGTCCGGCTCGGGCGTCGTCAGGAACTGCCAGGCGTACTCGATCGCCTGCTCCTTGAAGTAGTCGCCGAACGAGAAGTTGCCGTTCATCTGGAAGAACGTGCCGTGCCGCGGGGTCTTGCCGACCTCTTCGATGTCGTTCGTGCGGATGCACTTCTGGACACTCGTGGCGCGGGGGTACGGAGCGGGGACGAGCCCGGTCAGGTACGGGATGAACGGCACCATGCCGGCGACCGTGAACAGGAGCGAGGGGTCGTCCGAGACGAGCGAGGCGGACGGGACGACGGTGTGGCCGCGGTCACCGAAGAACTGGAGCCAACGGCGGCGGATCTCTGCGGTCTGCATGGTGCTTCCTGGTTTCAGGTCGTGTGCGTGGGAGGGGTCGTCGGTCAGACGTCGGTGCGGAGCTCGGCCTCGCGAGAGCGGTAGCCCTCGGCGACGGCACCGCGGAAGGCTTCCGCGCGAGCGTTCACGTCGGCGAAGAACCGCGCGCCACCGGGGGTGTTCGCGACCTTGTGCGCGACGGCGAACCCGATGACGACGCCGACGGCGACGAAGAACAGCTGCTTCACGGTGCCTCTCCCTCTTGTGCACGCGAGCGGTGCGTGCCCAGACGATCTTACCGACGACACCGGCCACCGACGCCGAACGGCGGGCCGCCCTCGTGAGAGGACGACCCGCCGTTCGGGTGTGATCAGTGGATCAGCGAGCTGCGTAGTACTCGACGACGAGCTGCACTTCACAGGTCACGGGGACCTCGGCGCGCTTCGGACGACGGACCAGGCGGGCCTGGAGCTTGTCGATCTCGACCTCGAGGTAGCCCGGGACCTTCGGCAGGACTTCCTGGTGCCCACCGGCGGCGGCGACCTGGAAGGGCTCGAGGGACTCGGAGCGCTGCTTCACGTGGATGAGCTGCCCCTCCTTCACGCGGAAGGACGGACGGTCGACGAGCTTGCCGTCGACCAGGATGTGACGGTGCACGATCAGCTGACGGGCCTGCGCGGTGGTGCGGGCGAAGCCGGCACGGAGCACGAGGGCGTCGAGGCGCTGCTCGAGGAGCTCGACCAGGTTCTCACCGGTCAGGCCCTTCGTCTTGCGGGCCTCTTCGAAGACGATGCGGAGCTGCTTCTCGCGGATGCCGTACTGGGCGCGCAGACGCTGCTTCTCACGGAGGCGGACGGCGTAGTCGCTGTCCGCACGACGGCGGGTGCGGCCGTGCTCACCGGGGCCGTAGGGGCGCTTCTCGAGGTAACGGGCCGCCTTCGGCGTCAGCGGGATGCCGAGCGCGCGCGAGAGGCGGGTCTTGCTGCGGGTACGTGACTTGGTAGACACAGGGTCCTTTTCTCTGTCTGAACTGAATGACTCGAGGGGATCCGTCCGACCGTGGGCAACGAGACACACGGAAGGGATCGGTCCCGACGACGGGATCCAGAGGGATGAGCCTGTGGGATCGGACGGCTACAGCCCGAACCTCTGCCCCCGTACCACCGGAGTGGCACTCTGTCCTCGACGCAGCCGTGCTCGAGGACCAGGACGTAGGCCCGGCAATGCTAGCAGGAACTCGGGGCGGCCACTACTCGCCGCGGGTGATCTTCCGGAGGCGCTCGAGTCGCGGCCCGACCTCGCGCTCGAAGCCGTTCGCCGTCGGGGTGTAGTACTCGGTGCCCTCGAGCGCGTCGGGCAGGTACTGCTGCTCGGCGACACCGTGCTCGGCGTCGTGCGAGTAGACGTAGCCCTTGCCGTGGCCGAGCCGCTTCGCGCCGGGGTAGTGGGCGTCGCGGAGGTGCATCGGCACGACCCCGAGCCGCCCGGCCTTGACGTCGGCGATCGCGGCGTTCACCCCGTTGTAGGCGGCGTTCGACTTCGGCGCGGTCGCCAGGTAGACGACCGCCTCGGCCAGGGGGATCCGGCCCTCGGGCATGCCGATGAGCTGGACGGCCTGTGCGGCCGCGACCGCGATGGGCAGGGCCTGGGGGTCGGCCATGCCGATGTCCTCGGACGCCGAGATGATGATGCGACGGGCGATGAACCGCGGGTCCTCCCCCGCCTCGATCATGCGCGCCAGGTAGTGGAGTGCGGCGTCGACGTCGCTCCCCCGGACCGACTTGATGAACGCGCTGATGACGTCGTAGTGCTCGTCGCCCTGGCGGTCGTAGCGGAGCAGTGCCCGGTCGACCGCTGCGGCGACGGTGTCGGCGTCGACGACCGGGACCGTGTCGACGCCGTCGAGGGTCTCGTCCGCGTCGTCGTCCGCCTGCGCTGCGACGGCCGAGGACGCCGCGGCCTCGAGCGCGGTGAGTGCCCGACGGGCGTCGCCGGAGGACAGCCGCACGATGGCGCTGCGGGCCTCGTCGCCGAGGACGACCGATCCGCCGAGTCCCCGCGGGTCCTCGACCGCACGGTCGACGAGCATGCCGAGGTCCTCGTCGGTGAGGGGCTTGAGCGTGAGCAGCAGGGAGCGGGACAGCAGCGGCGAGATGACCGAGAACGACGGGTTCTCGGTCGTCGCCGCGATGAGGATGACCCAACCGTTCTCGACGCCGGGCAGCAGGGCGTCCTGCTGGGCCTTGCTGAAGCGGTGGATCTCGTCGAGGAAGAGGACCGTGGTCGAGCCGTAGAGGTCGCGGTGCGTGAGCGCCTTCTCCATGACCTCGCGCACGTCCTTCACGCCGGCGGTCACGGCCGACAGCTCGACGAACTCGCGACCGGACTGCCGCGCGATCGCCTGCGCCAGGGTCGTCTTGCCGGTGCCGGGCGGTCCCCACAGGATCACCGAGACGCCGCCGGGGTTCTCGCGCGTGCCCGTCGCGAGCTGCACGAGGGGGCTGCCGCGGCCGAGCAGGTGCTGCTGGCCGGCGACCTCGTCGAGGCTGGTCGGCCGCATCCGCACCGCGAGCGGGACGGACCCCTGCGCCAGCCCGGCGCGACCGCCGGTGGTGGGCGCACGCATGCCCGAACGGTCCGCTGCCATGTGACCAATCGTAGGCCGACCCACCGACAGGGGCGTGCCTCCAGGCCTCCGACAGGGCCGTTTACAGTACGCTCGTCGCACACTCGACGAGAGGTACGACCAGCACCGTGGCACCGAAGAACCAGGCGCGTGACAACCGAGAGGCGCGCGAGCGCCTCCGCCTCTACACGGCACGGCAGGGCCTGCACGAACGGCAGCGGCGCCGCCGGGTGCGGGACAACGTCGTCGGCGCCGGTGTCCTCGTCCTCGTCGCGGCGTTGGCGACCGGTTCGCAGCTCGCCTTCGCCGGGTCGCAGGGTGGCGGGGCGGACGCGAGCGCGAGTGCCTCCGCGACCGCGACGCCGACCCCGTCCGCGAGTGCCACCGCCGCGAACACGGGCGACGTCCCGAGCAAGTCCATCGCGAAGGACTCCACCTGGACCGGATCGCTCACCCTCAACAAGGACGTGAAGCTCGGCATCGAGCTGGACGGCGAGAAGGCACCCCAGGCCGCGAGCGTCGAGATCAAGCTCATCCAGGAGCAGTTCTACAACGGCACCACCTGCCACCGACTCGCCGACAGCACCGGGTTCGAGTTCCTGCAGTGCGGCTCCGCGAACGGCGACGGCACGGGTGACGCCGGGTTCCAGTACGGCCCGCTCGAGAACGTCCCGAGCGACGGCAAGTACACCAAGGGCACCATCGCGATCGCCCGCAGCTCGTCGGCGTACTCGCAGACGACTCAGTTCTTCATCGTCTACGGCGACACCACGCTGGACGGCTCCACCGGCGGCTACACCGTCGTCGGGAAGGTCACCAGCGGCCTCGACGAACTCGAGTCGAAGATCACGTCGAAGGGCATCTCCTCCGCCGGCAGCGACGGCACCGGCGAGCCGAAGGTGGCGACCACGATCACCGGCGCGACGATCGAGCAGGAGAAGTAGTCCACAGGCGCGCCGACCCGGCGGGTCGCAGATGCTCTCCGTGCAATAGGCTGACGACCTGACCGTGCCGACGGCGACGTCGGTGATGCACGACCACGATCGAGGCGAGACCTGTGGGACCTGACGAAGCAACGACCTGGGGGCGGGTCGACGAGAACGGGACGGTGTACGTCCGGTACGAGGACACCGAGAAAGCCGTCGGTGAGTACCCGGACGCGACACCCGACGAAGCCCTCGCCTACTTCGCGCGGAAGTACGCCGACCTCGAGGGGCAGGTGAAGATCGCCGAGCAGCGCGTCCAGCGTGGTGCCTCGGCGAACGACGTCGCCCGCACGGTGGAGCACCTGCAGGCCCTCGTGGCCGAGGCCCGCGTCGTCGGCGACCTCAAGTCGCTCGAGACCCGCGTCGCC
This sequence comes from Curtobacterium sp. BH-2-1-1, assembly GCF_001806325.1. Lineage (NCBI taxonomy): Bacteria > Bacillati > Actinomycetota > Actinomycetes > Micrococcales > Microbacteriaceae > Curtobacterium > Curtobacterium sp. BH-2-1-1. The sequence goes on from NZ_CP017580.1 coordinate 103,415, forward strand.
GCCCTGACCGAGCAGCTCGGTTCCCTGACGAAGGAGCAGGCCGAGCAGGCACAGCAGGCCCTCGCGGACGCCCTGGCGCACCGCACCGCCCTGGTGGAAGAAGCCGAGGCCCTCGCCGCGGTCGACCCGGCACGGGCGCAGTGGAAGCAGATCACCGCGCAGCTCGACGACGTCTTCGCGCGGTGGCAGCAGCACCAGCACGACGGCCCGCGCATCCCCAAGAACGAGGCGAACGAGCTCTGGAAGCGTTTCCGCGCGGCCCGCTCGACCGTCGACCAGCACCGTCGCGCGTTCTACTCCGAGCTCGACGCGCAGCACCGCGACGCCCGCAACCGCAAGCAGGAGCTCGTCCAGCAGGCCGAGGCGCTCGCTCCCCGCGGGTCCGACGCTATCCCGGCGTACCGCGAACTGCTCGACGACTGGAAGGGCGCTGGGCGAGCCGGCAAGCGGCACGACGACGCACTCTGGGCGCGCTTCAAGGCCGCGGGTGACGTGCTGTTCGAGCAGCGCCACGCCGAAGCCGCCGCCGAGAACGTCGAGTACTCGGCCAACCTCGAAGCGAAGCAGGCGCTCCTGACCGAGGCCGAGCCGCTCCTGAAGGTCACCGACCGGGCTGCCGCACGCAAGACCCTCACGGGCATCCAGCGCCGGTGGGACGAGATCGGCAAGGTCCCCCGCGGTGACGTCCGGCGCATCGAGGACCGTCTCCGCGCGGTCGAGGACCACGTGCGCAGCCTCGAGGACGAGCACTGGAAGGCGTCCGACCCGGAGCGCAAGGCCCGTCAGACCGGTCTCGCGAGCCAGCTCGAGGACGCGATCGGCAAGCTCGAAGCGGAGCTAGCCGATGCCCAGGCCTCGGGCGACGCCCGCAAGATCAAGGACGCGCAGGAAGCGCTCGACGCCCGCAAGATCTGGCTCGACGCCCTCGGCGGCTGATCCGCCCCGTACGACGAAGCCCCCGCGACCGTTCGGTCGCGGGGGCTTCGTCGTCGGTACCTGGTCAGACGACGGCGGGGAGCCCCAGCAGCGTCCGGATGTCGCGGTCGTCCTGCCGCATCTGCTCGGCGAGCTCGTCCATCGAGTCGAACTTCACCATGCCCCGCACGTACGAGACGAACAGCACCGAGATCGTGTCGCCGTAGAGGTCGATGTCCACGTCGAGCAGGTGCGCCTCGATCTGCTTCGCCGGCACGCCCTCGAACGTCGGGTTGTTGCCGACCGAGACGGCAGCCGGGTACACCGTGCCGTCGTGCAGCACCCGTGCGGCGTAGACGCCGTCGGCGGGGACGAAGCCCTCGGACGCCGGGTCGAGGTTCGCCGTCGGGTAGCCCATCGCCCGACCGCGCTCGTTCCCGTGCACGACGACGCTCCGCACCGCGTGTTCACGGCCGAGCAGGCGTGCGGCCTCGGCGACGCGGCCGTCCCCGAGGAGTTCGCGGATCCACGTCGAGGACACCCGTCGCTCGCCGTCCGGCCGGACGTCGTCGACCAGGTCGACGTCGTCGATGAGCTCGACGGTGAAGCCGTGCTGCTCCCCCAGCTCGCGCAGGAGGGCGACGTCGCCGGCGCCCTTCGCCCCGAACCGGAAGTCGCTGCCGACGAACACGAGCTGGGCGTGCAGGGTGTCGACGAGGATCTCGGACACGAAGGCCTCTGGTGCCTTCGACTGGAGCTCATGGTCGAACCGGAGCAGCAGGGTGGCGTCGACCCCGACGTCGTCGAGCAGCTCGCGCCGCTGGGCGATGCTCGTCAGGGCGGGCGGCACCTTGTCCGGGTCGATCACGTCGAGTGGGTGGCGGTCGAACGTCACGACCGTGGACACGAGGCCGTGCTCGCGCGCCGCACGCTCGAGGTGCGCGATGACCGCACGGTGCCCGACGTGGACCCCGTCGAACTTCCCGATGGTGACCGCGCTCGGCCCGAAGCCCTGCGCCACGTCGGCGGTGTCGTCGTAGTACTGCACGTCGGTCCCTACTCGCCGGCCGGTACGGCGGACGGGGTCGTCTCGGTCGCGGTGGCGGTGCGGTGGTGCTTGCGGAGCCACCAGAGTCCGGCCACCGGCAGCACCAGCGGCGCGAAGGCGTAGCCCATGCCGTAGTACGACCAGATGGTGTCGTCGGGGAACAGCTGCCGGTCGAAGAGCGACAGCGTGCCGATCACGAGCACGCCGGTCATCTCGAAGACGATCGTGACGCAGGCCACGCGGTACCAGAACCGACCCGGCACGATGAGGGCGATCATCGCGACGATGTACACGACCGCGGCGACGGCGCTGAGGGTGTACGCGAACGGTGCGAACGAGAACTTCTCGATGATCTGCACGACGCTGCGTCCCGTCGCTGCCAGCGCGAGGATGCCGTAGACGGCGATGAGGACGCGGCCGATGCCGGTCGCGAGGGAGGATCTGGTCGCCATTGCACCGATTCTACCGACGGCGGGCGGCCACGATGACGCACCACGACGAACGCGCAGTTGCCGGGTCACGCGAGCGGGTCAGTTCAGGGCGAACCAGATCTGGTACATCCGGTAGACCATCACCGCGACCGTGAACGCACCGGCCCCGAGGACCACCGTGCTCCACTTCGTCCGGTCGATGAGCGCCCAGACGATGGTCGCCGGCGGGACGAGGAGCACCGAGACCGCGTACACGCCGAACTCGAGCGCGTTGCCGACCGGCGGGCTGCCCGTCGCCGGCAGGACGAGGGAGATCACACCCTGGGCGAGGAGCAGCAGCTCGATGAGCGCGAGCGACCCGACCGTGTAGTCGTTCGGCTTCCAGCCGATGAACCCCACGACGACCGCGAAGAGCCCGGCGAGCACGGCGATGACGAGCTGCACCCACATGAACCACTCGATCACGCGCCCACCCCCGATGCCGTCGGGAAGTTGGTGATGACGCGCAGCAGTCCGCGTCGCACCGAGACGAGCCCGACGAGCCGGTCCCCCTCGGTGGCGACGGCCGCGACCGGGCCGTCGGTGTCCGGGTGGTCCGCCGCCACGCGTTTGCCGTCGGCGAGGTCCTTCGCCGCGGCCGCGTCGAGCGGCACGGACGGGAACAGGGTGCGGGCGACGTCGACCGGTCGGGCGAGTGCGGCCCGGACGTCGACGGACTCGTCCTCGAGGTCGATCGCGTCGTCGACGCTGAAGGGGCCGACCTCGGTGCGGCGGAGCGCGGTGAGGTGGGCGCCGGTGCCGAGTGCGGCGCCGACGTCACGGGCCAGCGCGCGCACGTAGGTGCCGGACGAGCACGACACGACCACGTCGAGGTCGATCACGGCAACGTCCTCGCCGTCGACGGAGACGACGCGGTCCCCCCGGCCGGTGACGTCGAACCGCGACACCGTCACGGTCCGGGACTGCAGGACGACCGCTTCACCCTTGCGCGCGAGGTCGTAGGCGCGGCGGCCGTCGACCTTGATGGCGCTGACGGTCGACGGCACCTGCGAGATCTGTCCGCGCTGCGCGGCGACGGCCCGCTCGACCGCGGCCCCGGACACGTCCGCCGAGGACGTGCCCACGGCCGCGGTCGGGGTCCCGTCGGCGTCGTCCGAGTCGGTCGAGACCCCGAGACGGATCGTGGCGGTGTAGGTCTTGCCGAGTCCGACGAGGTGCGTCAGGAGCCGGGTCGACGGGCCGATCCCGAGCAGGAGCAGGCCGGTCGCCATCGGGTCGAGCGTGCCGGCGTGGCCGACCTTCTTCAGACCCAGCCGACGTCGGGCGATGGAGACGACCCGGTGGCTGGAGATCCCCTGCGGCTTGTCGACGAGGAGGATGCCGTCGGGCGCGGTTTCGAGCACCAGAGGAGGTTACCAGCGCTCCGGCGACTCAGCAGACGTCGTTCCACTCGCGACGCGGGTGCTCGGGGTCGGTGACGTCCAGCACCGCGGACGCGGCGATCTTGACGTCGGCGCGGCGTTCGAGGCGGCCGGACTCCTGCTCCACCCACAGCGACCAGCGCCAGAGTCGGTGGGCACCGTGTGCCAGCACCCCGTGTCCGTGCACCACGAGGATGCCGGGGCCCTCGCCGGTGGACCGGAACGGCGCGACGAGGTCGGCCCGCAGCGCGTCGGCGTCGCTCGACGGCGCGGCGGCGGCCATCGCGGACACCCCGTGCTGCTGGAAGCCGTCGACGAGCCCGGAGGCCACGCGTTCGAGGTCGACGCCGTCCTGTCCGTCGATGCCGACGACCGTCCGGTTCGTGCCGACCTGTGCGATCACCTCGGCCGCGATCGCGGCCATGGTGTCGGTCTCCTGGGGTGCCCAACGTGCCATGCACCCACCGTAGGCTGTCGTGGTGAACGCGAGTCGTGCCTCCAGTCCGAATGTGGACAACCCGACCCGTCCACAGGACGCGACCCGAGGAACGGACATCGCGACGCCGCTCATCGCCTGGTTCCGCGCCGAGGCGCGCGACCTGCCGTGGCGGCGTCCCGGGTTCCCCGCGTGGGGCACGCTGGTCAGCGAGATCATGCTGCAGCAGACGCAGGTCGCGCGCGTCGTGCCCCGTCTGGAGGCATGGCTCACCCGCTGGCCGACGCCTGCGGACCTCGCGGCCTCACCCCCGGCGGACGCGGTGCGTGCCTGGGACCGGCTCGGCTACCCGAGACGGGCGCTCGCGCTGCACGCGGCCGCGACGGCGATCGCCGAGCAGCACGACAACGTGGTGCCCCGGGACGTGGACGCGCTGCTCGCGCTGCCCGGGATCGGGGACTACACGGCCCGGGCGGTCGCCGTGTTCGCGTACGGCGACCGGCACCCGGTCGTCGACGTGAACGTCCGGCGCGTCCTCGCCCGCGCCCTGCTCGGCCAGGGCGAACCGGGCCCGGCGAAGGCGAAGCAGGACCTCCCGCTGATGGAGTCGGTGCTGCCGGACGACCGTGACGACGCCGCAGCGACGAACGCCGCGGTGATGGAGCTCGGTGCGCTCGTCTGCGTCGCCCGCTCCCCCGCGTGCGACGCGTGCCCGATCGCCGACCGCTGCGCGTGGCGGGCCGCCGGCTACCCGGAGCACGAGGGCCCACGCGCGCCGAAGCAGGCGAAGTTCGCCGGCAGCGACCGGCAGGTGCGCGGGCTCATCATGGCGGAGCTCCGCGCGAGCGACGTCCCCGTCACGCGCGACGAGATCGAACCGGTGTGGCCCGACGCCGAGCAGCGGGACCGGGCGCTCGCGTCGCTCCTGCGCGACGGACTGGCCGTCGGGGACGACGCGAGCGGCTACCGGCTGCCCGAGGGCTGATCGGACGGGTCAGGCGCGCGCCGCGTCGGCGTCGTCCTCGTCCTCGTCCTCGTCCTCGTCGTGCTTGTACGGGTCGGCGTCGCCGGCGTAGGTCGCGCCGGCCGCGGCTGCACGGACCTGCTCGTCGCGCACCTGGGCCTGCACGAGCAGGTCCTCCATGTGCGCCGAGGTCTCCGGCAGGGCGTCGGCGATGAACTCGAGCGACGGGGTCAGACGAGCGGTGATGTTCTTGCCGACCTCGGACCGGAGCATCCCGGTCGCGGCCTTGAGCGCCGCGGCGGAGTCGGCACGCTCCTCGTCGGTGCCGTACACGGTGTAGAAGATCGACGCGTGCTGCAGGTCACCGGTCACACGGACGTCGGTGATCGTCACGAACCCGAGTCGCGGGTCGCGAAGGCCCTTGTCGAGTCGGCGTGCGACGACTTCCTTGATGCGGTCCGCCATCTTGCGTGCGCGCTGCGGATCGGCCATGGGTGCCTCCTGTGGAGATGTCTTGCTCTGGAACGGGGCTGGGCCCCGACCTCCCGTGAAGGAAGCCGGGGCCCAGGGTAGTCACGCGATCAGTCGCGCGGCTTCTCGACGAGCTCGGTGGTCTCGATCTCGTCGCCGATCTGGATGTCGTTGAACTTGCCCAGACCGATACCGGCTTCGAAGTCCGTGCGGACCTCGGTCACGTCGTCCTTGAAGCGACGCAGCGACTCGATGGCCAGACCATCGGCGAGCACCACGCCTTCGCGGATGACGCGCGCCTTGGCGTTGCGCGTGATCGTGCCGGAGCGGACGATGACACCCGCGATGTTGCCGAACTTCGAGGAACGGAACACCTCGCGGATCTCGGCGACACCCGACTGGACCTCTTCGTACTCGGGCTTGAGCATGCCCTTGAGGGACTGCTCGATGTCCTCGAGTGCGTTGTAGATGACCGAGTAGAAGCGCACGTCGATGCCTTCGCGCGCTGCACGCTCGCGGGCCTTGACGTCCGGGCGGACGTTGAAGCCGACGACGATCGCGTTGTCGATCGTGGCCAGGTCGATGTCCGACTCCGTGATCGCACCGACGCCGCGGTGCAGGATCCGGAGCTGGACGCTGTCGTCGACCTCGATGTCCAGGAGCGACTGCTCGAGTGCCTCGACGGCACCGGAGACGTCACCCTTGATGATGAGGTTGAGCGAGTCGACCTTGCCCTCTTCGAGTGCACGGGTGAAGTCCTCGAGCGAGATGCGCTTGCGGGCCTTGGCCAGCTGGGCGTTGCGCTCGGCGGCTTCACGCTTCTCGGCGATCTGACGTGCCGTGCGGTCCTCTTCGGTGACGAGGAAGGTGTCACCGGCGCGGGGCACCGAGGACAGACCCTGCACCTGGACCGGACGGCTCGGCGTCGCGGCCTTGACCGCCACGCCGTTCTCGTCGGTCATCGCACGGACGCGGCCGTAGGCCGTCCCCGCCACGATGGCGTCGCCGACGTGCAGTGTGCCGGACTGGATGAGCACGGTCGCAACCGAACCACGGCCCTTGTCGAGGCGTGCTTCGATCGCCACACCGCGGGCGTCCTTGTCGGGGTTCGCACGCAGGTCGAGACCGGCGTCGGCCGTGAGCAGCACGGCGTCCAGGAGGTCCTGGATGCCGATGTTCTGACGAGCCGACACGTCGACGAACATGACGTCGCCGCCGTACTCCTCGGCCACCAGGTTGTACTCGGTGAGCTGCTGGCGGACCTTGGCCGGGTTCGCGCCTTCCTTGTCGATCTTGTTCACCGCGACCACGATCGGCACACCGGCCGACTGCGCGTGGTTCAGTGCCTCGATCGTCTGGGGCATGATGCCGTCGTCCGCCGCGACCACGAGGATCGCGATGTCCGTCACCTGGGCACCACGGGCACGCATGGCCGTGAAGGCCTCGTGACCCGGGGTGTCGATGAAGGTGATCGGGCGCTCGATGCCCTCGTGCTCGGTGACGATCTGGTACGCACCGATGTGCTGGGTGATGCCACCGGCTTCACCCTCGACGACCTTCGAGTTGCGGATCGCGTCGAGCAGGCGGGTCTTGCCGTGGTCGACGTGACCCATGACGGTGACCACCGGGGGCCGCTGCTGCAGCACCGAGTCGTCCTCGTCGTCCAGCTCGGCTTCGAGGTCGATGTCGAAGCCCTCGAGGAGCTCCTTGTCCTCGTCTTCCGGCGAGACGATCTGGATCTTGTAGCCCAGCTCCTCGCCGAGGACCTCGAACGTGGCCTCGTCCAGCGACTCGGTCGCGGTCGCCATCTCACCGAGGTGGAACAGCACCGTCACCAGGTTGCCGGGGCTCGCGTCGATCTTGTCCGCGAAGTCCGAGATGCTCGCACCGCGACGCAGACGGACGACCGTGTTGCCGTCACCACGAGGGACCTGCACACCGCCGAGCGACGGCGCCTGCCGCATCTCGTACTCGGCGCGCTTCGTCCGCTTCGACTTGCGGGCACGGCTCTTGCCGCCACCGCGACCGAACGCACCAGCGGTACCGCCACCGGGGCCACGACCGCGGCCACCGCCACCGGCGGGACGCGGGCCGCTGAAGGCCGGACGCGGGAAGCCGCCACCGGCACCACCGGCACCACCCGGACGACCACCGGGGCCGCCACGACCGCCGCCACCCTGGCCCGGGCGCTGCCCGAAGCCGTTCGGACGGCCTGCCTGGCCGGGACCACCGGGACGCGGAGCACCCGGACGGGGAGCACCCGGACGCGGCGGGGCCGGACGCGGGATGCCGTTGCCGCCACCGGCACCGGCGGCGGGGCGCTGGCCCATGCCCTGGTTGGACGAGTACGGGTTGTTGCCCGGACGCGGCGGGCGCGAGCCCATGCCCTGGCTCGACGCGTAGGGGTTGTTGCCGGGGCGTGCGCCCGGCTTCGGGCCACCCGGCTTGGGGCCGGCTGCGGCACCGGGCTTCGGTGCGCCGCCGGGCTTGACGGCGTCGTCCTTCGGCTCGGCTGCTGCGTCGGGACCGGCGTCGCCGGACTGCTCGGCAGCGGCCTTCTCGGCAGCGGCCTTCTCGGCAGCGGCGGCCTTGCGAGCGGCCTCGGCCTCGGCCTGTCGCTGGGCGACGGACTTCGGGGCGGCCGGGGTCGGCACGTCGGCGGCGGGCGCCTGCACCTCGGGCTCGGGCTCGGGGGTGGGTGCCGGACGGGCCGGACCCGGGCGGGGGCCGCCGGGCTTCGGTGCGCCCGACTTCGGCGCCGCGGTCTTGGCCGGCGCGCTCGGGGTCTGTGCCGCAGCGGGCTTCGACGCCGAGGCGCCGTCAGCCTGCAGCGCAGCACGGAGCTTGCGCGCGACGGGGGGTTCGACACTGGAGCTCGGGCCCTTGACGAACTCGCCGAGTTCCTTGAGCTTCTCCATTGCGGTCTTGCTGTCGACACCGAGTTCGGATGCGATCTCGTGTACGCGTGGTTTTGCCACTGTTCTCCTTCACGGGTCCCACCCCGTGGAGGGGCAGGACTCAATGGATGACGGGTCTCATTTCGAGCCGCTCATCAGTTGTCCATAAGCCGTTCAGCCTGTTCTGTCATGTCCTGGTCGCGTGCCTGTGGTTCGGGGCGCCGGAGCGCTTCGAGGTAGTCACGCACCGCGGACGTGTCCGGTTCATGATCGAGCCGGAGTGCCCGGCGGTACGCCTTGCGCTTGACGGCCTGATCATGTGCTTCGACGGTCGGGGTGAGCCACGCTCCCCGCCCCGGCATGACTGCCTTCGGGTCCGCCACAACACGACCGTCGCTCAGGGCGACGACACGGAGGAGGGAGGACCGGGGAGCACGACGGCGACTGCCGATGCATGTTCTGACGGGAACCACCTTACTCCTCCCTCTCGACGACCGCGATCCGGCACGCCCGGACCGGACGTGCCACGAGCGAAACCGTCAGTCCTCGCCGTCCAGGATCGAGTCCGGCTGGATGTCGATCCGGGCGCCCGTGAGCTTCGCGGCGAGGCGGGCGTTCTGCCCTTCCTTGCCGATCGCGAGCGACAGCTGGTAGTCCGGCACGAGGGCGCGGACGGCCTTCGTCGAGGCGTCGAGCACGAAGGCGCTCGTCACCTTGGCCGGCGACAGGGCGCTGGCGACGAACGACGCCAGGTCGGACGAGTAGTCGACGATGTCGATCTTCTCGGCGCCGAGCTCCGTCGTCACGGCACGGACGCGGGCACCGAGCTCGCCGATGCACGCACCCTTCGCGTTCACACCGGGCTCGTTCGCCTTGACCGCGATCTTCGTGCGGTGGCCGGCCTCGCGCGCGAGCGAGGTGATCTCCACGACTCCGGACGCGATCTCCGGGACCTCGAGCGCGAACAGCTTGCGCACCAGGCCGGGGTGGGTGCGCGAGACCGTGATCTGCGGACCCTTCATGCCGCGGCCGACGCTCGTCACGTAGACGCGCAGCCGTGCACCGTGCTTGTAGTCCTCGCCGGGCACCTGCTCCTCCGGCGGCAGGATCGCCTCGACCGTGCCGAGGTCGACGTGCACCATCTTCGGGTTCGGGCCCTGCTGGACGATGCCCGCGACGATGTCGCCTTCCTTGCCGCGGAACTCACCGAGGATCTTGTCGTCGCCGATGTCGCGCAGGCGCTGGTTGATGACCTGCTTGGCGGCGAACGCGGCGATGCGACCGAAGTCGCTGGGCTGGTCGACGGCCTCGCCGATCACGGTGCCCTCGTCGTCGCGCTCGGGCACGTAGACCGAGACCTCGCCCGACTTGCGGTCGAGCTCGACGCGGACGTCCGCGTCGACGGGCTCCTCGTTCTCGGTGCGGTGCTTCTGGTACGCCGTCAGGATGGCCTGTTCGATGATCTGGACGAGTTCGTCGAACGGGATCTCCCGCTCACGCTCCATGAGTCGCAGGACTGCGAGATCGATCTTCACCGAGGGCCTCCGTATTCAGATGAGTCGCTCCCGCGGATGGAACCGCGCGGAAGTCGGCGACCAGACTACCGCACTGCGGGTCGCGGACCCGGCCGGACGACGGACGGGAGGCACGGTGCCAGCTGGCACCGCGCCTCCCGTCCGTCGTGTCGTCACGTCGGGGACGTGACCCGCTAGATCGCGCGGACCGCCTCGAGCAGCTCGGCGACCGGCATGTCGCGGCGTTCGCCGCTCGCCCGGTTCCACAGTTCGACGACGCCGTCGGCGGCGCCGCGACCGGCGACGACGACGATCGGCATGCCGAGGAGCTCGGCGTCGCGCAGCTTCACGCCGGGCGAGACCTTCGGACGGTCGTCGTAGAGGACCTCGAACCGTTCGCCCTCGAGCTCGGCGACGATCGACGTGGCCAGGTCGTAGGCGACCTCGTCCTTGCCGGTCGCGACGACGTGCACGTCGAACGGTGCGACGTTCTTCGGCCAGGCGAGGCCCTTCTCGTCGTTGTGCGCCTCGGCGAGGATGGCGAGGATGCGCGTCACGCCGATGCCGTACGAGCCCATCGTGACCGTGGCGAGCTTGCCGTTCTCGTCCTGCACCTTGAGGCCGAGCGCCTCGGCGTACTTGCGGCCGAGCTGGAAGACGTGGCCGATCTCCATGCCGCGCGCGGTCTCGAGCGGGCCGGAGCCGTCGGGGGCCGGATCACCGGCACGGACGTCGGACACCTCGGCGACGCCGTCGGCCACGAAGTCACGACCGGCGACGAGGCCGGAGACGTGCACGCCGCGCTCGTTCGCGCCCGTGATCCACGCGGTGCCGTCGACCACGCGGGGGTCGACGAAGTAGCGGATGCCCGTCGTGCTCTCGGCACCGAGGACCTGCGGGCCGATGTAGCCCTTGACAAGGCTCTTGTGCTTGCGGAAGTCGTCGTCACCGGCGGGCTCGACCTCTGCCGGGGCGAAGGCCACCTCGGCGCGCTTCAGGTCGACGTCGCGGTCACCGGGGAGCCCGACGACGACGATCTCGCGCGTGCCGTCGAGGTGCGTCAGGGCGAGCACGACGTTCTTCAGCGTGTCGGCGGCCGTCCAGGGGGCGCCCTCGCGCGGTGCGATCTCGTTCGCGTGCGCCACGAGCGTCTCGATCGTCGGGGTGTCCGACGCGGGCAGGAGCACGGGTTCGGGCTGCCCTTCGATCGGCAGGGCCTCCGGCACCGGGGTGACGTAGGCCTCGACGTTGGCCGCGTAGCCGCCGGCACTGCGGACGAAGGTGTCCTCGCCGACGCCGATCGGGTGCAGGAACTCCTCGGACTTCGAGCCGCCCATCGCGCCGGCGTCCGCCTTGACGATGACGTACTCGAGACCGAGTCGGGCGAAGATCTTCTCGTAGGCGTCGCGCATGACCTGGTAGCTGCGCTCGAGGCCCTCGTCGGTGAGGTCGAACGAGTACGCGTCCTTCATGGTGAACTCGCGGCCGCGCAGGAGTCCGGCGCGGGGGCGTGCCTCGTCGCGGTACTTGTCCTGGATCTGGAACAGCGTGACGGGGAGGTCCTTGTACGAGCCGTACAGGTCCTTCACCAGGAGCGCGAACATCTCCTCGTGCGTGGGCGCGAGCAGGTAGTCGGCGCCCTTGCGGTCCTGCAGGCGGAACATGCCGTCGCCGTACTCGGTCCAGCGGTTCGTCGCCTCGTACGGCTCGCGCGGCAGGAGCGCCGGGAGCAGGACCTCCTGCGCGCCGGCGGCGACCATCTCGTCGCGGATGATCGCCTCGATGCGGGCGCGGACCCTCAGACCGAGCGGCAACCACGCGAAGATCCCCGGGGACTGGCGACGGACGTAGCCGGCGCGGACGAGGAGCTTCGCGCTCGTCACCTCGGCGTCGGAGGGGTCGTCGCGGAGCGTACGGAGGAACAGATGCGAAAGCCGTGTGACCACGGGGCAAGCCTAGCGGCGCGTGGGAGTGGGTGCGGCGGGCGTCTGCGGTCGGGAGGCGCGGTGCGGGCTGGCACCGTGCCTCCCGCCCTGCGTTCGGTCCGGTGTGCGGCACTTCGTGAGCAGAAGAGGTCGGGTGCGTTCGCGCGACCCGACCTCTTCTGCTCACGAAAGCGCTGCGCGCGCCCGCGCGCGCCTACGACGTGACGACGAGCGGCTTGCCGGTGCCGGCCGCCGGCCCCATCTCGTCGGCGAGACGGTTCGCCTCGGTGATGAGGGTCTCGACGATCTCGGCTTCCGGAACCGTCTTGATGACCTCGCCCTTGACGAAGATCTGCCCCTTGCCGTTGCCGGACGCGACGCCGAGGTCGGCCTCACGCGCCTCGCCCGGGCCGTTCACGACACAGCCCATGACGGCGACGCGGAGTGGCACGGTCATGCCCTCGAGCCCCTTCGTCACGTCGTTCGCCAGCTGGTAGACGTCGACCTGGGCCCGGCCGCAGCTGGGGCACGAGACGATCTCGAGCTTGCGCTCGCGGAGGTTGAGCGACTGCAGGATCTGCAGGCCGACCTTGACCTCTTGCGCGGGCGGGGCGGAGAGGGACACGCGGATTGTGTCGCCGATGCCCTCGGCCAGCAGGATGCCGAACGCCGTGGCGCTCTTGATGGTGCCCTGGAACTCCGGGCCGGCCTCGGTCACGCCGAGGTGCAGCGGCCAGTCCCCCGCCGCGGCGAGCTGCCGGTAGGCCTTCACCATGACGATCGGGTCGTTGTGCTTGACCGAGATCTTGAAGTCGTGGAAGTCGTGCTCCTCGAACAGGGAGGCTTCCCACACGGCGGACTCGACGAGCGCCTCGGGCGTCGCCTTGCCGTACTTCTGCAGCAGGCTCGGCTCGAGGGAACCGGCGTTGACGCCGATGCGGAGCGAGACGCCGGCGTCCTTCGCGGCCTTGGCGATGGCGCCGACCTGGTCGTCGAACTTCCGGATGTTGCCCGGGTTCACGCGGACCGCGGCACACCCGGCGTCGATGGCCTGGAAGACGTACTTCGGCTGGAAGTGGATGTCGGCGATCACCGGGATCTGCGACTTCTTCGCGATGATCGGCAGCGCGTCGGCGTCGTCCTGGCTCGGCACCGCCACGCGGACGATGTCGCAGCCGGACGCCGTGAGCTCGGCGATCTGCTGGAGGGTCGCGTTGATGTTCGTCGTCGGCGTCGTGGTCATCGACTGGACGGACACCGGCGCGTCGCCGCCCACGAGCACCTTGCCGACCCGGATCTGCCGGGACTTGCGGCGCGGGCTCAGGGTTTCGGGGACTTTCGGCAGACCGAGGTTCACTGCAGGCACGAGGTGCACTCTACGCGCTCCCGGTGACGCCCAGCCCCGCGCACGCGTGATGCTCAGACGACGGTGATGAGCGGCGCGTAGAGCCGCATCGCCGCGAGGGCGCGCTCGTGGTCCTCGTCGCTCGCCCCGGCGCACGCGTCCGCCACGACGGTCACCGTCGCGCCGGCGTCCGCGGCCGCCAGCGCGGTCGACAGGACGCAGCAGTCGGTGGACACCCCGACCAGGACGAGGTGCGGGTGGTCGCCGGTGACGGCCTGGAGGCGCGTCCCCCACTTGCCGAAGGTCGTCTCGGTGACGACGGGGTCGCGTCGGTCCGCCGCGGCCGTCGCGAACGGTTCGGTCAGGTCCCAGAGCGGGTCGGTGTCCGGCACGAGCGCGAACGACCAGTCCCGGTAGTAGGGCACCCAGGCACCCCGCGGGTGCTCCGGAGCGACGAAGCGGGTGAACACCGTGCGGCCGGTGAACCGCGGGAGCAGGCGCTCGATCCCGGCGGCGGCGTGGTCGAAGCGCCCGGTGGCCCAGGGGCTCTCGCCCGTGAAGACCTCCTGCATGTCGACGACGACGAGCCACGCGTCCTCCGGTACCCCGGCGACGGCGGCCTCGACCGCGCTCATGCCTGCTCCTGCCGGCGGACCGAGCCGCGGGCGAACAGCAGGGTGCCGAGGAACCCGACGACGAGCGCCACGAGCACCCCGAGGTTCGCGTACGCCCAGGCACCGGTGCGCCCGCCGAGGCCGAACGGCTTGAGCAGGTACCCCTGCCAGTTGAGCCAGGACGGCACGCCGTACGTGTTCGTCACCAGGCCCCAGCCGAGCGCGGTCCCCACGACGACGAGACCGACGGCGAGCCAGCGCACGTCGCCGTACCGGCCACGGCGGTCCTCGAGCTCCCGCTCCGCGTAGGGCGCCCGGCGGATCACGACGTCGGCGACGAAGACCCCGCACCACGCGGCGATCGGCACGCCGAGCGTCACGAGGAACGCCTGGAACGGCTTGATGAACGAGTCGGCGAAGAACACCACGTACACGGCGCCCGCCACCATGAACACGCCGTCGACCCCGGCCGCGACGGGCCTCGGGATGCGGATGCCGGCGCTGAGCAGGGCCAGTCCGGAGCTGTAGATGTCGAGCACCGCACCGCCGACGAGCCCGAGCACCGCGACGAGGGCGAACGGGATGAGGAACCACACCGGCAGCACGGTCGTCAGCGCACCGATCGGGTCGGCGGCGATCGCCGTGTTGAGGTCCTTCGACGAGCCGGCGAGCAGGACGCCGAGCACGACGAGCACGATCGGCGCGAGCGCCCCGCCGAACGTGGTCCACCAGACGACCCCGCGGGTCGAGGCCGACCGTGGCAGGTACCGCGAGTAGTCCGCGGCGGCGTTCACCCAACCGAGGCCGAACCCGGTCATCACGAGCACGAGGGCGCCGACGACGTTCTGGGCGCTCCCGGCCGGCAGCGCGGTGATCGCACCGAGGTCGATCGAGGGCAGCGCGAGCACCACGTAGACGATCGTCAGCACCGCGGTGATGACGGTGATCCACGTCTGCAGCCGCATGATCACGTCGAACCCGGCGATGCCCGCACCGACGACGAGTGCGGCGACGACCACGAGTGCGACGAGCTTCGTCAGGACGCCGCCGTCCCACCCGAGCTCCCGGAACACCGTCGACGTGGCCAGGACCGCCGCCGACGCGAGCGCGGTCTCCCACCCGACGGTGAGGATCCAGCTGAGGAACGCCGGCAGCCGGTTCCCCCGGACGCCGAACGCCGCGCGGCCGAGCACCATCGTCGGTGCCGAGCCTCGTTTACCGGCGATGGCGACGATCCCGCACAGCAGGAACGAGAACGCGACCCCGATGACGGAGACGATCGTGGCCTGCCAGAAGGAGATGCCGAACCCGAGGACGAACGAGCCGTACGACAGGCCGAGCACCGAGATGTTCGCCGCGAACCACGGCCAGAAGAGGTCCCTCGGACGTCCCTTCCGGTCGGACTCGGCGATGACGTCGGTGCCCTGCCGCTCGACCGTGCGGACTTCCGGAGCTGTGCTCATGTGCGAAAGCGTAGTGCGCGGCCGAGAGGTCGTCGCTACCCGAACAGGTTCACGGGGCGGACGATGTCGGCGTAGATGAGCAGGGCGCTCATGCCGGCGAGCAGGACCACGACGACCATCGTCAGCGGCATCGTCTTCGCGAGGTCGATCGGCCCCGGGTCCGCCTTGCCGACCAGCGTGAAGGAGCGGCGCTTCACGGCCTCCCACAGCGCGCCGGCGATGTGGCCACCGTCCAGCGGCAGGAGCGGCACCATGTTCAGGACGAACAGGCCGATGTTCAGCGAGGCGAGCAGTCCGAGGATCGTGTACGCCTTGTCGACCACCGGCACGCCGCTCATCGACGAGACCTCGCCGATCGCGCGGCCGACGCCGACGACCGACACCGGGCTGTCCTGCGACCGCTCCTGCGAGCCGAACGCCGCGTTCCACACCGCGACGAGCCGCTGCGGCAGGTCGATGATGAGGTGCGCCGACGCCGAGATCTGCGCCCCGGTGGCCGGCAGTACCGCGGCCGGCGACTGCCGCACGAGCGACTGGCCGATGCTCACGCCGACGACGCCGACCTGCTGCGTCTTCGTGCTGCCGTCGTCGTTCTTCGCGACCGTGCCGTCGGCTGTGTAGACGTCCCGCGTGGCGGTCGTCGGCGTGATGTGCAGCGTCTTCTCGGCGCCGCCGCGGGACACCACGACGGTGACGTCCTCGCCGGCGGACCGCTGGAAGACCTCGGAGACCTGGGCGATCGTCGGGTCCTGCTTCCCGTCGACCGAGAGCACGACGTCGCCCGACCGGATGCCGGCCTGCTTCGCCGGCGAGACGGCGTCCCCGGAGGTGCACGTCGTCGCCTGGCTCGTCGGCAGCACGCAGTCGACGCTCGATGTGAACGTGGTCGTCGGCGCACCGAACCCGACGAGCAGCACCCCGAACAGCACGATGCCGATCACGAGGTTCATCGCCGGACCAGCGACCATCACGATGATCCGCTTCCACGGGGTCAACCGGTAGAACGCACGCGAGTCGTCGCCGCCGGAGTCCGCGATCTGCTCGGCGCTCGCCTGCCGGGCGTCCTGCACGAAGGCGCCGTACATGCCCGTGTTCGTGATCGCACTCGGTCGCCCGGACGCCCGCGGCTTGAGCATGCCGACCATCGAGATGTAGCCGCCGAGCAGGATCGGGCGGATGCCGTACTCGGTCTCGCCCCGCCTGAACGACCAGATCGCCTTGCCGAAGCCCAGCGAGTACTGGGTCACCTTGACGTTGAACAGCTTCGCGAAGGACAGGTGCCCCAGCTCGTGGAGTCCGATCGAGACCAGCAGGCCGATGATGAAGACGACCACGCCGAGGACGAAGAGCAGGACGGTTTCGACGGTCACCGGGAAAGGGTACGGGACGGTTCCCATGACCGAGCCGAGCGCACCCTGGGAGGTGCGCCGCGCCTCCTGGACCGCCCGGTCCGTCTGCTCCCGCAGCCGTGCTGACGGACGGGAGGCGCGACTCGCCTCAGCGGGACAGCATGCGGTCGGCCGCGGTGCGCGCCCAGCGACCCGCTGCCAGCACGCCCTCGAGGGAGGGCTCCCCCGCCGTGTGCTCGTCGACCACGCGCTCGACCGTGTCGACGATGTCGAGGAAACCGATCGCTCCCGCGTGGAACGCGGCCACGGCCTGCTCGTTCGCCGCGTTGAACACGGCCGGGAACGTCCCCCCGAGCTGCCCGACGCGCTTCGCGAGGGCGACTGCACCGAAGGCCTCGTCGTCGAGGGGCTCGAACGTCCAGGTGCTCGCCGACGTCCAGTCGAGCGGCACCCCGACGCCCGGGACCCGGTCGGGCCACGCGAGACCGAGGGCGATGGGCAGCCGCATGTCCGGCGGCGACGCCTGTGCGATCGTCGAGCCGTCGACGAACTCGACCATCGAGTGCACGATCGACTGCGCGTGCACCGTCACGTCGATGCGGTCGTAGGGGACGTCGAAGAGCAGGTGGGCCTCGATGACCTCGAGGCCCTTGTTGACGAGCGTCGCCGAGTTCGTCGTGACCACGAGGCCCATGTCCCACGTCGGGTGGGCGAGCGCCTCGGCCGGGGTGACGTCCGTGAGGTCCGCGCGCGACCGCCCGCGGAACGGGCCACCGCTCGCGGTGAGCACGAGCCGGCGGACCTCGTCCGTCGTGCCGGAGCGGAGCGCCTGGGCGATGGCGGAGTGCTCGCTGTCGACCGGGACGATCTGGCCGGGTGCAGCGGCGGCCTGCACGAGCGGGCCGCCCACGATGAGGCTCTCCTTGTTCGCCAGCGCCAGCGTGGCGCCGGACTCGAGCGCGGCCAGGGTGGGGCCGAGGCCGACCGACCCGGTGATGCCGTTGAGGACGACGTCGGCCTCGACGCTGCGGACCAGGCGTTCGGTGTCCGCGGCGCCGAAGGCAGTGTCACGGACGCCGAAGCGTGCGGCCTGCTCGGCGACCACGGCGCGGTTGCTGCCGGCGGTGAGGCCGACGACCTCGAAGCGGTCGGGGTTGCGGGCGACGACGTCGAGTGCCTGGGTGCCGATCGAGCCGGTGCTGCCGAGGATCGCGATGCGCCGCTTCTGGCGCACGGTCAGCCCTTGGCGAGGATGTCGACGACGAAGACGAGCGTGGCGTTCTTCGGGATGCCCGAGCCCTCCTGCGGGTTCGCGCCGTAGCCGTCCTCCGGCGTGACGACGATGAGGACCTGCGAGCCGACCTTCTGGCCGACCAGCCCGGTCACGAAGCCCTTGATGAGCGAGCCCTCGGAGATGGTGAAGGTCGTCGGGACGCCCTTCGACCACGAGGAGTCGAACTCCTTGCCGGTGTCGTAGACGACGCCCTTGTACTGCACGAGCGCGGTGTCGCCGTCGGCGATGGTGTCGCCGGTGCCCTGCTTGATGACTTCGGGCGTGGTCTTCGACGGTGCCGCGACGCCCTTGGGGATGGTGATCTCCGGCTCGCCGTCCGCCTTGTCCTGCACGGTCGGGAGCTTCGGGTCCTGCTGCTGGGCCTTCCCGGTGGCCTTCGTCGGGGTCTGCGCCACGACGTCGGCGACGACGACGATCTCGCCGCCGGTGTTGAAGCCGAGCGCCGACGACTGACCGACCGCCGCGATGCGGTCACCGACCTTCGAGCACGCCAGGAGGGCGCCGAAGCCCGAACCGCCCACCGAGAGGACCTGCGGGTTGCCCTGGTCGAAGCCGACCGTGCCGAGCTTCTTCGCGTCCGACGCCTGGTACACGCTGTACGAGACCTGCGCGTAGTCGCCCTCGTCCAGCGACGCACCCTTGCCGCGCACGACCGTGCTCGCCTGGGGCTTGCTCGCCGTGAGGCCGCCCGTGAACTTCACCGTCGGTGCCGTGCTGCCGCCGAACGCACCGGACACCCTGATCGCCTTCGACGCCGAACCCGGGTCGGGGCAGGACGTGATGGCCGCGGCGGTCGCGCTCGACGACGCACTCGGGGTGGCGGTCGAGTCGCTCGACCCGGATCCGGAGCACGCGGCGAGTCCCAGCACGACGGCGGGGACGAGGGCGATCGGGAGGAGACGCAGACGCTTCACGAGGACCTAGTCTGCCGCACGGACCTTGGTGTGCGGGACGTGGTGCACAGGAAAGGCCACCGAGCGTGCGATGAAGCAGAGGCTGTTCGCGGTGGCGTGCGCGGCCTCGGCGTCGGCGACGCGGTCCGCCTCGAGGATGGTGACCACCGGGTGCAGCGTCGCCTCGGTGAGCTCCCCGGAGCCGTCGCGGTTGAGGTTGAGGCTGGCCGTGGCGCGGTCCTCGTAGTCGACGACGGTGAAGCCCTCGGTCACGGCGACGTGGAGGTAGCTCAGCATGTGGCACTGGGCGAGGGACGCGACGACGAGCTCCTCGGGGTTCCATCGGTCGCGGTCCCCACGGAACGTCGGGTCGGCGGAGCCCTCGATGCCGTGCTTGCCCGCGGCGCGGACGTCGTGGTCGCGCCCGTAGTCGCGGTAGCCGCTCGTTCCGGTGCCGCGGTCGCCGGTCCAGTGGACGGAGACCTCGTAGGAGTGGTCGGACACGGTGGGCTCCTCGAAGATCAGTACGATTGCGGCATGACGGTGCTCTCCGACGTCCACACTGACCGCCATCCTCTCACCGCCGAGGGGTCGGTCGAACTGGCGGTCCTCGACCGCAACGGGTTCGACGAGAGCCGACACGTCGGTGCCGGGGTCGTCGTCGCCGCGGACGGCACCGTGATCGACGCCGTCGGTGACGTGCAGGCCAGCGTCTACCCCCGCTCCACGATGAAGCCCTTCCAGGCGCTCGCGGTCCGCCGCGCCGGAGCCGTGTTCTCCGACGAGGAGCTCGTCCTCACCACCGCGAGCCACGCCGGCACCCCCGCGCACCAGGCCATCGCGCTGCACATGCTCGAGTCGTACGACCACGTCGAGTCGGACCTCGGCTGCCCGCCGGACATGCCGTTCGACCGCGCCACCGCCCGCACCATGACCGAGCCGAGGCGCCTCGCGATGAACTGCTCCGGCAAGCACGCGGGCATGCTCGCGGCGTGCCGGGTGAACGGCTGGGACGAGGAGACCTACCTCGAGATGGCGCATCCGCTGCAGCAGCGCGTCCGCGAGACCGTCGAGGGGTTCACCCACGAGACCGTCGACGTCGTCGGGACCGACGGGTGCGGGGCCCCGGTGTTCCCCCTGACGCTTGCCGGACTCGCCCGGGGCTTCGCCGGTGTCGTCGCGCGGGCCGAGTCCGACACGGCAGCGCTCACCGATGCGGTGCTCGACCACCCCTGGGCCATCGACGGCATCGGACGGGCGAACACGGTGACGATCGAACGACTCCGGGTGCTGGCGAAGCTCGGCGCCGAGGGCGTCATGGTGATGGGGCTGCCCGGTGGTGCAGCGGTCGCGGTCAAGACCCTCGACGGCGCGCAGCGGTCCGGGACGCTCGCGGCCCTCACGCTGCTCGAGCGCAACGGCATCGTGGACGCGGCGGGGGTCGCGGACGTCATGGCGGCCACGGGCGAGCGGGTGCTCGGTGGCGGGGTGCCGGTGGGGACGCTGCGGGCGGGGTCCGGGCTGCGCTGAGGGCGGGTTCGTGGGGTGGCCCTGTGCCGGGGTCATCCGGGTTCGTCCTGCAGTTGCGGCAGTGCCGGTGCCACGGGGGTACCCCGCCGTTCGTGCGGGTGTCGGACGGTGCATCCGTGGCGGGTGACCTCGACGGCGACGTCCCAGTGCCGGGGCAGGACGCTGAGGCCGGGTACGAGGACCACGGTCGTGCGGGTCGGCGGGCACGCCCGGTCCGGGTGGCCGCCGTTCGCTGCGTGGGCTGGGCCGTTCGGGCTCGCTGTGCGGGCTGGGCGGTCGACCACGACGGCGGCCGTGCCGGAGGGCATCGCCGGGCAGTGATCGGCCCCCGCAGCCACCACCGCGCGCGCTTCGGCGCCGCACGCGGCTCGGACCTCGTCGTCCGGACCAGCCGCGGCGCGGACCTGCGACACGACGGCCCGGAACACCGCCAGCGCGAGCACGCCGGACCCGATCACGACGATGTGGGGCCGCGACCGATCGTCGACGGCGAGCTCGCGGCCGTTCGACGCCGTGCCGAGGACGATGGGCCGCCGGTGCGTCCCCGTCCCGACGGCCCCGTCCACGGTGCCCGGCTGTCCGAACGGTGTCGGAAACAGGACCGCCACGTCCGCCCCGCACTCGGCGCCGCGGGAGGGACGGACCCTGGTCGCGGGGACCACGAGGACGTCGAGCACCGCGCAACACCCCGCCGCTGCGAGGAGCACCGCGCGCGACGGCCACTCGACCGGCACGACGAGCCCCACCACGAGCAGCACCACCGCTGCGCCCACCAGGGTGCAGCGGGCGGTGAAGGGGGTCATGCCTCCAGAGCACCACACGACCCCGGTGCCACCGACGCTCAGCCACCGAACTGTGGAGAGCGCGGACGATCACACCGTTGTGGAGAACTCCCCCGCCCTCACTGGACGAGGAAGAACTGCTCCCCGATGTCCACCCGCGCGCCGCGCTCGACCCGGTAGCGGCGGCCCGGCTCGCAGCGACGGATCGACCCATCGATGTGCCGGACGACGGTGCCGTTGCCCGAGAACCGGTCGGACACCCACAGGTCGTCGCCGTCGCGCCCCAGCTCGAGGTGTGTCTTCGACACGGACTTGCCCGGGTCGTGGACGGTCAGCAGGTCGTCGAACCGTTCCCCGGGCTGGGGGCGCGGGAGTCGTCCGACGAGGCCGGTGCCGTGCACGCCGAAGCGCTCCCCGGTGCTGAAGTGCAGCACGAAGGGTGCGTGGGTCGGGGTCGCGGAGACGATGCGGGTCTCGTCGACGTCGTCCTCGAGGTCGCCGTCGGCGCTCGTCGGAGCGTCGATCGTCGACGGTGCCGGCAGCGCGGCACCGGCCACCCCGGGCAGCGGCGGCAGCGGCGCGGCCATCGGTACTCCGATCGCGCCGCTGTCCTGTGCTGAGGGTGCCGACGACGGGACGGTCGCGGAACCGGGAGCGGGCGGGACGAAGGGTGTGTCGACGGCCGGTGACTCGGGCTCCGGGGCCGCGTGCAGACCGCGCGGTCGGGGCGGGGTGTCACCGGCGGGTGCACCGTCGCCGCCACCGTTCACCCACGAGGGGAGCACACCGGCGGAGCCCTCGGCGCCCTCGTCGCCGTCGTCGGCGACCGCAGGCTCCGGCAGCGCATCGCCGTCACGCACGACGTCCGGAGCAGCGTCGTCCGACACCTCGGCGACGTCGTCGTCGGTGAGCTCGTCGTCCGGAACGTCAACCGCGTCGTCGGGAGTCTCGGCTGCGTCGTCCGCCGCCCAGTCGGGTCGGTCCATCGGGAGCGGCACGATGGGTCCGGTGAACGCCGCGGTCACGGCGGGCCGCACGGCGCCGCACTCGGCGCAGAAGATGTCGTCGGGCTCGAGACGGTGCCCGCACACGTGGCACGTCGTCGCCTGCGAGCCCGGAGTGACCAGCGGCGCCGGGCGCGGCGGGCGTCGGTCGACCAAGGGCTCGACGACCGCGGTGTCACCGGGCTGCGGCGGGGAGACGACCGCGTCCGGAGCACCGGCGGTGTCGGGGGTCACGTCCGCCGCGTCCGCAGCGGAGTCGTTCGCAGCCGTAGATCGTCCGACCCACCACGAGGGCCCGGACGGCGCCGGTGCAGCGGCCTGCTCTGCTGGTGGCGCCCAGCGCTGGGCGGCTGGGCGCTCGGCGATGCGGGTGACCTCGGGGTCCTCCCCCTCTGGCGAGGCGGAGGCCGAGACGGCGTTCGATTCCGCCGCGTCGGCGTCGGACGGGTACGCGTCCGGGTCGAGCGGCGGCTCGGGCGGCTGCGGGGTGAACGGCACCTCCGGCGCACGCGGAGCGATCGGCTCGTCGGGCTGGGACGGCTCCGACGGCTCCGCCGGACGGGCGGGCTCCGACGGGCCGACCCCACCCGGCTGCTGCCCGGACCAGTCGGTCAGCCCGGAACCGCTCCCGTGCACGTGGCTCGGTGCCGTCCGGGGCGTGAAGTCGTCGGGACGCTCGACCGGCACGGCCGCGGGCTGCTGCTCGCCACCACGGTCCGCACCCGTCAGCCAGGCACGGGTCGCGGGGTCGAGGGTCGATTCGGGCAGCCAGGCCTCGGCTGCCGGGTCCTGACGGCGTCCGTGCAGGTCCGGCTGCTGGAGCGGCGGCGGCGGTGCCTGCTCGACGGGGGGCGTCGCGACCGGGCGCCGACTCGCCGCAGCGGTCACGGCGCGTCCGCACTCACCGCAGAAGATGGCTCCGTCCGGGAGCGTCGATCCGCAGTGTTCGCATCTGATCACGTGTTCCGCCTGTCCTCACTCGGCCGTCCACGACGCTCGCCGGCCTGCACGCCATCGTAGTCGCGCCCCCCAGCGGCTCCCTCGCCACCTGTGGAGCGTCGGCCTCGGACCGTCACCGCGGAGGCGACCGATGCCCGCGCAGACCGGGTGGCGTCGACGACACGGAGCGAGCGCAGGGACACCGCCGCGCGGATCCGTTCCTTGCGGGTCCGACCGGCCCGCAGGCTCGTGATCGCGTCGTCCGTCGCCGACCACATCCGGTCGGCAGCGGTGCCGTCGGCCTCGCTCGGCCCGAAGACGGACCGGTCGGCCAACGCCGCGAGTCCGGTGCCGCCCTCCCCCGGAGCTCCCACGACGGCCTCGCGGCGGGTCGCTGCCCGCGCGACCTCGTGACCCCGGTCGACCAGGGCGTCGCGGTACTCGTCCCATGCCCCGACGATCCGGGCACGTGGCGTCGGGGCTCGGCGCCGGCGACGACGACGGATCCGCTTGAGCAGCACGATGACGCCGAACGGCAGCAGCACGAGCGCGGCGAGCCCCAGCACCCCGAGGGCCCACGGCAGCACGGCGAGCAGGATCTGCAACCAGAGCGGCTGCACCGGAGGCGTGTTGCGGTCGCTCTGCGGCGGCGCCTGCTGCGACTGGTCCTGCTGCTCGGCCGGGGGCGGCGGCACGACCGTCTCCGGGCGCGTGACCGGCTGCGGCGTCTGCTGCTGCTCGTCCGGGATCTCACGGACGGCGGGGTTCGGGTCGATCATGACCCACCCCCACTGCGCCGTGTCGACCTCGACCCGCGCGGTGACGTCGGACCCGCGGAACGTCGTCGTCCCGCCCGAGGTCGCGCTCCGGCCCGCTCCGCCGCCCGCGTCGCCGCCGGCGGTGAACCCCATGACCACGCGCGCCGGGAAGCCGAGCTGGTCCGCCATCAGCGCCGCCGCGGCAGCGTACTGCTCCTGGTCGCCGATCATCAGCGGCGACGTCAGGAGCTCCTGGATGCGATCGGCACCGTGCCCGGAACGACTCGCTCGGTCGTCGCCGACGCCGTGGCTGACGTACCCGTTGCGCTTGAGCGCCTGCACCATCGCCACGAGCTTCGCACCGTCGGTGTCGGCATCGCCGGAGTAGGCGTCCACGGTGTCCCGCACCGCGTCGGGGACCGACCGCGGCGTCGGCACCGAGGCGCTCCCCGGGCGTGCGGACGCGAGCTGCTCGTCCGTCGGTTGGTCCGGCACGACGGCGGTCAGGTCGTACCGGGTGCCGTCACCGACGCCACCGACGACCGCTCCGGTCGCGGTGGAGCCGTTGTAGAAGAACGCGCCGCGCTCCTTCTCGGCGCCGGACCCGGTGAACTCGACCCGTTCGAGGTCGCCCACCGTCGGCAGCCACACCCCGCTGTACCCGTCGACCCGGACACCGACGCGCACGGTCGTCCCCTCGACGCCCCGGACGTCGACCGAGGTCGGGACGCGCTCGAAGGTCCCGGACGCCGTCGATCCGTCCGACCCACCGACGCGGTAGACGACCCCGTCGTAGGTGTCGAGCGTGGCGATCCGGACGAACCCGTTCTCCGGCAGCCCCGTGACCGTGAGCTGCGGCGTGTTCGACGCGGTGTCCTCCTCGTAGGCGCGGAAACCGCTGAGCGGACTGACGTAGTCCCGCGGGTCGAAAGGCTTCACCACGTCGGTCCGGGCGACGGTCCGGCCGACGGACGGCGGAGCGACGAGCCCCAGTCCGGTCGCGACGACCGCCGCGGCGACGATGGTCCCCGTCCCGACGAGCGCCGGCCGGATCACCGAACGCGCCACCGGCACCCGGGACCCGATGGTCGTCGCGACGGCGACGGCACGCCGTGCGTGCCGCACCGTCAGCGCCCACACCAGCGCGATCCCGGTGAGCGCGACGGCCGTCACGATCGACGTGTCGAGCCGACCGGGTCCGACGACCACACCGGCTGCGAAGACCACCAGCGCCGGGATGCTGGCGAGTTCCTGCCTGGAGGCGCGGGTCGCCACGCTCACGCCGGTCACCGTGGCGACGAGCAACGTCGCGAAGTACGGCACGAGCAACGACTCGTAGGAGCCGACCGGCAGGCTGATGGTCACCAGCTGCTTCCAGCCGAGGGCGACGCCGGCGAACAGGTCGACGAGTCCCTGGCCGGTCGGCAGGATCCCGTTCGCCTCGCCCGGCACCGCTGCTGGCACTCCGGTGAGCGCGAACGCTGCGACCGTGGCGACGGCGACGACCGCGGTGGGCAGCCGGAACACCGTGCCCAGGAGCGCGACGAGCGTGCCGAACACCACCGCGGTGACGGCGGCGACGATCATCGCGTCGTCGCGGTAGACGGGCCACCAGGCGACGCTCGCGACGGCGAGGACGAGCCACACCGCGAGCGTGCCACCCACCAGCCGGAAGGGCGAGAGGCGGCGAGCGACACGGCGGGCATCGCGCCGGACCGTCTTCCGTGCCCGGGTGTCCGGGCCCGCTGCGACGCTCATGCGGCCGACGCCGATCGGTGCAGCGCGTGGCGGAGGTCGTCGAGGTAGCCGATCGTCATCACCGTCAGGCCCGCCACACGCAGGAACCGGGGCTGGGCCTCGGGTTCGCAGATCACGGCGACGACCTCGACGCCGACCGGGAACCGCGTCGCGGCCAGTCGCAGCGCCGGCAGCTCGACCGTCGAGCCCACCACCAGGAAGGCCACGGAGATGCCCGCGGTGTCGGTGCCGACGATGCGCGCGACCTCGGCGATCGGCAGGCAGGCGTCGGCGAGTCCGACGGACGCGAAGTCGTCGAGCAGGCGGGTGGGCGTCACGGTGGGCAGCGGGTGCACGGCGTACACGGGGCGCTTGGCGAACTCCGGCGTCCGCTCCGACACCACCACGGTGACCTCGCGGCCGTCGCGGATCGCGCGTGCGCCGAGCGACGCTGCCGCGCTCACCGCGAGCTCGAACTCCTCGTCGTCGGCGAACTCGGCACGTGAGAGGCCGAGGGCCACAACGAGGTGCGACCGGCGGGTGTCCTCGAACTGGCGCACCATCAGCGCACCGGACTTCGCCGTGGACTTCCAGTGGATCGTGCGGGGGTCGTCACCGGGCATGTACTCCCGGATGGCGTGGAAGGCGATGTCGGACGGCGACAGGTCGGTCGTCGCCTGCCCCTCGAGGTCCCGCACCAGGCCGGTGCTCGTCGACGGGATCGCGATCGTCCGCGGGTGCACGATGACCTGCTCCCGGGCCGTCCAGACGATCTCGCGCCGGACCAGGCCGACCGGGTCCGCTCGCACACCGGTCACCGGACCGACGTCGAGCACGCCGCGCCGGACCGTCGGCACCGGGACCTCGCGCTCGAACGTGCCGCGCGGGCCGATCGACGGGATCGCCACGTCCACCAGCCCGGACCCGACCGGCACCTCGACCGTCGTCGGGACCGAGGGGAACCGCACCGGGTTCTCCGCCGTGACCACCACGCCGGCGGCATCGCCCACCGCCACCCGGTGCTGCGGCAGGCGCATCCGGATCACGAGCCGCGAACGACCGATGAGCGCGACCGCAGCGACGACGACGAGGAGCGCCCCCGCGAAGCCCACGACGACGACCTCGCGCAGGCCGAACCGGTAGCCGAGCACGAACGCGACCAGCGTGAGCGCCGCGACGGTCCACCCGAGGCCGGTGACCACGGACGAGACCTCTGCCCACCCACGCTTGACGAGCCTCCAGGCCGTCGACCAGGCCCTGGCGAGACCGACGACCGCGTCCGCTGCCACGCCGTCACGGTCGCCCACCAGGCGCGTCCGGACGTTCGTGAGGCCGGCGACCGTCCCGGTGCGCTCGTAGGCCGTCGAGCCGCGACGCGACCGCGTCGAGGACGGACGGCGCGAGCGCGTCGAGACGGGCCGGCGGTCGGTCACGACCCGGCCCGGTCCGCCGGCGGCGGGGTCTCGACCAGCAACTGTGCGATGACGCTCGTGGCGCTGACGCCGTCGAACTCGGCCTCGGCGTCGAGGACCAGGCGGTGCGCGAGGATCGGCACCGCGAGTGCCTTCACGTCGTCCGGCGTGACGTAGTGGCGACCGGCCAACGCCGCGAAGACGCGGGAGGCGCGCATGAGGCCCATCGCACCGCGGACGCTGACGCCGAGCCGGACCTCGCTCGCTGAGCGGGTCGCGTCGACCAGTCGGGCCACGTAATCGGCGATCACCGGGTCGACGTGGACCGAGCGCGCCAGCGTCGCCATCTCGGTGATCGTCGCCGCGGGCACGACACTCGCGAGCGGCACCGAACTCGACGGCGCCGACGACGTCTCGAGGATCTTCACCGTCGCGGCGTGGTCCGGGTACCCGATCGACGCCTTCATGAGGAAGCGGTCGAGCTGGGCTTCCGGCAGGCGGTACGTGCCGGCCTGCTCGACGGGGTTCTGGGTCGCGATCACCATGAACGGCGCCGCGAGTCGGTGGTTCACGCCGTCGACCGTGACGGCGGACTCCTCCATCGCCTCGAGCAGGGCCGACTGGGTCTTCGGGCTCGCACGGTTGATCTCGTCAGCCAACACGATGTTCGAGAAGATCGGGCCCCGGTGGAAGTCGAACTCCTGGGTCTTCTGGTCGTAGACGCTGATACCCGTGATGTCGCCCGGCAGCAGGTCCGGCGTGAACTGGATGCGGTTCGTCGAGCCCTGCACGCTCTGTGCCATCGCCCGCGCCAGGCTCGTCTTGCCCGTGCCGGGGACGTCCTCGAGCAGCAGGTGACCCTCGCTGAGCATCGCCGTGACCGCGAGGCGGATCACGAACGTCTTCCCGAGGAGCACCTGCTCGACGTTGGTCACGATGCGGCCTGCGACGTCGGCGAACCAGGTGGCCTGCTCCGGGGTCATGCTCATGCGGTGTCGTTCCTCGTTCTCGGGGATGGTCGGTTGCCGTCGGGGGAAGTGATCGGGCGAGCGCTACTGGGCAGCGTAGGGCGTGTCCCGTGAGTTGCTCAGTTGCCCGCCGCGTTTCCGGAGTCAGCGGGCGCCGGAGCGACGGCCGCCAACGGTGAGTAGTCGCCGTTCGTCGTCAGCGCCCCGTTGTCGTTGAAGGTCACCTCTGCGCGTACTCGGACCGACTTCGCGGTGAAGAGCAGGTCGTCCGGCGGCTGTGGAGCGGCAGCACCCGCGTCCCACGAGTCCGTCCGCGGGAAGCCGCTACCGTCGTCGGTCGAGTACCAGTAGGCGGTGTACCGCACGGACACCGCCGAGGACGTCGGCCCGCTCACCGTGATCGACTTGGTCAGCTGCGCGCTCGTCACCGAGGACGTCGCGTCGAGCGCGGCGATGTTCGCGGTGTACGAGGAGCCGTCGTCCGTCGTGCAGAAGTTCGAGCCGGGGCTCCCGCACGCGCGCAGTGTCATCGCGACGGCGACGTTCCGGGCACCGTCACCGGGCACCCCGCTCCACCGTTGCCCGGGCTGCAGCGTGATCGGAGCGCCGCCCACCTCCAGCTGGTAATGGTCGACCGGGGTCGTCGGAGCGGCGACGACCACGTCCGGGGTCGAGGAGCTGTCCGACGTGAGGAAGACCGCAGGAGTGGAGGTACCCGAAGGGCGTTCGTAGGTCTGGGTGGTCGTCGTCTGCGCGTTGCAGAAGTAGCCGTTCCAGACGGTCACCGAGTAGGTCGCCGTCCCGCCGCCGACGCCGGAGTCACTGGCGGGACTCGTCTGGCCGAGCGAGCCTCGGGCGGTGCAGTCGCTCTGCGCGCCACGGAACGCGTTGTAGGAGCCGCTCGTCCCGCCGGCGAGGTCGGCGGCGCTCCACGTGATGGTGACCGACGACTTGCCGTCCCGGTCCGGGTTCTTCCCCGCCACGGCGGAGACGTTGGTCGGTTTGCCCGGCACGCCCACGGCGGAGCCGGTGGCCGAAGCGGAGTTCCACTGCACCACGGTCCCGTTGCGGTCGGCGCCGTTCCGGGCGGACACCGTCACCGTGTACTGGGCCCCGCTCTGCGCACCGGTGAAGGACGTGTTCGTGGCCGTGCCCGTGCTGCGGGTCGTCGACAGGTCCGGCCCCTCGATCGAGACGACGTAGTTGTCCACGGCGCTGCCGTTGTTCGGCGCCGCGACCGCGTTCCAGGTCACGTCGAGCTGGTTCGGCGTGCTCTTGCTCGGGGTGACGCTGATGCCGGTGGGCGGCGCCGGGACGAAGTCGGCGCTGATCGGCGCGGAGTTCGCGGAGGCAGCCGAGTCGCCGACGGCGTTCGTGGCCACGACGGAAAACTGGTACGAGCCCTTCGGGTCGAGCCCCTTGATCGTGCAGACCGTCGCCGTACCGCAGTCCTTCGACACCCCGTTCGTGCCCTGCAGGCGGTACCCGGTGATGGGCGAGTTGTTCGCCTGCGGCGTCGACCACGTCAGGGTCGCCTGCCCGCCTTCGTACGATCCGGTGCGGGTGGGAGCACCGGGTGCGTCCGGGACGTCCTGCACCGAGATCGTCACGTCGCCCCACACGTACCGGTCCGGATCGTCGGTGGCGTCGGCGACCTGGTACTGCAGGTGCGTGTCGACGGGCTTCGCACTGTCGGAGACACTGACCTGCAGCCGCGACTTGTCGGCGCTCGGCGTGACGGTCACGCCGCCGGGAAGCCCGCCGCCGAGGCCGCGGATGTTCACGACGCGCAACCGCTGGCCAGGGAACGGGTTCGTGGGCTGGTCGTTGGCGAGGACGTCGATCGTGGTCGTCTGGCCACGCTTCGTGACCGACTTGTCCGCCCCGGGCTGCACGAGCGGCCGCGTCGAGGCGACGACGTCGACGCTCACGACCCCGGACCGGCCGGCGTTGGCGTCGTCGGCGACCCCGATCCCGATCGAGGCGCTCGTGTTCTTCTTCGCGGTGTCGGCGACCTTGATCGTCAGGTTCTGCCCGCTGATCGTGGCGGTGGTGCCGTCGCTCGGCTTGCTGACGACGGAGTACTTGAGCTCGGGGAGGTCCTGCGGGTACGGGTAGTCGGTCAGCTTGCTGAGGTCGATTGTGCGCGACTCCCCCGGCTGCATGTCGACGGCGGAGCCGGTGAACGCCGGCGGCTGGTTGGACCGGGGCGTGACCTTGACCGGCAGCACGAGCGTCGCGACGCGTCCCTTGCCGCCGTTGGCGTTCGAGCCGTCGGTGACCTCGAACGAGATGGAGGCGTTGCCGTAGTAGAGCTTCGACGAGGTGAACTGCAGCGTCGAGGAGTCGACGACGAGACTCTGCCCGTTCGCGTGCGTCGCCTTCACCGTGCCCCGGTCGGTGATCTTGGCGGTCTGCCCGTTCGCCGTGACGACGTACTTCGACAGCGGGATCCGGACCGTCGCCTCGCTCTTCACCGTGATGGCACCGGCGGTCCGGTTGACCTGCGGCAGGGCGTCGTCGAAGCCGGGCACGTGGATGAACCCGTAGGAGACGATGTCCGGGTGGTCGACGCGGGCGACCGAGAACGGGATCACCTGCGAGTCGTCGGAGAGCCGGACGACGATGCGCCCGTCGTCGGTGGTGCGGGCGTTGTCGCCGTAGCCGTCGACGACACCGACCTTCAGGTCGGCCGTGGTCCCCTCGGCGAAGAAGACGTTCTCGAGGACGTCGACCGTGACGCTCTGCCGGTGCAGGATGTCCTGCAGGTCGAGCGTGGTGTCGTCGACCTCGGGCCGCAGCGGCTGGGCGTCGGGGTCGACCGTGACGGTGAGGAAGGCCGTGCTCGCCCCGCCGTTCTCGTTCGTCACCGTGTACAGCACCGCGTAGTCGCCGTTCTTCGCGGTCTTCGGGGGTGTGACCCGGATCTGCTGCTTCTGCAGGATCTTGGCGGAGACCGACTCGGCGGTGGGCTCGGCCTTCGTGACGGTGAGCTGGCCACCCTCGGGATCGGAGTCGTTCTGCAGGACGCGGACGGTCACCGAGCCGCCGGGCCGGATGGTCACGTGGTCGGCTTCGGCGACGGGGTTCGACGCCTGTTCGGCGCGGGGTGCGATGCCGACGCGCACGGTGCCGGTCGCACGGGCGCCGAGCGCGTCGACGACCGTGTACGTGAACTCGTCGGTGCCAGCGGAGTAGTCGCCGGCCTCGTACGTCAGCGAGTCGGACGACACGTCGGCGACGGAGCCCTTGTCGGGGTTCGACGCGACACCGACGAGCTGCACCGAGTCACCATCGGGGTCGATCCCGTTCAACGGGATGGACACCCGGACGGACTGCCCGGCGACGACCCGCGCGGTCACCGTCTGCGGGACGGGCGGGTTGTTCGTCGCGGCGTCCTGCTCGCGCACCGAGATCGAGACGGTCGCGTCGGCGTACTGGCCGTCGGGCCCGGCGACCCGGTACACGGCGGTGTAGTTGCCCGGGGTCTTCGGGGCGAGGTACCGCAGGTGGTCGCCCGAGACGAACAGCAGGCCACCGTCGCCGGGGACGTTCTGCACGAGGTCGGGCTGCAGCGTGAGCGGCTCCCCCTCGGGCTGGGTGTCGTTGTCGAGCACGTCGATGTTCGCCACGTCGCCGACCCGCACGGTCGCGGTGTCCGGCTGCGCCACGGGCGGCTGGATCCGGTCCGGCTTCGGGATCTCGACGACCGTTATCGTGCCGGTCGCCGAGGCGAGTCCGTTCGTCTCGGTGTAGCCGAAGGAGACCGGACCGTCGAGCGGCGCGGTGAGCGTGACCCGGACGGTGTGCTGGTCGAGGATGCTCGCCTCGACCCCGGAACCACGGCCCGGACCGTCGAGCGCGGTCACGAGCAGCACGCCGCCGGCCGGGTCGATGTCGGTGGCGGTGACGTCGGTGTCCTTCGTCGACAGGGTGTTGACGAACACGGTCTTCGGCGTCGTGATCGGCGCGGTCGAGGCGTCCGGCGGCGCGAGGATCGTGACCCGCACGATGCCGCTCGTCGTCTTCGTGCCGTCGGTCACGGTGTACTCGAGCTGGTGGTCCCCCGCGCCGGCGCCCTGCACGCGGAACGTGCCGGAGTCGTAGCTCGGGGTGACGGTGAGGCCGGTCGACGACGACACGCTCGTGAGCGTGACGGTGCCGTTCCCGCCGCGGACGTGGTCGAGCGGGTCCACCGTGAACGCCTTGCCCGCGTACCCCTGCACGGGGAACGGGTCGGCGTAGAGCGGCACGCTGCCCTGCTTCGCCACGTGGACCGTGACCGAGCCCCGACCGTCCGCACGCCCGTCGCTCACGACGAGCTGCACGGCGCGGTCACCGGTCCGCGCGCTCGCGTTCCGGTAGTCGAGGAGCCCGTCGGGCGTCGTCGACACCCGGTCCCCGTCGGCCGCGGTCGCCGACTTGAGGTACACCGGGTCGCCGTCGGGGTCGACCCAGTCACCGAGCACGTTCGAGACGACGTGCCCGTTCTGCACGACGTCGGCCGAGGTGTCGCGGACCTGTCGGGGCGGGTCGTTCTCGGAGTCGGGGCGGACGGTCACCCGGACGGTGGCGGTGTCCGACCCGCCGTTGCCGTCCGTGATCGTGTAGGGGAAGGAGACGGTCCCGGTGGCGCGGCCGGACAGCGTGATCTGGAGGCGCTGGCCGTCGCCGACGATCGCGACGTCGCCGACGGCGTCGTCGATCTTCCCGACCTCGCTCACGACGATCGGGTCGCCGTTCGGGTCGTAGTCGTTCAGCAGGACCGGGAGGCTCGTGGTGCGTCCCGGACGAGCGCCCAGGTCGTCGTCGACCGCCACCGGCGGCTTCTGGTCCTTCTCGACCTCGGGGTCGTCGTCGGACACCTGCTCCTGCCGCTGGTCCTCGTCCTTCTTGATGAGGTCGGCCCAGTTGTCGATGAGCTGTCCGCTCCGGTCGATCGCCCAGGCGCGCCCGCTCTGCGGGTCGTTCGCGACGACCGTCTCGCCGTTGTGCAGGATCTGCAGGTCCCCGGTGCCCGCGGTGCTCGCGAGTCGCTGCAGGCCGGACCCCTTGCAGGTGTCGATCGCCTGCCCGCCGGCCCACGCCGCGTACGTGCAGGAGCCGACGACCATCGGTCGTGCCGCACGACCGGAGACCTGCATCGCAGTGTTGC
This sequence comes from Curtobacterium sp. BH-2-1-1, assembly GCF_001806325.1. Lineage (NCBI taxonomy): Bacteria > Bacillati > Actinomycetota > Actinomycetes > Micrococcales > Microbacteriaceae > Curtobacterium > Curtobacterium sp. BH-2-1-1. Next base: position 136,680 of record NZ_CP017580.1, read on the forward strand.
TGACGTCGCCGGATGCCGAGACACGGACGAGCCCGGCGGTGCCGGCGACGACGACCTCGGACGAGCTGTCCGTCGAGTGCTGCAGGGCGGGTGCACTGCCGACGCGGTCACCGAGGTCGACCGTGCGACCGTCCACCGACATCCGGCCCGAGCTGCGGTCGAGCACGGCCAGGTGGTCCCCGAAGGACGCGACCTGGAAGTCGTCGGCGCGGTCCATCTTCACTGTCCAACGCTTCGCGACCGTCGGCGTGGTGCCGACGTCGACGAGTGCGGCGGTGCCGGTCTTCGGCGAGTAGACGGCGACGTGGTCGTCCGAGGCGTCGAAGACGGCGTCGGCGCCGAGCGTCAGGTCGGCCTTCGTCGACGCATCGAATTCACCGAGGTCCTTCGCCGGGGTCGCCCAGAGCTCGCCGGTGTCCCCGTTGCCGATGACCGCCGTTGACCCTGCGAAGAAGACCTGCGGCGTGCCGGCCGGCAGCGTGACCGGGTCGGCCACCGTGGCGTCGGCCACGTCGACCTTCGCGACGGTGCCCTTCGTCTCGTCGACGCTGTAGACCGTGGAGCCGCGCTGCAGGACGGACAGGTCGTCGCTCGCGGTCTCGACGGCGGTGTTGAGCTGCAGGACGCCGGTGTTCGCCCGGCCGACCGCACCGTACTCGGCGGACGGCACCCACACGGTGCCGTCACCGAGGTCGACCCGCTGCGTGTGGTACCCGGTCGACGCGATGGCCGCGGTGGCGACGACCGCGCCGACGACGACCGAGGCGCCGACCGTCACCGCTGCGGAACGGTGCTTCTCGAGGAACGCCCGGATCACCCGGCGCTCCCGATCGTGGCGCACTTCTGGGCGCTCGCGACCCCGGTCTTGCCGTCACGGTTGACCGCGACGGCGATGCACTCCTCGTCGCCCTTCTGACCCGAGACGACGAAGCTGGTGCCGGTCTGCTGGCTCGCCGCACCGTTCGACGAGATGACGTAGGTGTCCCCCGTGCGCAGGCCCGGGTCGGCCCAGGTGAAGGTCACGGACGACGGTGACGGCTCGGCGCGCACGTCGGCGACCACCGGGATCGCGCCGGAGCCGAGGCGACCGATGACGAGCACGGTGGCGACGGCGAGTGCGGCGACCACCACGACCGCGATCGAGGTCGCCCAGACCAACGTCGACCGCGTGCGGCGGCGGGCGCGCGTGACGGAGCCGGTGCGGTGGACGGTGCCGACGCTCTGCGCCGCGGCCCCCGCCGATCCGCCCTGCAGCGCCTTGCGCGTGCGCCGACGTGCACCCACGCGGGTCGGGGGCTGCAGCTCGCGGATCATCGTCCGGTCACCGTGCGGTGTCGGCGTCGCGACGGCCCACGCCTCGACCGCGACGTCCGCCGAGGTCTGCGGGATACCGAGCTCGGCCTCGACCTGCTGGAAGCCACGGACGAGCTCCATGACGGTGGACGGCCGTCCGGCGACCTTGCGCGACATCGCGGATGCGAGCAGCCGCTCGAGCGACGGCGGGACGTCGGTCCGCCCGGTGGGCTTCACACCGCCCTTGTCGATGCGCCCCATGAGGTCGGCCGCGCCGTTCTTGCCGCCTCGGACCTCGAAGGGGCTCCGGCCCGCGAGCAGGGAGAAGACCGTCGCCGCCAGCGAGTAGACCTCGGACTGGACCGTGCCGCGGGACTCGTCGATGAGCACCTCGGGCGCGGACCACGGGATCGACATGCCGATCGGCTCGTCGGGGTCGGCCTCGCCGATGGTCGCCGCGATGCCGAAGTCGGACAGCACCGGGTTGCCGTACGCCGTGAGCAGGATGTTCGACGGCTTGATGTCGCGGTGCAGCACGCCTTCACGGTGCGCGGTCTCGAGCGCGGATCCGATGCGGATGCCGATCGCGAGGACCTCGGACACGGGGATCGGCTCGCGGCGGTACCGCTCGCTGAGGGATGACGAGCAGAGCTCCATCACCAAGTACGGCCGGCCGTCGGAGGCCACGCTCGCCTGGAACACCGTGAGGATCGACGGGTGCGTGCTGAGTCGCGCCATCAGGTTCGCCTCGGCCTGGAACATCTGCCGGACGCGGTCGTCCACGACCTCGTCGAGCAGGATCTTCACGGCGACCTGCCGGCGCGGCATGTCCTGCTCGTAGAGGAAGACGTCCGCGAAGCCGCCGGAACCGAGGACGTGCACGGGGCTGAAGCCCGCGATGACGGGCGGGGTGGACGGCAGGCGTCGCGCCATCGTCCCCTCCTCCCCGGCCGAGCGGCCAGCTCTCTCGTCACGGCCATGCCATTGTACGAACCGTGGGTGACCGACATTCCGCACACTGCGCGCAGCCCGAGGTCACCCGTCCCCCAGTTCGGGGGGCACTCAGTGCCGCGGCAGCGTGTCCTCCACGTCGCCGTCGTCCGGGGCGTCGTCCACCTGGAGGACGACGACCGTCACGTTGTCCCGACCGCCCGCGACGACCGCGTCGCCCACCAGACGCTCGGCGAGGTCCTGCGCCGCCGGCACGCGTGCGGCGATCCGGGCGATCCCGGCGTCGCCGAGTTCCTTGGTGAGCCCGTCCGAGCACACGATGTACCGGTCCCCCGCACGGAGCGGCAGGGTCCACCAGTCCGGCTCCGGCGGTTCGCCGAAGCCCACGGCCCGCGTGATCACGTTGCTGTCCGGGTGCCGCTCGGCATCCTCGGCGCGGAGGAGGCCGGCGTCGACCATCTCCTGCACGACCGAGTGGTCGACGGTGACGCGTCGGAGGACGCCGCCCTCGATCCGGTAGGTCCGGGAGTCGCCGACGTTGAAGACGAGCGCGGCCGGCTGTCCCTGCGCGGCGACGAGCGCGATGCCGGTGACGGTCGTCCCGGCGCCGATCGCGTTGCCGCCCGCTGCGCGCTCGATGTCGGCGGTGGCGAGCAGGAGCGCCCGCTGGATTGACTGCCGCGTCGTGAACGCGCTCTCCGTCGCCTGCTCGAGGCGGCGGACCACGGCGTCGCTCGCACGGTCGCCCGCGAGGTGGCCGCCCATCCCGTCGGCGACGACGAAGAAGGGCGCCCCGACGATGTAGCTGTCCTCGTTGTGGTCACGGCGCCGACCGACGTCGGTCGCGGCTCCCCACGAGAGCGTCAGGGTGGCGCCGTCGGCACCGGGGACGTCGATGGCGTGCGCAGTCGCTGCTCGGCCGAGTTCGGTCACGTTTCAGGATCGCTCTCTGGGGGTTCGGGGCGTGCCGGCGGGTGGGTCGGTCGGCCACGTGGGAAGGGGTGGGAGGTCCCTCGACGACGGTGCGACCCGCAGGTGTGGCGAGAGGACCTCGATCACGTTGCCGTCACCGATCTCGACAACCGTACCCGTCAGCACGACGTTCGACGCACCCGCCGGCATCCGGAACGGCGCCGACCCGGCGGGCCGCACCACGGTCCCGTTGGTGGACCGGAGGTCGTCGACCACGGCGGCTTCGCCCTCGGCGTGCAGCATCACGTGCGACGACGACACCTGGCCGCTCGATGACGGGACGGACACCAGTTCGGGAGCCGGACCGCGCAGGATCCGCGGCAGCGCGGGCCGCCGGCCGACGATGACGGGGTGGTCGAGTCGGATGACGCGGTCGCCGATCCGCACGGACGGCACCCTGGTCGCCGGTGCGGAGACGTCGGACGGGAGGCGCGGCTCGCCCCCGACGCGCGTCCCGCCCTGGGTGGTGGGGTGTGTCCGGGCCCCGACCACGGTGTCGTCGATCGACCCGTCCCCCGGGCGCGGCGCGCGACCGGGCCGCAGCACCGTGTCGTCGAGCGAACCGGTCGCCGGAGCGACCCGCGCACCCGGCACGGGCGGCACCGGACGGATCACCGTGTCGTCGATGTCCTGCGCTTCCGAGACGCCGTGCACCACCGGCGCGGCCGGCAACGGCGGCACCGGGCGGATCACCGTGTCGTCGACCGAGTCGGCGGTCGGAGCGCCCGGGAGTCGGGACGCACCGGGGACTGGCGGGACCGGACGGATCACGGTGTCGCCCAACAGGTCGTCCACCGACGCGTGCACCGGTTCGTTGGACGCGGCGGCGCGGGGTCGACGGACGACCGTGTCGTCGATGTCGTCGTCGCGCACCCGAGCCCTCCAAGCGTGGTCGAGACAACCGTAGACGATCCTGTCCGCCGACCGTCATCCACGGTCCCACGCGGGACCGCTCCCCGCCCGGACCGAGCGCAGCACCAGGCCCGCCAACGGATCGTCCGCCCGGGTGTCGAGGGCGTGCTGCGCCCGCGTCTGTGCCCGCGCGGCGGACCCGAGCGCCCAGGAGCACCACGCCGCCACGGCCAACGCCCCCGCGGCGCCGGCAGCCGAGTCGGCCGACGGGTCCTCCGCACGCCAGTGCCGCCAGGCATCGGCGCACCGGTCGCCGGCGGTCCGGAGTCGCGCCCGGTCCGGCTCGGGACCGAACCCGCACAGCGCCGGCGGTGTCGGGTCGGAGAAGGGGTCGAAGGCGGCCACCGCGCGGGGCTCGATCGGCCCGGGCTCGGCGAGGAACCGGATCACCGCGAGCCGGGTCGCCAGTGCTCCGCAGGCCGTGACGACGGCGATCGACGCACCACGCGACGACGGTGCGTCGCCGGGCGCGACGAGGGCCGCGCAGGCGGCGGGGAGGGTGACGGCGGCCGCGATCTCGCGCGGGTAGCGCACTGCGGCGTCGGGGTGGCTTCGTGTCGTGACGGGGATCATGCACGTCATCGAAACGCACGCCGCGCCTCCTGGACCCGCCGACCGGGGCATCTGTGGAACGCGACCGCCCCGCCCGTCCTGTGGAGGACGAGCGGGGCGGACCCGGGATCAGACCGTCGCGGGCTCGAGGCTCTCCGCGACGAGGTCCCACGAGCCGTCGTGCTCCTCGAGGACGACGCCGTGCGCGCCGGCCCAGTCGACCAGCTCGGCCGTCGTCGTGACCGCCGCGCCCGTCCGGGCGAGGAGCGCGACCAGGCGACCCTTCGCGGTCTTGTTCCAGTGGTTCAACGCCTTGCGCCGACCGGAACCGTCGATGCTCACGACGCGCGGGACGACCGCGCCCGCGACGGGGCCGAGTTGCCGGTACCCCTCGGAACGCAGGTCGAGCACCAGCCCGTCCGCCGTGTGCGCCGCGAGCACCCGGGCGGACGGCTCCGGCCAGTGCGACGCGAGCCGGACGGGGCCGAGCCGAGAGTCGTGGGAGAGCCGGTAGGCCGGGACGAGATCGCCACCGCGGACGGGGCCGAACATCGCGGACTGCACGACCACGTGCTCGAACCACCACGCGCGCGTCGCAGCGTCCGCGTCGAGCGAACCGAGCGGGTCGTAGAGCACACCCGTGTACCGGTCGATCGCCGGCATCGTGCCCGACGTGTCGAGCTCGAGGTTGCGGAACCGCTCCCCGATCGACTTCGGGCCGAGCTTCAGCGCCGTCCGGGCCGAGGACTCCTCGGAACTGACGGAACGGGCCGCGGTGATCACCGCGGCCCGTTCAGCAGCCAGTTCCGGGAACGACAGCGCACGCAGGTCGAGCGTGCGGTCCGTGTCCCCGCCCTCCCGCTTCGTCTCCGAAGGCGGGAGGAGGACGGTCAGTCCGGTCAGGACGCCAGCGCGGCCTGCCGCGCCACGATCGTGACCGTGTCGTGCTCGACCGACAGGAAGCCGTCCTCGGCGTCCGCCGCCACCGTCGAGCCGTCGGCTCGGGTGATGCGGACCTGTCCCTGCGCGAGGGTCGCGAGCAGCGGCTCGTGTCCCGCGAGGATACCGATCTGGCCCTCCGTCGTGCGAGCGACGACCATGGTGGCGTCGCCCGACCAGACCTCGCGGTCGGCCGAGACGACGCTCACGGTGAGTGCCGCCATGTCAGCGGTTCTCCTTCTGGATCTGCGCCCACTTCTCTTCGACGTCGTTGATGCCACCGACGTTGAAGAAGGCCTGCACGGCCACGTGGTCGAACTCGCCGTCGGCGATGGCGCGGAAGGACTCGATGGTGTCCTTCAGCGGGACGGTCGAACCCTCGACGCCCGTGAACTTCTTCGCCATGTACGTGTTCTGCGAGAGGAACTGCTGGATACGACGAGCGCGCTCGACCGTGATCTTGTCCTCTTCGGAGAGCTCGTCGACACCGAGGATGGCGATGATCTCCTGCAGTTCCTTGTTCTTCTGGAGGATCTGCTTGACGCGCGTGGCCGTCTCGTAGTGGTCGGCACCCAGGTAACGGGGGTCCATGATCCGCGAGGTCGACGTCAGCGGGTCGATCGCCGGGTAGAGACCCTGCGAAGCGATCTCACGCGACAGCTCGGTCGTGGCGTCGAGGTGCGCGAACGTGGTCGCCGGCGCCGGGTCGGTGTAGTCGTCAGCCGGCACGTAGATCGCCTGCAGCGAGGTGATCGAGTGACCACGCGTCGAGGTGATGCGCTCCTGGAGCACACCCATCTCGTCGGCGAGGTTGGGCTGGTAGCCCACCGCGGACGGCATGCGACCGAGCAGCGTGGAGACCTCGGAGCCGGCCTGCGTGAAGCGGAAGATGTTGTCGATGAAGAGGAGCACGTCCTGCTTCTGGACATCGCGGAAGTACTCCGCCATCGTCAGCGCCGACAGGGCCACGCGCAGACGCGTTCCCGGCGGCTCGTCCATCTGGCCGAACACGAGGGCGGTCTTGTCGAAGACGCCCGCCTCTTCCATCTCGCCGATGAGGTCGTTGCCCTCACGGGTGCGCTCGCCGACACCGGCGAACACCGACACACCACCGTGGTCCTGCGCGACGCGCTGGATCATCTCCTGGATGAGGACCGTCTTGCCGACGCCCGCACCACCGAAGAGGCCGATCTTGCCACCCTGCACGTACGGGGTGAGGAGGTCGATCGACTTGATGCCGGTCTCGAACATGGAGGTCTTCGACTCGAGCTGGTCGAAGGCCGGGGCCTTGCGGTGGATCGGCCAGCGCTCGGTGATCTCGAGCTTCTCGTCGGTGTTGAGCACGTTGCCCAGCACGTCGAAGACCTTGCCCTTGGTGACGTCGCCGACGGGGACCGAGATCGGAGCGCCCGAGTCACGGACCTCCTGGCCACGGACCAGACCGTCGGTCGGCTTCAGGGAGATGGCGCGGACGAGGTCGTCGCCGAGGTGCTGCGCGACCTCGAGGCCGATCTCCTGCGACGAGTCACCGATGGTGATGGTCGTGAACAGGAGGTTGTACATCTCGGGGATGGCGTCGTGCGGGAACTCGATGTCGACGACGGGGCCCGTGACACGGGCGATCCGGCCGACACCGGGCGCCGACGACGTCTCGACCGCGGTGGTTGCGGTGTCGGTCATGGCTGGTGCCTTCCTGAGGGTGGGTAACTGTCCGCGAACGACGCGGACTACTTCTTCTTCGACGAGAGGGCGTCGGCGCCGCCGACGATCTCGGAGATCTGCTGGGTGATCTCGGCCTGTCGGGCGTTGTTCGCGAGACGCGTGAAGTCGCGGATGAGCGAGTCGGCGTTGTCGCTCGCCGCCTTCATCGCCTTCTGCCGGGCGGCGTGCTCGGAAGCAGCCGACTGCAGCATGGCGTTGAAGATGCGGCTCTCGATGTAGACCGGGAGCAGCGCGTCGAGCACCGCGTCGGCGTCCGGCTCGAACTCGTAGAGCGGGAGCGGCTCGTCGTTCGACGGTGCCTCGACCCCCTCGACGACCTCGAGCGGGAGCAGCCGGACGACCTGCGGCTCCTGCGTGGCGAGGCTCAGGAAGCGGTTGAAGACGATGTGGATCTCGTCCACGCCACCCTCGGCCGTGTCCTGCAGGAACTTCGCCACGACGGCGTCACCGATCGACTTCGCGGTCGAGAACTCCGGCTGGTCGGTGTTGCCGACCCACTGCTGCTCCGACTCGCGCTCACGGAACGCGAAGTACCCGACGGACTTGCGCCCGACCAGGTAGAACACGACGTCCTTGCCCTCGCTGCGGAGCAGGGAGGCGAGCTCCTCGCCCTGCTTGAGGACGTTCGTGCTGAACGCACCGTTCAGGCCGCGGTCCGACGTGAACAGCACGACGGCTGCACGCGTCGACGACTCCGGCTCGGTGGTCAGCACGTGGTCGACGTTCGAGAACGTCGCCACGGCCGACACCGCACGCGTCACGGCCCGCGAGTACGGACCCGACGCGGCCATGCGGGCCTGCGCCTTCTGGATCCGCGACGCCGAGATCAACTCCATCGCGCGAGTGACCTTCTTCGTGGTCTTCGCGGACTTGATTCGCTGTCGGTAGACCCGGACCTGCGCTGCCATCTAGCGACGACCCTTGACGATCTGCTCCTGGTCGACGTCGTCGGCCGAGGCGGCCTCGAACTGCTCGGACCCGAGCGTCTTGCCGTCGCTCGTCTGGAAGCTCTTGGAGAACTCGTCGATCTGCTTGGTCATCTCGGCGACGGTGTCGTCGCTTAGCTGGTTCGTCTCACGGAGCGTCGTCAGGACGTCCGAGTTGCGACGCAGGTGGTCGAGCAACTCCGACTCGAAGCGCAGGACGTCGGCCACGGGGACCTCGTCGAGCTTGCCGTTCGTGCCGGCCCAGATCGAGACGACCTGCTCCTCGACCGGGTACGGCGAGTACTGCGGCTGCTTGAGGAGCTCGGTCAAACGGGCACCGCGCTCCAGCTGACGACGCGACGCCTGGTCGAGGTCGGACGCGAACATCGCGAAGGCCTCGAGCGAGCGGTACTGCGCGAGCTCGAGCTTGAGCGTGCCGGAGACCTTCTTGATCGACTTGACCTGCGCGTCACCACCGACGCGGGACACCGAGATGCCCACGTCGACGGCCGGACGCTGGTTCGCGTTGAACAGGTCCGACTGCAGGAAGATCTGGCCGTCGGTGATGGAGATGACGTTGGTCGGGATGTACGCCGAGACGTCGTTCGCCTTCGTCTCGATGATCGGGAGACCCGTCATCGAACCGGCGCCGAGCTCGTCGGACAGCTTCGCGCAACGCTCCAGCAGGCGGGAGTGCAGGTAGAAGACGTCACCCGGGTAGGCCTCGCGGCCCGGCGGACGACGCAGGAGGAGCGACACCGCACGGTAGGCCTCGGCCTGCTTCGACAGGTCGTCGAAGATGATCAGGACGTGCTTGCCCTGGTACATCCAGTGCTGGCCGATGGCCGAGCCGGTGTACGGGGCGAGGTACTTGAAGCCGGCCGGGTCGGAGGCCGGGGCGGCGACGATGGTGGTGTACTCCATCGCGCCGGCGTCCTCGAGCGCACCCTTGACGGAGGCGATCGTGGAGCCCTTCTGACCGATGGCGACGTAGATGCAGCGGACCTGCTTGTCCTCGTCGCCCGACTCCCAGTTGGCCTTCTGGTTGATGATCGTGTCGATCGCGATGGCCGTCTTGCCGGTCTGGCGGTCGCCGATGATCAGCTGACGCTGACCGCGGCCGACGGGGATCATCGCGTCGATGGCCTTGATGCCGGTCTGGAGCGGCTCGTGCACCGACTTGCGGGACATGACGCCGGGCGCCTGCAGCTCGAGGGCACGACGACCCTCGGCCGGGATCTCGCCGAGACCGTCGATCGGGGCGCCGAGCGGGTCGACGACGCGACCGAGGAAGCCGTCGCCGACGGGAGCCGAGAGGACCTCGCCCGTGCGGGTGACTTCCTGGCCCTCTTCGACACCGGCGAACTCGCCGAGCACGATGGCGCCGATCTCGTCCTCGTCGAGGTTCTGCGCGAGGCCGAGCGTGCCGTCCTCGAAGCGGATGAGCTCGTTCGCCATGACGCCGGGGAGGCCCTCGACGTGCGCGATGCCGTCGCCGGCGTCGATGACGTGCCCGACCTCGGCCGTGGAGGCCTTCGTCGGCTCGTAGTTCGAGACGAAGTCCTTCAGGGCATCACGGATCTCATCGGGGCTGATGGTGATGTCTGCCATGGGATTTTCCTTGTTGGTTTCCGGGGCCCTTCGGCTCCGAGAGGGTGACGCTGCCTGACTCGGCAGTTCCCGTTGTGGACTTGGGAGGAGCGGCTTCGACGGTACGCCTAGCCGGCGAGCTGGAGCCGGAGCTCCGAGAGCCGCGTGGACACGGTGCCGTCGATGACGTCGCCGCCGATCTGCACCCGGACCCCGCCGACGACCGAGGGGTCGACCACGTGGTTGATGCTGATGCCCTTGCCGTGCTGCTCCGCGAGGGCACGGGCGACGCGAGCCGCCTGACCGTCCGTGAGCGGCGTCGCGGTGATGACCGTCGCGACGAGCTTGCCGGCCTGCTCGGCCACGATGCGCGAGGCGTCGCGGACGAGTTCACCGATGCGACGACCACGCGGCTGCTGCACCAGGTGCGACAGGATCACGATGGTCTGCTCCGATGCCTTGCCGCCGAGCAGCCGCTCGACGAGGGCGCTCTTCTCCGACGGGCTGCCGAGCTTGGTGCCCAGCGCCAGCTCGAGGTCGGCGTCCGAACGGACGGCGGTCTCGAAGGAGAACAGTTCGGCTTCGATGGGCGTGCCGGACGCTGCCGTGGCGGCGACGGCGCGGATGCCCGCGTCCTCGATGCCGACGAGCAGGTCCTGGTGCGAGGACCAGCGCGAGCCGGCCACCGCGGTCAGGACCGCACGCGTCGCGGCCGACTGGCCGGCGAAGACGCGGTCGAGGACCACCTTCTTGCCGGCCGGGTCGGCCGTCGGGTCGGACAGCAGACCGAGCAGCTGCGGCGCACCGGCGATCGCACGCCCTGCGGCGAGGATCTCGGCACCGGCGGCGAGGTCGGCCGCACCGCCGAGGTCGGCGAGCACCGCCCTCGTCGACGCCAGTGCTTCCCTGGTGGCGCTGCGCATGCTCAGCGCTCCCCGGCCGACGATGCCGACGAACCCTGCGAGGCTTCGAGGTCAGCGAGGAACCGGTCCACGACCGCGGTCGACTTGGCGTCGTCCTTGAGCGACTCCCCGATCACGCCGGAGGCGAGGTCGAGGGCGAGGGTGCCCACCTCGGTCCGGAGCGACTGGAGCGCGCTCTGACGCTCGGCCTCGATCTGGGCCTGCGCGTTGGCGGTGATGCGTGCTGCATCGGCCTGCGCCTGCTCGCGGAGCTCGTTGCCGATCGCGTTGGCGTCGGAACGGGCCTGCTCACGGATGCGCGATGCCTCGGCACGGGCCTCGGCGAGCTGCTTGTTGTACTCGTCGAGCGCGGCAGCGGCCTGCTCCTGAGCAGCCTCCGCCTTCTTGATGCCACCCTCGATGGCCTCGGTGCGCTCGTCGAGCATCTTCGTGATCCGCGGGATGATGACCCGCCAGAAGACCAGCAGGATGACGACGAACGCCACCGCGGACCACACGATGTCGTACAGCGGCGGTACGAGGGGATTGTGCGTCTCCTCGGCCGCGATGATGAGTGCGTTCTGCATCGAGAGGCCTTAGTTGGTGAAGATGAAGTACGTCGCGATACCGATGAAGGCGAGGGCCTCGGTGAAGGCGATACCGATGTACATGAGGGTCGTCAGGCGGCCCTGGAGCTCCGGCTGGCGAGCGACGGACTCGATCGTCTTGCCGACGACGATGCCCACGCCGATGGCCGGGCCGATCGCCGCGAGGCCGTAGCCCACCGTCGCGATGTTGCCGGAGATTTCCGCGAGAACGGTCGTTGCGTCCACGTGTTTTCCTTTCAGGATGCGGCCCGGCGGATGCCGTGCCGTATTGGGGGTCAGTTCAGGTCGTTGGTCAGTGCTCGTCAGCCAGCGCGAGCTGGATGTACACAGCGGTCAGCAGCATGAAGACGTACGCCTGCAGCAGCGCGACCAGGATCTCGAAGAAACTGAACGCGATGCCGAATGCGAGCGTCCCGACTCCGAACGCCTTGAAACCGAGCGAGGCGTCGAAGAAGAAGAACTGCGTGGCAGCGAAGAAGAGGACGAGCAGCAGGTGGCCGACGACCATGTTCATCAGGAGTCGCAGGGTCAGCGTCACCGGACGGAGCACGAAGGTCGAGACGAGCTCGATCGGCGTCACGATGATGTACAGGTACCACGGGACCCCAGGCGGGAACAGCGAGTTCCGGAGGAAGGTGCCCGGGTGCTTGCGCAGACCCGCGTAGATGAACGCCACGTAGGCGACGATCGCAAGGATCATCGGGTACGCGATACGGCTGGTGCCCTGCAGGTTGAGCCCCGGGATCAGACCCGTGAGGTTCAGGAACAGCACGGAGAAGAAGATCGTGGCCAGCAGCGGGAGGAACCGCTTGCCGTCCTTCTCACCCAGGTTGTCGAAGGTGTTCCGGCGGACGACGTCGAACGCGTACTCGATGAGCGCCTGGCCGCGGCCGGGGACGAGCTTGAGCGAACGGGTCCCGATGATGCCGATCAGCAGCAGGACCGCGACGGCGATGAACCGGATGATGACGAGTCGGTCGATCTCGAAGGGCGTCCCGGCGAAGAAGATCGCATCCGGGAAGAACTCGTTGATCGACGGACCATGGAACTCGGCGGCCTTGCTGCTCCCCGCCGCAACGGTGTTACCCGCAGCGGTGAGGGACAGGGGAAGAGCGTGGGATAGCAGCGCTGTCTCCTGTGTCGGCGCGCGCACGCATGGCACGCGATGGTGGACGTTGTGGAGGCTCGTCCGCTCCGAGCAATGCTCCGGACGCGGACTCCGAGAAGCCTATCAGGTGCGAGAGGCTTCCCGGGCTCTCAGTTGCGGGGCGCGTCCTTCTCAGGAGACGCGGAGTCTCCGGGAAGGCTGACCCCGATCGGGATCCGGGCCTTCGCGACCGCGACCACGTCGATCACGAGCGAGCCGACGACACCGACGATGATCGCGATCGCGAGCACCGGGAAGTCCACCCAGGCTCGGTCGCGCAGCAGGACGAGCACGACGATGAACACGACGAACTTGAGCAGCCACGTGCCCATCACGATCCCGAAGAACGCGCCGGAGATCATCTGCCCCTTGGAGACGCGCAGCGCCACCAGCACGCTCACAGCGGTCAGCCCGAGGAACACCACGCTGAGGACGGCTCCGAGCAGGCCACCGGCGAGCCCGGGACCGCCGGCGACGAGCAGTCCGACGACTCCCCCGACGACGGCGAGTCCGACGGCCAGGAGCGCGCCCCAGGTGATGATGCGGCGGAACACCGGCCGGACGTGGTCGAGCGCGTTCGGTGCGGTCACGAGTTGTCTCCTGGGATCGAGCGGTCGTTGGCGGCCCGGTCGAGCGGGTCGAGGCTGGCGTCCACCACGGCGGTGGACCGGGTGGCGACCTGTGCGGCGAACTCGGCGCGTTTGCGGCCGAGCGGGGCGAAGGTGGCGACGGCGCAGACGATGAAGCCGACGGCGACGAAGACGACCACCCAGTACCAGTCCACGAAGAGGAACAGCAGGCAGCCGATCGCCACGGTGGCCGTCCACGCGTAGAAGATGAGCACGGCGTGGAAGTGCGAGTGCCCCATGTCGAGCAGGCGGTGGTGCAGGTGCTTCCGGTCGGCCGAGAACGGCGACTTGCCCGCGCTGAGCCGACGCGTGACCGCGAGCCCGAAGTCGAGGATCGGCACGATGAGGATCGCGAACGGCAGCAGGATCGGGATGAACGCCGGCAGCAGCGCCTGGCGGGTCTGCACCGCAGCCGGGTCGATGTTGCCCGTGACCGAGACCGCGCTGGTGGCCATCAGGAAGCCCACGAGCAGGGCGCCGGCATCCCCCATGAAGAGCTTCGCGGGGTGCCAGTTGAGGATGAGGAAGCCGAAGCAGGCGCCGACGAGCACGGCGGTGAGCAGTGACGGCAGGTTGAAGAAGAACTCCGTCTGCACGACCACGCGGTTGATGAAGAACGTGTAGAGGAAGAACACGCCGCCGGCGATGATCGCCACCCCGGCGACGAGGCCGTCGAGGCCGTCGATGAAGTTCACCGCGTTCATGACGAGCACCACCGCCAGCACGGTGAAGATCAGGCTCATGTAGGACGACCCGACCCCGAGCGTGTTGCCGATCGGCAGCGACACGATCGCCACGCCCTGCCAGGCGAGGATCCCCGCGGCGATGATCTGCCCGGCGAGCTTCGTCATCCAGTCGAGGTCCCAGATGTCGTCGGCGACGCCGAGGACCACGATGATGGTCGCCCCTCCGAGCACCGCCAGCACACGACCCGGCTCGGAGAACACCAACCGGAAGTAGTCCGTGCCGGCGATCGACGGGAAGAGGAACCACGCCGCGAGCAGCGACACGATGACGCCGATGTACATCGCGATGCCGCCGAGCCGGGGCGTCGGCGTGCGGTGCACGTCCCGCTCACGGACCTTCGGGTACCACTTGTACTTCAGCCCCAGCTTCCAGACGATCCAGCTGACGCAGAAGCTCACCACGGCCGCGATGGCCCCGGCGAGCAGGTAGTACTTCATCCGACGAGGTCGGCTCCGACGACCCTGGTGATCTCCTCGTCCGGGATCACACCGTGGCGGACGATCCGGAGCTTGCCGCCGTCGGAGAGTCCCGTGGCGTCGACGATCGTCGAACCGGTCGACTCCGCGAACCCCTCGTGCGGCTCGAGCGAGCCCCCGTCGAGGTACACCGCGACGCTGTCGCCGAGCATCGCCTCGGCCTGGTCGGCGTCCATCGCGGCCGGGTCCCCCGTCGTGTTCGCCGAGGACACCGCGAGCGGACCGACCTCTTGCAGGAGCTCGAGGGCGATCCGCGAGTCCGGCATCCGGAGCGCCACGGTGCCGCGTGTCTCGCCGAGGTCCCAGTCGAGGGACGGCTGCGCACGGAGGATCACGGTGAGGCCGCCGGGCCAGAACTCGTCGACGAGGTCGCGCACCTGCTGCGGGATGTCGCTCGCGAGCGCGTCCAGGGTCGGCGGTCCGGGGATGAGCACCGGCGGCGGCGACTGCCGGGTGCGTCCCTTCGCGTCGAGCAGTCGCTGGACGGCGGCCGCGCTGAAGGCGTCCGCGGCCACGCCGTAGACGGTGTCGGTGGGGACCACGACGAGCTCTCCGCGCCCGAGAGCGGCACGTGCGAGCCGCATCCCGGTCAGGAGCCCGTCGGAGTCGGTGCAGTCGTATCGGGATGCCATGACTCGACGATGATAGTGCGACACAATGGGTGGCATCGTGAACGAGTCCCCTGCGCCCCGCCTCCTGTTCCTCTTCGACATGGACGAGGTCCTCGTCCGGTACGACTGGCAGGTGCGGATGGCCGCACTCGCCGAGTTCACCGGGCACGAGTTCGCGGAGCTCCGTCGCCGGTGGTGGGACTGCGGCAACGAGCAGCGCGCCGAGGCCGGCGGGTACGCCGACGGCGACGAGTACCTGGCCGCCTTCGCCGAGGCCATGGGCTGCGACGTCCCCGAGACCGACTGGGCGCGGATCCGCGGTGCCGCGATGACCGAGCTGCCCGACCGGATCGAGGCGGTGCGCGTCGCGAGCGAGCACGGCCGCGTCGGCCTCCTGACGAACAACGGACCGCTGGCCGGCCGGTGGATCCACCGCTGGGCGCCGTCCCTCGCGCCCGTCTTCGGCGAGCACCTCGACACCACGAGCAACTTCGGGGCGCGCAAGCCCGAGCCGGAGGTCTACCGGCGCGCGCTCGAGCACCACGGTGTCCCGGCCGAGCGCACGTTCTTCGCGGACGACATGCCGATCAACGTCGAGGGCGCGCAGAGCGTCGGCATCCACGCGGTGCTCGTCGAAGAGCACACCGACCTGCGCGAAGCCGTCCTCGCCTTCGTCGCGGAACAGCACGAGACGGCAGCTGTCTAGAGACAGGGTCCAGGAGGCGCGGCTCGACCCCGCCTAGCGCGTCGCCGTGGTCGTGCGGTCGCGTCCCGTCAGGTCGACGTGCGTCTCCGGGGAACGGAACCCCCGGCGCGCCAGGACCTCGCGCACGCCGGCGCCCTGCGGCTCGGCGTGCTCGATGACGAGGACTCCCCCGGGGACGAGCAGGCGCCACGCGGTGTCGGCGAGGGCACGCACCGCATCGAGTCCGTCCGGACCGCCGTAGAGCGCCACGGCCGGGTCGTGGTCGCGGACCTCGGGGTCGATCGGAACCGCGTCGTCGGGCACGTACGGCGGGTTCGACACGACGACCGACACCGTGCCGTCGAGCTCGGGCAGTGCGTCGGCGAGGTCGCCCTCGACGAGGCGGACCGTCCCGCCGTACGCGTCGATGTTGCGCCGCGTCCACGGGAGCGCCTCGGGCGAGCGTTCGACCGCGTACACGACCGCGTTCGGCACCTCGGTGTCCATGGCGATGGCGATCGCGCCGCTGCCGGACCCGAGGTCGACGGCGACCGGCGACGGCACGGGCACCGCGCGGAGTGCGTCGATGCCGAACTGCACGACGCCCTCGGTCTCCGGCCGCGGGACGAACACGCCGGGTCCGACGGCCAGGGTCAGCGCGCGGAAGTACGCCTCGCCGGTGATGTGCTGGAGCGGCTCGCGGGTGGCGCGTCGGGCGACGGCGTGCCGGAAGCGCTCGACGTGCTCGGCGGCGATCGCGCCGCCGGTCATCGCCCGGGCCTGCACGGCGCCGCGCGAGGTGTCGGTCGCCCAGGCGAGCAACAGTTCCGCGTCCACCTGTGGGGTCGGGACGCCGGCCGCGTCGAACGCCGCGGCCGCCTCGCGCAGGAGGCGGTCCGCGGCGAACGCGACGGGCGTGTCGGAGGCGGGTCGCGCCTCCGGGCCGTCCGAGGGGACGTCGCTCACGCGTCCTGGTCGCCGATGGCGGCCAGTCGCGCCTCTTCGTCCGCCTGGATGGCGGACTGGATGACGGGCTCGAGCGCACCGTTCATGACGCGGTCCAGGTCGTACGCCTTGTACCCGGTGCGGTGGTCCGCGATGCGGTTCTCCGGGAAGTTGTACGTGCGGATGCGCTCCGAACGGTCCATGCCGCGGATCTGCGACTTGCGCGCGTCCGAGGCGATGGCGTCGAGCTCCTCCTGCTGGCGCGCGAGGATGCGGGCACGCAAGACGCGCATACCGGCCTCGCGGTTCTGCAGCTGCGACTTCTCGTTCTGCATCGCGACCGTGATGCCCGTGGGCAGGTGGGTGATGCGGACCGCGGAGTCGGTCGTGTTGACAGACTGTCCCCCGGGGCCGGAGGACCGGTAGACGTCGATCTTGAGGTCGTTCTGGTTGATCTGGACCTCTTCGGGCTCGTCGACCTCGGGGAAGACGAGGACACCGGTCGTCGAGGTGTGGATGCGCCCCTGCGACTCGGTCGCCGGCACGCGCTGCACGCGGTGCACGCCGCCCTCGTACTTGAGGTGCGCCCAGACGCCCTGCGACGGGTCGGTCGCGTTCGACTTGATCGCGACCTGGACGTCCTTGTAGCCACCGAGGTCGGACTCGGTGCGCTCGAGCATCTCGATCTTCCAGCCCTTGGACTCGGCGTAGTGCGAGTACATGCGCAGGAGGTCGGCCGCGAAGAGCGCCGATTCCTCGCCGCCCTCGCCGCCCTTGATCTCCATGATCACGTCGCGCCCGTCGTCGGGGTCGCGCGGGATGAGCAGCCGGCGGAGACGCTCCTGGCGCTCCGACAGCTGCTCCTCGAGCGCCGGGACCTCGTCCGCGAACGCCTCGTCCTCACGCGCGAGCTCCTGGGCGGCGGCGAGGTCGTCCCCCGCCGCCTTCCAGGACTCGTACGCGGACTTGATCTGGTTGAGCTCGGCGTACCGCCGGTTCACCTTCTTCGCCCGGGCCGCATCGGCGTGGAGCGCGGGGTCCGACAGCTGCTGCGTCAGGTCCTCGTGTTCCGCCAGCAGCCCTGCCACCGACTCGAACACGCGTTACTCCTGGTGACCGTTGTGGTGCCCACCGGTCGTGGGGACCGACTTCTGCACCTGGACCAGGAACTCGACGTTCGACTGCGTCTCCTTGAGGTTCCGCAGCACGATCTCGAGGGCCTGCTGCGGGTCGAGCCCGGCGAGGGCACGGCGCAGGCGCCACGTGATCTTGACCTCGTCGGCGGAGAGCAGCTGCTCCTCGCGACGGGTGCCGGACGCGTTGACGTCGACGGCCGGGAAGATCCGCTTGTCCGCCAGGTGACGGTTGAGGCGGAGCTCCATGTTGCCGGTGCCCTTGAACTCCTCGAAGATCACCTCGTCCATCTTCGACCCGGTCTCGACGAGCGCCGTCGCGAGGATGGTCAGCGAACCGCCGTCCTCGATGTTGCGCGCGGCGCCGAAGAAGCGCTTCGGCGGGTAGAGGGCCGACGAGTCGACGCCACCGGAGAGCACGCGACCGGAGGCCGGCGTCGCCAGGTTGTAGGCGCGGCCCAGACGGGTGATCGAGTCGAGGAGCAGGACCACGTCGTGACCCAGCTCGACGAGGCGCTTCGCACGCTCGATGGCGAGCTCGGCGACCGTGGTGTGGTCTTCTGCCGGACGGTCGAAGGTCGAGGCGATGACCTCGCCCTTCACCGTGCGCTGCATGTCGGTGACCTCTTCGGGCCGCTCGTCCACGAGGACGACCATGAG
The DNA here is from genome assembly GCF_001806325.1 of Curtobacterium sp. BH-2-1-1. Taxonomy (NCBI): domain Bacteria; kingdom Bacillati; phylum Actinomycetota; class Actinomycetes; order Micrococcales; family Microbacteriaceae; genus Curtobacterium; species Curtobacterium sp. BH-2-1-1. The sequence continues at coordinate 155,080 of NZ_CP017580.1, forward strand.
GTGCGCCTCGGGGTTGTTCTTGGCGATCGCGTTGGCGATGGCCTGCAGCACGACCGTCTTGCCGGCCTTCGGCGGGGAGACGATCAGGCCGCGCTGGCCCTTGCCGATCGGCGACACGAGGTCGATGATCCGCGTGCTGAGCTTCGAGGGCTCGGTCTCGAGGCGGAGACGCTCGTTCGGGTACAGCGGGGTGAGGTCCTGGAAGTCGACGCGCGCGGCGGCCTCTTCGGCCGTCTGCCCGTTGACCGAGTCGACCTTCACGAGCGCGTTGTACTTCTGGCGGCTGTGCTGTTCGTTGTCGCGCGGCTGCTTGATCGCACCGACGACCGCGTCGCCCTTGCGCAGGTGGTACTTCTTCACCTGGCCGAGGGAGACGTAGACGTCGTTCGGGCCCGGCAGGTACCCGGTCGTGCGCACGAAGGCGTAGTTGTCGAGGACGTCGAGGATGCCCGCGATCGGGATGAGGACGTCGTCCTCGGTGATCTCCGGCTCGAACTCGTCGTTCTGCCCGCCGCGGCCGCGCTTGCGGTCACGCTGGCGACGGCTGCGGCCGCCCTCGGTCTCGTCGGCGTTCTGCTGGGCCTGCTGCTGCTTCTGCTGACCCTGCTGGCCCTGCTGCTTCTGCTGGCCGTTCTGCTGCTGGCCGTTCTGCTTTTGCTCGTTCTTGTCGTCCTGCTGGGCGTTCTTCTGCTCGCCCTGCTGGCCCTGGCCGTTCTGGCCGTTCTGGCCGTTCTTCTGGGCCGCGTCGGTCTTCGGGGCGTTGTCGCGACCGTTCTGGTCGCCGCCCTGCTCGCCGTTCTCGGCGTTCTGGCCACGGCCACGACCGCGACCACGGCTGCGACGACCGCGGCGCGAGCCACCTTCGCCCTGCTGGTCGCTCTGGTCGCCCGACTCGGTGCCGTGCGCGGACTGCTCCTGCTGGTCGCCCGCGGCGTCCGGCTGGGTCGGCTGCTCGGCCTGGTCCGGCGTCTGCTCGGTGCGCTCGGTGCGCTCTGCCTGCTGGCCGTTCTGCTGGTCGCGCTGCCCGCGGCCACGACGCTGGCCGCCGGTCTGCGCGGCTTCCTGGGCGTCCTTCTCGGCGCGGACCTGGTCGAGCCCGGCGAGGAGGTCCTCGGTGCCGGTCTGACCGTGGTTGGTGTGCTCGGCGGCCGAGGTCGGCGCGGCGCTCACGGTGCCGCCGGAGGAGGCACGGCGCGAACGGCGGGCCCGCGAGGACGCCGGCTGCTCGGCCGGGGCCTCGGTCGCTGCCGGTGCGTCGGCGACGGCCTCAGCGGCGGGTGCAGCGGGTGCCTCGGTCGGCTCCGGCAGCGTCGGCTGCTCGGCCACGGGGGCCTCGACCGCGGGTGCGGCCGGCTCGGCGGGAGCGTCGTCCGTCACGGGACGCTTGTCCTCGATCGAGGCGATGAGGTCACCCTTGCGGAGCTTCGAGAGCCCCGTGATGCCGAGGGAGGAGGCGATGCGCTGGAGTTCCGGGAGCCGGAGGGCGCGCAGATCGCTGGGGATCTCCACCTGGGTGGAGTCGTTGACGTTCGTCAAGGTCGGTGTTTCCTTTCGAACCGCAGAACGCGGAGAGTTTCCACCGTCCCGGATGCACGGGTATGCATCAACCGCCGTTCAGACGACGGACCGGGATTCGGTGATCAGAAAGAGATTGCCCCCGCGCACCGGACCCAGCATGGCGAGGAAGTTCCTGCTGCCTACGCGGGTTCGGCTTGGAGCGCCGAGTGCGGCACCACTGTAGCACCACCGAGGTCGACGGCCAGCATGAGCGCCCGCCAGTCGGATTCCCCGTGTCGCGACACGAGGTCGGCCGCGGTGAGTCGCTGCGCGGGGTCGCTGCCGAGGACCAGGAGGCTCGGGCCGGCTCCGGAGACGACCGCCGCCAGGCCGTGCTGCCGCAGCAGGCCGATGAGGGCGTCGGTCTCCGGCATGGCGCTGGCACGGTAGGCCTGGTGCAACCGGTCCTCGGTCGCCGCCAGGAGCAGCTCGGGGCTCTGGATGAGCGCGGCGACGAGCAGGGCGGAGCGGGACACGTTGAACGCGGCGTCCTCGTGCGGGACGCTCGCCGGCTGCAGGGAGCGCGCGAGCTTCGTCGAGAGCGTCAAGGTCGGGACGAAGACCACCGGCGAGACACCGCGGTGGACGAGCAGGCGCTTGTACGCCGGGCCCTCCGCGGTCATCCACGCGATGGTCAGCCCGCCGAACAGCGCCGGCGCGACGTTGTCGGGGTGCCCCTCCATCTCGGTCGCGAGCGTGAGCAGGGTCGAGGCGTCGAGGTCGACGACGCCTTCGAGCAACCCGCGCGCGGCCATCAGCCCGGCGACGATCGCGGCCGCCGAGGACCCCATGCCGCGGCCGTGCGGGATGGCGTTCACCGCGTGCAGCTCGAGGCCGGGCTGCTGTGCGACGCCGGCGTGCTCGAGCCCGCGGCGCACGGCGCGGACGACGAGGTTCGTGTCGTCGGTGGCGACCTCACCCGCGCCGACACCGTCGACCGTGACGGTCGCGCCGGGCTCGGGCCGGACCCGGACGACGACCTCGTCGTAGAGCGACAGGGCGAGGCCGAGGGAGTCGAACCCCGGTCCGAGGTTCGCGGAGGTCGCCGGGACCCGTACGCGGACCGCCCGTCCGGCCGGTACAGCGATCTGGGCGGTCATGCCCTCCCCCGGTCCGGACGAGCGGTCGGGGCTCACTCGGCGCCGACCAGTCCGAGCACGTCGGCGACCGACTTGGTGTCGACCGGGACGCTCGTCGGGGTGACCTCGCCGCCGTCCTGCGTGCGGAGGGCCCACTGCGGGTCCTTGAGGCCGTGGCCGGTCACCGTGATGACGACCTTCGCGCCCTTCGGCACGACGCCGGCGTCGGCACGCTCGAGGAGCCCGGCGACGCCGATGGCCGAGGCGGGCTCGACGAAGACGCCGACCTCGGCGGAGAGGATGCGGTGCGCGGCGAGGATCGCCTCGTCGGTGATGGCACCGAAGTAGCCGTCGGTCTCGTCACGGGCCTCGAGCGCGAACTCCCACGAGGCCGGGTTGCCGATGCGGATCGCGGACGCGATGGTGTCCGGGTTGCGGACGACCTCACCGCGGACGATCGGGGCCGAGCCCGCGGCCTGGAAGCCGAACATGCGCGGGAGCCTGGACGATCGACCGGCGGCCACGTCCTCGCGGTAGCCGCGGGAGTACGCCGTGTAGTTGCCCGCGTTGCCGACCGGCAGGAAGTGGAAGTCGGGCGCGTCACCGAGGACGTCGACGACCTCGAACGCGGCGGTCTTCTGCCCCTCGATGCGGTCGTTGTTGACCGAGTTCACCAGGTGCACCGGGTAGTTCGCGGCGAGGTCGCGCGCGATGTCGAGGCAGTCGTCGAAGTTGCCCTGCACCTGCAGCAGCTGGGCGTCGTGGGCGACGGCCTGGCTGAGCTTGCCCATGGCGATCTTGCCCTCGGGCACGAGCACCGCGGCGGTGATGCCGGCGTGCGTGGCGTACGCGGCGGCGGAGGCGCTCGTGTTGCCGGTCGAGGCGCAGATGACGGCCTTCGCACCGTGCTCGACGGCCTTCGAGATCGCCATGGTCATGCCGCGGTCCTTGAACGACCCGGTCGGGTTCATGCCCTCGAACTTGACGTAGACCTCGGCCCCCGTGCGCTCGGACAGGCGGCGCGCCGGGATGAGCGGGGTCCCGCCCTCACCGAGCGTGACGACGGGCGTCGCCTCGGTGACGTCGAGACGGTCGGCGTACTCGCGCAGGACACCCTGCCACTGGTGGGCCATGAGGCTCCCCTTCTTGTCGGTTCTGGAGTTCGGTCGGGCGCGGCTCAGGCGCCGACGACGCGGAGGACGCTCGTGACCTCGGCGACGACGTCCTCGTTGCGGAGGGCGACCACGGTCGCGGCGAGGTCGGACTCGCGCGCCAGGTGCGTGCCGATGACGAGGGTCGCGGTCGCGTTGGACCCGGTGGCGACGGTCTGCTCGACGGTCTCGACGCTGACGCCGTGCTTCGCGAGGACGCCGGCGACGGTCGACAGGACACCCGGGGCGTCCGTGACGTGCAGCGTGATCTGGTAGCGCGTGCGGACGGTGCCGATCGGGAACACCGGCAGCGCGGACTGGGTCGACTCGGCGATGCCGGGGCCACCGATGACGTGTCGGCGCGCGGCGGACACCAGGTCGCCCAGGACGGCCGAGGCGGTCTCGACCCCGCCGGCACCGGCGCCGTAGAACATCAGGTCGCCGGCGGCCTCGGCCTCGACGAACACGGCGTTCTTCGCCCCGTGCACGCTCGCGAGCGGGTGCGACTCCGGCACCAGGGCCGGGTACACGCGGGCGCTGACGCCCTCGGTGCCCTGCTCGTCGGTCAGGCGCTCGGCCGTCGCGAGGATCTTCACGACGTACCCGGCCTTGCGCGCGGCCCGGACCTGCTCGATCGTCACCGAGGTGATGCCCTCGCGGTGGACGGCGGCGAGCGGCACCGAGGTGTGGAACGCGAGCGACGCCAGGATCGCGGCCTTCTGCGCGGCGTCGTAGCCCTCGATGTCGGCGGTCGGGTCGGCCTCGGCGTACCCGAGCTCGGTGGCGGTCGCGAGGGCGTCCTCGAACGTCGAGCCCTCGCGGTCCATCAGGTCGAGGATGAAGTTGGTCGTGCCGTTGACGATGCCCATGATGCGCTCGATGCGGTCACCGGCGAGGGAGTCGTGCAGCGGTCGGATGATCGGGATCGCGCCGGCGACGGCGGCCTCGTAGTAGAGCTGTGCGCCCACCTGCTCGGCGACCGCGAAGAGCTCCGGGCCGTGGGTCGCCAGGAGGGCCTTGTTGCCGGTGACGACGTCGGCGCCGGACTGCAGCGCCTGGAGCACGAGCGTCCGTGCCGGCTCGATGCCGCCGATCAGCTCGACGACGATGTCCGCGCCGAGGATGAGCGACGCCGCGTCCGTCGTGAAGAGCTCCTTCGGCAGCTCGACGTCGCGCGGGGCGTCGAGGTCGCGCACCGCGATCCCGACGAGCTCGAGGCCGGCCCCGGCTCGAGAGGCGAGCTCGTCGCCGTGTTCGAGGAGCAGGCGCGCCACCTGGGAACCGACCGAGCCGGCTCCGAGCAGCGCGACGCGGACGTTGCGGTATTCGATCATCTGGTGCGGGTCCTGTTCGTGGGGAGTCGGGTCGTCCGAGGGGCTCAGGCCCCCGGGACCACCCCGGTGTCGCGGGCGAGGAGGTCGTCGATCGACTCGCCACGCACGAGGATACGGGGTACGCCGTCGGCGACCGCCACGACCGGCGGGCGTCCGACGTGGTTGTAGTTGCTCGCCAGGCTCCAGCAGTACGCGCCGGTGGCGGCCACGGCGAGGAGGTCCCCGCGGTGCACGTCACCGGGCAGGTACTCGTCGTTCACGACGATGTCGCCGGACTCGCAGTGCTTCCCGACCACGCGGGTGAGGACCGCTGGGGCGTCGGACGTCCGGGCGAGCCGAGCCGTGTAGTCGGCGCCGTAGAGCGCGGGCCGGGCGTTGTCGCTCATGCCGCCGTCGACCGACACGTACGTCCGGGTGGCGGCCTCCTGCTCGTCGTCCGAGAGCGTCACGGGCTTGATGGTGCCGACGCGGTAGAGCGTGATCCCCGCGGGCCCGACGATGTACCGGCCGGGCTCGACCGCGATCTCGGGGACCGGGATGTCCCGCTCGGCGCAGGCCTCGGCCACGATGGTCGCGAGCGCGTCGGCGACGTCCTCCGGCTCGAACGCCGAGTCGGCCTCGGTGTAGTCGATGCCCCAGCCGCCGCCGAGGTTGAGCTCCGGCACCGGGCCGGTCGCCACGAGCGAGGCGTGCACGTCCATCAGGCGCCGCGCGGCCTCGCGGAAGCCGGATTCGTCGAAGATCTGCGAGCCGATGTGCGAGTGCAGGCCGACGAAGGCGAGCGACGGCTCGGCGCGGACGGCCTCGGCAGCGGTGACGGCCTCGGTCAGGGGGATGCCGAACTTCTGGTCCTCGCGCGCGGTCGCCAGGTACTCGTGCGTCGACGCGTGCACCCCGCTGTTGATCCGGATGCGCACGCGCTGCACGACCCCGGCATCGGCCGCGGCACGGGCGACGCGCTGCACTTCCTCGTGGCTGTCGAGGACGATGGTGCCGACGCCGACCTCGACCGCGCGGGCGATCTCGGCGTCCGACTTGTCGTTGCCGTGGAAGCCGAGGAGCGCCGGGTCGACTCCCCCGGCCAGGGCCACCGCGAGCTCGCCGCCGGTGCACACGTCGACGCGGAGGTCGGCCTCGACCATCCACGCCGCGACCTGCGTCGTCAGGAACGCCTTGCCGGCGTAGTAGACGTGCGCCCGGGTGCCGATCCGCTCGAACGCCTCGGTGAAGGCGTTCCGCACCCGCACCGCACGGGACTGCACGTCGCGTTCGTCGACCACGTACAGCGGCGTGCCGAACTGCGCGACCAGGTCGGAGGCGGCGATCCCGCCGACGACGAGCTCGCCGTCGTCGGTCCGGGTCGCGGAGGCGGGCCAGATCCGCGCGGTCAGCGCGGAGGCGTCCGTCGGGAACCGCAGGTGCTGCGGGGCAAGGGGGTTCTCGCTCACGGGACCCGATCCTACCGAGCCGAGCCGCGCCTCCTGGCCGTGTGACGCAGCCACGTGCTCAACCGCACGAACCGACCGTCTGCAGCCCCGCCTCGTTGAGCGGCAGCGAGTCGGCCGTGACGCGCACCGTCGCCTCGGAGGCTGTGACGTCGAGCGACCGCACCAGGAGCCCCGACGGCAGGAACTGCGCCGTGCAGACCTCGACGGGGACGTTCGTGACGCCCGGGATCGAGTCCACCTTGAGGCCGAGCGACGAGTTCGTGATCCGCACCGTCTTCGGCGTGATCGTGATGCCCTTGCCGTCGTCCTGCGCGGCGACGTCGCCCTTCGCCGCGTAGGTGATGTCGTAGCCGAGGACCGCGGTCTTGCCGGAGAGCTCCACGCCGCCGTCGACCAGGCTGAGCCGGTCGAACAGCGGGCTGTACTTCGACAGGTCCTTCACGGACGCGGCCGCGAGCCGGACGTGGCCGTCGACGTCGCGCACGTCGCCCTTGCCGTCGACGGGCACGTCTCGCGCGGTGACGTCGGCGGCGAGGGGGATGCCGTCGATCGTGAGCTTCTCGGAGGAGATCTCGACCTCGTCGAGCTGCCCGCTGATCAGCTGCGGGATGACGATGCCCTTCGCGTGCGCCTCGACCTCGCCGGTGGCGCCGGACGGCAGCGACTGCTCGACCTGCTGGGCGATGATGCGGTCGACGACCCCGCGGAGGACGAACTCGGCGATCACGACGAGCGCGGCGAGGACGACCACGACGACGATCAGCACGACGGGCCAGCGACGGCGCTTCCGGGGGGTCACGGTGGCGGCGGACATGCGTCCCACCTTGCCAGGTGGCCCCGGCAGCGAGCCTGGAGGCGCGGCGTGCGCCCGGCGCGCCGGCCCCGGCGTCCGCGCGGTCGCGGTCGCGCCGGCCGCGTGCGCCCAGCGCCCGCCGCACAACGAAAGTCGCCCCGAACCACGACATTCCGCAGTTCGGGGCGACTTTGGTTGTGCGCAGCGCTCCGCGCCGGGCGCGACGTCCGCTACATGCGCTCCGGCGCCGTCACGCCGAGCAGGCCCAGCCCGTTGCGGACGACCTGGCCGGTGGCGTCGTTCAGCCAGAGGCGCGTGCGGTGCAGGTCGGTCACGGCCTCGTCCCCGAGGGGCGTGACCCGGCAGGCGTCGTACCAGCGGTGGTAGAGCCCGGCGAGCTGCTCGATGTACCGCGCCACACGGTGCGGCTCGCGGAGCTCGGCCGCCTGGCGCACCACGCGCGGGTACTCCGCCAGGGCGCCGAGCAGGGCCCCCTCGGTGTCGTGCGTCAGGAGCGAGGCGTCGAAGGCCGACCGGTCCACCCCGGCGTTCGCGGCGTTGCGGGCCACGGACTGCGTGCGGGCGTGGGCGTACTGCACGTAGAAGACGGGGTTGTCGTTCGTGCGCTTCGTGAGCAGGTCGAGGTCGATGTCGATCGCGGTGTCGCTGGCGAACCGGACGAGCGAGTACCGGCCGGCGTCCACGCCCACGGCGTCGACGAGGTCCTCCATCGTGACGATCGTGCCGTTGCGCTTCGACATGCGCATCGGTTCGCCGTCCTTGAGCAGGTTGACCATCTGCCCGATGAGGATCTCGAGGTTCTTGCCCGGCTCGTCCCCGAACGCGGCGCACATCGCCATCATCCGGCCGACGTAGCCGTGGTGGTCCGCGCCGAGCATGATGAGGTTCCGCTCGAACCCGCGCTCGCGCTTGTCGAGGTAGTACGCCAGGTCGCCGGCGATGTAGGCGGGCTCGCCGTCCGACTTGATGACGACGCGGTCGCGGTCGTCGCCGAAGTCGGTGGTCCGGAGCCACTCGGCACCCTCGGCCTCGTACATCACGCCCGCCGAGCGCAGTCGCTCGATGGCGCGCTCGACGGCCTTCGACTCGTGCAGGGCGTTCTCGTGGAAGTACACGTCGAAGTCGACGCCGAAGTCGTGCAGCGACGACTTGATGTCGGCGAACATGAAGTCGACGCCCTCGCGCCGGAAGAGCTCCTGCGCCTCGTCGCGCGGCAGGTCCTTGACGTCGACCGACGGGTCGAGCGTCGCGATCACGCGCGCCGCGATCTCGGCGATGTACGCGCCGCCGTAGCCGTCCTCGGGCGTGGGCTCACCGAGCGCCGACGCGACGAGGGAGCGGGCGAAGCGGTCGATCTGCGCGCCGTGGTCGTTGAAGTAGTACTCGCGGGTGACGAGGCCGCCCTGCGCCTGGAACACCCGCGCGAGGCTGTCGCCCACCGCGGCCCAGCGCACGCCGCCCATGTGGATCGGCCCGGTCGGGTTCGCGGACACGAACTCGAGATTGATCCGCACGCCGTCGTACAGGTCGCCGTGCCCGAAGGACTCGCCGCCCTCGACGATCGTGCGCGCGATCTCGCCGGCAGCGGCGGCCTCGAGCGTGATGTTGATGAAGCCGGGGCCGGCGACGTCGACCGAGTCCACGCCGTCGAGCTCGGTCAGCTCGCCGGCGATCTCCGTCGCGAGCTCGCGCGGGTTCGTGCCGAGCCGCTTCGCGAGCTGCATCGCCGCGTTCGAGGCCCAGTCGCCGTGCGCGCGGTTCTTCGGACGTTCGAGTGCCGCGTGGGACTCCTCGATGGTCACGGTGTCGGACGCGCCTCGTCGCTCGACGATCCCGGTCAGGATCGACAGGTACGCGGCGGAGAGTTCGGCAGGAGTCACGAGGGTCGAGTCTACCGGGACGCACAGGTCCTCCCCGGTCGATGCACCATCATGTCGGGATGACCACCCGCAGCCGCGTCCGGGCGATCAGCGTCGCCCTCCTCACCGTGTCCGCGTCCGTCGCCCTGGTGGCGTGCTCCGGCGGCGGCTCGGACGGCGCCACACCGAGCGCCACGGCGGGTCCGATCGGGAAACGGGTCGCACAGACGTGCACCGAGCTCCTGCCCGCCGACGCCCTGTCCGTCTACGGGAAGACGTTCACCCTCGACGACGACTTCACGCCGGAGAAGGGGACCCCGGCGGCGCGCATCGCCGAGCAGCGCGGCCGCGTGTGCCACTGGAGTGCGACCGACGACGCCTCGACGACGATCACGGTCGCCGTCGCCGACCTGCCTGAGAAGTCGCTCACGAACCTCAAGGACGCGCTCTACGAACGGGGCGGATCCGTGCCGACCTACCGGGTCGAGGGGTACTTCTCGCTCACCGACGGCGTCGGGCGCGCGGACGCCTTCGCCGACCCGTACTGGATCACCGCGACCTCCACCCTCTTCACCGAGCCCGGCGGCGCGCAGCCGGTCGTCGACGCGGTGCGGAGCGTCGTGCAGCCGAGCGCGTCCGCGACGCCGGCCGGCTGACCCGACACGGGTCGGACGGGAGGCGCGGTGCGGGCCCGACCCGCGCCTCCCGTCACGACACGCGTGGTCTCGGACAGCCGTGCGGACCTGCTACGGTTGGTTCCACCCAGGGCCCCCATAGCTCAGGGGATAGAGCACTGCCCTCCGGAGGCAGGGGCGGAGGTTCGAATCCTCCTGGGGGCACAGTGACATTCCCGCGCAAGGCGAGTTCTTCGCTTCGCTCAGGACGCGCCGCGCGATGTCGGCTTCGCCGACCTTCCCTCCGGGGCCGGTCGGGGCAGGGGCCATCCGGTAGCGTCGGGCGTATGAGCCTCGTGTTTCCGGAACCTGGTGTTGCGCCGCTGCGAGGCGGGCCGAGGCTCGGGTGGGGCGTGATCGGGCCCGGCGAGATCGCGGGCGATTTCACGTCGACGCTCCACGCGAACTCCGACCAGCGCGTCGTCGCCGTCGGCTCCCGCTCCCCCGAACGCGCCGCCGCCTTCGCCCGGCGCCACGGGATCCCCGGCGTGCACTGCTCGTACGAGGCCCTCGTCGCCGACCCCGCCGTCGACGTCGTCTACGTCGCCTCACCGCACCCGCAGCACCTCGGCCACGCGCTCCTCGCGATCGCCGCGGGCAAGCACGTCCTCGTCGAGAAGCCGATGACCACGTCGGAGGCGGACACCCGCACGCTCGCCGAGGCCGCCCGCAGCGCCGGGGTGTTCGCGATGGAGGCGATGTGGACCCGGTACCTCCCGGGGACCACCGTCGTCGCACGACTCCTCGCGGACGGCGCCCTCGGCGACGTCCGGCTCGCGTCCGTCGACGTCGGCTGGCCGCACGACCCCGACCCCGCCGACCGCATGTTCGACCCCGCCGCCGGCGGCGGCGCCCTCCTCGATGCCGGTGTCTACGGGCACTGGTTCGCGCGGTTCGCCACCGGCGCCCCGGTGACCAGCAGCACGACGGGAGCGGTCTCCGGACGCGGGGTGGACCTCCAGTCCGTCACCGTGTCGACGTCGGCCGGCGGCGCGCAGGCCGTGGTGACCACGACGATGACGGCGTGGACGCCCGGACTCGCGGTCATCGCGGGGAGCACGGCCACCGTGCGGTACACCGACCACTTCGTGTTCCCGGCGTCCTTCGCGCTGCACCACGGCGCGGAGGCGGTGCACTGGGAGGACGAGAGCGGCCTCCGAGGCAGACAGGGCCTCGTCTGGCAGACCGCGGCGCTCGCGCAGGACGTCGCCGAGGGGCGCACGGAGTCGCCGCTGCACTCGCTCGACGACTCGATCGGCCTCGCCGCGACGCTCGACGCGGCGCGGTCCGCGCTCGGTCCTCGGGCGGACGCCCCCGGTGTTTCCGAACGCGACACGTCCACCCCCTAGGATCACGGGCCGGTCGACCCCGCACGCGACCGGGAAGAGGACTCGATGACCGCAGCCACCGGGAACCCGCAGCACGAACTCGCCCGGGGCGCCGACGCCCCGGCACCACGGACCCTGCTCGACGTCCTCACCGCGACCGCCGCCGAGCACCCCGACGCCACCGCGCTCGAGGACCCGGCCGGCACGATCGACTACGCGACGCTCGTGCGACTGGTGCACGAGCAGGCCGACGACCTCGCGCGGCGCGGGGTCCGACGGGGCGACCGGGTGGGCGTCCGGATCCCGTCCGGCGGGCGCGACCTGTACGTGTCGATCCTCGCGGTGCTCGCCGCCGGCGCCGCGTACGTCCCGGTGGACGCGGACGACCCCGAGGAACGCGCCACGCTGGTGTTCGGCGAGGCCGGCGTCGTCGGCGTGATCGGAGTGGGCGGCGTCCTGCGCGACCGCGACGGCGCGGAACTCCCGGTGACCGACCCCGTGGCGAGCGCCGAGCTCCCCCGGCAGGACGACGACGCGTGGATCATCTTCACGTCCGGGTCGACCGGCGTGCCCAAGGGCGTCGCCGTGACGCACCGGTCCGCTGCGGCGTTCGTGGACGCCGAGGCGCGGATGTTCCTGCAGGCCGCGCCGATCGGTCCGGACGACCGGGTGCTGGCGGGTCTGAGCGTGGCGTTCGACGCGTCGTGCGAGGAGATGTGGTTGGCGTGGGGCCACGGTGCGTGCCTGGTGCCGGCGCCGCGGTCGCTCGTGCGCACCGGGGTGGACCTGGGGCCGTGGCTCATCGCGCAGACGATCACCGTGGTGTCGACGGTGCCGACGCTCGCGGCGCTGTGGCCGGACGACGCGCTGGAGCAGGTGCGGTTGGTCATCTTCGGTGGTGAGGCCTGCCCGCCGGAGCTCGCTGCGCGGATCGCGAGCCGCGATCGGGAGGTGTGGAACACGTACGGTCCGACCGAGGCGACGGTGGTGGCGTGCGGTGCCCTGCTCGACGGGAGCACGCCGATCCGGATCGGGTTGCCGTTGGACGGCTGGGACCTCGCGGTCGTGGACGCGGCGGGTGCCCGGGTGGAACCGGGGGGCGTCGGGGAGCTCGTCATCGGCGGCGTCGGGCTCGGGCGGTACCTGGACCCGGCGAAGGACGCCGAGAAGTACGCGCCGTTCCCGGAACTCGGGTGGGACCGGGCGTACCGGAGCGGTGACCTGGTGCGGTACGACCCCGAGGGACTCGTGTTCCAGGGTCGTGCGGACGACCAGGTGAAGCTCGGCGGTCGTCGCATCGAGCTCGGGGAGATCGACGCGGCGCTGCAGGGGCTGCCGGACGTGGCCGGGGGTGCTGCCGTGGTGCAGCGGACGCCGGCGGGCAACCAGGTGCTGGTCGGGTACGTCGCGCCGGTCGCGGGTGCGACGGTGGACGTGGCGGCGGCGAACGCTCGGCTGCGCGAGGAGCTCCCGGCGGCGCTCGTGCCGCTGCTCGCGGTGGTGGACTCGCTGCCGACGCGGACCTCGGGCAAGGTCGACCGTGCCGCGCTCCCGTGGCCATTGCCGGGGTCGTCGGACACGGCGATGCTCCCGGACACGGTGGCGTGGATCGCCGAGCGGTGGTCCGCGATCCTCGGGGTGCCGGTGGCGAGCGTCGACGACGACTTCTTCGCGCACGGCGGCGGGTCGCTGACGGCGGCGCAGCTCGTGTCGGCGATCCGTGAGCGCTTCCCGACGACGACGGTGGCCGACGTGTACGACCACCCGCGGATCGGGGCGCTGGCGGACGCGCTCGACGACTCCGGCCCGGTGACGTCGGTGCCGCGCGACGTCCGGCCGGTCCCGCTGGCGACGGGTGTGGTGATGACGGTGCTCGGGCTGCCCCTGCAGGTGCTCCGCGGTCTGCGGGTGCTGACGTGGACGGCGCTCGTGGCGGCCGTACTGCACGCGACGACGCTGCCGTCCGTCCCGGTCCTGCCCTGGCCGGCGCTCGTCGTGGCGCTCGTCCTGTTCGTCACCCCGGCGGGGAAGATGGCCGTGACGGTCGTCCTCGTCCGGGCCCTCCTCGTCGGGGTGCGTCCGGGTGACCACCCCCGTGGCGGGTCGGTGCACGTGCGGGTCTGGCTCGCGGAGCGGATCGCTGAGGCGGTGGACGGCCCCTCGACGGCCGGTGCGCCGTGGATCAGCTACTACGCCAGGGCCTTGGGCGCGACGATCGGCAAGGACGTGGACCTGCACGCGCTGCCGCCGGTGACCGGGATGCTGACGGTCGGCAAGCGAGCGTCGATCGAGCCCGAGGTCGACCTCGCCGGACACTGGGTGGACGGCGACGTGTTCCGGCTCGGCCGGGTCCGGATCGACGCGGACGCCGTGGTGCACAGCCGGACGACGCTGCTGCCGGGTGCGCACGTGGGCGTCGGTGCCGAGGTGGAGGCCGGTTCCGCGGTCGCCGACCGGGTCCCCGACGGGGAGCGGTGGGCGGGGTCGCCGGCGGAACGCGTCGGGTCGGCTCGGCACGACCGGGAGGCGCGGCCCCCGTCCCGACGCCGGTGGCTGTTGGCGTACGGGGCCGGGTCCCTGGCCGTGGTCGGGTTGCCGGTGATCGGTGTCGCCGCGGGTGTGGCGCTGGTGTGGCTCCTCGTCGGACCGGTCGCGTCCCTCCAGCGGGCCGTGCTGCTCGCGCTGGCGTGGGTACCGGTGGGGACGGTCGTCGCGGGGCTCGTGTACGCGGCACTCGTCGTGGCAGCGGTGCGGTTGCTCGGGATCGGTCTGCACGAGGGTCGGCACCCGGTGCGCTCCCGGATCGGCTGGCAGGTGTGGACGACCGAGCGGATCCTCGACGGCGCACGGACGCTGCTGTTCCCGGTGTACGCGTCGCTCGTGACCCCGCTCTGGCTCCGACTGCTCGGGGCGCGGGTGGGACGGAACACCGAGATCTCGACGGTCCTGCTCATCCCGGCGCTCACGCAGATCGCCTCGGGGGCGTTCCTCGCCGACGACACGATGGTGGCGACGTACGAGCTCGGCGGCGGTCGGGTGCGGATCGGTCGGTCGAAGGTGGGGCGGCGGGCGTTCCTCGGCAACAGCGGGATGACCGGCGCCGGACGTTCGGTGCCGCGCGAGGCCCTGGTCGCGGTGCTGTCCGCCGTCCCGAAGAAGGCGAAGCGCGGATCGTCGTGGCTCGGCTCTCCCCCGGTGCGGCTCCGTCGCGCCACGGCGGAGTTCGACGAGGAGCGCACGTTCCGGCCGCCGCGGTCCCTCAAGGTCGCTCGAGGCTGCTGGGAACTCCTGCGCCTGGTCGCCCCGATGGTGTCCGCGGGGATCGCGCTCGGGGTCGTCGGCACGCTGCTCGCGCTCTGGACGGCCGTCGGCATCGGGTGGACGGTGCTGCTCGTCGGGCCGGTGCTCATCGTCGCCGGTGCCGTCGCGGCCGTGGTGTCGACGATCGCGAAGTGGTCCTTCGTCGGCCGGATCGCCGCCCGTGAGCACCCGCTCTGGTCGTCGTTCGTGTGGCGGAACGAGGTGCAGGACACGTTCGTCGAGACCGTCGCCCGGCCGTGGTTCGCCGAGCAGGCGACGGGGACCCCGGCCCTCGCGGCGTGGCTCCGCAGTCTCGGGGCGACGATCGGCCGCGGTACTTGGCTCGAGACGTACTGGCTCCCGGAGGCCGACCTCGTGACGATCGGGTCCGGAGCCGCCGTGGCCCGCGGCACGGTCGTGCAGACGCACCTGTTCCACGACCGGGTGATGCAGCTCGACGAGGTCCGCCTCGACCCGGGTGCGACGCTCGGGCCGCACAGCGTGGTGCTGCCGGCGGCGGGCATCGGACCGGGCGCCACCGTCGGGCCGGCGTCCCTCGTGATGCGCGGCGAGCAGGTGCCCGGCGGGACGCACTGGTCTGGTAACCCGATCGCTCCGTGGACATCGGCGCCGCCGGTGCCGGCGGGGTCGTCCGTCGAGGACATCGCCGTGGCAGACTCGACGGCACCGTGAAGCCCGCCTCGACGAACCCAGACGCCGACCCGTACACCCCGCACAGCGGCGACCGACGGTGGAGCGCCCACCACTACGAGCTCCGTCTGGAGTACCGCGTCGCGACGAACCGCCTCGACGGCACCGCGACGATCACCGGACGTGCGCACGAGGACCTCGACCGTGTCGTCCTCGACCTGCACGGCATGACGGTCGACCGGGTGGACGTCGACGGCAAGCGGGCGAAGAAGCACACGACCGCGACGCACAAGCTCACCGTGACCCCGGCCGAGCCCGTCGCCGTCGGCACGGACTTCACCGTCCACGTGCGGTACCGCGGCACACCGCACCCGCTCCGCAGTCCGTGGGGCCAGATCGGCTGGGAGGAGCTGACCGACGGTGTCATCGTCGCGGCACAGCCCACCGGCGCCCCGTCGTGGTTCCCGTGCAACGACCGACCGAACGACAAGGCCACCTACCGGTTCGAGATCACCGCCGAGGCCGCCTACGACGTCGTCGCGAACGGCGAGCTGCTCGGTAAGGAGCGCGCCCGCGCCGGCACGACGTGGACGTACTCCACGACCGAGCCGATGGCGACGTACCTCGCGACGGTGCAGATCGGGCGCTACCGCACGACGAAGCTCCGCGGCTCGGACACCCCCGTCACGCTGCACCACCCCGCCGACCTCGGCACGGCCGCGAAGACGGACTTCGGGCGGGTGCCGGACATGCTCGCCCTGTACGCGGACCGGTTCGGGCCGTACCCGTTCGCGTCGTACGGCGTCGTGGTGACCGACGACGAGCTCGAGATCCCGCTCGAGGCGCACGGCCTGGCGGTCTTCGGCCGGAACCACGTCGACGGCGAGCACGGCACCGACCGGCTCATCGCACACGAGCTCGCGCACCAGTGGTTCGGCAACTCCGTGACGGTCGCCAGGTGGAAGGACATCTGGTTGCACGAGGGCTTCGCCTGCTACGCCGAGTGGCTCTGGTCGGAGCACCGCGGCGGCGAGTCGGCGGACACCCTCGCGGCGACGTACCGCGACGGGCTCCTGGAGCAGCCCGAGGACCTCGTCGTGGCCGACCCGGGCCCGAAGGACATGTTCGACGACCGGGTCTACAAGCGCGGCGCCCTGGCCCTGCACGCCGTCCGTCGGTCGGTCGGCGACGACGCCTTCTTCGCCGGGCTCCGGACGATCACCGAGCGACACCGGTACGGGTCGGTCGCACCGGAGGACGTGCACGCCGCGTTCGCCGACGCAGCCGGGACCGACGTCGACGCGGTCCGGGCCGTGACGGCACCCTGGCTCGACGAGCCCGCCGTCCCCGCGCTCTAGGGATCGGTCGGCGGCGTCGCGCGCGTCAGCTCGCGGTCTCGACCAGGTCCGGAGCGCCGCCGACGTCGGCCGTCTCCGGGGTACCGTTCACCTCGGCCCACACCGCGTCGAGGGACAGCCCGACGACCCCGGCGACGGACGCGATCGTCGAGAACGCCGGCGTCGCGATGCGGCCGGTCTCGATCTTCCGCAGCGTCTCCGGCGAGATCCCGGCCCGCAGCGCCGTGTCGAGCATCGAGCGCTCCCCGCGGGCACGACGGAGCAGCGCTCCGAGCCGCCGACCACGGGCGACCTCGTCGGGGCTGAGCGGGAGACGGACCATGTGCCCACACTAATACCGGTCTTCCAGTACCGGTATGATCATCCCATGATCGAGATCCTCACCCCGGCCGAGGTCGACCGGGCCCGCGCCACCGGAGCCCTCGTCGGCACGATCCTGCAGACCCTGCGCGAGCGCACCCGCGTCGGCACGAACCTGCTCGAGATCGACCGGTGGACGAAGGCGATGATCGAGGACGCCGGCGCCGAGTCCTGCTACGTCGACTACGCCCCGTCGTTCGGACGCGGGCCGTTCGGCCACCACGTGTGCACCGCCGTCAACGACGCCGTCCTGCACGGACTCCCCCACGACCGGACCCTGCAGGACGGCGACCTGCTGACGCTCGACCTGGCCGTCTCGCTCGACGGCATCGCCGCCGACGCCGCCGTCAGCTTCGTGGTCGGCACACCGGACCCGGCCGACCTGGCCCTCATCGACGCCACCGAGCGCGCCCTCGCCGCAGCGATCGACACCGCCGGCCCCGGGGTCCGCACGGGCGACCTGTCGCACGCCATCGGCACGGTGCTCGAGGGCGCCGGCTACCCCGTCAACGTCGAGTTCGGCGGCCACGGCATCGGCTCGACGATGCACCAGGACCCGCACGTGTCGAACACCGGGCGACCCGGACGCGGCTACACCCTCCGCCCCGGGCTGCTCCTCGCGCTCGAGCCGTGGGTGATGGCCGACACCGACGTGCTCGTCACCGACCCGGACGGCTGGACGCTCCGCAGCGCCACGGGAGCACGCACCGCGCACACCGAGCACACGGTGGCGATCACCGAGGACGGCGTCGAGGTCCTCACGCTCCCACGCTGACCGGAGCCCCTCCCGCCGCGACCGCGAGCACCACGTCGACCGCGGGGAACGACACCGAGACCGGCTGCGACACCCCGTCCAGGACCGCCGTGCCCCTGCCCAGGTCGACGTCGACGCGGTTGGGGTCCACCCGGAGTCCTCGGCCGTCACGCTTGAGGACGGCCTCCTTCACCGCCCAGCACGCCGCCCGGGCAGTGTCGTCGCCGGACCGGGCGAGCTCCCCGGGCGTGAACGCTTCGAGCGGGGCTGCTGCGACCCGCGACACGCGCTCGAGGTCGACGCCGATCCCGGGTGGTCCGACGGCCAGTGCGACGAGGTCGGTGGTCCGTGCGAGGCTCACGCCGACGGCGGAGCCGTCGACCTCGGCCCAGGGGCGGCCGTGGTCCGTCGCGGCGCAGTGCGGGCAGACGCGCCCCGCGCGCACGGCCGAGACGCCGACACCCGCCGCCGACGCGACGGCGGTGAGCAGCGCCTCCCGGTCCGCGTCGGGACTGCCGCCGGACCGCCGGATCGTCACCACGACGGTCTGGAGGCGCGGGAGACTCACGCAGGCGAGCCTACGTCGGGTGGTTCAGGCGTGGGTGAGCGCGATGAGCGCGACGTTCATCGTGCTGTAGAGCCCTTCGGACCGGGTCGCCTGGCGCACCCGTCCGCGGAGGACCTCGTAGCGGCCGTCGTGCTCGCGCACGAAGCCGATGACACCGCTCGCCGGCGTCGACACACGGTGGTAGCCGTCCTCGAGTGGGACGACCTCGGTGCTGGTTGTTCGCTCCATTGCAGTTCCCCTGTCTCGTTCGTCGTCGAACGCTCCCCGAGCATACCCCGGTCCGGGGTACAACACCTGCACAGGCCCGGGGTTCCACGAGGGTTCGCCCGGAGTCTGTCCGAGCGCTGCGCGGCGTGGATAGACTCCGGGCAACAGCGCTCCGGGGCGCGGTTCCGGGGGTACTCGGACCGTGACCACGGCGACGGACGGAGGACGGATGCGAGCGGTCCAGGGCGGATCGGCCACGGGCAGGACGAGGACCGACAGGGGGACGCCGGGGCTGGTGGGACGCATCGCTGCGGCACTCCTGGCCGTGTTCCTCGTGCTGGCGCCGGCGGCGACGGCGCGAGCGACCGCACCGGTCGACCTCGGTGGCGCGTACGTCCTCGACGAGGCCGACGCGCTCAGCTCCTCGCAGCAGTCCCGGATCGAGAACGCCGTGCAACAGCTCTACACGGACACGAAGACCCAGCTCTACGTCGTCTTCGTCCCGACGTTCACGAACCCGTCGGACCACACCGAGTGGGGCGCCGCGACGATGTCGGCGAACCAGATCGACTCCGACGGCATCCTGCTGTCGGTCGCCGTCGACGACCGGAACTACGACGTCCAGCAGACGAACGAGACGAGCATCTCGGAGTCCGACGTCCAGTCCGCGGTGGACGACGACCTGCTGCCGGCCCTCAAGCAGAGCGACTGGTCGGGTGCCGCGCTGGCCTTCGCGAACGGCCTCGCCGACACTCAGGCGCCGCCGGACCTCACCTGGCTGTGGATCCTCCTCGCCGTCGTGGTCGTCGCGGTCGTCGTCGTGGTGCTCGTCATCCGGACGCGGAACAAGCGCCGGACGGCCGCCGCGACGAAGGCGCAGGAAGCGTCCCTCGCCGACCTCGAGCGGACCGCCGGTGGCGCCCTCGTGACGATCGACGACGAGCTGCGCACCGCCGAGCAAGAGGTCGGGTTCGCCACCGCGCAATTCGGTGCCGACGCCGCGAAGCCCTTCGCCGAGGCGGTCGCCGCGGCGCAGCAGGCCGTGCGCAAGGCCTTCACGTTCCAGCAGCAGCTCGACGACGAGATCCCGGACTCCCCGCAGCAGCGCGCCGACTGGGCGAACCAGATCATCGCCATCTGCGAGCAGGCGCACGCCTCGATCGAGGAGCAGACGGAGTCGTTCGACAAGCTCCGCTCGCTCGAGGACGGCGTCGAGGAAGCCGCTGCCGCGCTCGCGCAGGCCGTCGCCGCCGCCCCGGCATCGGTCCAGCAGGCGAGCGCCGCGCTGGACCGGGTCCGCTCGGCGTACACCGGCCGGACCCTCGCGACCGTGTCGGACAGCGTCGACCAGGCCGAGCAGGTCCTCGCCTACGCGACCGAACGGTCCCAGGCGGCCACCGCCGCGATCGCCGCGGGCAACAAGGGCGAGGCGGTCGTCGCCGTGCGCGACGCCCAGCACGCCCTCGCGCAGGTGCAGCAGCTCACGTCGAGCGCGAGCGCTGCCGAAGCGAGCTTCGCCGAGGCCACTGCACGCGCCGAGGCGATGCGCGTCGACATCGAGGGCGACGTCGCCGCGGCGCGTACTCTTACCGTCGGCGGACCGGAACTCGCCGCCGCGGTCACCCGTGCCGAGACCGTGCTGCGGCAGGGCTTCGACCCGAAGGACCCGATCACCGCGGTCGACGCCCTCACCAAGGCCAACACCGAGATCGACCAGGCCATCGCCGCGGCCCGTGGCGCCGAGGAACAGCAGCGTCGGGCGTCCCGTGCGCTCGACGACGCGCTCCGCGACGCCCGGAACCGGATCAGCCAGGCGCGCGAGTTCATCTCGCTGCACCGCGGCGGGGTCGGACCGACGGCGCGGACGCGGCTGTCCGAGGCGCAACGAGCACTCGACGACGCCGTCCAGCTCGCCACGACGGACCCGGGGCAGGCGCTGCAGGCAGCGCGTGCGGCCGAGCAGTACGCGGCGGCCGCGATGGACGCCGCGAACGACGACATGGGCGGCTGGGGCGGTGGCGGCGGCTTCGGCGGCGGTGGCGGCAACGGCGCGCAGCTCGGCGGCCTCGTCACCGGCATCGTGCTCGGTGGCCTGCTCGGCGGTCGCGGCGGCAGTTACGGCGGCGGCTCCTTCGGGGGTGGCGGCTTCGGCGGAGGCGGCGGCTTCGGGGGCGGCGGCGGCTTCGGCGGGGGCGGCGGAGGCGGCGGGGGCGGTTTCTCCGGCGGCGGCCGCTTCTAGACCGGGCTCCACAGACCAACAGCACCACACCAGTCCTTCCACGAAAGGGAACAGCAATGGCAAAGCAGACGATCTTCGGGCGGATCTCGACCCTCGTCCGGGCGAACATCAACCAGCTCATCGACGACGCCGAGGATCCCCAGAAGATGCTCGACCAGCTCGTGCGGGACTACACGAACAACATCGCGGACGCCAAGACGGCGATCGCGCAGACGATCGGCAACGTCCGACTGCTCGAGCAGGACCACGAAGAGGACAAGCGAGCAGCGGTGGAGTGGGGCCAGAAGGCCGCCAACGCCTCCTCCGCTGCGGACAAGTACCGCACCGAGGGCAAGACGGCCGAGGCGGACAAGTTCGACAACCTCGCCAAGATCGCGATCGGCAAGCAGATCGCGGCCGAGCAGGAGGTCAAGGACGCCGAGCCGAACCTCGCCTCGCAGAACGAGGCGGTGGAGAAGCTCAAGTCGGGCCTCGCCGGCATGGAGCAGAAGCTCGAGGAGCTCCGCTCGAAGCGCGACAACCTCGTCGCCCGGTCGAAGACGGCCGAGGCGCAGTCCAAGGTCAACGACGCGCTCGGCAACATCGACGTGCTCGACCCGACGAGCGACCTCGGCCGCTTCGAGGAGAAGGTGCGCCGCGAAGAGGCGAAGGTCCTCGGCCAGCAGGAGCTGCAGTCGTCGAGCCTCGACTCGCAGTTCGAGAGCCTCGAGGACGTGGGCAAGGACGCCGAGGTCGAGGCACGGCTCGCCGCCCTGAAGTCCGGCGGTTCGTCGAGCATCTGACGCGCTCCTCGGACGACGCCGGACCCCGCCTGACAGACTGGCACGATGCAGTTCCTCGTGGTCGGTCAGTGGCAGGGTTCGGCGTCGTCCCGTGCGATGCGCCTCGGGGACGGAGCCGCGGCGATCGCGGCCGACCTCCCGCGCGCGTCGACCACCGTGGTCGACGTCCCGGCGGGCGCCGGCGATCGTCTCGAGACGGCCGTCGCCCGATACACCTCGGTGCTCTCGGTGGCCGAACGGGTCGCCGAGGAGACCACGGTGTCGAGCGAGCCGGTCCTCGTCGTCGGCGGTGACGGTGCGAGCGTGCTCGGCGCCACGGTCGGGCTCGGACCGGACACCGCCTTCGTGCGGATCGCGGGGTCGAGCGGCTTCCGGGCACTCAACCGCGCCCAGCCCGTCGCCGCCGAGACCGCCGTGCTCCGCATCCTCGTGGACCGCCCCGACGACCTGTTCCCGGCCCTTCCGACCCTGGCGGCCTCGTCCGTCGTCGTCGCCGGCGTGCGCGGGGTCGAGGACGCCGAGGCAGGTGCCCTCGACCGTGCCGGGATCGTGCACCTCGACGTCGACGCCGCCACCCCGGACGCGATCTCGGCAGCGGTGGACGCCACCGGTGCCCAGGCGGTGTTCGTGCACGTCGACCTGGACGTCCTCGACCCGTCAGAGGTCGACGGGCTGCTCGAGCCCGTCCCGTTCGGGTTGGACGGCGCCGGACTCGTCGAGCGCATCCAGGCCGCCACGCGCGGACGACGACTGGCGGGCGCGGCCCTCACCGGGTTCGCGCCGGTCGACCCGGACCGCGCGGTCGACGACCTCGGCGTCATCCTGCGTGCGGTCGGCGCGCTGACGAGCGCGTCCCGCACCGTCTGACGGTCCCCGCGCTCCCCCGCGGACCCGTTCTCCACGGGTACGCACCGCGCCCGGCATGACCCATGCCGATCCGCGTACGCTCGGCGACATGACGGACTACGACCTCATCGTGATCGGCGCCGGCGCAGTCGGCGAGAACGTGGCGGACTACGCCAAGAAGCGCGGCCTGTCGGTCGCCATCGTGGAGGCCGAGCTCGTCGGCGGCGAGTGCTCCTACTGGGCGTGCATGCCGTCCAAGGCCCTGCTGCGCAGCGGGCACGCGCTCGCAGCGGCGAAGCGACTCGACGGTGCGAAGCAGGCGGTCACGGGCGACCTCGACGCGGCGCACGTGCTCGCCCGACGGAACTCCTTCACCTCGGACTGGAAGGACGACGGCCAGGTCTCGTGGCTCGAGTCCGCCGACATCGACCTCATCCGCGGCCACGCCCGGATCACCGGCGAGAAGACGATCGAGGTCGACGGCACGACGTACACGGCAGCCGCGGCGATCGCGGTCGTCACGGGCTCGCTGCACACCCTCCCCGACGTCCCGGGGCTGGCCGACGCGACGCCGTGGGGCACGCGTGAGGCCACCAGTGGGCAGACGGTGCCCGAGAGCCTGTTCGTCATCGGCGGCGGGGTCTCCGGCTCGGAGCTCGCGACCGCGTGGGCGTCCCTCGGGGCGAAGGTCACGCTCGTCGCACGGCACGGGCTGCTCGGCGGCATGGAGCCGTTCGCGGGAGAGCTCGTCGCCGACTCCCTCCGCGAGCTGGGCGTCGACGTCCGCACCGGCGTGAACCCCACCCGCGTCGACCGCGACGAGCACGGCCTCGTCACGACGACGCTCGACGACGGCTCGACGGTCATCACGAGCGAGGTCCTCGCCGCGACCGGACGCGCCGCGACCACGAAGGACCTCGGCCTCGAGTCCGTCGGGCTGACCGCGGGCGACTGGCTGCAGGTCGACGACACGATGCTCGTGCAGGGCACCGACTGGCTCTACGCCGTCGGCGACGTCAACCACCGCGTGCTCCTCACCCACCAGGGCAAGTACCAGGCGCGTGCCGCGGGCGAGGCGATCGCCGCCCGGTACCAGGGCACGCCGCTGCACACCGAACCGTGGGGTGCGCACGTCGCCACCGCCGACCACGCTGCGGTCCCGCAGGTCACCTTCACCGACCCCGAGGTCGCGAGCGTCGGCCTGACCGAGGCCACGGCCCGCGAGCAGGGGCTGAACGTCCGGGCGGTCGAGTACGAGCTCGGCAACGTCGCCGGCGCCTCGCTGCAGGCGGACGGCTACACCGGGCGGGCGAAGATGGTCGTCGACGAGGACCGCGGGGTCGTCGTCGGCGTGACCTTCGTCGGGCAGGACGTCGCCGAGATGCTGCACGCCGCGACGATCGCCGTCGTGGGCGAGGTGCCGGTCGACCGCCTCTGGCACGCCGTCCCCGCCTACCCGACGATGAACGAGATCTGGCTGCGACTGCTCGAGACCTACGGCCGCCCGGAGTAGCGGTGCGGAACCCCCTGCTCGACTCCCCCGTGTCCCGGGCGGGGTGGGCGTTCGCGACCGCGGTCGGCCTCGCCGTCGGCGTCCCGCTCTCCACCGGGAAGGTGCGGGTCGTCGACGGGCTGATCGTGTGCACGGGGCTGCCGCGGTGGGTGTTCCGCCGAGGTGGCACGTGCGTGGGGTCGGTCTACCTCACGCGGGACAACGACGGCGACCGGGTGCTCCGGCACGAGCGGGTGCACGTCGACCAGTGGCGGCGGTACGGGATGCTCATGCCGATCGTGTACGCGTTGGCGGGGCAGGATCCGCTGCGGAACCGGTTCGAGATCGAGGCCGGCCTCGAGGACGGCAACTACCGCTGACGCGCGGCGCGCCCGCGCGCCCGCCCCGAGCGGGCGAAATCTGTCCCGTTCGACGCCGGCGAGCAGCAGGTTCCGCCCGGTCGGCAGACGCGAGCGGCGTGTCGTACCCGCTCGGCTGACCGGCTGCGGGCCGGCCAAACCCGACCCAACCCGACCCAACCCAACCCGGGCCGGCCCGGCTTCGGCCCGACCCAACCCGCGCCGAGCGGGCGAAATCCGTCCCGTTCGGCGCCGGCGAGCAGCAGGTTCCGCCCGCTCGCAGTACGCGAGCGGCGCGTCGCGCCCGCTCGGGGAGCGCCCCGCCCGGAAGGAAGTGCATCTGAAGCCACGGCCGGACGGGAGGCTCGGCTCAAGCCCGCCCCGCGCCTCCCGTCCGACGGTCGCACCGCACCGGACGCGCCGCCCCGAGCGGGCAGAATACGTCCGGTTCGGGGCGGGCGAGCGGCAGGTTCCGCCCGGTCGGCAGACGCGAGCAGCGTGTCGTGCCCGCTCGCGGGCGCGCGGCGGCGCGCCCGCGCGCGGCGCCCGCGCCCGCGCAGCGCGTCAGGCCGCGGGGCGCCGCGGCACCACGAGGGGCGTGCCCGTCTCGGGGTCGGCGACGACGACGCACGGCAGCCCGAACACGTCCTCGACGAGGTCGGCCGTCACCACCGACGCCGGCGGCCCCGACGCCACGATCGACCCGTCACGCATCGCGATCACGTGCGTGGCGTACCGCGCCGCCTGGTTGAGGTCGTGCAGCACCGCGACGACCGTCCGACCGGCCGCGTGCAACGCCGAGGCCAGCTCGAGCACGTCGTACTGGTGCGCGATGTCCAGGAACGTGGTGGGCTCGTCGAGCAGGACGATGTCGGTCTCCTGCGCGAGCACCATCGCGATCCACACCCGCTGTCGCTGCCCGCCGGACAGCTCGTCCACGCTGCGGTCGGCGAGCGACACGGTCGACGTCTGCTCGAGCGCGGCCCGCACGGCCCGCCGGTCCGACCCCGACGAGGGGTGCAGCAGGTCCTGGTGCGGGAACCGCCCCCGGGACACCAGGTCGCGCACGGTGATGCCGTCCGGCGCGATCGGGGTCTGCGGGAGCATCCCGACGCGGCGCGCGACGGCCTTCGGGCGGAGGGACGAGATCGGCGACCCGTCGAGGTACACGGTGCCGGCGGTCGGCTTCAGCGTCCGCGCGAACGACTTCAGCAGCGTCGACTTGCCGCAGGCGTTCGGCCCGACGATGACCGTCAGTTCACCGTCCGGGATGTCGACGTCGAGCGCGGACACCACGACCCGGTCGTCGTACGCGAGCGTCAGCCCCCGGGCCCCGAGCGCGGTCGCCGGCACAGTCGACGCAGCCCCGGCACCGCCGACGGATCCGGTCAATTCTCGGCCTTGCCGTGCCGCCAGTACCCCATGAACGCGACCTGCTTCCGGTCGAGCCCGACACCGCGCACGAGGTGCCGGCGGAGTTCCTTGACGCACCCGGCCTCGCCAGCGATCCAGGCGTAGACGGGTCGCGGCTCGTCGCCGGCCGGGATGTCCCAGAGCACCTGCTCGTCGACGTCGACGTCCGCGAGTTCCCCCGCGTCGCCGCACGCCGGCCCCGCCGCGACGGTCGACGCCCAGGCGTGCACCTGGTCGGTCATCCGGACGCCGTGCGAGGCGCCGTTCCGGGCGATCCAGCGGACCTCGACCCCTGCGGGCGCGGACACGGGCAGCCGGTCGGCGTCGGTCGGGACCTCGATGAAGACGTGGCCGACGGTGGCGACGTCGAGCGCCTCGAGGATGGCGCAGATGGCCGGGGCGGCGGTCTCGTCGCCGGCGAGCAGGATCCGGTTCGCGGCGCCGGGGTCGAACTCGGCCGCACCGGTCGGGAGCTCCGCGGGCGACGACGGCACCGCCGGCCCGACGATGCGCAGTTCGTCGCCGACCCGGCACGCCGAGACCCAGCGCGAGGCGGGTCCGGTGTCGCCGTGCGCGACGAAGTCGATGTCGAGCTCACGGGCGTCCGGTCGGAAGGAGCGGACCGTGTAGGTGCGGAGCGGGTTCCGGAACGCGTCGGGCAGGGCACGCCAGGCGCCGTACCAGTCCTCGCCGTCGGGCAGGTCCGTGAAGCCGTGCCCGGGGATCGGCAGCACGATCTTGATGCGCTGGTCGAGGCCGACGGACGAGAACTCGGCGAGGGCGTCGCCCGTCAGGGTCACCCGGACGAAGTGCGGGGTGAGGGACGTGACGGCTGCCACGCGGACGGAGAAGACACGGTACCGGGCTGCCACGACGGCAAGTATGGCATGCCTTACCTAAGAGACCCAAGGGTCCGCACGGTGCGAGGATCGTCCCCGTGCCCGATGCCGACGAAGAATTCGCAGACCTGGCCGACCTCGCCCACGCGAGCGGCGTGACGGCGCCGATGCGCGCCTCCAGGCAGGTGGTCCGCACCACCGACGGACAGGAGATCGCCGCGATCCGCTGGGACACGGCGGACGGCCAGGAGGCGCGGATCACCTACCTGCACGGGCTCGGCATCGACGCCCACAGCTTCGACCAGACCGCGCTCGCCGTCGGCGAGCCGGCGGTCGCCGTGGACCTGCCCGGCCACGGCCGGTCCGGGTGGCGCGACGACGCGGACTACGGGGCCGGCGCGACGGCACCGAGCGTGCTCGCGGCCCTCGACGCGCTCGGGGTCCGGCCGGGGATCGTCGTGGGGCACTCCCTCGGCGCGATCCTCGCCGCCCGGCTCGCAGCGACCGCGCCGGAACGCGTCACCGGACTCGTGCTCGTCGACATGTCACCGGACTTCGCCCAGCGGGCCGTCGACCGGATCGCCCGCGCGCTCGAGGCCGAGGAGCCGTTCACGTCGCTCGAGCAGGTCGTCGACCGCGCCGTGGAGGCCCGCGTCGGCGACGACCGCGCGGTGCTCCTGCGCGAGGCCCGGCACACCACACGTCTCGGTGCCGACGGGCGGCTCGTGCGGCGCCACCACTTCCCGCACCTCCCCGCCGGACGCACCTCGTCGGTGGGGCGGTTCGCGGACGCGTGGCCGGACCTCGAGGCCCTCGACGTCCCGATCCTGCTCGTCCGCGGCGACCGCGGCTACGTGTCACCGAAGCTGCACGCGCAGTTCGCCGAGCGCCTGCCCGACGCCGAGATCGTCACGGTCGAGGCCCGGCACGCCGTGCAGAACCAGGCCCCCCTCGAACTGGCCACGGCGATCCGGGCATGGGCGGAACGTAACGGTTTGTTGCACCGGATCGAAGAACCGTCGCCGGAGCACCCCGGCCGCCGCTAACCTCGTGCAAGCGCGCGCGACGACCGTCGCCACCGCGCCGGAAGGAACCCACCACCCATGAGTCCGCTCCCCGCCCGCAGCACCTCCCGCCTCGGCCGCGCGGCCCTCGCCGCCACCGCGGTGGCCGTCGCCTCGGCCCTCGTGCTGACCGGCTGCTCCGGATCCCCGAACGAGGACGGCGGCACCGACGCCACCGTCCGCGTCGGTCTCGTCCTCGAACCGACGAGCCTCGACATCCGCACGCAGTCCGGTGCCGCACTCGACCAGGTGCTCATCGACAACGTCTACCAGGGGCTCGTCGGCCGCACGGCGGACGGTGACGTCCGCGACGTGCTGGCGTCGAAGCACGAGGTGTCGGACGACGGCCTGACGTACACGTTCACGCTGCGCGACGGCACCACGTTCCAGGACGGCAAGGACGTCACCGCGGCCGACGTCGTCTGGTCGCTGCAGCAGGTCAAGTCGAACGATTCGTACGTCGACTCCGCGCAGCTCGCCAACGTGACGTCGATCACCTCGCCGTCCTCCGGTGTGGTGGAGCTCAAGCTCGCCAAGCCCGACTCCGACCTGCTCTGGAACCTCACGGGGCGCGCAGGTCTGGTACTCGAGAAGGCCGCGAAGAACGACCTGTCGGACACCGCCAACGGCACCGGTCCGTACGAGGTGTCGAGCTGGAAGCAGGGCGACTCCCTCACCTTCGAGCGGAACGCCGACTACTGGGGCACGAAGGCCAAGGTCGCCAAGGTCGTCTTCCGGTACATCACGCAGCCGTCCACCGCGGTGAACGCCATGGCGAACGGCGACCTCGACGTGCAGACCGCCGTCGACGGCACGCTCAAGAGCCAGCTGCAGAACAGCTCGGACATCTCGCTGCACACCGGCAAGACGACCGACAAGTACACGCTCGCGTTCAACGACCAGAAGGCGCCGTTCACCGACAAGCGGGTGCGCCAGGCGATCCGGCAGGCGATCGACGCCAAGGCGATCATCAAGGCGATCGGCGGCACCGGCGTGGAGCAGGGCGGCCCGATCCCCGAGCTCGACCCCGGCTACCAGGACCTCACCGACATCGACGCGTACGACCCCGCGAACGCGAAGAAGCTCCTCGCCGAGGCCGGTCACCCGAAGCTCGACCTCACGCTGACGTTCGCGAACATCTACTCGGCGACGATCGGCGACGTGCTGAAGTCGCAGCTCGCCGACGTCGGCATCACCCTGACGGTCAAGCGCGTCGACTTCGCCACCTGGCTGTCGCAGGTGTTCGAAGCACCGAAGAGCGGCACCCGCGACTTCGACCTGTCGATGGTGAACCACGTCGAGGCGCGCGACTTCGGCAACTGGGCGAACCCGGAGTACTACTTCGGCTACGACAACGCCGAGGTGCAGTCGCTCTACGCCGACTCGGTCGCCGCGACGGACGAAGCCGCCAAGGTCGCCGACCTGCAGAAGGCGGCGCGGATCGTCAGCGAGGACGCCGCCGGCGAGTGGCTCTACACGGCGACGTCGATCACGGCGGTACGGAAGGGCGTCACGGGCTTCCCGTACGACGGCACGAACTCGCGCCTCGACCTGTCGAAGCTCGCCGTCAAGTGAGGCGGGCACGGACCACGGCTCCCGTAGCATCGGTGTCGTGACCCGGTTCCTCATCGGGCGGGTGCTCCTGCTCGTCGTCGGCCTGCTCGTGGCCAGCGTGATCATCTTCGCGACGCTCCGGGTGCTGCCCGGCGACGTGGCGCAGATCGTCGCGGGCACCCAGGCGTCGCCGGCGCAGGTGGCCGAACTGCGCCAGCAGCTCGGGCTCGACCGATCGGTCGTCGTGCAGTACCTCGACTGGATCGGCGGGCTGTTCCGCGGCGACCTCGGGCGGTCCCTCGTCACCGACGGACGGGTCGCACCCGAGATCGCCCAGAAGCTCAGCGTCACGCTGCCGCTCGCGGCCATGTCCCTCGTCGCCGCGCTCGTCATCGGGGTGCCGCTCGGCGTGCTCGCGGCGGTGCTGCGGCGTCGCCCGGGCGGGGCCGTCATCGCCTTCGTGGCGCAGGCGGTCGCGGCGATCCCGATCGTCTGGGCGGGCATGCTCCTCGTGGCGCTGTTCGCCGTCACGCTGCACTGGCTGCCGACGCAGGGCTTCCCGCTCGACGGGTGGGACGAACCCGGTCGGGCGTTCGCCGCGCTCGTGCTGCCCGCGCTGACGATCGGCGCCGTCGAGGGTGCGGTGATCCTGCGCTTCGCCCGCTCGGCGACGCTCGGGGTGCTCGACGCCGACCACGTCCGCACGGCGGCGGCGATCGGCCTCACCCGGACGCAGGCGCTCGTCAAGCACGGGCTCCCGTCGGTGGCGCTGACCGTGCTGGCCGTGCTCGGCGTGCAGATCGCCGGGCTCCTGGTCGGGGCCGTCGTCGTCGAACAGCTCTTCTCGCTCCCCGGCGTCGGGCGCATGCTCGTCACCGACGTGGGGCGCCGTGACATCACGAAGGTGCAGTCGGAGCTGCTCGTGCTCACCGGACTCGTGCTGCTCGTGGGCTTCGCGGTCGACGTCGTGCACCGCACGCTGGACCCCCGACAGCGCGAGGTGTCCGAGTGATCCGCCGCCTCCTCGCCCGGCCGACCGGGGTCTTCGCCGTGGTCGTCCTCGGCCTGCTCGTCGTCCTCGCCGTGGTGTCGCTCGTGTGGACGCCGCAGGACCCCTTCCGCGCCGACCCCTTCCACCAGTGGGAGTCACCGAGCCCCGCGCACTGGTTCGGGACCGACGCCTCCGGCCGGGACATCGCGAGCTACCTGCTCGCCGGCACCCGCACGACCGTGCTCGTCGCGGTGGGCTCCGGCGTGATCGCGAGCGTCGTCGGCATGGTCCTCACCGCGATCGGCTCGCTCACCGCGCGCTGGGTCCGCGAGGGCACCGCCGTCCTGCTCGACATCCTCGTGGCGTTCCCGACCCTCCTCACCGCGATGCTGCTCACCGCGATCGCCGGCGGGTCGCTCGGCGTCGTGATCGTCAGCGTCGGCCTGTCCTTCGGCGTCACGATCGCCCGGGTGGCCCGCGGGGAGATCCGCCGCATCGCCCGCAGCGACTACGTCACCGCCGCGCGGGCGTCGGGCGTGGGCGGTGCCGGGGTGCTGTTCCGCCACCTCGTGCCGAACGCGGCGCCGCTGTTCACCGTGCAGCTCTCGCTCGCGATGGCCACCGCGGTCCTCGCGGAGGCCGGGCTCTCGTACCTCGGGTACGGCGCCGGCTCGAACACGGCCTCGTGGGGCAGCATGCTCGCCGACCTGCAGACGTACATCGGCGTGCACCCCTGGAGCGCCACCTGGCCCGGTGCGGCCATCGCCCTGGTCGTCGCGGCACTGTCGCTGCTCGGCGACGCCGTCCGCGACGCGACGGACCCGCGCCTGACGACGAACGACCGCGCGGCCGGTGGCGGACCCGCGCCCCGCACGCCGGACGACCCGGCCACGACGAGCACGGGGGTGACCGCATGAGCGACGCGACCACTCCGGGCACCGCAGCCTCCGGGCTCGAGGTGCGGGGGTTGACGGTCCGCATCGACCGTCGGACGATCCTCGACGACGTGACGTTCACCGTGCCTCCTGGCCGCCGCGTCGGCGTGATCGGCGCGTCCGGGTCTGGCAAGTCGATGACCTCGCTGGCCCTGATGGGACTCGAGCCGACCGGCGCGACCGTCACCGGCAGCGTCCGGTTGGACGGCACCGAGCTCGTCGGCCTGCCCGACCGCGAGCGCGCCCGCCACCGCGGCGCCGGCATCGGGATGGTCTTCCAGGAACCCGGCACCGCGCTCGACCCGCTCCGCCGGGTCGGCGCGCAGATCGCCGAACCGCTGCGGCTGCACCGCGGACTCGACCGGCGTGCCGCAGCGGCCGCCGCGCTCGACCTCGCCGTCAGCGTGGGGCTGCCGGATCCCGAGTCGCTGCTGCGGCAGTACCCGCACCAGCTCTCGGGTGGGCAGCGGCAGCGGATCTGCATCGCGATGGCGATGGCGGGTCAGCCGTCCTACCTCGTGGCGGACGAACCCACCACGGCGCTCGACGTCACGACCGAGGCCCGGATCCTCGAGCTGTTCGAGGGCCTCACCGCGGGCATGGTCTTCGTCACGCACGACCTCGCGGTGCTCGCCCGGATCGCGGACACGGCCGTCGTGCTCGACGCCGGCCGGGTCGTCGAACACGGGTCGGTCGCAGGACTCCTCGCGGCACCGCAGCACCCCGCGACGGCCGCCCTCGTCGACGCCGCCCGCGCCACCGCCCGTCGTGCCCCTCGGACCGGAGGCTCCGCATGACCGACGTCCTGCACGCCAGCGACCTGCACCGCACTTACCGGCTCCCCCGCCGCGGACCGTTCGAACCCGGGCCCGTCCGGACCGCGGTGGACGGCGTCGACCTGACGGTCGCGCCCGGCGCACGCCTGGGGATCGTCGGCGAGTCCGGATCGGGCAAGTCGACGCTGGTGCGGCTGCTCGCCGGCCTGGAGGCGCCTTCCGCGGGCACCGTGACCGCCTCCGGTCGTCCGGTGGTGGCGTCCGGGTCCGCGGCCGCGATGCGCTGGTTCCGTCGCGAGACCGGGGTGGTCTTCCAGGACCCGTACGCGTCGCTCGACCCGCGGATGCGCGTGGGCGCGATCGTCGCGGAACCGCTGCGGGCGCTCCGGATCGACGGTTCGCACGACGCGCTCGTGCGGGACGTCCTCGCACGCGTCGACCTCACCGCCGACGTCGTCGACCGGTACCCGCACGAGTTCTCCGGCGGCCAACGGCAGCGCATCGCGATCGCCCGGGCCGTCGTGCACTCGCCGCGGATCCTGTTCGGGGACGAGCCGATGAGCGCCCTCGACGTGGTGGTCCGGGCCCGCGTGATCGAGCTGTTCCGGTCGCTCGCGGACGACCTCGGGCTGACGCTGGTGCTGGTGTCGCACGACATCGGCGTGGTGCAGCGGCTGTGCGACACGGTGGCGGTGATGTCCGCGGGGCGGATCGTCGAGCACGGGCCGGTGTCCCTGCTCGATGCGCCGGAGCACCCGGTGACCCGGGCCCTGGTGGAGGCTGCGCCGACGCTGCCGTAGCGCCGGCGATGTGCGACTCCTGTTCGACTGGGCGGGAGTCCTTGCCCACTGTGCGGGACCCTCGGGAGCATCGACGTGCATCGATCGCTTCTCGAAGGGGAGAACGCATGAGCACGTCGAACGACATCACCAGACGGACGGCACTCGGTCTCGGCATCGTCGCCACCGCATCGGCCGCGAGCGGGGTCCTCGGACCAGGGCACGGCCGACCACACCTCGCCGCCACGGTCACGAAGGAGTTCGCGGCCGACACGACCACGCTGCTGAAGAACCCGCTCAACGGCTGGGCGCTGTACGGCTCGTCCACCCCGGCGGCGGACTACTGGACGCAGTACGACGACGTCCCGCTGCCCGACGGCACCACGATCACCGTGTCCGACCACGCCTCGGTGCTGTACATGCGGGTGTCGTGGACGATCCTCGAACCATCAGAGGGCGTCTACGGATGGGACACGAACGCTGCCTTCGCGGGCATCCTCGCCGAGGCCCGCCGTCGGGGACTCCGGCTGGCGTTCCGCGTGGTGGTCGACAGCCGCGACAAGGCGTCGAACTTCACGCCCGACTGGGTGCGGGCCGCGGGTGCCTCCGGGTACGAGACGCAGACCGGCAGCAAGACGGTCTGGTCGCCCTACCCGGACGACCCGGTGTTCCAGGCGAAGTACGCGGCGTTCGTCGCCGCCTTCGCCGCGCAGTACGACGACCCGGAGACGACGGACTTCATCGACGGGTACGGCCTCGGCAAGTGGGGCGAGGGACACTCGATGCTCTACCGGGACGCCGCGAACCGCGAGCCCGTGTTCGACTGGATCATCGACCTGTACCAGCGGCACTTCACCACGGTGCCGCTGGCGCTGAACTACCACCGGATGATCGGCGGCGGGAAGGACTGGGGTGCGCCGGACCCCGAGAGCGAACGGATGCTCGACGGCGCGTACGAGAAGGGGTACGTCCTCCGCCACGACGCCTTCGGGATGACCACCTACTACTCCGACTGGGAGAGGTCGATGGCCGCGAAGTGGCGGTACCGGCGCCCGATCATCATGGAGGGCGGGTGGGTCACCGCCCAGCACGACGTCACGCAGGACCCCCGCGGCTACGAGACGGTCGCCGACGTGCGGCAGGGCGAGTTCGACGACTCCGTCGAGGCCCACGTCAACATGATGGACTTCCGGAACGGCGAGACACTCTCGTGGTTCGCCGCCGAGACCGCCCCGCTCACGCAGCGCTTCGACGCCGAGGGCGGGTACCGGCTCTACCCGTCGAAGGTCGTCGCCCCGGACGCGCTCCGTGCCGGCGGCACCGCTGCGATCACCCACGAGTGGACGAACCTCGGGTGGGGCTTCCTGCCGACGAACCTCCCGGTCTGGAAGCACAAGTACAAGGCCGCGCTCGCGCTGCTCGGGGCGGACGGAACGCCCGTCCGGGTCGTCGTGGACGCGGCGTCCGAGCCCTCGGACTGGCTGCGGGGCACGCCCACCGCGTACTCGTACACGCCGTCGGTCGCTGGCGTCGCCCGCGGCTCCTACCGCTGGGGCGTCGCGATCGTGGACACGACCCGGTCGGACACCCCGGCGATCGCGCTCGCGGCGCAGGGGACGACGACGAACGGCTGGCTCGTCGTCGGGGACGTCACGGTCTCCTGAGCCGTCCTGACCGTTCCGGTTCGCGATCCCCCGCGATCGCGAACCGGAACGGTCACGAGCCGGACTCGATCAGGAATCCCAGCGCCTGTGCGACCAGCCGGCGGTGATCCGGCGAGGCGAACGACGCCCCGGCGTGGCCGAGGCCGTCGTAGACCGTGACGCCGCCGCCCGGACGCTCGTGCACCCAGACCAACGGGTGTCGGACACCGTCGTGCTCGTGGTCGACCAGGACCCGGACCGCCGCCGAGACCCGCTGGTGGGAGTACCGCTCGTCGTCGAGCGAGAAGTCGCCGATGCCCGCCGTGACCGGGTGCTGGTCGTCGACCACGTGCACGGTGCACGGTCCGGACGGCGGGTGCATCGTCGTGCCGCGCACCCACACGCCGCCGAGGGCCCGTTCCCAGTCGTCGTCTCCGGCGAAGGACGTCGACGACACGTGCACGACGAGCATCGGCACGCGGCTCGCGAGCAGCCGACGGAACCCCGGTTCCGCTGCGGGCAACGGCACCGGCAGGCCGTCCCGCGGCAGGCCGAGGTCCACGACCACGAGTGACGGCAGCGGGCCGACCCCGAAGGACTCGAGCGTCCGGTCGACGTCCGACGACGACGACAGCCCGATCCCCACCTGGGCCGCGATCGCCGTCAGCGCCGCGGTCGTCTCGTCGAAGGGGTGCCAGGGGTCCGTCCACCGTCCGACCCCGCCGAGCAGCACCGCACTCACGCGGTGGCCCTCGTGATGCAGACGGTGTGCGACCCCGCGCGGGCGGGCTCGCGTTCGACGAGCAGGACCCGGTGCAGCGCCGCGCCCCAGGCCGCCCGCAGCTTCTCGTCGTCGAGCTCGCGTCGCTCCGTGCGCACCTCGAAGCGCGCGCCGTCGACCGCCACGTGTGCCGGCCCGACGTCCAGACCGCCGGGGGTCCCCACCGGTTCGTGGAGCGTCAACAGCACGAGCGTCATGACGCCCGGTTCCGCGAACGCCCACTCGTCCTGCAGCTCGACGACCTCGGCGGCCCGGTCGAGCGAGGCGATCCGCACCGCGCGCACCAGTCCGGACGCCGCGGGGTACGCCGCGGTCAGGTCCGTGGACAGCGTCGCTCGGTCGCCGTCGTCGGCGAACTCGGTGCCCGTGGCCCGGAACGACTCCCCCTCGTGCTGCTCGACCCCGTTCGGCCACGGCACGCTGTGCCAGCTCGACCGCATGGTCCAGATGCCGTACCGGTGCTCGGGCATGAACGTCTCACGGCGGTACACCCCGACACCGGCGTCCACGACGACGGGTTCGCCGTCGAGCGAGACGATGACGGACCCCGCGTCGTTGTGGTTGTGGCTGACGGCGTTGTGGCCGCCCTTCGCCGACAGGAAGAAGGCGTCGGAGCGGGCAACGGCCACCTCGGTGCCGGGCAGGTACAGCGACGTGGGCATGCCCGGCGCTGCGGGTCCGGCGTCCTGCCACCCCGGTGCCCGGAGCTCGGCGAGGGTGCGGCGGAAGAGCGCTGCGAGCTGCCCGTCGAACCGCAACGCGTGCCGGCGCCCCATCCACCGGGCATGCTGCACGACCTCGTCGTCCCCGACGCGTGCACCGCACCGGGCCAACAGGTGCCAGTTCGCGTTCTCGGGCAGCACCGGCGACCCGTCGGAGTGGTTGACCTGGCGGTGGGCGTCGATCTGCATGCCCATCGGGAACCGTGCCGTGGCGGCCACCGGCTCCACCACGAAGCCGTCGAAGGCCCCGTCGGTGAGCTGCTCGACGAGGTCGAGGGCCTCGAACAGCGTCGCACCGGCCCACCACCAGTAGGTCGCGCCCTCGTCGCAGCTGCCGTCGGCGTCGTACCCGGCCCGGAACCGGTCGAGGATGACGAGCGCGCGGTCGATCGTCGCTCCGAGTCGCTCGGCGTCGGGCTCCACCACGGCAGCACAGACGAGCACGTTCGACACGATCCACGGCGCCCAGTTGTTGGGCGGTCCGTCGACCCCGTGCCAGAAGTACTCCTCGCGTTCCCACGGGTCCAGGACGCGGCGGCGGACCTCGTGGTGCACGTGGGCACGGATGCCCGGCGCGTCGCGTTCGAGCCGCTCACCGGCGATCGCGTCGATCGCCGCCAGCATGCCGCCGACGTACGCGTCCGACAGGTCGAGCACGTCCCGGCCCGGCACCGGCAGGAACGGCCGCTCGCCGCTCTCCGGCAGCGCGTAGTGCGACGGCAGGCACCACGCGCGCAGTTCGCAGATCCGCCAGACCTGGTCGGCGAGGACCGTCGCCCACTCGTCCTCGTCGGTCACCGCGAGCGCGAGCGCGGCCGAAGCGGCCGACTCGAGCAGGTTCCGCTGCGCGCGCTCGTACGGCTGCCGGTCGCCGTCCCGGCTGTAGCGCGCCCAGAGCGAGAGGGTCGGGAAGGCGACCGCGGCGGCGTCGCGACGGTCCCTCGCCACCGCGAGCAGCGCCTCCTGGTCCGCCGTCCCCACGTCGGCCCACGCGGCGCGGTCGGTGACGGGAGGCGCGGGTCGCCACGTCCTCGGTCGGAGCGCCCGGCGGGCGGTCGCGGTGAAGCGGTCGGTGAGGGTCTGGGCGTCGACGGTGACGGTCATGGGGGTTCCAGCGGTCAGGCCTGGACGGCGAAGCCGTCGGGGACGATGGGGTCGGTGAAGGCGCCGGTCGCGGCGAAGGCGATGGTCTCGCGCACCGCGTTCTCGGCGAGCCGGCGGAGCTCGTTGCCGAGTGAGCCCGCGATGTGGGGCGTGATGAAGGTGTTCGGCGTCGAGCGGAGGCGCGCGTCCGGCGGCAGGAGCTCGGGTTCGGTGACGTCGAGCACGGCGGCGAGGTCACCGCGGTCCAGTCGGTCGGCGAGGGCGTCCTGGTCGAGGATCGCGCCACGGGCGGTGTTCACGACGGTGGTCCCCGGGCGGAGCAGGCCGATGACGTGCCGGTCGATCATGCCCCGGGTGGACGGCAGCAGCGGCGCGTGCAGCGTGACGATGTCGCTCGTGACGGCGAGCGTGTCGAGGTCGACCACGGTGACACCGAGCAGCGTGGCCTCGTCGTCGTCGAGGTACGGATCGCTGACGAGCACTCGGACGTCGTGTGCCCGGAGCCGCTCGATCACCGCACGGCCGACGCGGGAGGCACCGACCACGCCGACGGTGATGCCGTGCATACCGACGACCGGCCAGGACCCCTCGACGTCGACGGGCCCGGTGGCGGACCCGAGGGCGGCAGCGGTCGCGAATGCGCGCTTGGCGGCGAGGACGATCATCGCGACCGTGAACTCGGCGACCGGCACGGCGTTCGCAGCGGCGCTCGAGGTCACCGCGATGCCCCGGGACCAGACGTCGTCGTCCACCACGGGTTTCACCGACCCGGCGGAGTGCGCCACGGCGCGCAGCCGCGGCATCCGGTCGAGGCGGCCCGCGTCGAGCTCCGGACTCCCCCACCCGGTCACGAGGACCTCGACCTCGGTGAGGAGCACGGCGTCACGCGGGTCGTCCGGGTCGAGCGGGCGGTCGGCGATGAGCCGGACCGCCTCGGAGGCGTGGAGTGCGGCGAGGTCCCCGTGGTCGAACACCCGCGCGAAGGTCGTCTCCGGCATCACGAACGCGACGGGTACGCGGCCTGTTCCGGGCGGGGGCACGGGTTCGGACACCCGCGGTACGGCGCGGTGCGTGCGGGGGTGTGACGTCATCGTCGGCGGCTCCTCGTAGGCGGTCGGCGATCACCATGCCAGCGCCGCGCGGTGTTCGATGTCAAGAACGGCCGCGCAAACGATCACGAAGCGAACACCGTCGCGACCGAGGACCCGCGCACGCTCAGCGTCGGCGTCAGGGTCATGTGTCGTCGGGCGAACCCGGTCTGCGCCGTGGCGGAGATCCGCTCGAAGCACATCGTCGCCGCGAACCGGCCGACGTCGTTCTTCGGTGGCGCCACCGCGGTGAGCGGGACCCCGGCGAGCGCGGCGACCTCGTCGTCGTAGGCCACCACGGAGAGGTCGCCCGGGATCGTCAGGCCCATCTCGGTGACGGTCTCGACGAACTCCACGGCGTAGTGGTCCGAGTGCACGAACACCGCGGTGGTGCCCGTGTCGATGCAGCGTCGGACGAACGCCCGTGTGGCCTCGCCGACCGCGTGCGTCTCGTCGATCACCTCGACGGGTGCGTCGGTGCCGAGGCCGAGCTGGCGGACGCTGCGCTCGTAGCCGGTACGGAGCTGCGGGGTCGTCGGGGTCTCGAACACGGCCATGCCGATCTTCCGGTGCCCGAGCGAGGCGAGGTGGCGGAGGGCGATCCCGGCCCCGGCGTCGTGGTCGCTCCGGACGGACTCGAGCTGCGTGCCGACGGGTGCCTCGGTGAGGGAGCGCTCGACGACGACCACGGGCATCGGTGCCCGGTCGAGGAGCTCGAGGGTGTCGACGGCATCCGCGACGGTGGTCGTCACGAGGAGCCCGTCGACCCCGGCGGCGATGAGCCGTTCGACCTGCTGTCGTTCGCGGTCCGGGTCGTAGCGGGACACCCCGAGGACGACCCGTCCGCCGAGGGCCTCGGTGCGCTCGGCGACGCCCGCGACGATCTTCGGGAAGTAGTAGCCCGGGTCGGGGACGACGAGTCCGAGGGTGAACAGCGCGCCGGGTTCGGTCGCGGTCCGCGTGGTCGGCTCGGGTCGCGGTGCCGGACGGTGCGGTGCGCCGGCGGTGGGCAGTGTCTCGACCGACACCGCGCCGCCGTGCACACGTCGCACGAGTCCGCGGTCGGCGAGTTCGGACAGGTCGCGGCGCACCGTCATCGCCGAGATCCCTTCGCGCGCGGCGAAGTCCGAGGCGGACAGGCTGCCGTGGACACGGAGTTCGGCCAGGATCCGTTCCTGCCGTCTGGTCGGGCGCATCGTCGCTCCCATGTTCGTTTCGTGTGCGGGTGAATACGCCCGCTTGACCGTCATCATACGGACGTCCCAGGATGACGAAACCGCCACCGGAGGTCCGGCCGCGGACCCCAGCCACGTGAGCAAAGGAGCCACATGAGCGCGACGATGGTCGACCCGGCCACCGAGACGCGGACCCCACGGTCCGACGGCGTCCCGGTGGCCCGCAAGGTCCCGTTCACCGCGAGGTTGCGACGGGACTACCCGCTGCTGATCATGGTCGCGCCGGCGGTGGTCCTGCTCCTGCTGTTCGTGTACGTCCCGATGCTCGGGAACGTGATCGCGTTCATGGACTACCAGCCGTACATCCCGATCGCTCAGAGCCCCTGGGTCGGGTTGTCGAACTTCCAGGTGCTCTTCGCGGACCCGGACTTCTGGCGCGCGACGCTCAACACGCTGGAGATCACGTTCATCCAGCTGGTGCTGTTCTTCCCGGTGCCGATCGCCCTCGCGCTGCTCATCCACTCGCTGGTGTGGCCGTGGCTGCGGGCGACCGTGCAGTCGGTCCTCTACCTGCCGCACTTCCTGTCCTGGGTCATCGTCGTCGGGTTCTTCCAGCAGTCGCTCGGCTCGGGCGGTGTCGTGAACCACGCGCTCCGGCAACTCGACGCCGGCACGATCAGCGTGATGAGCGACCCGTCGACGTTCAAGCTGCTGCTGACGAGCCAGGTGATCTGGAAGGACGCCGGCTGGGGGACGATCATCTTCCTCGCGGCCCTCGCGGCGATCGACGACAACCTGTACGAGGCCGCCGCGATCGACGGCTCGGGTGCGTGGAGCCGGTTCTGGCACGTGACGCTGCCCGGCATCCGGCCGATCATCGTGCTGCTGCTCATCCTGCGGCTCGGCGAGGCGCTGTCCGTCGGCTTCGAGCAGATCATCCTGCAACGGA
Source organism: Curtobacterium sp. BH-2-1-1 (assembly GCF_001806325.1). NCBI lineage: Bacteria > Bacillati > Actinomycetota > Actinomycetes > Micrococcales > Microbacteriaceae > Curtobacterium > Curtobacterium sp. BH-2-1-1. Next base: position 195,053 of record NZ_CP017580.1, read on the forward strand.
ACGCCGTGGGGGCCGATGCCGCCGAAGTGCTCGACACCTACGTCTACTACCACGGCGTCGTCGACGGCAACTGGTCCACGGGCATCGCCGTCGGCCTGATCAAGGGCCTCGTCGGGTTCGTCCTCATCATGGCGGCGAACAAGGCCGCCCACATGCTCGGTGAGCAGGGAGTGTATTCGCGATCATGAGCACCATCGTCCGTCCGGTCTGGGCCGGGAAGCCCAAGCCCGTCGTCCTCGCGCTGAAGGCCGTCGCGATCGTCCTGATCCTCGCGGTGGTGCTGTTCCCGTTCCTCATCGTCTTCTCGACGAGCGTGTCGAGCCAGGCCGACGTCACGGCCGCCGGCGGCTACGTCGTCTGGCCGCGGTCCTTCGACCTCTCCGCCTACGTGCAGATCCTGTCCGGCGGGGTCGTCACCCGCGCCGTGGTGGTCACGCTCCTGGTGACGATCGTCGGCACGGCGATCAGCCTCGCGTCGACCGTCCTCGCCGCCTGGGCGCTCAGCCGGCAGGGATCGCTCTTCCAGCGGCCGCTGCTGACGTTCGTCCTCATCACGTTCCTGTTCGCGCCGGGGATGATCCCGCTCTACCTGATGGTCAAGCAGCTCGGGCTCCTCGACAACTACTGGGCGCTGATCCTGCCGAGCGCGTTCAGCGTGTTCAACATGGTCGTCGTCCGCGGCTTCATGATGAGCATCCCGCAGGAGCTCATCGACAGCGCGAAGATCGACGGCGCCGGCGAGTTCCGCGTCCTCTGGCAGATGGTGCTGCCGCTGTCGCGCGCGGTGATCGCCGTCGTCGGGCTGTTCTACGCGGTCGGGTACTGGAACGCGTTCTTCAACGCCCTGCTCTACCTGTCGGACTCGACGAAGTGGACGCTCCAGCTGGTGCTCCGGACGTACGTGCTGCAGGGATCGAGCCTGGTGTCCGGCGCCGGGTCGGACGCGACCATGCAGCCGCCGGCGGAGTCGATCCAGATGGCGGTGGTGATGATCGCGATCATCCCGATCCTCGCCGCCTACCCGCTCGTCCAGCGCCACCTCACCAAGGGCGTCCTGACCGGCGCCGTCAAGGGCTGACGCGGCCCCGCCGAACCACCCTCCACCGAACGCTTCAAGGGAGAAGCCATGACCGACACGACCACCGCCGGCCTCAGCCGACGGACCCTCCTCTCCGGCGCCGCCTTCGGCCTCGTCGCGTTCAGCGCGGCGGGCGGCCTCGCCGGCTGCTCCTCCGGCGGCACCGCCGCGACCATCTCCGACACGGTCGCCGCGCTGCCGACGTACGTGCCGATCACGAAGGGTCCGAAGCCGGACCTGCCCGGCAACGACGTCGTGCAGCCCGTGTACTACTCGTACCCGCAGGACAGCGAACTCTTCACCTCGGTGACCGGGAAGGTCGCCGACGGGTCGAAGACGTCCGGGTTCGTCGTCACGTACACGGCGCCGCCGCCCGCCGACAACTCGTTCCTCGACTACATCGGTGGTCTGACGAACACCGAGTACGACCTGACGTTCGTCCCCGGCGACTCGTTCGACACGAAGTTCGCCACGATGACGGCGGGCAACGACATCCCGGACATCGTCGAGTTCCTGACCTTCGCGATGCCACCACGGTTCCCGCAGCTGCTCGACGCGAAGTTCTCGGACCTGTCGGAGTACCTGTCCGGCGACGCCGTGAAGGACTACCCGAACCTCGCGAACATCCCCACCGCGTCGTGGCGGAGTGCCCGCATCAACGGGAAGATCTACGGCGTCCCGGAGCACCGTCCGCCGTTCGGCTCGGTCATGGTCTGCCGCCCCGACCTCATCGAACAGCTCACCGGCGCAGCACCCGCGCCGAAGGACAAGGACGAGTTCACCGAGCTCTGCAGGGCGGTCACGGACACCAAGGCCGGCCGGTACGCGATCGCCGGTGGCGGTGGGTCGAGCGGCGTCGACTGGTCGTACGACTTCATCGGCGCGACCTTCGGCGTCCCGAACCAGTGGAAGCAGTCCTCGGGCGGGACGCTCACGCACAAGAACGAGACCGGCGCCTGGCTCGAGATGCTCTCGTACATCAAGAAGCTCTGGAACCTCGGGATCTACCACCCGGACACCCCGAGCCTCGAGAGCGCCAAGGCGAAGACGTACATCAACAACGGCACCGTGCTCATGCACCTCGACGGCATCTCGGCGCTGCTCGACGTCACCATGCCGAAGGGGATCGTGACCGGCGGCATCGTGCCGTTCGGTGCCGACGGCGGGAAGGGCGCGAACTACCAGGGCACGTCGAGCTTCTCGTTCGCCGCACTGAAGAAGACCACCCCGGCGAGGATCCGCTCCCAGCTCCGGCTGCTCGACTACCTGTCGGCACCGTTCGGCTCGCGCGAGGCCTTCACGCTCACGCACGGCAAGAAGAACGTGCACCACACCGGCAGCGGACCGGATGCGGTGCTCACGAAGACCGGCGAGCAGATGATCAACGCCAGCTCGCTGTACCGGCTCGCGGCGGGTCCGCAGGTGCTCAACACCGCGGTCCGGATCGACGAGCAGCTCCGCCAGTCGCACGCGTGGCAGGTCGCCACGCAGGACATGCTCGTGAAGAACCCGGTCGACGGCTTCTACTCCCCGTCGGCCACGTCCACGCAGTCGGCGAACCAGGCGTTCAACAGCGTCTGCAACGACTACGTGCTCGGTCGGACGAACCTCGCCGCCGTCAAGGCCGGGGTGAAGACGTGGACCGCTGCCGCAGGCGACAAGATGCGCAAGGAGTACACCGAGGCGATGGAGAAGCAGGGCTGAGCCCCGCGCCCCGGCGGCGCCCGGTCAGGCGGTCCAGGCCGCCGGGTGCCGCCGCTGCCACCGGAGCCGCCGCTCGAGCTGCGCACCGATCGCGAGGAGCACCCGTTCGCCACCGGGACGCCCGATGAGCTGCACGCCCATCGGCAGTCCCGCGCCGTCCGGGTGCTCCTCGTCCGTCACACCGACGGGCAGCGTGATCGCCGGCAGCCCGGCCACGTTCGCCATCGACGTCCACGGCGAGTAGGCGCACTGGCGGCGGAAGTCCTCCTCCGGGTCGGACCCGTACCAGCCGAGCGGCCGCGGCGTGAGCGCGAGGGTCGGCGTGAGGACGGCGTCGAACCGGTCGAACGCGCCGATGAGCTCGGCCGAGAAGGTGTCGAGCGCCGTCATCGAGTCGAGCACCTGCGTGCCGGTCAGTGCGCGGCCGCGGTCGACGAGCCACGACACCAGCGGCGTCAACCCGGACAGGTCGATCCCGGGGACCATCGGCAGCCGGGCGGCGCTCGACTCCCACGCCACCCGGAACGCGTCGGCGTACGGCGCCCGGGGCATCCGGACGTCCTCGACGCCGTGCCCGACCTCGCCGAGCACCCGGACGGCGGTCTCGACGGCGGCGCGTGCCGCGGGGTCGACCACCACGTCGACGGTCTCGTCCCACGGGGAGCCCTCGAGCAGTCCGACGACGAAGCGCCCCTCGCCGCGGACGGCCGCGGCGGTGAACGGCCCCTCGCCGACGTCGGGCGTGACCAGCGCGTACGGGTGCGGTTCCGGGAGCCCGGTCGGCGCCACGAGCGCGTCGAGCAGCATGCCCGCGTCCGCGACGTTCCGCGTGATCGGCCCCGCGACCGACAGCCCGCCGACGCCCGAGCGCCCGGGCATCGACGGCACACGACCACGGCTCGGCTTCAGCCCCACCAACCCGGTCGCCGCCGCCGGGATCCGCACCGAGCCCCCACCGTCCGACCCCACCGCGGCCGGGAGGAGTCCGGCCGCAACCGCGACCGCCGCACCGCTCGACGATCCCCCGGGCGCGCGGCTCGTGTCGTACGGGTTCCGGGTCACGCCGAACCGGGTCTCCGACGACGACGACATCCCGAACTCGGGCGACGCCGTCTTGCCGAGGCTCACCGCGCCGGCGGCGTCGAGCGCCGCGACGAGCGGATGGTCGGCTGCCGCGGGGCGGTCGGGCAGACTCGTGGTTCCGTTCCGCGTGGCGACGCCGGCGCGGTCGTACAGGTCCTTGTCGGCGGACGGGAGGCCCCACAGCAGCCTCGACGTCGGCACCCGGTGGCCGAGGTGCTCGGCTCGGTCGCGTGCGGCGTCCGCCGTCACCGTCACGAAGGCGCCGAGACCGGGATCGAGCCGGGCGATCCTCGCCAGGTAGTGGTCGGTCACCTCGAGCGCGGTCGCCTCACCGCGTCGGATCCAGTCCCAGAGTTCCTGCGCGGCGAGGTGGTGGAGTTCGAACACCGCCTCAGCCTAGGTGCGACCCAAATCCTGAACATCCACTCAGTGACGCGTCCCCCGTTCGGGGGGCGGATCCGCGGCTGTCCCAGAGCATTGCTCATCCGATTTCCCTGCGGACTCCTCGGCGCGCGGGCAGTGAGCACGGGGTACGGTTCCGCGTCGCTCACGACCCGCAGGAGGACGCGAGCAGACGGTGATCAGGGACACCCGGAAGAAGGACATGGACAACAGGGAAACGAACCACACGACCAGGACCCGCACCAGGAGGCGAGTCGCCGCAGGGATGGCACTCGTCGCGGCCGGCGCCGTCGTCATCGGACTCGCGCAGCAACCGAGCGCGTCCGAAGCGGCGACCACCTCGCTGACCAAGATGCCCACGGGCACGGTGGTGTCGAACGGTCGGACGTGGAAGCAGACGTACGCCGAGGACTTCTCCACCGCTGCACCGCGCGGCAGCGTCCTCAGCAAGTACCCGGGCCTCGGGGCCTACGACGGCTACCGCGACACGAGTGGTCGCGGGCTCTACGCACCGGACAAGGTGCTGAGCGTCAAGGACGGCAAGCTCGACTTCTGGGTGCACTCGGAGAACGGGCAGCCACTCGTCGCCACGGTGCTGCCGGACAACTACCGCGCACACACCACGGGTCGGGTGTCCATCCGCTACAAGACGACGGACACCCCGGGCTACAAGTTCGTCGGGATGCTGTGGCCGACGGACGACGACTGGAACAAGGGCGAGATCGACTGGCCCGAGGGTGACCTCGGCAGCACGGCTCGACCCGCGTCGGCGATCCCGGGATCGATGCGGAACGGGATGATGTCGTTCGACGGCAGCGTGCAGAAGCCGACCAGGTCGGCCCAGAGCAGCGGCTACCACGTGGCGACCACCGAGTGGGACCACGGCGTGGTCCGGTTCTACTGGAACAACTCGCTCGTGTCGGTCACCCGCAAGGCGGTCCCGACGGACCCGATGCGGGTCACGCTGCAGGCGGAGACCGCCATCGGCGGCTCCGTGCCGGCGTCCGCGAGCGGACACGTCGACATCGACTGGGTCTCGATCTGGGACTGACCGAGTGAAGGACTGGAGGCGCGGTGCCAGCTGGCACCGCGCCTCCAGTCCGTGGTCCTCGCGTCCACGTCCTTGCATCCTTCGGAGGAACCCCGCGGAGTGCGTCCCTTCGCCGGTCGTCCGTCGGACGCGCCGTTCGTAGCGTCGATGCCATGACGATCACCACCGAAGACCGGCACACCGCCGGCACCGGCACCGCCCGTCGGACCGGGGTCCGCGGGGTCATCACGCGGCACCCGCTCGCCTCCTTCGCCACCCTCGCCCTCGGCCTCAGCTGGCTGGCGTGGATCCCCTACATCCTGTCGCCGCACGGCCTCGGCGTCTGGGACCTCCACTTCCCCGAGTTCCTCGGCACGGCGCAGTTCACCGGCGTCCTGCCGGGAGCGTTGCTCGGCCCCCTCGGCGGTGCCTTCCTCGTGACGGCGATCGCCGACGGCCGCCCCGGACTCCGCCGCTGGGTCGGTCGGCTCTGGCGCTGGCGGGTCGCCTGGTACTGGTACGCCCTCGCCCTCGTCGGCGTGCCCGCGATCATCGTCGCCACCGGGCTGCCCTTCGCCGGCGGCCAGGTGCAGGCGCCGAGTCCGCTCGCGCTGCTCGCCCTCGTTCCCGGCCTCGTGGTGCAGCTCTTCTCCACCGGGCTGTCCGAGGAGCCCGGCTGGCGCGACTTCGCCCTGCCGCGACTGCAGGAGCGGTTCGGCCCGCTGGGCGCAGCCGCCGTCCTCGGCCCGCTGTGGGCGCTCTGGCACATGCCGCTCTACCTCAGCGACTGGGGCGGGTGGCCGGACGCGCACTGGACGGAGCCGGTCGTGTTCGCCCTGTTCACCATCACCTTCAACGTCGTGATGACGTGGGTGTTCAACCGCACCGGCGAGAGCCTGCCGGTCGCCCTCCTCCTGCACGTCGGCGTCAACAACACCATCTCGACCCTGTGGGCCGACATGTACCCGGGGATGACCGCCGGCACGATGATGCACGGCCTCGCGATCGTGTCCACTGTCGCGGCCCTCGTCCTGCTCGTGGTGACACGGGGGCGGCTCGGCTACACCGGCGGCGGACGCGGCGGCAGCGGCCGCACCGTCGGCACGCCCCGGCTCGTAGGATCGAACGATGGCACCCGCTGACGCGCCCGACCGACGCGACGCACGCGGCGTGCCCACCCGACGACGCCGCTGGACCGACCTGCTCGTCGCCGCCGGTACCGCCGTGGTCACGCTCGGACTCCTGCTCGGCCTGCCGCCACTCGATGCCATGGACCCGGACACCACGGACACGATGGGCGCCGGTCCCGGGTTCCCCGATGTCGGCGGGACCGCGTGGACCCTCCTCGCGATCACCCTGGTCGCCCAGTCGGCCCTGCTGCTCGGCGCTCGCCGGGCTCCCCGGGCCGTGCTCCTCGCCGTCGGTGCGCTGCCGATCCTCCTGGCCCTCGTGTCGACGAGCGCCGCGTTCGGCCTCACCGCGCTGCCCGTCGTCGTGGCCGTCGTGCTCGCCACGCTCCGGGTCCCGCTCCCCCGCCTCTGGCCGGCCGTCGCGGGATCGGCGGTGCTCGTGGCGGTCGGCACGGGGATCACGTGGGCCCACGGCTCCGGCGCGATGCGGAGCGGCGTCGTGTCCGGGCTCGGCGCGTCGGCCGGGCAGGGCGTGCTGCAGGCCGTCGGCGCGGTCGGACTCCCCCTCGTGGTGACGCTCATCGTCCGGTCCCGCCGCGAGCTCCGGGCCGCACGCCGGGCCGAGTCGGACGCCCGCACCGCAGCAGCCGACGCCCGCACCGCGGCAGCCGACGCCCGGACCGCCGAGGCAGCCGCCCTCGCCCGGGAGCAGGACGCCCGCGTCGAGGCGGCCGTCTCCCGCGAACGCGCCGCGATGGCCCGCGAGCTGCACGACATCGCCGCCCACCACCTGTCCGGGATCGCCCTGATGTCGGCCGTCGTCGACCGGCAGATCGACACCGACCCGGACGGCGCGCACGAGGGTGTCCGGCAGGTGCGCGAGCAGAGCACGGCCGTCCTCGAGGACCTCCGCCGCCTCGTCGGACTCCTCCGCGACGACACCCCCGCCGAGACCGTGGTCGAGACCGTCGCCGGCATCGTCGACCTCGTCGAGGCCGCCCGCACGCGCAGCGCGGTCGAGCTCACCGTGCAGCCGGGCGACCACCCGCTGGCGGACGGCATCGGTCCGCTCACCCAGCTCGTCGCCTACCGCACCGTGCAGGAGGCCCTCGCCAACGTCGCGCTCCACGCCGCCGGCGCACCATGCCGGGTGACCGTCGACGACCGCGACCCCGACCACCTGACGGTCCGCGTCGAGAACGGGGTGCCCACCGCACCGTCCGTCGGCAGCTCGCCGTCGGGTGGGAACGGACTGCGCGGCATGCGCGAGCGGGCAGAACTGGTCGGGGCGCGCCTCCAGGTCGGACCCACCGGTGACGGCGGCTGGACGGTCGAGCTGGTGACGGCTCGGGAGGCGCGACCCGACGCCGACACGTCGGCCCACGCGCCGGAGGTGGCCGGGTGATCCGCGTGCTGGTGGCGGACGACCAGCCGCTGGTCCGCGCCGGTGTCTCCGCCCTGCTGTCCGCAGAGCCCGACATCGAGGTCGTGGGGGTCGCCGCCGACGGCGGCGAGGCCCTCGCCCTCGCCCGGAGCACCCGGCCCGACGTCGCGTGCCTCGACATCCGGATGCCGGTGCGGAACGGCATCGAGGTCACGCGCGAACTCTGCGCGCCCGGGGCCGACCCCGCGGTCCCGGTGCTCGTGCTCACCACGTTCGACCTCGACGACCTCGTGTTCGGCGCGCTCGAGGCGGGTGCGTCGGGCTTCCTCCTGAAGGACGCCGAGCCGGACGTGATCGTCGGGGCCGTGCGGCAGGTCGCCGCCGGCAACGGCACCATCGACCAGGCGCTCACCCGTCGTGTGCTGCGCGAGTTCGTCGCGCGGCGGAGCCTGCAGCCGGTGTCGGGCGACCGGGCGGACGAGGTCCTCACGGCTCGCGAGCGGGACGTGCTCCTGCTGCTCGCCCAGGGGATGTCGAACGAGGAGATCGCCGCCGCGCTCGTCGTCGAGGTCTCCACGGTGAAGTCGCACCTCGCCCGGATGCTGCCGAAGCTCGGGGTGCGGTCGCGGTTGCAGGCCGTCGTGTGGGCGTACCAGAACCGGATCGTGACGGTGCCGGGGGCGAACGGTTAGCTGCGGCGGCGGTACCGGATGTGGGTCGTCAGCGGCGAGTGCAGGACCTCGACGGGCTCGAAGTCGAACGACTCGGCGCCGTCCGCGAAGATCCGCTCTCCGGAGCCGAGCAGCACCGGGGCGATGTCGAGCGTGAGTTCGTCGACGACCCCGGCGGCGAGCGCCTGGCGGACCGTCGAGGCGCCGCCGGCGATGTCGACCCCGGCGTCACCGGCCGCCTCGACGGCGCGCGTGTAGGCGGCGTCGAAGCCGTCGGTGACGAAGTGGAAGGTCGTGCCGCCGTCGAGCTCGATCGGGTCGTGGGCCGTGTGCGAGAGCACGAAGACGGGTGCGTGGTACGGCGGTTCGTCGCCCCACCAGCCCGTCCAGTCGTCGGGCCGCTCGGTGCTGGGCGGCCCGAACATGTTCTGGCCCATCACGTACGCGCCGCGGGGGCGCATGAGCCAGCCCGCTGCCGTGCGGTCCGCCTCGCCGACGTCGGCGCCGGGCATGTGCCAGGTGTGGAGCTCCCCGCCCCGGCGTCCGAGGGGTTGGTCGAGGCGCTGGTCGGGCCCGGCGACGAAGCCGTCGAGGGAGATCGACATGTGGCAGGTGGTGTCGGTCATCAGGTGCGCTTCCGTTCGGGGGCTCCGGCTCGGTCGTGGGTTCAGGCTCGGACGTGTTCTGCGAGCACGTCCCGCACCGTCGTCCAGCCCTCTGCACCGTACCGCTCGTCGTCGACGTGACGCAGCGTGGCCTCGCCGCTGAACATGCTGACGAAGTACTGCATGCCCTGCCACGCCGGGAATGGCTCGTCGTCGCCGGCCTTCGACAGGCGTCGTCCGACCCGGGCCATCGCCGAGAGCGTCGTCGCGGTTCCCGCCCACTGCAGTCGGAAGGGGGTGCCGGTGAGCCGGGACATCGTGTCGGCGATGCTCCGCGAGGTCACCCGGTCCCCCGCGACCTCGACGAACCGCGGTGCACCCGGGTCGAGCGCGACGAGGGCGGTGGTGCGGGCGACGTCGTCCTTCGTGGTGAAGTCGAGCACCTGGTCGGCCGAGGACCAGTAGAGCACCCGCTGTCGGTCGAACAGGATGAGCGGCGCCTGCCCGGTGAGCATGTCCGTGAACGCGCCGTTCAGCACCGAGGTCGCCCGGATGCGTGCGGCGTCGACGTCGGCGGCGAACTCCCGGCGCAGCTCGAAGTTCCGGTTCGTCCCCGGAGTGATGGACCGGTAGTCGGCGGCGTAGTCGGACGGGATGAACCGTTCGACGCCGGCGTCCACCGCTGCCCGGAGCAGGGCGCGCTGCGCGTCGACGATGACCGAGCGCGTGCCGCTCACCGCGGACACCACGACCTCGGCCCCGGCGAGCGCCGAGGTGAGCGCTGCGTGGCCGTCGTAGTCGGCGCGGACCACCTCGACGTGGTCGTCGTCCTCGATCGGTGCCGTCGCCGTGGACCCGGGGCGGGTCAGGACGCGGACGTGGGTGTCGTGCCTGCGGAGTGCTCGGACGATGCGTCCGCCGAGGTCACCGGTCGCGCCGGCGACGAGGACGGTGGTGGTCACGCCTTCTCGACGTCGGAGAAGAGCCCGGTGAAGGTCGCTCCGGTGGCGCCGAGCTGGCCGAAGAACGCGCCCACTTCCTCGCCGGCGACGGCTGCGGACGCGTCGTCGTAGGAGTCGAAGTACAGGTCGAGTGTCCGGTGGGCCGGGGTGGGCGTGCCGTCCTCCTTCGGCCAGACCTTGCCGGCCTCGAGGCGGCGGAGCTGCGGCAGGGCGCCGGCAGCTTCCTCGAGTGCGGGGTACGCCTGCTCGAAGGCGGCGGGGTCGGTCGGGTTGTCGATGATGAGGGTGATCTTGGTCGTCATGGGGCCAGTGTTCTCCCTCGTCGCTGTCGTCGTCCGGAGGGGTCGGATCTCGTCGCTGCGCGCCCACTCGTCTCCGTCGCGTTCGACTGGTCACCGGGTGGTTCCGGGAGGTTCTGGTCCGCGATGCGACGCCGACTCGTGCGGTACGGCTGGCCCCAGCGAGCCCTCGGCCGCCCGCCTCGGTGGCCGATCGGCTGACGAGCCGAGCTCGCAGGCCCGTGGCTGGACGCGGCGAGTGTCAGACGCCCACCTGCCCAGGAGGACCGCGGGCTGGCCGACCGGTGGAGCACCTCCCCCTCTCGGTGGATGCGCGCGCTCTCGCGCAGCTGTCAGGCTCCGACCGGCGCAACGCGTCACACCGATGAGGGGATCGAACGTGAACACGAGAACACACGCACTTCGACGCACGACCGTCGTGAAGACCGCCCGGAACAACTGCCGTTGAGGTGCAACCGATGTTGCTGAAGTTCGTCCCGATCCCGATCATCATCCTCGGCTTGATCGGTTTCCTCGCCGACATCAGTTGGTGGTTGCTCGCCATCCTCGGAGCCGCCTCGGCACTCGCTCTCATCGCCGGAGACGCCCTGATCGCTCGACCCAAGCGCCAGACGTCAGCACGCCGTTGAGACAACGAGCGCCCCAACGCCCATCGGTGCTGGGGCTCTCGGTTCCCACGCCGCAGCGTTCTCAGCGTGACACTCATCACCAGAACGCCCCGCCCCGCCTACCGAACACGAGTTGATGCCCCGGCGTCCATGCTTCCCGCGATTGCAGGAGTGGCCCCGGCTCGAGTACTGAAGCCACGCGCCTGTGGCGGCGACCGGTTGCCGATCAGATGTCGAGACCTTGCTCAGGGCCCGACGCTTGTCCGACCAGTCGTCCGGATCGCACATGGGTGACAGGATGCTGGTCATGCCGACCATGAATGCGCTTCTTGTCATCGATCTGCAGCGGGGCGTGATGAGGAACTGTTTCGACGCGGAGGGTGTGCTCGCGCGGACCGCCCGACTCGTTGATCGTGCCCGAGCAAGCGATGTGCCTGTCGTGTGGGTGCAGGATCACGACGACTTCGCGGAAGGGTCCGCAGACTGGCAACTTGCGGTGCCGCTGGAGCGGCGATCCAACGAGCCACTGGTGAAGAAGGAGTACCGGGACTCGTTCTCGGACACGGACCTCGACGAGGTCCTGGATCGCTTGGGCGTGCGGCATCTCGTCGTCGCGGGTGCGCAGAGCGACTACTGCATCCGGACGACGACCCAGGCCGCGGCCGCCCGTGGCTTCGACGTGACGCTGGTGTCCGATGCACACACGACGACGGACGCAGAGCACGACGGTGTCCGCATCAGTGGGGAGCAGATCGTCGCCCACACGAACATGTACTTCGGCGGGCTCAGGTACCCCGGCCGGCACTACGCCGCCGAGCGACACGACCGAGTGGAATTCGCGCCCGCTCACTGACGGATCGGCTACCGGATGAGCTCCTGGATCACATCGAGGCCGTCGCGGCAGCGCTGGACGTACCCGGCGTACAGATCCGCACGGTTGTCGAGCGCCCAGCGGGTGACGTCGACGAGATGCAGAGCGGTCATCATCGCGAGTTCATCCCGCGCCCGGTCCGAGCCGAGACCGGCGGCTTGCACGAAGTCGTCGTAGTCCTGCCGATCGACCGATTCTTCGATGAAGCACCACTCGAAGACCCGTCGAGCGTCGGTCCAAAGCGTTGGTCCGGTCTCGGCGCCGCCCCAGTCGATCAGGACGGGTGGGGCCTCCGGGCCGCGTGAGATGAGGTTGCGGGGCGCGAGGTCGCCATGTGCCAGGCCGTGTTCGTAGGTCCCACGGGCCAGGTGGGCGAACATGCGATCGACGACTGCTCGTTGCTCGTAGGCGCCGTCCGTGAAGAGCACGTCATCCGGCCCGAGGGAAGTGCGGTTGTAGTCGAGGTGCGCGGCCCACGCGGTGTGATGGTCCTTCCCGAACCGGGAGTAGAGGGACAGCGGGGCGTCGTGCAGGGGCACCCTGCCGACCGTGCGGGCGTAGACGCCGAGCCATGACCACGGCCGCAGGACCGCGCGGTCGTCAGGTGCGACGTAGGTCGACAGCGAGAAGGCGACCCCAGCCTCCACTCCGTGAGCGAGGGGTTCCGCAGTGGCGATGCCCGTTCGGGCCGCAGCGTCCGCCGCCCAGGCCTCGACTGGGAACTCATCGGCGCGGAGCGGATCCACCGGGTACCGGAGAACGACGGGGTTGCCTCCTGCGCGTTCGACGCGGAACGTGTGGTTGACCGTGCCGCCCGGGAGCGGTTCGAGACGTGTGGGCGTTCCACCGATGCTCCGCATCACCGCGCTGAGCCAGGCGTCGTCGACCATATTGGTGTCCACCCTCCCATTGTGATGCGGATGGAGCCCGCAGCTGCGGGCCGACCGGTCGTCCGCCCGCACTCCTCTGGGTGGCGGCTGAGCGCGAGACGGGGACGGCCAGCAAGATGGATCGGACCACGCGAGCGCGGCGGTCGGAGAGGACACCGTGACGAACGACATCAGCGATGCCGGACTGCAGGCAATGATCGACCGAGCCGGGCAGATCACCGCCGACGAGGCAGAGTCGCTCGACATCGCGTGGAAAGCCGACGAGGCGATCCTGCTGCCGGAACCGAGTGCCTCCCTCGCGATCCAGGGAGGCGCTGACGGGCGGATGGTCACGAACGCCGACCTCGTGGCCGCTTGGCAGCACGCGCTCGATGCCGCTGGCGCAGCGGGACGCGTCGAGGAGATCGAGGCCGCGCAGGAGGCTGGACGCGCGGTGCGACACTCGGAGGCGCACCTCCGGGATCGTGCGGGCGCCGAGGAAGCCGTCCGATCCGCGGTGCTCGCGAGCGGGGTACGCGACCTCGTCTCGGACGACGAGTACGCCACGCTGACGGCCGTCTGGCGCAAGGTGCTCGGAGAGGTCTGACCCGTCGGCTGCTCGCGCTCCACCGAGAGCCTCTCGCCGCCTGGTGTGGGGCTGGCGGATCAGGGGCGAGCGACGCCGCTGAAGTCCGGGGAGCCGTCCGGCGCCGCCGGCAGCGGCGTTCCGTCGACGTAGCGCGGCCACGCGAGCGCGCGGGCGCCGTCCGGTCGACGTTCGTAGAGCAGACCGTCGCTGCCCGTGACCGTCAGCGCCGTTTCCTGGGTCGTCCGGGCGTCGTCCGCTCGGGCCGACCGGGCTGCCTCAGCCGGAGGCACCTCGTGGTCGACGAGCCGCCCGGATGCCGCTGGAGGGACGGCAGGTCCGGGCACGCTCGTCCACTCGCCGACGGGCGGAACGGCTGCAGCGTGCTTCTCCGAGCCCGACACCCCCGTGGGCTCCACCACCGGTGGCATGGTGGAGGCCGCACCGTCCGGCGTCGAGGACGGTCGTGGCCACACGGCTGCGGACGGCTCGGAGGACCCACCTTGACCCCCGCGGTCGTGGTCACGCGGTCGGAACAGCGCGTTGCTCAGCGGCACGACGACGGTTCCGAGCAGGTCGAGGATGACCACCACCCAGACCAGTCGCCAGAACCCGCTGGCGAGGTCGAGGTCGGGAGCGAGGAGGGGCACCGACAGCAGCAGGGCGAGGAGCGCGATCACCCCGACGGTCGCCTTCGCGACGAGCTGCAGCAGCGGGGTCGGGTACCGCCGGTGGATGACGAGGAGCAGGTGCACGTGCAGCAGCGCGAAGCGTGCGACGAACACGATGCCGATCCACTGCATGAACCGTTCGCCGACGAGCCAGATCCCGTCCCCGCCGAGCGGGTCGACCGGCACGATCCAGACCTTGACCAAGCCGGTCACGAGCAAGTACAGCGAGACGACGATGCTCGCGAACGCGAACCTCCCGGACCGCCGCGACGACACGTCGGCGTCGTACCAGGACAGGAGCGCGAACACGACGACCACGACGACGGTCAGCAGGAGTTGCACCGCGACCCGGCCGAAGTCCCCGAGGAGCACCGCGACGATGCCGACCAGGCCGGCAGCGACGACGGCACCGATGATCGTCCGGAACACCAGTGGACGGACCCTCGCCCACCGTGGGTCGATCGTGCCCGTCACCACATCCGTGCTCGCCATGCGCGCCCTCCCTCACGTCGATGTCCCCGAACACTAGCGGCGCTCGACCGTCCGCACAGCACCGTGAACGGGGGCCGCTCGGAGTCAACACGCCCAGGCCGGCGACCGGCACTCGGCGCCGTCAGATCTCCCAGTCCGACGAGTACGTCCGGCCCTGCAACAGGTGCGCGAGCTCGACGTGCACGTCCATGGTCTTGTCCATCCGCTCGGACCGGTCCGGGCGCAGCTGCTCGCCCTCCCAGTCGCGCTCCGAGAAGTACGCGGTGTACGGGTTGACGACGCACTTGAAGTCGAGCATCAGGGACTGCGCGAGCGCCCCGGTCGCCATCGTGCTGTGCGGGAGACCCGCTGCGCAGACGAAGGTGACGACCTTGTCGAACCAGGCCGCGCGCCGTCCGTTGCCCGTCGCGCCGGTGGCTTCCACGAGCGCCTTCACCGTCGACGAGGGCGCCCAGTTGTAGATCGGGAACGCCAGGACGATGCCGTCCGCATCGCTGATCGCCCGGTGCAGCTCCTCGAACGCTCGTGTGCCGAACACTCGGTCGTTGTCGAACGCTCCGAGCCCGGCATCGACGAGGTCGATGACACCGCCCCGGTGTCCTGCGCTCCGGAGGCGCTCTGCGGCACGGTCGGCAAGACGGCGGCTGACGCTCGCGGGATCGAGGCTGCACGAGACGACGGGCAGGTTCAGCGACTCCACCCGCAGCACGCTACCGGAGCGGCCGTGCGAGGATCGGAGCCGTGGGGGAAACGAGAGTGTTGCCAGCGGACGTGCCCGAGGTCGCGGAACTCGAAGCGCAGGGGTGGAGCGTCACCGCCCGGTCGTTCGGCGCCCAGCTCGACGCCGACCGGATCGACCGGCAGCAGCTGCAGTCGCTCGTGGACCGCACCGCCGACATCGGTGCGACGCGGCCGCTCGGTCATGACGACGTCGACGCGGTCCTGCGGCTCGACGCGCTGACGGCCCACGACTACCCCGGCGGAGTCGCGACCCAGCACGAGCCGCTCGACCGCGGGGCAGCGACCCCGACGACGTCGAGGCCCGCGTTCGGCACGGTCACGCCGGACGGCGAACTCGTCGCGATGACGTTCGTCGACACGGACGGGCCCCACGCCGAGACCCACTTCACGGTCGTGCACCCCGGACTACGCGGCCGCGGGCTCGGACAGGCGGTCAAGGCTGCGTCGGTGCTCGCGTTGGCGGACGCGGGCACCACCCGGTTCCGCACCGGCGGTTCCGCGGAGAACACCGCGATCACGGCGGCGAACGCCGCCCTCGGCTACGTCCGCGACGAGGAGTGGGTGACGCTCGAGCCGCGCCCGCGGTGAGGACGTGCGCACCGTCGGACGGGAGGCGCGGGTCGGGCCCGCACCGCACCTCCCGTCCGTCAGACCAGCCGCTGGGTGATGCTGCCGACCGGTCCGTCGAGCACGGCCTCGTCCTGGTCCAGCTCAGCTCCGCGACGACGCGTTCGGTTCCCAGAACTGGAGCCGGTTGCCGAACGGGTCGATGACGAGCATCGTCCGTCCCCAATCGTTGGAGTCCAGGCCGGGCCGGGATCGCGGGTGCCGCTGCGCGAGCAGGACGTCCCGGTAGGCGGCGACGTCGTCCACGACGAGCATGACGGCCCCTCCCGGTGTGGCGTCACCGTGGTGCTCGGTCAGGTGCAGCACCTTGCCGTCGAGCGACACCTGCGCGTACACGGGCAGGTCCGGTTCGAACCGGTGTTGCCATTCCCACTCGAACCCGAGGTAGTCGCAGTAGAAGGCTCGGGCGACCGCGTGGTCGAACACCCGCAACACCGGGATGACCCTCGGCGCGCTGCGCTTCTCCGGGTCCTGCCGGTGGTGCAACGCGGCCAGTGTGTTCCAGTCACGGAGGCCTGCTGCGTGGGCGGCTGCTTCGAGCACCTTCGAGTGCGGGATGTCAGTACCGGTGCTGAGCTCGCGGGCGAGTCGCTTGGCTTCTTCGATCGTGATCACGATGTTCCAATCGCGCGATGGGGCCTGGTTCCTGCGTTGCCAGGGATCGCGGAAGGATCGAGATCGACCGGAAGAGGATCGTTCGTCGGTGTTCACCGGATGCAGGGGCTGGCCACCGGAGCCGACGTCAGCCTACCTCCGGGCGTGCTACCGGTCGAGGGTCGCGGAGCGCACGGCGCTCCGGTCGTCCGGTCGGCGTGCGCACCGACGGACGGGAGGCGCGGGTCGGGCCCGCACCGCGCCTCCCGTCCGTCAGACCAGCCGCTGGGTGATGCTGCCGACCGGTCCGTCGAGCACGACGTCGGCGAGCGCGCCGTTCACCAGCGGCATCTGCGGCGGCTGGTGGCCGGTGTCGAAGTCGAGCACCACGGGGATGCCGAGGTCGCCGAGTGCGTGCCGGACGGCCTCGTCCTGGTCCAGCTGGGGAACCGCCGCTCCCTCGGTGCGCCCGATGAGGACGCCGTTCGCGTCGTCGAACCAGCCGGCGAGCCGCAGCGACGTGAGCATCCGGAGCGCGGTGACCGCGTTCGACTCCGCGACCTCGAGGTACACGATCGTTCCCTCCGGCGCGTGCCGCCGGGCGAAGCCGGAGACGTCGCCGTAGGAGGTTCCGGCGAGTAGTGACACGGTCTCGAGGCACCCGCCGATGAGGCGTCCGCGGATCGCGACCTGGGACGCGCCGTCGAGGGCGCGCCAGCGGGTCGGGGTGTCGTAGGCGCCGTCGCGGTCGAGGACCTCGTCGGCCCAGGCGCCCCACGGGCGGCTGCGACGACGCGGGGCACTGCGTTGGGCGACCGTGCCGCCCGGTGGGAGCGCTGCGACGTCGGTCCACCGGGCGAACTCGGCGGGGAGCTCGTACGGCTCGTCCATCAGGTTCGCACCGTGCAGGGTCGCGAGGCCCGTCATCGTCGTGAGCGGGAGGAGCAGGGTCGAGATGTCCGACCAGCCGGCGAACCAGGCGCGGGAGAAGGCGAGGGCGTGCCAGTCGACCGACCCGACGAGTTCGATCGCGAGTTCACCGCCCCACGGCGGGAGGACGACGTCGGCGCTCCGGAACGCGTCGTGCAGGTCGGCGACGCGTTCGGTGACGCTGGCCGGGACGAGCCCCGGGGTGGTGGCGTGCGGCCGCACGTGCACGCTGAGTCCGCGAGCCGTCAGGGCGTCCGCACCGTCCTGCAGTCGGCCGCGCAGGTGCTCGGGGACGCCCATCGACGGCGCGGGGACCTCGACGTGCCCGCCGGCGACCAGCGGCCTCGGGTAGGTGATGCCCGCCATGCTCAGGCGGGGGCCATCCGACCGGCGCCGACCGGCAGCGGTCCGGCGCGGTACACGAGCGACACGTCGGTCGCGGTCACCGTCCTGGTGGCTGCGCCGAAGCGCCACACGCGGTTGTAGAGGTAGACGCCGATCTCCGTGCCGCCGTCGTCCGGGACCGCCCACGTGCCGGTCCCCCACTGCGCCGGGTGCCCGACGCCGTCGATCGTCACAGTCGGTCGGGCGAACCAGGTGAGCATCGGGCGGGTGATCTCGAGTTCCACGCGACGCTTGGTCGTGCCGGACGGCTGTGTCGTTTCCACCGTCGCAGGATACGGGGCCGCCGCGTGCGACTCAGCCGTCGCGCATGTGCGCCGCGATCGCCGCGCGGTCGGCGGGGTCGAGCGGCGCCACCGGGTACCGACTCGTGTCCTCGCGGAACTCGTACCCGTCCCCGGAGGCGCGCGGGATGACGTGCAGGTGTGCGTGGGGGACGCCCTGGTCGGCCGCGGAGCCGTTCGACATCACCAGGTTCGTCCCCTCGACGGCCGCGCCGAGCACCTGGCGCAGTGCACGGTCGGCGCGCTGGGCGACGAGGGCGAGCTCGGTGACCTCGCAGGTGTCGAGCGCGGCGAGGTCGGTCGCGTGCCGGAGCGGCAGCACGAGCAGGTGCCCCGGGTTGATCGGGTGCCGGTCGAGGACCGCGACGACGAGCTCGCCGCGGACGACGACCTCGAAGGAGTCGGCCGCGAGGGCGGCGCAGAAGTCGCAGTCGTGGTCGTCGGTCATGCCCTCGACCGTACCGGGACGGATCGCGGTCGCCGGTTCCCGGACCGGCACACCGTCGAGGGGTGTAGGCCAGGAAGCACCTTGCAGGGAAGGTCGGTGGTCGCCGTGGACACCATGTCAGGGAACCGTGCTCCGCATCGACGGTTGCGGACGGCCGTCGCGGTCCTCGGCGCCGTCGCGCTCGCAGCGGGGATCGCGGCCTTGCTGCTCCCGCACGCGACGCTCGTCGCCGTGGTCTGGGTGTTCGGCATCTACTTCGTCGTCGCCGGGGGCACGCTCCTCGTGCGCGCCGTCCCGGGCGGGGCGCCGGTCTGGCGACGCGTCGCACTCGTCGTCGTCGGCGCGCTCGTCGTCGTCGCGGGGGTCTTAGCCATCGTGCACCCGCCCGTCGGCGCTCGGTGGCTGGCCTTCGCCATCGGGTTCGCGTGGCTGCTCGAGGGCATCACCCTGCTCTACGCGCCGGACACCGGCCACCGAGCGCTCACGGTCGTCGCGGCCGCACTGAGCTTCGTGAGCGGACTCGTCCTCATCACGCTGCCGGCACTCGGCGCGGTGTTCGTCGTCGCGGTGGTCGGCGGCGTCCTCATCGTCTCCGGCGTCGTCCAGCTCGTCATCGCCACCACGTGGGGGAAGACCCCCGGCACGAGGATCACCGAGAACGCACGGAACACCGGGAACACAGGGAGCACGGGCACATGAGCACAGCAGCCATCGGACGCATCGTCGTCGGGTACGACGGATCGGAGCCGGCCGACGCCGCGCTCGAGCGCAGCCTCGGCCTCGCCGCACGACTCGGCAGCCCGGTCGAGGTCGTGACGTCCTGGCGGTGGCCGATCACCTGGAGCACCCTGCCGGTCGCGAACAGCTGGTCACCGCTGCACGACGCCGAGGAGATCCGGCAGCAGGCCGTCGACCTCGTCGAGCGACACGGCCCGCTCCCCGTCGAGGTCACGACCCGCTCGGCGGAGGGCGGTACGCCGGAGGTGCTCCTCGACGCCGCGTCCGACGCCGGGCTGCTCGTCGTCGGCAGCCGCGGACGCGGTGGGTTCCGGGGGTTGCTGCTCGGTTCGGTGAGCGCTGCCTGCATCCAGCACGCGACGTGCCCCGTGCTCGTGGACCGGGGGCGAGCGGCGACCGGGACGGACGGCAGCGGTGCGTCCGGTGCCGGTGGGGCCGTCGTGGTGGGCGTCGACGGCTCCCCCGAGTCCGGGCGCGCCCTGCGGTTCGCGATCACCCTCGCCCGCGGCCTCGGGCTCCCCGTCCGGACGATCACGACGTGGCAGTGGCCGGAGGCCCTCAACCGCGACGAACCCCCGTTCGACCACTGGTCCCCCGAGCAGGACGCCCTCGCGACCGCCTCCCCCGCGCTCGAGACCGCCGAGGACCTCATCGACGACGACGTCGACGTCACGTCCGACCTCGTCGAGGGCCGCCCCGCCGAGGTCCTGCTCGACGCGAGCCGCGACGCCGCACTCCTCGTGCTCGGCAGTCGTGGCCTCGGCGGGTTCCGCGGGCTGCTCGTCGGCTCGGTCACCCAGGAGTGCGCACAGCACGCGTCCTGCCCGGTGGTGGTCCACCGTTCGTGACGGACCCCGCCGGTAGGTTGACAGCGTGACGACGATCGACCTCAACAGCGACCTCGGTGAGGGCTTCGGCGCCTGGACGATGGGCGACGACCGGGCGATGCTCGACGTCGTCTCCTCGGCGAACGTCGCCTGCGGGTTCCACGCCGGCGACCCCGCGATCATGCTCGACACCTGCCGCCTCGCCGCCGAGCGGGGCGTCGCGGTCGGGGCGCACGTCGCCTACCGCGACCTCGTCGGGTTCGGTCGTCGCGCGGTCGACGTCACACCCGAGGCGCTCTACGCCGACGTCGTCCACCAGCTCGGCGCCCTGCTCGCCACGGCCCGGGTCGCCAGCACCGCGGTGACGTACGTGAAGCCCCACGGCGCCCTGTACAACACGGCCTGCGCCGACCCGGTCCAGGCCGAGGTCGTCGTCCGTGCCACGGCCGACGTGGACCCGTCCCTCGCGGTCCTCGCGCTGCCGGACTCGGAGCTCCTCCGCGCAGCGACCGCCCACGGGCTCCGCGCCGTGTCCGAGGTCTTCGCCGACCGGGCGTACGAACCCGACGGGTCCCTCGTCCCGCGCAGCCGTCCGGGCGCCGTCCTGCACGACCCGGCATCGGTCGCCGACCGGGTCCTCCGGATGGTCACCGACGGCATCGTGACCGCGGTGGACGGCTCGGTCGTCCCGGTCCGGGCGGACTCGGTGTGCGTGCACGGCGACTCCCCCGACGCCGTCGCGATGGCCCGGGCGATCCGCACGCTCCTCGACCGGCACGGGGTCGCGACCACCCCGTTCGCCCCCACACCGTGAGCGCGCCGGCCGAGCACGTCGGACCCGCCCTCGACGCGCGTCGTGCGGGTACCAGTGCGGTGCTCGTGACCTTCGGCACGCTCGCCGAGGTCACCGCGTTCCGCGCCGGACTCGAGGCCGAACCCGTGCCGGGCGTGACCGAACTCGTGTCCGGAGCCCGCACGCTGCTCGTCCGCTTCGACCCGGAACGCACCGATCCCACGCGACTCGCACCGCGCCTCCAGGCCGTCGAACCCGTCGTGCCCACCGGAGTCGACGTCGGCGAGGTGACCACGATCCCCGTCACCTACGACGGCGAGGACCTCGACACCGTCGCCGCACTGGTCGGCACCACAGCCGCCCAGCTCGTCGCCTGGCACACCGGCCAGACCTGGACGAGCGCGTTCTGCGGCTTCGCACCCGGCTTCAGCTACCTCACCGGCTCCGCCCCGTCGCTCGACCTGCCCCGACGCACCAGCGCCCGCACGTCCGTGCCCGCCGGCAGCGTCGCCCTCGCTGGCGAGTTCAGCGCCGTGTACCCGCGCGCGTCCCCCGGCGGCTGGCAGCTCATCGGCCGCACCGACGTGGCGATGTGGTCGCTCGACCGCGACCCGCCCGCGCTCGCGCCGGCCGGCACCCGGATCCGGTTCGTCGACGCCGGCCGCGCATGAGCACCCTCACCGTCCTGCAGGTCGGCCCCGGCACGTCGACGCAGGACCTCGGCCGGCCCGGGTTCAGCGACACGGGCCTCGGCGCCGGGGGTGCGGCCGACAGCGGGGCCGCGGCACTCGCCAACCGGCTGGTCGGCAACCGTCCCGACGCGGCGGTCCTGGAGGCGCTGCTCGGCTCCGTCACACTCCGCTCGGACGCGCACGTGGTCGCGTCCCTGACGGGCGCACCCTGCCCGGTGACGGTCGAGTCCGCGGACGGCCGGGTCCGCGGCGGGGCTTGCTTCGAGGTCGTCACGCTCGCACCGGGTGACGTGCTCCGGGTCGGGACGGCCACCGCGGGGCTCCGCACGTACCTCGCGGTCCGCGGAGGCCTCGCCGTCGAACCCGTGCTCGGCAGCCGCTCGTGGGACTCCCTCGCGCGCCTCGGTCCGCCTCCCGTCACGGTCGGGGACGTCCTGCCGATCGGGGACGCCGCGGATGCCTGGCCGCTCGTCGACGCCGTCGCCCCGCCGCGCTGGTCACCACCGGGCGAGGCGGTCGTGCTCGACGTCACCGCCGGACCCCGCGACGACTGGTTCACCCCGGAGTGGCGGACGGTCCTGGCCGGCCAGGTCCACCACGTCACCCCCGACAGCGACCGGGTCGGCGTGCGGACCACCGCTGCCCGGCCACTCGTCCGCGTCGTGACCCGCGAGCTGCCGAGCGAGGGCGTCGAGACCGGGTCGCTGCAGGTCCCGCCGGCGGGCCACCCCGTCCTGTTCCTCGCCGACCACCCCGTCACGGGCGGCTACCCCGTCGTCGCGGTGCTCACCCCCGCGTCGGGCGACCGCGCCGCCCAGCTCCGACCGGGCGACGCGATCCGCTTCCGCGTGCTCGACTGACTCAGCCGGCGTAGCGCGGATCGGACGCGGGGTCGTACGGCTGCCATCCCCACGAGTCGTCGTCCGACGACGGGGCGGGGTGCTCGTTCTGCCAGAGCGTGTCGACCGCGGACCACTCCGATGCGCTGCACCAGTCGAGCACGTAGGCGTCGTGGGCCGTCGGCGCCACGAACAACGACGACCTCGGGATCCGGCCCAGCGACTCCCCCCGTGCGGTCATGCACCCCTGCAGTCGGTCGAAGGCCGCGAGGTACTCGCTCCGGGTGACGACGCCGTCCTCGGTCGCCTGGTCCTGCGCCGCGCTCGCCGCGGGCATCGGGGGTGTGCGCAGCCAGCCGTACGACAGCGTCCACCCCAGGTCCCCGTCCACGCTGAGCCGGATCCGGTGCCCGGCGATCTCCGACGCCGCGTACGAGCCCGTGACGTGCGACCCGGCGGCGCACGACGCTCTGCCCCCGTCGACCCCGGACCCGCGCTCGGTGATCTCGCCGCTCCCGGTGCGACACGTGGCGACCCAGGTGAACGTGTCGGCACGGGCGGGAGCGCGTCCGACCGAGATCGTCTCGTTCGACGACCCGACCCGCCCGACCGGGCTGCCGACGACCCGCAGGTACGTCGCGCCCGACCCGCCGACGACCGTCGCGGCCTGGCTCTGCGCCTCGAGGGCGGCCGGGTCCGGACTCGCCGCCGCGGTGATCGCACCACCGGCGGCGGCGCCACCGAGGACGCACACCACCGCTCCCGCGATCGTCGCCGCCCGCCACCGTCGACGCCGCCGAGGTGTGTGCTCGACCGTGTCGACGAGCAATGCCCGCAGTGCCCGGTCGCGGTCGTCGGTGTCCCTGTTCGTGGAGGTGCTCATGATCGTGCTCCGTTCCGTTCGACGGCCGGCTGTGTCGTGGGCCCGCTCGCGGTGAGTGCCGCGGCGAGCCGGGTCCGTGCGCGGGAGAGGCGCGACTTCACCGTTCCCGGCGCGATGCCGAGTGCACCGGCGATCTCCCGCTCGCTGTAGCCCTCGAGGACCGACAGCGTGATGATCTCCTGGTCGCGGTGCCCGAGCTGCCGGAGCGCCCGGACGGCGTCCCCGTCATCGTCCCGGTCCGCGTGGTCGGGGACGGGTTCGGGTGGTGGCAACCGGTCGAGCGCGGCCCGGTACCGCCGGGCCGCGCGGGTCTGGTTGCGGGCGACGTTGGTGGCCGTGACGAGCAGCCACGGCA
Source organism: Curtobacterium sp. BH-2-1-1 (assembly GCF_001806325.1). Taxonomy (NCBI): domain Bacteria; kingdom Bacillati; phylum Actinomycetota; class Actinomycetes; order Micrococcales; family Microbacteriaceae; genus Curtobacterium; species Curtobacterium sp. BH-2-1-1. The sequence continues at coordinate 218,651 of NZ_CP017580.1, forward strand.
GGAGTGACCCGTCGACCAGCCGGACCCGAGCCCGGTTCCGCCAGGCCTCGAGGAACACGATCGCGACCGAGTCGGCCGCGTCCGTGTCGACCGGCACGAGCCGCATGCAGTGTCGCTGCACCCGGTGGCGGTGCCGGTCGAACACCCGCCCGAACGCCTCGCCGTCACCCTCGAGCGCCATCGCCCAGTCCCCGCTGTCCATACCCTGCAGTGTCCGGGACGACCGGATCGGTTCCACCCCGCCGCACCGGTCGACGGCGAGTCCGGAACACCCCGCTGCCGGGTGCGGTTGCATCCGGCAACGACGACGAAAGGTGCACCATGTCGATGACCGTCCTGCTCGAGGTCCAGCTCCGGAGCGACCTCCCCACCGAGACCACCGAGGCCGCGATCCGCGAGACCCTCGCCCAGACCGGCGCGTTCGCCGGCAACGAGTCGCTCGAGGTCCTCGTCGACGACACCGACCCGTCACGGGTCGTCGTCGTCGAGCGCTGGACGACGCCTGAGGCCCACGACGCCTACGTCGCCTGGCGCGGCACGCCCGAGGGCGCGGCGAACGCCCTCGCCGCCGTCGTCGCCGCCCCGCCGGTCACCCGTCGGTTCGGTCGGACGATCACGCTCGACTGACGCGACACCGCTGACCCGGCCCCGCTCCGGTCGATGGTCCGCCGCGGGGATGGGACGATTGGGGCATGACCGCCACGCTCGTCGCCAAGGGACTCTCCGGCGGGTACGCCGCACGCACGCTCTTCGACTCCCTCGACCTCACCGTCGCCCCGGGGGACGTCATCGGCGTCGTGGGGGTGAACGGCGCCGGCAAGTCGACCCTGCTCCGACTCCTCGCCGGGGTGGACGAGCCGCTGGCCGGCACCGTGTCGCTCGCACCGACGGACGCGTTCGTCGGCTTCCTGCCGCAGGAGCACGAACGCCTCGCGGGTGAGACCGTCGCCGCGTACATCGCCCGGCGGACCGGGTGCGCCGAGGCCACCGCGACGATGGACGCCGCAGCCGCTGCGCTCGGCGACCCCGACGCCGGTGACGCCGCGGCGGACGCCTACTCGGCGGCGCTCGACCGCTGGCTCGCGGCAGGCGCGGCCGACCTCGACGACCGCATCCCCGTCGTGCTCGCCGACCTCGGCCTGGCCGTCGGGTCGGAGGAGGACGGCGTCGGGCCGGAGTCGCTCATGACCGCGTTGTCCGGCGGGCAGGCGGCCCGCGTCGGGCTCGCCGCACTGCTGCTCTCGCGGTTCGACATCGTGCTGCTCGACGAGCCGACGAACGATCTCGACCTGGACGGCCTCGACCGGTTGGAGGGCTTCGTCCGGGGCCTCCGCGGCGGTGTCGTGCTCGTCAGCCACGACCGCGAGTTCCTGGCGCGCTCGGTGACCGCCGTCCTCGAGCTCGACCTCGCGCAGGCCACCAACCGGCTCTTCGGCGGCGGGTACGACTCCTACCTCGAGGAGCGCGAGATCGCCCGGCAGCACAAGCGCGACGCCTACGAGGAGTACGCGTCCACCAAGGCGGACCTCGTGTCCCGTGCCCGGACCCAGCGCGAGTGGTCGAGCCAGGGCGTCCGGAACGCGATGCGGAAGAGTCCCGACAACGACAAGATCCGCCGTCGTGCCGCCTCCGAGTCGAGTGAGAAGCAGGCGCAGAAGGTCCGGCAGATGGAGTCCCGCATCGCCCGGCTGGACGAGGTCGAGGAGCCGCGCAAGGAGTGGCAGCTCGAGTTCACGATCGGCAGCGCGCCCCGGTCCTCGGCGGTCGTCGCGACCCTGTCCGACGCGACGTTCACCCAGGGCGACTTCACGCTCGGGCCGGTCTCCCTGCAGGTCGACGGCGGTGACCGCATCGGCATCACGGGTCCGAACGGTGCCGGCAAGTCCACGCTCCTCCGGGCGCTGCTCGGCAAGCAGGCGCCGACGACGGGCACGGCGTCGCTCGGGTCCAGCGTCGCGGTCGGCGAGATCGACCAGGCACGCGCAGCCTTCACGGGTGACCAGCCGCTGGCCGACGCGTTCGAGGCGATCGTGCCCGAGTACACGACGGCCGACGTCCGGACCCTGCTCGCGAAGTTCGGGCTGAAGGCGGACCACGTCGGCCGTCCGGCGAACGCGCTCTCCCCCGGTGAGCGGACACGCGCCGGCCTCGCGCTCCTGCAGGCCCGCGGGGTGAACGTGCTCGTGCTCGACGAGCCCACGAACCACCTCGACCTCGCCGCGATCGAGCAGCTCGAACAGGCCCTCGACTCGTACGACGGCACCCTGCTCCTCGTCACGCACGACCGCCGCATGCTCGAGACCGTCCGCCTCGACCGGCAGTGGCGCGTCGAGGCGGGCCGCGTCACCGAGGCCTGACCCGCCCGGCCTCCACCGTGATCCGTAGGCTCGGACCATGGTCGACCTGCAACTCGCGCTGAACGGGGACACCACCCACCCGGCGATGCCCCGGACCGCCGACGAGATCGCCCGGGACGCCGCGGCCTGCGTCGCCGCCGGCGCCACCCTGCTGCACCTGCACGCGTTCGACGACGACGGGGACGAGTCGCTCGCCGCCGGTCCGGTCGGCAGGATGCTGCGCGCGGTGCGGGCGACGTGTCCGGGCATCCCGGTCAACGTCACGACGTTCGCGGCGATCGTGCCGGACCCACGGGAACGCCTCGACCTCGTGTCGTCGTGGACCGAACTGCCCGACCTCGTCGCGGCGAACCAGGGCGAAGCGGGCATCGACGACGTCAGCGAGGTGCTCGCGCGGCGCGGCGTCGGCATCGAGGCGTGCCTGCTCAGTGTCTCCGACGCCGATCGGTTCGTCCGGGCCGGTCGCCACGAGCGGTTCGTCCGGGTGGTCGTCGAGCCCCTCGTGGAGGACGTCGACGACGCCCTCGCGCTCGACGCCGAGCTGGAGTCGATGCTCGACGCCGCCGGTGTCACGCTCCCCCAGCTCCACCACGGCATCGGCGCTGCATCATGGCAGGTCAGCCGACGTGCCCTCGCCCGCGGGCACGCGATCCGCACCGGCCTCGAGGACACGTCCGTGCTCGAGGACGGGACCGCGGCGACGTCGAACCGTCAGCTCGCCGCCGCCGCGGCCGCGATGGTCAGCGGCGGGGCGCCAGCCGCTCGATGACCTCGGCGCTCTCCTCCTGCGGGGTCCGGTCCGCCGCGACGGTGATGTGGGCCTCGTCGTCCTGCGGCGGCTCGAGGGTGGCGAGCTGGGACTGCAGGAGCGAGGTCGGCATGAAGTGCCCGGAGCGCTTCGACATCCGGTCCTCGATGAGGGACCCGTCGCCGGCGACGTGCACGAACACCACACCGGGAGCCCGGAGGACGTCGCGGTAGGAGCGCTTCAGCGCCGAGCAGGTCACCACGCCGGGGGTGCCACCGTCGAGGTGCGACCGGATCCACGCCGCGATCACGTCGAGCCAGGGCCAGCGGTCCTCGTCGGTCAGCGGGGTGCCGGCGTGCATCTTGTCGACGTTCGCCTGCGGGTGCATGGCGTCGCCCTCGGCGAAGTCCCACCCGAGCTGCTCGGCGACCATCGCGGCGACGGTCGACTTGCCCGATCCGGAAACCCCCATCACGACGAGGACGCGGGAGTCGAGTGCGGTGTCGTCACTCAATGGATGAACACCCCCGCCAGCATGACCCCGGCGAGGCCGAACACCGAGATGAGGCACTCGAGCATCGTCCACGTCTTGAAGGTCTGCCCCACCGTGGTGTTGAGGTACCCCTTCACGAGCCAGAACCCGGCGTCGTTCACGTGCGACAGGAAGACCGACCCGGCGCCGATCGCGAGCACGAGCAGCGAGGTCATCGGCGAGGACAGGTCGTGCGCGATCGGCGCCATGATGCCCGCGGCCGTGACGGTGGCGACCGTGGCCGACCCGGTGGCGACGCGCACGAGGGCGGACACCACCCAGGCGACGAGCAGTACCGAGATGCCGGAGTCCTTCACGGCGTCGGCGATCACCCCGCCGATCCCGGTGTCGATGAGCACCTGCTTGAAGCCACCGCCGGCACCGACGATGAGCAGGACGCCCGCGACCGGCGGCAGGGCGCTCTCGAGGGACTTCGACACGGCGGAACGGTCCATGCCGCCTCCGATGGCGAAGAAGATCATCGCGTAGACGGCGGCGATGCCGATCGCGATCATCGGCGACCCGAGGAAGTCGAGCAGGCTGACCCACGAGCCCGAGGCGTCCGGGACGGTGGCCTCGCGGATGGCCTGCGCGAGCATCAGGACGACGGGCAGCAGGATGCCGACGAGCGCGACCGTGAAGGACGGGCTGCGCGGCTCGCTGATGACGCGGGTGAAGTCGCTCTTGCCGTGGGGCAGGGATGCGGTGTCCTGCGTGGCGGGGCCGCGCCGCGCCTCCCGACCCGCGTGTGCCGGGTCGTCGCCGACGGGACCCGCGTCGGAACCGCGCGACCCGAACATGTCGGGCGCGGGGATGTCGACCCAGCGCGCCGCGAAGCGGGCGAACACCGGGCCGGCGAGGACGATGACGGGGATCGCGAGCACGATGCCGAACGCGAGCGTCGTGCCGAGGTTCGCACCGACCGTCGAGATGGCGACGAGCGGGCCGGGGTGCGGCGGCACGAACGCGTGCATCGTGGAGAGGCCGACGAGGGCGGGCACGGCGATCTTCATGATCGGGACGGAGCTGCGCTTCGCCACCAGGACGATGATCGGGATGAGCAGGACGAGACCGACCTCGAAGAACATCGGCAGGCCGATGAGTGCGCCGATCAGGGCCATCGTCCACGGCAGCGCCGCCTTCGACGACCTCCGCACGAGGGTGTCGACCACACGGTCGGCCGCACCGGAGTCGACGAGCATCTTGCCGAACATCGAGCCGAGGCCGACGAGGATGCCGACGCTCGTCATCGTCGCACCGAAGCCGTTGCCGAAGCTCGTCACCGCCTTGTCCGGAGCGAGGCCCGCGCCGATCCCGACGCCGAGCGCCCCGATCGTGAGCGCGATGAACGGGTGCACCTTCAGCCAGGTGATGAGGGCGATGATCACGACGATGCCGATGATCGCCGCGATGATCAGTTGCGCGACCGGCCCCGACGGGTCGACGGCTTCGGTGCCGGCTGGTTCCGCCGCCAGGACGGTGACCGCGTGGGCCGCGGCCGCGTGGACCGTGGCCGGATCGGCCGGGAGAGCGTGAGGCATCGGTGCCCCTTCCTGGAGCCGCTGCCGCGCGGCTCCGTCGCCTTCGTGTCGAGGACGGTCTGGCGTGCTGCGCGTCGACCGTCAATAATCTGATTAATCAGACTATACGACGATCCACCGCGCGGCATCCGCCCTCCGGGGCAGTCTGCCGATTCGATGGACACCGTGTCACGCGCCGTGCGTGCCGCGTACTGCACGGAGGAACGATGGCGACCGGCCGCGGACTGCACGCCCAGGTGCTCGAGACGCTCGGGCAGCGGATCGTCGACGGCGTGCTCGCCCCGGGCACCGTCGTCCGGCCCGAGGCCGTCGCGGCGGAGTTCGGCGTGTCGAGGTCGGTCGTCCGCGAGGCGCTGCGCGTCCTGCAGTCGCTCGGGCTCGTCGAACCCCGCCAGCGCGTCGGCACGCTGGTGCTCGACATCGTGTCGTGGGAGCTGCTCGCGCCGACCGTGATCCGGTGGCGCGGCGCCTCGCCCTGGTACTTCGCCCAGCAGCGGGAACTGCTCGAGCTGCGCCTCGGCGTCGAGCCGGTCGCCGCATCGCTCACCGCGGGGACCCCGGGTGCCGCAGCGGTACTCGCCGCCGCGACCGACATGATCGACGCCTGCGGTCGGGAGGACAGCCGCGCCTACCTCGAGGCCGACGTCCGCTTCCACCGAGCGCTCCTGACCGGTTCCGGCAACGCCGTCTTCGCACACTTCGCCGGGACCGTCGAGGCGCTGCTGCGGACCCGCACCTCGGAGTCGCGGGACACCATCACACGCTGGACCCGCGATGCGGCGACACGGCACGAGGCCGTCGGGCTGGCGCTCGTCGCGGGCGACGGCGGGGCCGCGTCGGCTGCGGCGCGCGAGCTGGTGCGGGTGACGCGGGACGAGTTCATCGCGGAGGCGCCGACGTCCTGACCCGAGGGCGCGGGGTCGCCTGGGTTGCCGGGGTCGCCGGGTTCGCGCAACACGCCGCGTGCGGGTCGCCGAGGTCGCACGACACGCCGCACGCGCGCGACGGGAGCGGCCGATCACGCGACCTCGCGTGCCCGGGTGGCGCCGTGTGCGCGCGACGGGAGCGGCAGATCGCGCGACCTCGCGCGCCCGGGACGCGACCGACGGACGGACTGGAGGCGCGGTGCGGGGCTGACCCGCGCCTCCAGTCCGAACGTGGCCAGGTCGCAGGACACGCCGCACGCTCTCAGCCGAAGTCGCGCAACACGCCGCGCGCGCACGCCGGAAGCGGCCGATCGCGCGACCTCGACGTCGGCCGCGCGCGCTACCCGCGCGCGAAGAGGCGCGGCCCGCGCAGGCGCAGCCGCATCGTCACCGTGCCGAGCCACCGGTCGTACTTGTAGCCGACCTTCCCCATGCGGCCGACCTCCTCGAAGCCGAGCCGCTCGTGGAGCCGGATCGACGCCTCGGCCTGGCGGTCGGCGATGACGGCGACGACCTCGCGGACGCCGGCCGAACGGCACTCGTCGATCAGCGCCTCCATCAGGGCCCGCCCGAGCCCCTTCCCGCCGGACGCGGCACCGAGGTAGATCGAGTCCTCGACGACGCGGTTCGAACGGTCGCGGGGGTTCCACGGGTCGACGAGCGCGTAGCCGAGCACCTGCCCGGAGGGGTTCTCGGCGACCAGGAACGGCAGACCCCGACGACGGATCTCGTCGTACCGACGCTTCCACGCGGCGAACGTGAACGCCGACGGGTCGAAGGTCACCGAGGAGTTCCGGACGTAGTGCGTGTGGATCTCGCGGACGTCGGGGAGGTCGCTGGGCTCGGCAGCCCGGATCGTGTAGGTGAACGCGGCTTCGGCGGGGACCGGGGCGCGCAGGTGTCGCGGCAGGACCCGCCGTCGCTGGTATTCCTCCTCGAGCACGGGTCCGAGCCTATGCCGCGGGCAGGGTCCAGTCGACCGGTTCGGCGCCCTGGGCGACGAGCAGCTCGTTCACCTGCGAGAAGGGGCGGCTGCCGAAGAACCCGCGCGAGGCGCTGAGCGGGCTCGGGTGGGCGGACGCGACGACCGGGGTGTCCCCGAGGAGCGGCCGGACCGAGGCCGCCTGCGCACCCCAGAGCACGGCGACGAGGGGCTTCCCGCGGGCCACGAGGGCACAGACGGCCTGGTCGGTGACGGCCTCCCAGCCCTTCCCGCGGTGGCTGCCGGCGGCTCCCGCCTCGACGGTCAGGACGCGGTTGAGCAGCAGGACGCCCTGGGCCGACCACGCCCGCAGGTCCCCGTGTGCCGGCGGCGTCACGCCGAGGTCGGCCTCGAGCTCGCGGTAGATGTTCGCCAGGCTGCGCGGGACGGGTCGCACGTGTGGGTCGACCGCGAAGGACAGGCCGATCGGGTGCCCGGGCGTCGGGTACGGGTCCTGTCCGACGACGAGGACCCGGACGTCGTCGAACGGCTCGGCGAAGGCCCGGAGGACGTGCTCGCCGGCAGGGAGGTACTGCCGACCGGCACCGGTCTCGGCGCGGAGCCAGTCGCCCATCCGGTGGACGTCGTCCTCGACCGGGGCGAGTGCCTCGGCCCAGCCGGGGTCGACGAGGTCGGCGAGCGGTCGGGCCTGCACGGGGCTAGGCACCCATCGTGGCGACGGCGACCGAGTCCTCGCCGGCGACGACGCGCCAGACGCTGCCGGTGCCGCGGACCTCGAGCGCGCCCTCGCCCACGACCAGCGTGGTGTCCTCGTCGATCGCCAGGCCCGCGGTGACGAACTCGGCCTCGGCGCTCGCGATGAGCCGGGCGAGCGTGCCGGCCTGGACGGCGTGCACGTCGATCGTCAGGTCCACCAGGCCGAGCCCCTCGCGGAGTTCGACCTCGTCGAGGCCCTCGGAGGCTTCCTCGGGGCAGATCTCGACGCCGCCGATGCGCCAGCCGCCGACGAGGGCACGATCGGCGGCGATCATAGCGCCGGCCGAGTAGCCGAGGTAGGGCAGGCCGTCGGAGACGAGCAAGCGGATCTGGTCGACGAGCGGTGCGACGGCGTCGAGGTAGTCCGGCGTGACCCCGCCGCCGACCACGAGGGCGTCGACGTCGCTCAGGACCGTGGTGTCGAACACCTGGCCGGCAGCGATCTCGGTGACGAGGACCTCGGCCGTGCGCGGACCGGCGAGCACCTCGGCGATGTCGGCCGTGCTGGACGGGCTCGCACCGGACCCGCCGGCGACGGAGAGCAGGGCGATGCGCGGGACCGTGCGGCCGACGGCTGCGGAGCGGACCGTGGCCTCGGCGACGAAGGGCGCGGCGGCGTCCGAGGCGGCGAAGGGTCCGCCGCCGACGAGGTGGATGCTCACGACTCGGCCGTCACCGGCGCGAGGGCGCTCCACGGGAAGGTGATCCACCCGTCGACGCGACGCCAGACGTGGTCCGGCTCGAGCACGGTGCCGGGCTTCGAGTAGAGGCAGGCGCTGCGGACGTCGGCGCCGGCGTTCCGGATGATGTCGACCACCAGGCGCAGGGTCCGGCCGGAGTCCGACACGTCGTCGACGACGAGGACGCGCTTGCCGGCGAGGCTCGGGGCGTCGAGCGCCGGCGACAGGATGACCGGCTCCTCGAGGCGCTGCTCGACGTCGGTGTAGAACTCGACGTTGATCGAGCCGCACTCCTTGGTGCCGAGGGCGTAGGCGACCGCGCCGGCGATGATGAGCCCGCCGCGGGCCACGGCGACGACGACCTCGGGTTCGAAGCCGGAGGACAGGACGTCCTTGGCGAGCAGGCGTGCTGCGTCACCGAACTCGAGCCATCCGAGCACCTCGGGCCCGCTCGTCACGGTCACGGTCGAGGGAGCCTGGGCGGGTGACCCGGATTCGCTGCTGATCGGCATCCGACAACGGTACCGGCACGGACCCCGCGCCCGCGACCCGCACGTGCGGCCCGGGCGCGTGCGGGTCGGGTGCGCGGCACCCGCGGGGATCACACCCGCGGGGTCAGCTTCCCCCGCGCGAGCTTGTGCTGGGCCGACTGCGCCACCGGGCGGATCGTCACGAGGTCGAGGTTCACGTGCGCCGGCAGCTCGACCGCGTGCACGATCGCCTCGGCGACGTCCTCGGCCACGAGCGGCTCCGGCACGTCGTCGTAGACCGCCGCGGCCTTCTCCGCGTCGCCACGGAACCGTGTCAGGGCGAACTCGTCGGTCTTCACGAGGCCCGGCGCGATCTCGACGACCCGGATCGGCTCCCCGTTCAGCTCGAGCCGGAGGGCGGCCACGAGGGCGTGCTCGGCGAACTTCGCGGCGTTGTACCCGCCGCCGTTCTCGTACGCGACGTGCCCGGCCGTGCTCGTCACCGTGACGATGTCGGCGCTCCCGGAGGCCGCCGCACGCCGCCGGAGGTGCGGGAGCAACGCCGCGACGACCCGCTTCGTGCCGATCACGTTCACCTCGAACATGGCGCGCCAGTCCTCGACGTCCGACTCCTCGACCGACGCGGACCCGAAGGCGCCGCCGGCGTTGTTCACGAGCACGTCCGCTCCCCCGAGTTCGTCGACACGGGCGGCCAGCGCCTCGACGTCGGAGGCGCTCGTGACGTCCGCCACGAGGACGTCGGCTCCGGTCGACCCGGCGAGCGCCTCCAGCTTCGAGGCACGGCGGGCGACGGCGAGCACGTCCCACCCGTGCGCGCGGAACAGTCGGACGGTCGCCGCTCCGATGCCCGAGCTCGCTCCGGTGACGACTGCGCGACGAGATGCCATGTGCTTCCTCCAGAGGGACGGGGTGGGATGTCCCAACCGTACCGATCCGGCAAGGTCACGATCGGGTAACGTGACGGGCGATGACGACGGACGCCGCCCCTCCCGCGCCCTCGGCGCCCGCCTCGCAGCTCGAGCCCGGACGTGCGAAGCGCCGTATCCCGATGTGGGACACGGCGCGGTTCCTGGCGGTCACGCTCGTGGTGATCGGCCATGCGATCCAGCGCCAGACGGCGGCGAGCGAGCACGCCCTCGCGCTGTACACCTTCATCTACGCGTTCCACATGCCGGCGTTCGGTGTCATCAGCGGGTACTTCTCCTCCGCCGACACCCCGACCGCGAAGCGCATGCGCCGGACGATCACGGACATCGTCGTGCCGTACATCATCATGCAGACGATCTGGACCGTCGTGCAGGCCCTGGTCGAGGGCGGCAAGAAGTTCAACCCGACGCAGCCGACCTGGACCCTCTGGTTCCTGCTCGCGCTGGGGATCTTCAAGCTGATCCTCCCGTACCTCGCGCAGCTCCGGTGGCCGCTGTTCTGGGCCGTCGTGTTCAGCATCGGCGTCGGCTACTTCGACAACGTCGACTCCACGCTCTCGCTGTCGCGGGCGATCAGCCTCCTGCCGTTCTTCCTGCTCGGCTGGCAGGTGAAGCAGTGGGGCGTCTTCGACCGCTGGTACGAGGCTCCGCGGCGGGTCGTGGTCCGGGTGCGCATCGCGGCCGGTGCCGTGTTCGTGGCGTGGGCGGTGGCGTGTGCGATCTGGATCCCGCAGTTCAAGCAGTTCGACCTGCACCACTGGTTCTTCTACGACGACTCGTACTCGGGCCTCGGCGAGGACGCCTGGTGGGCCGGTGCGGTCCGCTTCGGGCTGATGCTGCTGGCGACCGTGCTCACCGCGTCGTTCCTGCTGCTCGTGCCCCGTCGGAACGTCTGGATCACGCAGTTCGGCGCGGCGACGATGTACGTGTACCTGCTGCACACGTTCGTGCTCTACCCGATCCGCGAGTCCGGGGTGCTCGCCGGGCAGCACTCGGCATGGCCGTACGTGCTGCTCATGGTGGCGATCGCCTGCGCGGTGAGCCTGTTCCTCGCCCAGCCGTTCGTCCGTCGGGGGATGCGCTGGCTCCTCGAACCGAACGTGCGCTGGCTCTTCCGCCGCGACCAGTGACGTGCCAGGAGGCGCGGGTCGCCTCCGCCCCGGTCGTTACGTCCCGAGGCGGGCGCGCTGGTGCCGACGCGACCACCTGCGTACCGTGACGGGCGACGCACAGCCGCGCCGCGCCTCCTGGGCCGAGCGCTGGGCGACCCGACGACCCGACGACCCGACGACCGCCACCGGACAGGAGCACGAGATGACCCAGAACGACGCCGCCCAGTGGCGGTTCGAGACCACGCAGATCCACGCCGGCGCACAGCCCGACCCGACCACGGGGGCCCGCGCGACGCCGATCTACAAGACGACCTCGTACGTCTTCGCGAACTCCGACGAAGCCCGTGACCTCTTCGCCCTGGCCAAGCCGGGCAACATCTACTCGCGCATCATGAACCCGACGAACGACGTCGTGGAGCAGCGGATCGCGGCGCTCGAGGGCGGCTCCGGGGCGCTCCTGGTGTCGAGCGGCCAGGCGGCGGAGACCTACGCGGTGCTCAACATCGCGGGCGCCGGCGACCACATCGTGTCCTCGTCGTCGATCTACGGCGGCACGTACAACCTGTTCAAGTACACGCTCGCGAAGCTCGGCATCGAGACCACGTTCGTCGAGGACCAGGACGACCTCGACGAGTGGCGCCGCGCGGTTCGACCGAACACGAAGCTGTTCTTCGCCGAGACGATCGGCAACCCGAGGATCAACGTGCTCGACATCACCGGCGTCAGCGAGGTCGCCCACGAGTCCGGCGTGCCGCTCATCGTCGACAACACGATCGCGACGCCCTACCTCATCCGTCCGTTCGAGCACGGTGCCGACATCGTCGTGCACTCGGCGACGAAGTTCCTCGGCGGGCACGGCACCGTCATCGGCGGGATCATCGTCGACTCCGGGAAGTTCGCGTGGTCGCAGCACCCGGACAAGTTCCCCGAGTTCAACACGCCGGACCCTTCGTACCACGGCGCGGTCTTCGCCGAGGCCGTCGGCAACGAGCTCGCCTACATCGTCAAGGCCCGGGTGCAGCTGCTCCGCGACCTCGGTGCGTCGAACTCGGCGGACACCGCGTTCGCGCTGCTGCAGGGCATCGAGACGCTGTCGCTCCGCATCGAGCGGCACGTGTCGAACGCGCAGGAGATCGCCGAGTGGCTCGATCGGCACCCGGACGTCGCGACCGTCGCCTACGCCGGGCTGCCGACCTCCCCCTGGTACGCCGCGGCGAACCGCTACGCGCCGAGGGGCGTCGGGGCCGTGCTGTCGTTCGAGCTCAAGGGCGGCGTGCCCGCCGGCAAGGCGTTCGTCGACAACCTGCAGCTGTTCTCGCACCTGGCGAACATCGGCGACGTGCGCTCCCTCGTCATCCACCCGGCGTCGACCACGCACTCGCAGCTGACGCCCGAGCAGCAGCTCACGACCGGTGTGACGCCGGGGCTGGTGCGGCTGTCGGTGGGGATCGAGAACGTCGAGGACCTCAAGGCCGACCTCGAGGCCGGGCTCGCCGCCGCCCGTGCGGTCGCGCAGGAGGGCCAGCGCGCGTAGCGGCCGGCGCCGGGCGCGGCGGCTGTCGCGGACCCTCGCGCTCGATGCGTGTGCACCATGCGACGTCCCACGAGTCGATCGACTCGTGGGACGTCGTTGGTTGCGCACACATCCGGTGCGTGTGCATGGTGCGACGATCCACGCGTCGAACGACGAGTGCAATGTCGGAACATGCGCGCGCACGCAGCCGCACCCGCGCGCACGCACCCGCACCCGCCCGCACGCACGCACGCAGCCGCGAGCACCCGCGACCCGCCGCAGTGGACCCGCGACGCGCCGGACGTGACGTAACACTGGCGGCCCGCGCCGCGCCTCCCGGCAGACTGGACCCGATGGACTGGCAGACGACCCCCGAGGACTCCGTGCCGTCCACCCTCGTGCCCGGAACCGAACTCGGCACGCTCGGCAAGCCCCCGGTGACCGGCGCCTGGCGCCCGGGCGACCACCCCGGCTCCCGGCACTTCGCGTCCCTCGGTGAGCAGTGGGTGCGGGGTGGACGCATCCCCGCCGTGCGCGTGGCGTACGAGACCTGGGGCACGCTCAACGCCGACCGCAACAACGCGGTCCTGGTGTTCCACGCGCTGACCGGCGACTCGCACGTCGCCGGAGCACCCGGTCCCGGCCACCGCACCGCCGGCTGGTGGGGCGACGTCGTCGGACCCGGCCGGGCGATCGACACCGACCGGTGGTTCGTCGTCGCACCGAACATGCTCGGCGGCTGCCAGGGCACGACCGGGCCGTCGTCGGTGTCGCCGGACGGCCTCGAGTGGGGATCCCGCTTCCCGTTCGTCACCGTGCGCGACCAGGTGGCGGTGCAGGCGCAGCTGGCCGACCGGCTCGGCATCGACGTCTTCGCGGCCGTCGTCGGCGGGTCGATGGGCGGCATGCACGCGCTCGAGTTCGCCGTCACCCACCCTGCACGGGTGTCCCGGCTCGCGGTGCTGGCGAGCACGGCGCAGACCACCGCCGACCAGATCGCCGCGAACTCGCTGCAGCGCGCTGCGATCCAGATGGACCCGGCGTTCGCGGGCGGCGACTACTACGAGGCCGACGCCGGCGAGGGCCCCCACCGCGGGCTGGCGCTGGCTCGGCGGATGGCGTTGATGACCTACCGGGCGTCCGACGAGCTGAACGGCCGGTTCGCCCGCTCGTGGCAGAGCGACGTCTCACCGCTCGGCGACGACGGCCGCTTCTCGGTCGAGAGCTACCTCGACTTCCACGGCAACAAGTTCACCCGTCGGTTCGACGCGAGCTCCTACGTCACGCTCACCCACGCGATGGACTCGCACGACGTCGGAGCCGGTCGGGGCGGCATCGCGGCGGCGCTCGCGCAGGTGACGGCCCGCACGCTCGTGGTCGGGGTGTCGAGCGACCGGTTGTTCCCGATCGAGGACCAGCACCGCATCGCGGCCGGCGTGCCGGACACCCTCGACGGTGACCGCGCGGCCGTGATCGAGAGCGAGTTCGGCCACGACGGGTTCCTGATCGAGCACGAGGCCGTGGGGGCGCACCTCCGGCGGCTCTTGGACGCATAACGCTTGCAATATCAATCGCGGAACCATCCGACACGGGATGGCGCGCCGAACACCCCCCAACGGGTGTCGCGCGTGGAATGATGGCGTGGTGCCCAGCCTGAACCAGGCTCGGTTTTCCCTCAGCCACACCGCCACGACCAGGACACCGATGGACTTCATCGCACAGGAACGCGACCGCTTGCTCCGGTCGACGACCCGTGTCGTCGGCATCGTCTGCGCCCTGGTGTCGGTCGTCGCGGTGATCTGTGCCCTCGCGGTCCCGGTCGTCCCGCTGCTCGGCGGGCTCGCCTGCATCGCGATCATGATCGCCGGCTTCCTGGTCTTCGGGTGGAACGGCTCGGTGTGGTGGACGGCGCTCATCCTCGCCTCGGGCCTCGGCGCGCTCGCACTCCTGCTGCTCGGCGTCGACGAGACGGCGCGTCCGATCATCGCCTCCGCGGTGGTGCCCCTCGCCGCCGGCAGCATCTCCGCACCGCTCATGTCCCAGCGCGGGAAGCCCGTGGGACTCGGATTGACCATCGTCGCCGGGGCGGCCGTCGTCGTCGCGATCGTCTGGGCGAACGGCAGCGTCCTCGCCGCCCCGGTCACCGGCGCGCTGCTCGGGTGGGTGCTCATCGCCGTCGTGACGATCTGGATCTCCCGGAGCATCCCGCGCGTCGCCCGCCGGATCTACAGCATCGGTACCGCGCACCGCGCCGAACGCCAGGCGAGCGAGACCGAGGCGCAGCGACGACAGGGTGCGCGGCTCCTGCACGACACCGTGCTCGCCACGCTGACCCTCCTCGCGCACTCCGGCGTGGGCGTCTCCGAGCAGGCGATGCGTGAGCAGGCCGCCGAGGACGCCCGACTCCTCCGCCACCTCCGCCTCGGTGCGACGCCGCAGCCGCAGCAGTCCGGCGACTACTCGCTCACCCGCGAGGAAGAGTCCCCGCTCGGCCAGACCCTCGAGTCGGTCAAGCAGCGCTTCGGCCGCATGGGCCTCGAGGTGAGCTGGCACGGCACCGGGCAGGTCCTGTTGCCGTCGAACGTGCTCGACGCCTTCCTGCTCGCGCTCGGCGAGTGCCTCGAGAACGTCCGTCGGCACGCCGGCGTCGGCGAGGCGCACGTCACGATCGTGCACGACAACGAGATGGTCCGCGCGATGGTCACCGACTCCGGCGTCGGCTTCGACCTCACCCACGTCAGTGCCGAACGGCTCGGCTTCAAGGAGAGCGTGGTGAACCGCCTCCGCGAGGTCGGCGGCGACGCGAAGCTCTTCTCCGCGCCGGGATCCGGCACGACCGTCGTCCTGGAGGCACCCAGATGAGCCGCGTCCCCGAGGACACCATCAGCCGCGGCCTCCCCGGCGAGACCGTGCAGCCCGCTCCGCGGACCCGACGGGAGGCGCGGGAGCGGTACCGGGGCAGCGAACGTCGGCAGGCGCGCGGCCTCCCCTCCACCTCGACCGGCGCGCGCTCGCTGCGGCAGGCCGCCAAGCCCGGCGCCTCGCTCGGCGCCGGCTACCTCGGACTCGGCGCCGCGGTCCTCACCGGCATCGAAGCCGTCGCGGGGATCGTCTTCTTCCTCATCCGCTGGACGGAGTTCACCGACCCGTGGCTGCCCGCGGCGGCCTGGGCGCTCTACCTCGTCGCCGCCGTCGGGGTCGGGCTCAGCCTGCTCACGTACGGCGAACGACTGACCGGGCTCGCCTTCGCGTTGATCTGCGTCGTCCTCGGCTGCGTCGTGACGCTCGACTTCATCGGCATCTGGCCCGAGCACGACATCGCCCACTCGGCGTCCGCGTCCGTCGCCGCCGGCTTCGCGCTCCTGCCCGTCGCGACCCTGCGCCCGGCCCGCGAGGTCGCCGCCGCCATCGCCGTCCTCGGCCTCGCGTTCGTCGGGATGGCGGTCGCCTCGACGCCGATCACGAGCGACACCCTGCCCGCGATCGTGTCCACCGTGGCGCTCGTGACCGTCCCGCCGTCGATCGCGCTCTTCGTGGTGCACCGGTTCCGCCAGCTCGTGCAGCGTGAACTCGACCGGGTCCTCGTGCAGAGCAACGTGCAGGCACCGCAGTTCGCCGTGGGCATGCTCGCCTCCGACGAACTCGCCCGGCTCGACCTCGCCGCCGAGAAGCTCCTCGACGCCGTCGCCAACGGCAGCGACCCCCTCCCGCTCTCGGACGCGTCCGCCTCGGTCGCCGCGTCGCTCGCCACCGAGCTGCGCCTGCACCTCATCGAGGGCCGCCGCGAGACCTGGCTGTACCACGCGATCACGGAGTCCGACAACCTCGGCCGCTCCGTCAGCGTCGCGGATCCGCAGTCGCTCGCGGGCCACCTCTCCCCCGCGCAGCGCGACGGCCTGCTGCAGACGCTCTGGCAGATGGTCGGCGACGGCAAGCAGACCCAGGCCGGGTCGCCCGTCGTCTCCGTGACCCTTGGCCCCGTCGGCTCGGACGGGCACCCCGTCACCGACGAGACGATGGACGTCCCGGTCGTCTTCGAGTCGCGCGGTGTCCCCCGGCGTCGACTCGGCCCGACCGCGTGGAGCGCCCTGCAGCGGATCGGCCCGTACCAGGACTCCGTCCGCGACGGCGTCCTGCACGTCGTCGCGCACTGCGTCGTCGACCGACATCCGTCGATGTAGTCGTCGCACGGAACCGGCTGGCCCGACTGCCGGACACCCTGACCAGCCTGCCCGTGCCCCGTGGTCCGTCCCCCTAGGATCGGCCCACGACCGCCCCCGAGAAAGGACGCCACCATGGCGACTCCAGAGGAACCGATCCGACTCGCACTCGTCGACGACCACAGGATGCTCCTCGGCGCGCTCACCGAGTGGATCCGGAACGCAGCCGACGACATCACGCTCGTCGCCGCCGTCACCACCTGGCCCGAGCTCCTCACGAGCCCGGCGTTCCCGGTCGACGTCGTGCTGCTCGACCTCGACCTCAAGGACTCGATCCCGGTCTCGCTGAAGATCTCGACGCTCAAGACCGCCGGTGTGAAGACCGTCGTGATGAGCACCTACTCGGAGCCGAACGTCGTCCGGGAGGCCCTCGCCTCCGGCGCCCTCGGCTACCTCGTGAAGAGCGAGGACGCCGAGATGATCGTCGAGGCCATCCGCTCCGCCCAGCGCGGCGAGCAGTACGTCTCCGCCGAGCTCGACCTGGCGATCAACAGCGGTGACGTCGGTGGCGTGCCGAAGCTCAGCGCCCAAGAGCGTCGCGTCATGGCGCTGTACGGCGGCGGCGAGCCGGTGAAGAGCGTCGCGTACCAGCTCGGCATCTCGGAGGAGACCGCGAAGAGCTACCTCAAGCGCATCCGCGAGAAGTACCGCGTCGCGGGCTTCGACGTCGGCACGAAGGTGGCGCTGCGGAAGCGCGCGATCACCGACGGCATCATCGTCCAGGACGGCAGCCCGCTGGGTCTGTAGCGCGCCGCACGCCGCACGCGTCGCGCGCCCCGCGCCCCGCGCCGCGCGCCGCGCGCCGCGCGCTTCGTGAGCAGAAGAGGTCGGGTCCCGTCACGGGACCCGACCTCTTCTGCTCACGATCGGCGGTCTACCGCACCGTCGACGGACTGGAGGCGCGGTGCGGGGCCGCCCCGCGCCTCCTGGCCGGTGGGACCCGCGTCAGCCCAGCGGGACGGGCGCGGTGATCGGGCCGGTGGACGGCGACGACGACCGGAGCGACGCACGGCGGGTGCTGCGGCGCTCGGCGCCGTAGCTCACCATCGTCATGAGCACACCGAGCAGCGCCAGCACGATACCGAGCCACCCCGGTGCCTTGAAGCCGAACCCGGCCGCGATGACCGCGCCGCCCAGGGCCGCACCGATCGAGTTGCCGATGTTGAACGCCGAGTGGTTGAGCGCCGCCGCGATGGTCCGTGCGTCTCCGGCGACGTCCATCAGGCGGGACTGCACGGCCGGCGGGATCGCGGACGAGGTCGCACCGAGCAGGAACGCCCCGAGGAAGACCCCCCACACCCACTGCGCGGTGAGGACGGTGACGAGCAGGGCGCCGATCAGCGCGAACATGCCGACGTAGATCGTGCGCTTGACGCTGTGATCGGCCAGGTGCCCGCCGAGCACGCCGCCGATGACCATGCCGATGCCGACGACCACGAGGACGAGCGGCACGAACGACTCCGACAGCCCGGTGACGTTCTGCACGAGCGGCGAGATGTACGAGTAGACCGCGAAGAAGCCGCCGAAGCCGACGGCTCCGAGGCCCATGACCATCCAGACCTGCGGCACGCGGAACGCCCGCAGCTCGCGGCCGATCGTCGCGTGCTCGTCACGGGCACTGCGCGGCACGAAGGCCCACACCGCGAGGAACGTCAGGGCGAACAGGACGGCGACGACGCCGTACGCGATGCGCCAGCTGGCGACCTGCCCGACCCAGGTGATCGCCGGGACGCCCACGACGTTCGCGACCGACAGGCCGAGCAGCACCATCGCGATGCCCTTGCCGCGCTTGCCCGGCCCCATGATGTCGCCCGCCACGATGGACGCGATGCCGAAGTACGCACCGTGCGGGAGCCCCGCGACGAACCGCGCCACGAGCACGAGGCCGAAGGACGGCAGGATCGCGCTCGCGACCGTCGCCAGGACGAACCCGACGAGCAGCACGAGGATCAGGCCCTTGCGCGGGAACTTCGCCGACATAGCCGCGATCGTGGGGGCACCGACGACGACACCGAGGGCGTACGCGCTCACGAGCCAGCCGGCGTGCGCGATCCCGGCGTCCGGGTCGAGGCCGTACTGGCGCGGCAGGAGTGCCTCGGCGATGTTCGGCAGGAGCCCCATCGCGACGAACTCGGTCGAACCGATGGCGAACCCGCCGAGGGCGAGGGCGATGAGCGCGAGTGCGCGACGCGCAGGCGTGAGCTGGGACATGGTGCCTGTTTCGGGACGGGAGGAGCGGGACGGGTTCCGGACGTCGACTCGCGTGCGTCGGCTGGGACCGTCGGTGCGCGTGGTCGCCGCACTGCGCCTCCGTGCCGTCGACGTCGCTGACGGTGCGACCGGGAACGGGCGGAGGGTGGTCCTGGTTCAGCGGCGAACGTGGACGACCGGCCACCGAAAGCGACCGGTCTCAGCAGTGTAGACCGCTCCAAAGGCCGAACGGAAGTCGCGCGGCCGAATCGATTCGACCCGCGTCAGGCGGCGCGACGCTCCGGCTCCGCGTGGGCCGTGACGACGAGCCCCGGGAGTTCGTCACGGTGGACCCACCCGGCGCCGCACTCGGTGCAGCTCGCCCAGGCGGTGTCGCCGTTTTCGTCCGAGTCGATGACGACCGTCCGCAGGTCGCAGTCGGGGCACCAGCCATCGTGCATCATCACGTGCTCCTCGTCGTCGTGCGGACGCGTTCCGTCCGACACCGACAGGACACACCCGACCACCGACATCCGTGGGAGGCGCTCGGCGTGTCGCTCAGTCGTCGAGTGCAGCCTCGAGCCGCTCGAGCTTGCCGTCGATCTCGCCGGTGTGCCCCGGGCGGATGTCGGCCTTGAGCACGAGGGACACCCGCGTGCCGTACGCGCCGACGGCCTCGGTGGCGCGCTTGACCACGTCCATGACCTCGTCCCACTCCCCCTCGACCTCGGTGAACATCGACGAGGTGCGGTTCGGCAACCCGCTCTCGCGGACGATCCGCACGGCGGCCGCGACGGCGTCGTGCACGGACCCGTCCGAGCTCGCGGAGGGACCACCGGACGGGGCGACGGAGAACGCGACGATCATGCGTCCATCCTGCCCCCTGCCGGGACGACCGGCACAGCGGTGGCACGGGCCCGCACGCCGAGCCGGACGATCGCGACGACGCTCCACACCAGCACCCCCATCTCGAGCGCGTTCCGGAGCGTGAGGACCACGAGCACCCAGGGCTGCACGGTGAGCACCTGGTCGTAGAACCCGGGGTAGATCACCTGCGTCAGCAGCGCCATCGGGATCGCGGCGACGGCGACGGGCAGGAAGCGCCTGGCGCTCGGACGACCGGCGACGAGCCCCCACACGATCGGCACGGCGAACCACCCGATGTACTGCGGCGACCCGACCTTGTTCGCGGCGACCAGCGCGGCCACCAGGAGCAGCGCCAGCAGCGGCGCGGCGTCGGCCCGGTGCGCGCCGCGGTGCACGGCCCAGAGCGCGAGCAGCACCCCGCCGACGACGACCACGGCCATGAGCGGCGTCGACACCGCGGCCGCCGCGTGCGTCCCCGCGCCGGACACCTCGAACGTCAGGATCTGCTGGTCGTAGTAGACCGCGGCACCGGGGATGCCGAGCGCCGCCGCCCACATGAAGGGGGTCGCGAGGGGCGCCTCGATCTGCAGCGCACGGCCGCTCTGCTGCCCCACGAACGAGAACAGGTGGGCCGCTCCCCCGTACAGGACGTCGACGAGGACGATGAGCGCCGTCAGCACGAGCGCACCGACGAGCACCCCGCGGCGGTGTCCACGGCGGAGCAGCAGGAGCACGCCCACGAGCGCCGCGGGCCAGACCTTCGTCCACGCACCGGCGGTGAACAGCGCCGAGGCGACGGCCGGCCGCGACGCGACGAAGGCCACCCCGACCAGGGCGAGGACGGTCGCGACGGTGTCGATGCGTCCGAGGCCGATCGGCCCGAGGGCGAGCAGGAAGGCGAGCCACCACCACACGACGCGCACGCCGAGCCCACGGAAGCGCCACAGGAACGCGCACGCGACGGCGTCGAGCGCGACCATGAGCACGAGCCACCCGGTGCCGATCGACGTCACGCCCCCGACGGCGGCAGCGGCCATCGGGACGATCGCGAGGATCGGGTACACCCAGTCCTCGTCGATCCCGACCCAGAACCCGGACGCGTGCCCGGTCTCGATCCACCGCCGGTACGTGATCGTGACGTCACCGAGCGGCAGGTTCGCCGACACGGAGGTCAGCCACCAGAGGACCGCGTGCACGGCGGCGAACGCCACGACGAACGCCGCGACCTCGGGCCACCGCGAACGCCACACCGTCCTCTGCACCGGACGAGCGTAGCGGCACGCCCGTCACAGGTTCCCCCGAGCATGACGTGTCACCGTTCCCCTCGTGACCTCCGACACCCCGCGAACGCGCCGCAGAGCCGTCATCTGGATCGCGGTCGTCGCCGCGGTCGTCGTCATCGGCGTCGTCGCCGCGATCGTCGGCACGAACCTCTACACGAGCAGCGAGAACGCCAAGGCCTCCGCCGCCCCGAGCGTCGCCGCGAGCCGCGCCCCGTCGACGCTCGACGCCGCGGACCTGTCCGGCGCGTGGACGGTCGGCGGGGACTCCGAGGCCGGGTACCGCGTCCACGAGGTCCTGAACGGCTCGGACGTCACCGTCACCGGGCGCACCGACAGCGTCACCGGGAGCGCGACCGTCGACGGCACCGCCATCACGAAGGCGACCATCACCGTGCAGGTCGCCGACATCACCACGGACTCGGCCCAGCGCGACTCGTACTTCCGCGACTCGGCGCTCGACACGTCGGCGTTCCCCACCGCGACCTTCACGCTCATCGAGCCGATCGCGGACGCGGTCCCGTCCGGCTCGGGCACGACGAAGGTCGAGGCCACCGGGGACCTCACCCTGCACGGCGTCACGAAGTCGGTCGCCGCGACGCTCGAGGTCGGGCTGAACGGCGACGGCGTCGACGTCTCCGGCTCGATCCCGATCACCTTCTCGGACTTCGGCGTGCAGGCCCCGAGCCTCGGCTTCGTGCAGGTCGACGACGCAGGTGCGGTCGAGTTCCTCGTGCACGCCACCCCCGCGAGCTGACGCGCACGACGCGCGTCACGCCCCGGACGTGACCACCTGACGGCCAGGAGGCGCGGTGCGGGCCCGGACCGCGCCTCCCGTCCGTCGCCGCTCGCGGCTACCCCCGCGCGTCGCCCTCGACGACGAGGTCGCGCACCACGCCCGGCAGCTGCTCGACCAGCGCCGCCATCGTGAACGGCCCACCCCGGGACGCCCGTCGCGCCGCGATCCCGTGCACCACCGCAGCCGAAGCGGCCAGGTGCGCCAGGTCGGACGGCGACAGCGACGACCCGGCCGCCTCCGCCGCTCCCTGCCGAGCCGCCACGAGCGCCCCGAGCACCCCGCCGAGGACGTCACCGGCACCGGCGGCCGCGAGCCACGGCGTCGCCGACGAGGCCACGAGCCGCACCGACCCGTCGGGTGTCGCGACGTGCGTGGCGGACCCCTTCAGGAGCACGACGCTCCCGGTCTGCGCGGCGGCACGGAGCGCGGCCGCGGCCGGGTCCTGCTCGACGGCCTCCCGCGACTCGTGCAGGACGCCGGCGAGCTCCCCCGCGTGCGGCGTCAGCACCGCCAGGGGCCCGAGCTCGACGAGCGGGATCGCGCCGGCGTCGACGACCACGGGGACCCCGTCGTCCGAGGCGTGCCGGAACCCCTCCGCCGTCACGTCGTCCAGGTCGTCGAGCGAGCCCGCCGAGATCCCGGAGCCGACGAGCCACGCCTGCACCCGTCCGACCCCGGCGACGACCTCGGGACGCCGCGCGAGCACGTGGTCCGACGCGCGGGACGGTCCCACGTACCGGACCATCCCCACGCCGGTGTGCACGGCGGCGTCGACGCCCAGCACGGCAGCGCCCGGGTACTGGTCGGAGCCGGTCGCGACACCGAGGACTCCCCGCCGGTACTTGGTGGAGTCGCCGTGCGGGGCGGTGGTCCAGGCGGCGGCGTCGGTCGGGGCGAAGGGGACGAAGTCGTTCACGAGACGCCACGTTACGGTGGAGCGCATGAGCCTGTTCCTGCCCGGTCGTGTGGTGGTCTTCGACTACGGCGAGGTGATCAGCCGGACGCCGCACGCCTCGCGGGACGCCCTCGTCGCGGCGACCGGGGTGCCGGCGGACGAGCTCTTCCCCGTCTACCAGGAGCTCCGACACGACCTGGACCGCGGCGACCTCTCCGTCGTGGACTACTGGCGCGCGATCGCCGAGCGCACCGGCCGATCGTGGCGCATCACCGACATCCACCGGTTCTGGGCGATCGACTTCACCGGCTGGTTCGAGGTCGAGCCGGAGACCCTCGCGATCGTCGAGGAGCTGCACGACGCCGGCACCCGGGTCGCCCTGCTGTCGAACGCCGGGTTCGACTTCGGTGACCCGTACCGCCGGTCCCCGATGGGCTCCCTGTTCGAGACCGTCGTGGTGAGCGCCGAGGAGCACGTCCTGAAGCCGGACGCCTCGATCTACCTGGACTCGTGCGCGCGCCTGGGAATCGACGCCGCGCAGATGGTGTTCGTCGACAACAGGGCCGAGAACGCCGCCGGCGCGGAAGCGATCGGGGCGGTCGGCCACCACTACACGTCGCCCGCCGGACTCCGCGCGTTCCTGCAGGAACTCGCGACCGGGGCGACCGCCGAGAAGGAGCCCGCGTGACGCACGCCCTGTTCGAACCGATCACCATCCGCGACCTGACCGTCCGCAACCGCATCTGGGTCTCCCCGATGTGCCAGTACTCGGTCGAGGCGCAGGACGGCGTCCCGACCCCGTGGCACCTCGTGCACCTCGGCGGCTTCGCCAAGGGCGGTGCCGGCGCGGTCGTGGTCGAGGCCACGGGAGTCGTGCCGGAGGGGCGGATCAGCCCGCAGGACCTCGGGCTGTGGAACGACGAGCAGCGCGACGCGTTCCGCCCGATCGTCGACTTCATCCACTCGCAGGGCGCCGCCGCGGGCGTCCAGCTCGCGCACGCCGGCCGCAAGGCGTCGACGTTCCGCCCGTGGGAGTCGACGCACGGCTCCGTCCCGGCGGACCAGGGCGGCTGGAACACCGTGGCACCGTCCGCGGTCGCCTTCGACGGGTACGCCGAGCCGCGCGAGCTCGCCACCGAGGACATCCGCGTGGTGGCCCTGGCGTTCGCCGCTGCCGCTCGACGCTCGGTCGAGGCCGGCTTCGACCTCGTCGAGATCCACGCCGCGCACGGCTACCTGCTGCACCAGTTCCTGTCGCCGTTGAGCAACCACCGGACCGACTCGTACGGCGGCTCGCTCGAGAACCGCGCCCGCGCCCTGCTCGAGGTGCTGGACGCCGTCCGTGCCGAGGTCGGCGCGGGCTTCCCGGTCGTCGTCCGCTTCTCGGCGACCGACTGGGTCGAAGGCGGCCTGACGCTCGAGGAGACCACGCAGGTCGCGCGCTGGGCCGCCGAGCACGGTGCCGACCTCGCGGACGTCTCGACCGGTGGCAACGTCGCGAGCGCCCCGATCCCGGTCGGCCCTGGTTACCAGGTGCCCTTCGCCGACGCGATCAAGCGCGACGCCGGCATCGGCACGATCGCTGTCGGCATGATCTCGGAGGCGTTCCAGGCCGAGCAGATCGTGGCGACCGGCCAGGCGGACGTCGTCATGGTGGGCCGCGAGTTCCTGCGCGACCCGGGCTTCCCGCTCCGTGCCGCCGTCGAGCTCGGCGTCTCCGTGGACTACGAGCCGCAGCAGTACCACCGCGCACGCGTCACGGCGTAGGCCGTTCTGTACGTTCTCTCGGCTTGGCCGCACGCCAGGCAGTACGATTGCCTCACTGTGGACGATCCCCCGAACAGTTCTTCGCCTCACTCATCTGCCGCTCACTCGGTGAGCTGCACTGCCTCGCCCCCTGCGGGAGGTGAATCATGAGTCCGATCGACATCGTCATGCTGATCGGCGGCATCCTGCTGACACTCGGCACCGGTGTGTTCGTCGCGTCCGAGTTCGCGCTGGTCAACCTCGACCGCGCCGACGTCGAGGCCCGACGAGACCGCGGTGAGACCGGCCTCGCACCCGTCATCGGTGCGTTGAAGGTCACCTCGACGCACCTCTCCAGCGCGCAGCTCGGCATCACGCTGACGACCCTGCTGACCGGCTACCTGCTCGAGCCGTCGATCGCGAAGCTGCTCGAAGCGCCGTTCCTCGCGATGCGGCTTCCCGAGGCGATCGTCGAGACCGTCGGCTCGATCGTGGCGCTCGTCATCGCGACCCTGCTGTCGATGATCCTCGGTGAGCTCGTGCCGAAGAACTTCGCGCTCGCGCTCCCCCTGCAGACCGCGAAGCTCGTCGTGCCGCTGCAGATCGCGTTCACCACGGTGTTCAAGCCGGCCGTCGCGGTGCTGAACGGCACCGCCAACGCCGTGCTCCGGGCGATGGGCATCGAGCCGCAAGAGGAACTGTCCGGTGCGCGCAGCGCCGAGGAGCTCACCTCGCTGCTGCGTCGGTCCGCGTCCGAGGGCTCCCTCGAGCAGGACACCGCGACGCTGCTGGAACGGACGATCTCGTTCTCCGAACTGAGCGCCAGCGACGTGATGACCCCGCGCCCCCGGCTCTCCACGATCCGCGTGTCCGAGTCCGCCGACGACGTCATCGCGCTCGCCCGGAAGACCGGGTTCAGCCGCTTCCCCGTCATCGAGGAGGACGCGGACGACGTCGTCGGCATCGTGCACGTGAAGCAGGCCGTCGCCGTGCCCCGCGAGAAGCGCCCCGAGGTCCCCGTCGGCGCCCTCATGACCGACGCCGAGCGCGTCCCCGAGACGATGCCCGGCGACACGCTGCTCGCCGAGGTCCGCGGTCGCGGCTACCAGATGGTGATCGTCGTCGACGAGTACGGCGGCACCGCGGGGGTCGTGACGCTCGAGGACCTCATCGAGGAGATCGTCGGCGAGGTGTCCGACGAGCACGACCGTGCACGGATCGACGTCGTCCGGTCGCGCAACTGGCTGACGTTCCCGGGGCTCCTCCGCCCGGACGAGCTCGAGGACCGCGCCGGCGTGAAGGTCCCCGAGGACGGCCCGTACGAGACCGTCGGCGGGTTCATCATGTCGACCCTCGGGCGGCTCCCGGCCGTCGGTGACGAGGTACCGCTCGAGGACGGCGTGTTCCGCGTCGAACGCCTCGACGGGCGCCGCATCGACCGGATCCGCTGGACGCCCACACCGCCGGAGACCCCGGCGACCGGCATCATCATCCCGGCCACGAAGGCCACGGCCTCGAAGGCTTCTGCGAAGGGCGGCACCCGATGAGTTCCGACTGGTGGGGCATCTTCTGGCTCGTCGTCCTCCTGATGGGCAACGCCTACTTCGTCGCGGCCGAGTTCGCCGTCATCTCCGCACGCCGCTCCCAGATCGAGCCGCGCGCGGAAGAGGGCTCGCGCGCCGCACAGATGACGCTCTGGGCGATGGAGCACGCCACCCGCATGCTCGCCACCACCCAGCTCGGCATCACGGTGTGCTCGCTGCTCATCCTCAACGTCTCCGAGCCGGCGATCCACCACCTGCTCGAGGTCCCGCTGCACCTCACGGGCTGGAGTGTCGAGGTCATCGGCGTCGTGGCGTTCGTGTTCACGCTGCTGCTCGTGTCGTTCCTGCACGTGGTGTTCGGCGAGATGGTCCCGAAGAACATCTCGTTCTCGATGCCTGACCGTGCGGCGCTCCTCCTCGTGCCGACGCTCTGGTACATCGGCCACGGCCTGCACTGGGTGGTCGTCGGCCTGAACGAGGTCGCGAACGCCGTGCTCCGGCTCTTCCGGGTCGAGCCGAAGGACGAAGCCGTGAGCGCGTTCACCGTCGAGGAGGTCCAGACCATCGTCGAGCAGTCCCGCCGCGAGGGCACCCTCACCGACGACGGCAAGCTCGCCCTGGCGTTCGAGTTCACCGAGAAGAAGGTCAAGGACGTCGCCGTGCCGATGGCCGAGCTCGTCACCCTCCCCGAGGACGCCACCCCCGGTGACGTCGAGCGGGCCGTGGCCCAGCGCGGGTTCTCGCGGTACGTGCTCGTGGCCGAGGACGGCTCCCCCACGGGCTACGTGCACGTGAAGGACGTCATCGACCTCCGACCGGACGAGTACGACGACCCGGTGCCGCCGAAGCGGATCCGGCAGCTCATCTCGCTGTACACGGAGATGGACCTCGAGGACGCCCTCGCGACCATGCGCGCCGCCGGTCGTCACGTGGCGCGGGCGTTCGACGCCGAGGGCCGGACGCTCGGTGTGCTCTTCCTCGAGGACATCCTCGAGGAGCTCGTCGGCACCGTCGAGGACGCGACCCGCCGGCGCTGACGCGCGCACCTGCGGACAGGAGGCGCGGTGCCAGCTGGCACCGCGCCTCCCGTCCGCCCGTGGTCGCGACCACCCCGCCAAAGCGACATGGTCCCGCCGGTCGTCCTCGTCCCTGCCGCCAGGTCGACAGATCCCCGGCGCGATCGTGCGGGCGCCTGTCGCTTTCGCGTGCGGGGAGGGACTGGAGGTGCGGTTCAGGCTGGCACCGCGCCTCCCGTCCGCTCATCGTCGCGACCACCCCGCCGAAACGACATGGTCCCGCCGGTCGTCGTCGTCCCTGCCGCCAGGTCGACAGATCCCCGGCGCGATCGTGCGGGCACCTGTCGCTTTCGCCGAAGCGCCCGCGTGGGCGCGAAACTCGCCCCCGCGCGACGCCGCGCCGCGCCGCGCGACGCGACGCGACGCGGCGCGGCGTCGCGCGGGGCCGGGCCGGGCGCTGCGCTACCAGCTCACGGGGAGCGGCTTGCCCTCCTCGTAGCCGGCGGCCGACTGGATGCCGACGAGCGCCCGCTCGGAGAACTCGGCGAGGGACGACGCCCCCGCGTACGTCGCCGAGCTGCGGACACCGGTGGTGATCATGTCGAGCAGGTCCTCGACGCTCGGCCGCTCCGGGTCGAGGTAGATCGTCGAGGACGAGATCCCCTCGGCGAAGAGCGCCTTGCGGGCCCGCTCGTAGGGGTCGAGGCGCTCGAAGCGCTCCCGGACGGCCTTGGCGCTGGCCATGCCCCAGCTCTCCTTGTACGCCTTGCCCGCGGCGTCACGGCGGAGGACTCCGGGCGCCTCGAGCGTGCCCGCGAACCACGAGCCGATCATCACGGCGGACGCGCCGGCGGCGAGGGCGAGCGCCACGTCGCGCGGGTACCGGACGCCGCCGTCGGCCCACACGTGCGCGCCGAGCGACCGGGCCGCGGCGGCGGTCTCGAGCACGGCGGAGAACTGCGGGCGACCGACGGCGGTCATCATGCGCGTGGTGCACATGGCACCGGGTCCGACGCCGACCTTGATGATGGTCGCGCCGGCCTCGACGAGGTGGGCGACCGCGTCGGCGGTGACGACGTTGCCCGCGACGAGCGGGATGTCGAGACCGAGGGCGGCGACGGTGCGGAGAGCGCGGAGCATGCCCTCCTGGTGGCCGTGCGCGGTGTCGAGGACGAGCACGTCCACGCCGGCGGCCGCGAGCGCCTGCGCCTTCGCGGCGACGTCGCCGTTGATGCCGATCGCGGCAGCGACCCGCAGGCGTCCGGACGCGTCGACGGCGGGCCGGTAGATGTCCGAGCGGATCGCGCTGGTCTGGCTGACCGTGCCGACGACCTTGCCGTGCCGCATGACCGGCGCGAAGTCGACCTCGGCCGCGGTCAGCACGTCGTACACGTGCCGGGGCGTGCCGGCGTCCTCGGCGTCGATCGCGGTGGAGGCGCCGTGCAGCAGGTCGCCGAGCGTGGCGTCGGGACCCGCGTCGCCGAGGCGCCCCGCGGGGACGCAGCCGAGGTACTCGCCGGCGGCGTCGCGGACGACCACGCCCCGTCCGGCGACGGGCAGGAGCTGCTCGAGGGCCTCGGCGACCGTGGTGTGCGCGCCCATGTCGTAGGCGGTGTCGAAGTCGACCGGCTGGTCCTTGACCCAGCGGATCGCGGCGTCGAGGTCCTGCAGGTGCATGTCCTGCGGCAGGACGCCCAGGCCACCGCGTCGGGCGAGCGTCGCGGCGAGGCGCGGCCCGGTGACCGAGTTCATGTTGGCGCTGACGATCGGGATGGTCGCACCGGACCCGTCGTTCGCCGAGAGGTCCACGTCGAAGCGGCTCGTCACCGCCGACCGGCTGGGGACGAGGAAGACGTCGGAGTAGGTCAGGTCGTGTGTCGGCCGCGTCTCGTAGAACCTCATGGGCCCCACTGTACGGCTCCCCAGGGTGGCCGGTCTGGGCGGCTCGGCACGCCTCCGGTGCGACACGCGCGACACCCGGTCGGGAGGCGCGACCCGCCTCCGCCTGACACCGAACGGTCATCTGCGAGCGGCTAGGCTTGGGACCTGTGCGAGGCAGGGTTGCCACGCACGACACACACGAGCATCTATCGACGGAGAGTGGGCGATCGGCTGTGTCGAGCCATCTGACCGGAACGGACGAGACCGCGGGCGAATTCGGGGCGAACGAGTGGCTCGTCGACGAGCTCTACGAGCAGTTCGTCGCCGACAAGGAGTCCGTCGACAAGTCCTGGTGGCCGGTCCTCGAGAGCTACCACCGCACCCAGGGTGGCGACGCGTCCGCACCGGCTCCGTCCCCCTCCGCCCCCGCTGCTCCGGCCGCCTCCGAGCAGCAGCAGTCCACGACCCAGCAGCCCGCGACCGGTGACGCCCCCGGCGAGGCGAAGTCCGGGCCGATCCAGGCGAAGACCACGTCGCGCCAGCCCACGCCGCAGCCGATCCCGGCCGAGGCCAACGACGAAGCCGACGACCACGAGGAGACCCACGAGGACGTGGCGACCCCGCTCCGGGGCATGGCGAAGACGCTCGCCTCGAACATGGACGCCTCGCTCACGGTGCCGACCGCGACGAGCGTGCGGACGATCCCGGCGAAGCTGATGATCGACAACCGCATCGTCGTGAACAACCACCTGCGTCGGGCCCGCGGCGGCAAGATCTCGTTCACGCACCTCATCGGGTGGGCGATGGTGCAGGCGCTCAAGGACTTCCCGAGTCAGAACGTCTTCTACGAGGAGCGCGACGGCAAGCCCTTCGTGGTCGCTCCCGCGCACGTCAACCTCGGCATCGCGATCGACGTCCCGAAGAAGGACGGCTCGCGCTCCCTGCTCGTCCCGAGCATCAAGCGCGCCGAGACCCTCACGTTCGGCCAGTTCCTCTCCGCCTACGAGGACCTCGTCAAGCGTGCCCGTGACAACAAGCTCACGCCGGCCGACTTCCAGGGCACCACGATCTCGCTGACGAACCCGGGCGGCATCGGCACGGTCCACTCGGTGCCGCGCCTGACGAAGGGGCAGGGTGCCATCATCGGCGCCGGTGCCCTCGAGTACCCAGCGCAGTTCCAGGGCTCGGCGGCGAAGACCCTCGTCGAGCTCGGCATCGGCAAGACCATCACGCTGACGAGCACCTACGACCACCGCGTCATCCAGGGTGCGGGGTCGGGCGAGTACCTCAAGAAGGTGCACGAGCGGCTCATCGGCGAGCACGGTTTCTACGAGGGCATCTTCGCGGCGCTCCGGATCCCGTACAAGCCGATCCAGTGGGCGAACGACATCAACGTCGACCTCGCGCACCGGGTGAACAAGACGGCGCGTGTGCAGGAGCTCATCAACAGCTTCCGTGTCCGCGGGCACCTCATGGCGGACATCGACCCGCTCGAGTACCGGCAGCGCACCCACCCCGACCTCGAGATCGAGAGCCACGGGCTGACCTTCTGGGACCTCGACCGCGAGTTCGTCACCGGCGGGCTCGCCGGCACGACGAACGCCCCGCTGCGCGACGTGCTCGGGATCCTCCGAGACGCCTACTGCCGCACGGTCGGCATCGAGTACATGCACATCCAGGACCCGGAACAGCGTCGCTGGGTGCAGGCCCACATCGAGGTCCCGTACTCGAAGCCGTCGAAGGACGACCAGCTCCGGGTCCTCGGCAAGCTCAACGAGGCCGAGGCGTTCGAGACCTTCCTGCAGACGAAGTACGTCGGCCAGAAGCGCTTCTCGCTCGAGGGCGGCGAGTCCACCATCGCGTTCCTCGACTCGCTCATCCAGCGCGCGGCGACCGCCGGCCTCGAAGAAGTCGCGATCGGCATGGCCCACCGCGGCCGGCTCAACGTGCTGACGAACATCGCCGGCAAGACCTACGGCCAGATCTTCCGCGAGTTCGAGGGGTCGTCGCTCCCCGGCGCCGTCTCGGGCCAGGGTTCGGGTGACGTGAAGTACCACGTCGGCACCGAGGGCGTGTTCCGCGCCAGCGACGGCACCGCCATCCCGGTGACGATCGCCGCGAACCCGTCCCACCTCGAGGCTGTCGACGGCGTGCTCGAGGGCATCGTCCGCGCGAAGCAGGACCGGCAGGCCCCCGGCACGTTCGGCGTCCTGCCCGTGCTGGTCCACGGCGACGCCGCGATGGCCGGTCAGGGCGTCGTGGTCGAGACCCTGCAGATGTCGCAGCTGCGCGGCTACCGCACCGGCGGCACCGTGCACCTCGTGATCAACAACCAGGTGGGGTTCACCACCCCACCGGAGTCGGCCCGCAGCTCGGTGTACTCCACCGACGTCGCGAAGACGATCCAGGCGCCGATCTTCCACGTGAACGGGGACGACCCCGAGGCCGTCGCCCGCGTCGCCGAGCTCGCCTTCGCCTACCGCGAGGAGTTCCACCGCGACGTCGTCATCGACCTCATCTGCTACCGCCGCCGCGGACACAACGAGGGCGACGACCCGTCGATGACGCAGCCGCTCATGTACAACCTCATCGAGGCGAAGCGCTCCGTCCGTACCCTCTACACCGAGGCCCTCGTCGGCCGCGGCGACATCACACAAGAGGAGTACGACGAGGCGCACCGCGACTTCCAGGACCGCCTGGAACGCGCCTTCGCGGAGACGCACGAGGCGCAGACCGGCACGATCCCGGTCATCACGGTCGACGACGACGGCGCCGTGCAGGGCCTCGAACGACCGGCAGCGCAGCGCGACGACTCCGAGGTCGAGGTGCACGAGACCGCCGTGTCCGAGGAACTCGTCCGGGCCATCGGCGACGCGCACAGCAACCCGCCCGCGGGCTTCCAGGTGCACCCGAAGCTCCAGCAGCTCCTGTCCAAGCGCACCGACATGACCCGCAACGGCGGCGTCGACTGGGCGATGGCGGAGCTCATGGCCATCGGGTCGATCCTCGTCGAGGGCAAGCCGGTCCGGCTCGCCGGTCAGGACGCCCGCCGTGGCACCTTCGTGCAGCGCCAGGCCGTCTTCCATGACCGGGTGAACGGCCAGGAGTGGCTGCCCCTCGCGAACCTCACCGAGGACCAGGCCCGCCTGTACATCTACGACTCGCTGCTCAGCGAGTACGCGGCGATGGCGTTCGAGTACGGGTACTCGGTCGAGCGACCCGAAGCCCTCGTCCTGTGGGAGGCGCAGTTCGGCGACTTCGCGAACGGCGCCCAGACCGTCATCGACGAGTTCATCTCCTCCGCCGAGCAGAAGTGGGGACAGCGCTCGGGCCTCGTGCTCCTGCTCCCCCACGGCTACGAGGGCCAGGGACCGGACCACTCGTCGGCGCGCATCGAGCGGTACCTGCAGCTCTGCGCCGAGGACAACATGGTGGTGGCCCGGCCGTCGACCCCGGCGTCGTACTTCCACCTGCTGCGACGCCAGG
This sequence comes from Curtobacterium sp. BH-2-1-1, assembly GCF_001806325.1. Classification (NCBI taxonomy): domain Bacteria; kingdom Bacillati; phylum Actinomycetota; class Actinomycetes; order Micrococcales; family Microbacteriaceae; genus Curtobacterium; species Curtobacterium sp. BH-2-1-1. The sequence goes on from NZ_CP017580.1 coordinate 251,100, forward strand.
CGTGGGAGCGGCCGCAGAAGCCGCTCATCGTGTTCTCCCCGAAGGCGATGCTGCGCCTCCGCCAGGCGACGAGCCCGGTGGACGCGTTCACGAGCGGCACCTTCTCCGAGGTCCTCGACGACGACCGCGTGACCGACAAGTCGGCGGTGCGCCGGGTGGTCCTGCACTCCGGCAAGGTGCACCACGACCTGCGCGCCGAGCTCGACAAGCGCGGCGCCACCGACGTCGCCCTCGTCCGGCTCGAGCAGCTCGCGCCACTCCCCCTCGAGCAGATCCTCCAGGTGCTCGCGGGCTACCCGGGCGCCGACGTCGTGTGGGCGCAGGAAGAGCCGGAGAACCAGGGCGCCTGGCCGTTCGTGTGCATGAACCTGTCGCCGCACCTCGACGGTCGGCCGCTGTCGGTCGCCGCCCGTCCGGCGAGTGCCGCACCGGCCACGGGGTCGTCGAAGCGCTCCGCACAGGAAGCGACCGACGTCATCACGCGAGCGCTGGGCTGACGCCCGACGCCGGGCCCCTGACGCCGGGGTGCGCTACGCGATCTTCGTGTAGCGCACCCCGGCGTCGTGGTACCCGCGCTTCTGGTAGAACCGGTGCGCGCTGTCCGTGGCCGCCGCGCTGACGGCGCTGAGGCGACGTGCGCCCTGCTCGACCGCCCATGCTTCGAACGTGCCGATGAGCGCCGAACCGGTGCCGAGCCTCCTGGCCGACTCGTCGACCACCATCAGCAGCAGCTGCGCCGTCGGCTCGTCGCTCGCGTACGCCCAGGTGACCTGCGCGCCGGCGACCGCGATCGCACGACCGTCATCGTCCCGCACCACCCAGGTGCGGTGTCCGGCCTCGGGCGTGAGTCGTTCGAGGCGGGCGCGCATGGCGGCGTCGTCGACCTCGTGGCCGAGCAGTCGGACGAGGGCGGCGACGTCGGCGACGTCCGTGTCGGACCAGGTGGTGATCGACTCGACGGAGAGGGTCATGCCCGCGACACTACCGACAGCCCCGTGCGTGTGACGACGGCTGCCAGGACGCTCACGCGGGGACGTTCCCGCCGGGACGTTCAGTGGGTGGCCTGCTCCAGGCGGATGCGGGCGAGGATCTCGGTGCGGAGTTCCTCGGGTGCCGTCTCCTTGCACGCGCGACGGACCGTCTCGATGAGGACCACGCCGACGCGGTGCTCGGTCGTGCAGTCCTCGCAGTCGTCCATGTGCTCACGGATGTCCGCCGCGTCCTCGCGGCAGAGCTCCCCGTGCAGGAACTCCTCGAGCTCGGCCTTCGCCTTCGAGCAGTCGCAGCCGCTCATCGCGCTTCCTTCCCTTCGACGCGGCTCGACGCCGCGGCAACCTTCCGGCCTCGTCCGCGCATCGTCGCCGTCGACGCTGCGTCCGGGACGATGCCGGTCTCACGTGCGTGGTCGGCCAGGAGCCCGCGGAGGAGCCGGCGGCCACGGTGGAGGCGGCTCATGACCGTCCCCACGGGGGTCTTCATGATGTCGGCGATCTCCTGGTAGGAGAACCCCTCGACATCGGCGAAGTAGACGGCCATCCGGAAGTCCTCCGGGATGGCCTGCAGCGCGTCCTTCACGGCGGAGGACGGCAGGTGGTCGATGGCGTCGGCCTCGGCGGAGCGCGCCGAGATCGACTGCGTCACGCTCTCCGCGCCGCCGAGCTGCCAGTCCTCGAGCTCGTCGATCGTGCCCTGGTACGGGTTGCGCTGGTTCTTGCGGTACGTGTTGATGAACGTGTTCGTGAGGATGCGGTACAGCCAGGCCTTGAGGTTCGTGCCCTGCTTGAACTGGCGGAACGCGGCGAAGGCCTTGACGAAGGTCTCCTGCACGAGGTCGGACGCGTCGGCCGGGTTGCGGGTCATCCGCATCGCCGCGCCGTAGAGCTGGTCCATGAAGGGCAGCGCCTGGTCCTCGAAGAGGGACCGGAGCTCGGCCTCGGATACTGTCTTCGCGTCGACGACATCGACCGCGCCGGCCTCGTCGTCGCTGGCCTCGTCCTCGCGCAGTGCTGCTTCTTCGGACACCGCGTCGAGCTGCGCCTCGGTCTCCTCGACCAGGTCGTGCGGTGCTGCGTGCGGTTCGTCGGTCGTCATCGCCGTCGAGTCTAGGCCGACGGTGCTCCCGAGCGTCGTCGGCACGGCGGGCAGAGTCGTCCGCGGTCGTGCGAGTGTCGCTGTCGCCACTGATCCTCCCGGTGCGTTCAGTACCCTTGTGAACCGATGGCAGTCACGACGCATTCCCAGTCCCGGACCGAGCCCTGGATCGCCCCGCTCGCGCGGGGTCCGCTGCACGGCGACGTGTCGCTGCCCGGGTCGAAGTCGCTCACCAACCGCGAACTCGTGCTCGCCGCCCTCGCCGACGGTCCGTCGACCATCCGGCTGCCGCTGCACTCGCGCGACTCGGCGCTCATGGTCGAAGCGCTCCGGCTGCTCGGCGTCGGGATCGACGAGGTCCCGCCGGCGCCCGGTGCGACCCCGAACCCCTACGGCCCCGACCTCCGCATCACACCGGCGCCGATGCACGGCGACGTGCGGGTGGACTGCGGGCTCGCCGGCACCGTGATGCGCTTCCTGCCGCCCCTCGCCGCGCTCGCGGTCGGGCCGGTCACGATCGACGGCGACCCGTACGCGCGCAAGCGGCCGATGCACGCCATCATCCAGGCGCTCGTCGACCTCGGCGTGGACGTCACCGACGACGGCGGCGGCGCGATGCCGTTCTCGTTCACCGGCACCGGCTCGGTCCGCGGCGGATCGCTCTCGATCGACGCGTCCGCCTCGTCGCAGTTCGTCTCCGGGCTCCTGCTCTCCGCCCCGCGCTTCGACGAGGGCCTGCACCTCACGCACGTCGGCGAGCGCCTGCCGAGCATGCCGCACATCGAGATGACCGTCGCCGCCCTCCGTGCCCGCGGTGTCCGGGTCGACGAGCCCGCGGTCGGCGAGTGGGTCGTGCACCCCGGACCGATCGCCGCCCGCGACGTCACCATCGAACCCGACCTGTCGAACGCCGCGCCGTTCGCCGTGGCGGCGCTCGTCGCCGGCGGCACCGTCCGCATCCGAACCTGGCCGACAGCGACGACCCAGGTGGGCGCCGACCTCGAGCGGCTCCTCCCCCTGTGGGGCGCGACCGTCACGCGGGACGGCGACGACCTCGTCTTCGACGGCGGCGTCGGGGTCCGGGGTGGCGCCTCTCTCCCGGGTCTCGAACTCGACCTCAGCCGCGGCGGCGAGCTCGCTCCTGCCCTGGTCGCGTTGGCGGCCCTGGCCGACGGCCCGTCCGAGATCACCGGGATCGGCCACCTGCGTGGGCACGAGACGGACCGTCTCGCCGCGCTCGCGTCGGACGTCAACCGTTCGGGAGGCGCGGTGCACGAACTCGACGACGGCCTCCGCATCGAGCCTGCCGCGCTCCACGGCGGCGACTGGGCCGCGTACGACGACCACCGCATGGCGACGGCCGGCGCGGTCGTGGGCCTCGTCGTCGACGGCGTCGCCGTCGACGACATCGGCTCGACCGCGAAGACGCTGCCACAGTTCCCCGAGCTGTGGGCGGCCCTGGTCACGACCGGCGACGAAGGGGTCTGACGCGATGAGCTGGTGGGACGACGTCGACGGTGACGACTCCGACGCGGACGAGCCGTACGGGCAGTACGACGAGTCGAGCGTGCGGGTCCGCCCCAACCCGAAGGGCAACCGCCCCCGCACGAAGGTCCGTCCGACGTACGAGGACGCCCCCACGGGGTGGGTGACGAACGTCGACCGCGGGCGCTTCGGCGTGCTCGTCGGGGACCGGGTCATCACGGCCACGAAGGCCCGCGAGCTGGGGAAGAAGTCCGTCGTCACCGGCGACACGGTCCACCTGGCCGGCGACGTCTCCGGCGAACCGGGCTCCCTCGCGCGCATCGTGAAGGTCGCCGAGCGCACCACGCTGCTGCGCCGGAGCGCCGACGACACCGACGAGGTCGAGCGCGTCATCGTGGCGAACGCCGACCAGATGCTCATCGTCGTGGCCGCCGCCGACCCCGAGCCGCGCACCCGACTGATCGACCGGTACCTCGTGGCGGCGTTCGACGCCGGCCTCGACCCGATCCTCTGCATCACGAAGACCGACCTCGCCGATCCCACCGAGTTCCTCGCGCACTTCGCCTGCCTCGACCTGCGCATCGTGACGAGCCGCTCCGACGACGTGCCGTTCGACGCCCTGCACGAGGTCCTCGACGACAAGGTGACCGTGACCGTCGGGCACTCGGGCGTCGGGAAGTCGACGCTCGTGAACGCGCTGACCGGGTCCTCCCGGGCCACCGGGGTCGTCAACTCGGTGACCGGGCGGGGACGGCACACCTCGTCGTCGTCGATCGCGCTGCAGGTGCGGGACGGCGGGTGGATCATCGACACCCCGGGTGTCCGGTCGTTCGGGCTCGGACACGTCGACCCGGCGAACGTCTTCCGTGCCTTCGCCTCGCACGCCGTGCCCGTCCGCGAGCCGGCGGACGGGATCCCCCTCTCCCAGGCGCACGACTGGGAGATCGTCGACCGGGTGCAGGCCGGCGAGCTCGGGTCGACCGGGGTCGAGCGGCTCGACTCGTTCCGCGCGCTGCTGACCGGCATGGGCGCCGAGGACCCGGGCACGGAGTAGCGCGCCGGCACCGCACCGCGCGCGGCGGTACCCGGGTCGACAGGTGTGCACCGACGTTGTACAGTTGCCCTTCGTGTCTGAAGTTGCAAAGTACAACTTTGCGCCGACCCCCGCCGTCGACGCCCCGTCCTCCCCCATGACGACAACGACGTCGCACGTGCACACCACCTCCCCCCACACCCACTCGCACGCCGCTCCCCGTGCTTCCAGGGCCCCGCGTCAGCCGAACGGCCCGTCGACGCTCCGTCCGCAGGGCCTCGGTCGCACCCTGCTGAGCTTCGGCTCGCACATCCTCGTGCCCCTCTTCCTCGCGATCGGCATGGGTCTCGCCTACCTCGGCGCCTTCCACGCCCCGACGCCGCACGACCTCCCGGTCGGCATCGTCGGACAGGGTGCGGCGACCCAGGTGTTCGCGCAGACCGTCACGGACGAGTCGGACGGCGCACTCGTCACCCACGTCGTGTCCTCCACCGCCGAGGCCGAGCGCCAGGTCCGTGACCGCGACCTCGCCGCCGTGTACGCGCCGACCGCGACGGGGGCGACGCTCTACGTCTCGACCGCGGCCTCGGAGACCACCGCGAGCGCGGCCCAGAAGATCTTCATGCCGATCGCCTACCGGTCGCACCTGCCCTTCACGGTGCAGGACGTCGTGCCCTCCGGCGACGAGGACACCACCGGACAGGGCCTGTTCTTCCTGCTCGTCGCCCTGAGCGTCGGCGGCTACGCGTCCGCGATCGCGGTGGCCGCCTTCGCCACCCGGCTGCGACCGCTCTGGACCGCCGTCACCGGCCTCGCGACGGCCGGAGTGGTCGCGGGGATCGGCATCCTCATCGCCGGTCCGCTGTACGGCATCATCACGACGAACCGGTGGGAGATCTTCCTGTTCGCCTGGATGTACGACGCGACCATCGTCGCGCTCGGGGTCGGTCTCCACCCGCTGCTCGGCCGGTGGACGACGCCGATCCTCACGATGCTGTTCGTGATGCTGAACTTCACGTCGTCCGGTGGCATCTTCCAGCCGGCGTTCCAGCCGGGGTTCTTCGCCGGCCTCAACACGTTCTGGAGCGGTGCCGCCTGGCTCCAGGCTGCGCAGGACCTGCAGTACTTCCCGAGCGCCTCGCTCGGTCGGTCGTCGCTCGTGCTGGCACTGTGGCTGGCCGCAGCCGTGCTGCTCTGCGTCGTCGTGCACGGTCTCGTCGCCCGCCGGGCCCGCATCGCCCGCGAGCGCGAGGTCACCGCCCTCGAGGAGGAAGAGGTCGTGGCGGCGTAGCCCCCGCTACGCTGGCGACCGTGGACCTCAGCGCCGACCTGGACTTCGCCCGCTCCCTCGCCGACACCGCCGACGCGATCAGCCTCGAGCGGTTCCGTGCCGCCGACCTGCACGTGTCGAAGAAGGCCGACAGCACACACGTCACCGACGCCGACCAGGCGGTCGAACGAGCGCTCCGCGAGCGGCTCGGTGCCGAACGTCCCGACGACGCCTTCCTCGGCGAGGAGACCACCGCCGACACCGGCGCCGAGGCGGTCAGCGAGGGCCACCGCCAGTGGGTGGTCGACCCCATCGACGGCACCGCGAACTACCTCCGCGGCGTCCCGGTCTGGGCCACCCTCATCGCGCTCGCGGTGGACGGGCGCCCGGTCCTCGGCGTCGTGAGCGCACCCGCCCTCGGCAAGCGTTGGTGGGCGGCCGAGGGGCTCGGCGCGCACTCCTTCGACGGTCCCCTGCACGTCTCCGGCGTCGACTCCCTCGCAGAGGCCAGCCTGAGCTACAACAGCATCCAGCAGTGGGACGACGACGACCGCCTGGACGCCCTCGTGACACTCTCCCGTCGGGTCTGGCGCACCCGGGCCTACGGCGACATGTGGTCGTACATGCTCGTGGCCGAGGGCGTCCTCGACGTCGCCGGCGAACCCGACCTCAAGCCGTGGGACATGGCGGCGCTCGTGCCGATCGTCGAGGAGGCCGGTGGCCGGTTCACCTCGCTCGACGGCGATCCCGGCCCCTGGCACGGCAGCGCCCTCGCGACGAACGGACTCGTGCACGACGCCGTGGTCGAGGTCATCCGCCGCTGACGGCCAGACGACCACCCCGCAGGTCGGCCCTGCGGCGGACACCGGCTGTACCCCGGTTTCGTACCACGAATCGCCGCAGCCGATCCCGGAACGCCCCCCGAGGGGGGCACGTGGCCCCCCGGACTGGGGACACCGAGGGTGGACATCGGATTGCGGAGACCGGCCATCCGAGCCAGAACCTGAGTTATCTTGCTTTCAGGCGACAGGTCAGGTGCCGCTTCGGAGTCCCTAGCTCCGAACGGGATGCCAGACCGGTCGTGCTTCGTCCGAAGACCCTAACCCGAGGGGTGATACAGACGATGACTTCATCGTTCCCGAGCGGAACCGAGTGCACCCTCACTCGTCATCCGCATTCCGTTTCCGACAGCTCCGGCACGCGTTCTTCCCTGCGTGCCCCACGTCCGGCTCTGCGCGCGGTCACCCGCCGTGCCTCCGACCGGTCCCTCTCCTCCGTTGCATCCGCTTCCGGGCCCGGAGGCCGGTGAGTCATGGCACTCACCGGTCGCCGTCTCGAGGTCGACCGGATCGCGACCCTCGCTGTACTCCCTCGTGAGTCCGCGATGGTCGTCGTCGGCGACCCTGGTTCCGGACGCAGCAGCGTCCTCGACGCGGTGTCCAACCGCGTCTCCCTCCCCGTCGTACGCGTCGGAGTGAACGGGAGTGAGTCCCACTGGCCCCTGGCCGGCGTGACCTCGCTCTTCACCGCACTCGACGATCCCCGTGCGACGGCCCACATCGCGCACCTCCTCCAGGGGAGCGCACCCGTCGACCGGCAGACGCCGGGGCTGGCGGCGGCGCATGACTTCCTCGACGCCGTGCACGCCCTCACCCTGCCGCCGACGCTCGTGCTGATCGACGACCTCGACCGCATGGACGTGGAGAGCCAGGAGCTCATCGCGTTCCTCGCGTCGCGGCTCGCCGGCACCGCACTGCGCGTCGTCGCCACGGTCCGCACCGTGCCGCCGGCGGGACCGCTCGCGGCCCTGCCGACGCTCCGGATCGAACCGCTGCCCTCGGACGAAGCACTCGTGCTCGCCCGTGACATGGCTCCGGAAGAGGCGAACGAGGGTGTCCTCGCCGTCCTCGCCGAGGAGACCGGTGGCAACCCCGGCGCACTGCGCGAGCAGCTCGCCGTGCTCAGTCGCGAGCAGCTGAACGGCTCCGAGCCGCTCGTGCTGCCGCTCCGACCGACCCCGACCACCGAGGCCATCGCGGCCCTGGTGCTCGGTTCCGCAGCAGGACGCGATCTGGACGTCCTGGCGCGGTTGGCCCTCGTCCCCGTGGCGAAGACCACCGGTTGGGACCGCGACGAGCTCGACGACCTGGCACACGCCGGACTCACCACCGTCAAGGGGCAGACCGTCTCGGTCCGCGATCCCCTGGTCCGTTCCGCGCTGTACTGGCGGATGCCGGCACGGGACCGTCGGGCCGCGCACACGGAACTCGCCGCGGCGAGCGCCGAGTCCGACCCGCGTGCGGCCGCGTGGCACCACAGCTTCGTCGACGACGTCCCGGACGTGGTCGCGCTGCTCCGTGCAGCCCGCTCGTACGTGGTGGACGGGAACGCCCAGGCGGCGGTCGTGCTCACCGAGCGCGCCCTGCACATCGGTTCGGGGCACGAGGACGAGCACGCTGCGCTCCTCGGTGTCGCCGAGGCCCTGCTGGCGAACCGGCTGCTCGGCTTCGCCGCGCGGTACCTCGCCGCGATCCGGCCGTTCCGCTCCACGGCGGACGAGACCCGTCGGCTCCGTCTGTCGTACTCGGTGCAGTACCTCAGCGGCGACGCCGTGCACGCGGACGAGCTCCTCGTGCCGGTCGACCCCGAGAACGCCGCCGAGGCGGACGCGCTCGGTGGGCTCCTCGCGATGGTCGCGTGCTTCCGGGCCGAGGCCTGGGAGCTCGACCACGCCAGGGACCTCCTCGCCCGGGCCGAGCCGCTCAAGCGGTCCGCGTCGCAGCACACCCTGGAGATCACGGAGACCGCGCACGAGCTCATCGCCGCGGTCGACGGGACCCTCCCGGCCGACACGGCGCTCCACGACGGGCTCTCCACCACGACGCTGGTGGGCATGTCCGACCCGGCGCTGCTGCTCCTCGCCCACGCGTTGAGCATCGCCGAGCGGTACCGCAGCGCCCGCCGCGTGTTCGCTCTCGTCCTCGCCCGGGGACAGGAGGCCATGCCGGTCTGGACCGAGGCCGCCCGCTACCTGTCCGCCGAGAACGAGGTGCGCTCCGGCAACTTCCGGCAGGCGCTCCGCGCGATCGACGTGTGGGAAGCCGGGTCGTCGGTGGTCGAGCGGCTCCGTGAGCCGTCCCGTGCCATCGCGCTCGCCTGGCGGCACTTCGCCGAGGGGCGCTCCCCCGAGGCGCTCGAGGTCCTCGACCGGTGCCTCGCGCAGCGTTCCACGAACCGTCTGTGGGGTGCGACCGCCAAGCTGCACGCCCTGCGCGGTCGGGTCCTGCTGCTCGACGGTCGGCTCGACGAGGCCGCGGCCTCGCTCGAGGCGGCGGACGCCATCGGTCGCTCGCTGCGGAACCCGGCGGTGCTCCGGCACCTCGGCGACCTGGTGGAGGCGTACTCGCGCCTCGACCGGATCGACGACGCCCGGGCGATCGCCGCGCGGCTCGCGGCGGACCACCACGCCCGCCCGTCGCGCTGGGGCGCCCTCGTCCTGGCGCGGAGCCTCGCGCTCGTCGCGGACGACACCACCCGTGACACCGCGCGTCGCCGTGCACTGGAGCTGTTCCAGCCGCACGACTCGCAGTTCGAACGTGCTCGGACCTTCGCGGCACTCGCTGCCGTGGGGACCCCGACGGAGCGTCCGCGCCTCGGTGCGGCCGCTGCGGCGGCGTACGAGGCGGCGGGGCTCCGGCGTCCGCTGGCCACCCCGGCCGCGACGGTCGCGATGCCGGTCTTCGGCTCGCCGACGTCGCTCCGGTCCGGGCCGGTGCTGTCCGCGCAGATGCCCGGGACGCCGCGCAGCGCGCCGGACGCCTCTGCCGTGCTCACCTCGCTCACCGCGGAGGAGCGCGCCGTCGTGCAGAAGGTGACGGAGGGGTACCGCAACCGCGAGATCGCCTCGTCGCTCTTCATGTCGCAGCGGACAGTGGAGCTGCGGCTGACGCAGATCTACCGCAAGGTGGGAGCGCGCTCGCGGTCGCACCTGGTCGCGCTGCTCACGTAGTCGAGACGCGACCCACCACCGGACGGGAGGCGCGGTGCCAGCTGGCACCGCGCCTCCCGTTCGTCGTCGGTGCGGGCCGTGGATGCGGGTTGCGGGACTCCGCACGCCCTGTCCTCCGAACGGGGGACCGCTCGCGGTGAACCGCAAGAGCGGGCGACGACCGTTGCCGTGTCACCGACCGGCGGGTGATGCTTCTCGTGCACCGACCGCCGTGCTCCTCCGGGAGCCCGCCCGTGGTACCCCGTCCGGTACCCGAACCGTCGGCCCACGAACGCCGTCGTCCGTCCTCGCCTGATCCGAGGACGGGCGGCGGCCCGGGCCGGCGGACCGGACGCACGGCAGACCCGACGGCGGTCGGTGCCGCAAGGCTCCTCCCTCCCCCACCCGAGCTGCTCCTCCCACCCGAAGGGAAACCAGATGTGCGGCATCATCGCGGCCCGCGTCACCGACGACGCGTCCCCCTACCTGCTCGACGGACTCGAACGACTCGAGTACCGCGGGTACGACTCGGCGGGCATCGCCGTCCGGACCGCCCACGGCGGCACCGAGACCATCCGGTCCGTGTCGCGCGTCGGTGACCTGCGCACGCTCGTCGCCGCACGCTCCGGCGACGCGCTGACGGGGGTCGGCATCGGGCACACCCGGTGGGCGACGCACGGCGTGGTCCGCGAGGCGAACGCGCACCCGCACGCCGACTGCTCCGGCCGGATCAGCATCGTGCACAACGGCATCGTCGAGAACGCCGACCGGCTCCGTGCGACGCTCGAGCGCCAGGGCCACGTGTTCTCGTCGGACGTCGACTCCGAGGTCATCGCGCACCTCGTCGAGCGGGCGCTCGCGGTGGACCCGGACCTTATGCTCGCGGTGCAGATCGCGACCGCGCAGCTCGAGGGCTCGTGGGCGATCGTGGTGCTCGACGCCCGGGACGGCCGCATGGTCGTCGCCGCCGAGCGCTCCCCCCTCGTCGTCGCACGGTCCGCCCGCGGCGACTTCGTGGCGAGCGACATCGGTGCGATCGCCGAGTGGTGCGAGACCTTCGTGGCACTCCGCGACGGCGACGTCGTCGAACTCGGCGAGGCCTGGACGTGGTCGTCCTCCGGCGTCACGGTCCCCGTGCCCTTCCCGACGCCGTCCCCGTTCGCCGCGACCGCGCTCGACCTCGGCGACCACCCGGACCACATGGCGAAGGAGATCGAGGAGCAGCCCGAGGTCGTCGCCTCGATCCTCGACCGGGTCGCCCGCCGGGCCGCCGACGGCAGCATGTGGGTCGGCCTGGGGCTCCCCGGGTTCCACCGACTGGCGATCGTCGCGTGCGGCACCTCGCTCAACGCCGGGCAGGTGATCGCCACCGCGCTGCGCGGGATCGGCGGCGTGCCGACGGACATCGTCGTCGCGAGCGAGGCCGACCAGGCGGTGCTCGGCCCGGACACGCTCGTGGTCGCCATCAGCCAGTCCGGCGAAACCGCCGACGTCCTCCGCGCCCTCGACCGCTTCGAGGACCGGCACCCGGTGCTCGCGCTCACGAACAACGTGCACTCGTCCCTGGCCCGCCGGGCGGACGCCGTGCTCGACTGCCACGCCGGCCCCGAGATCGGTGTCGCCGCGACGAAGACGTTCACCGCGCAGGTCGTCGTCGGCGTCGCCGCGGTGATCTCCGCGCTCGTCGCCTCGGGTCGGATCGACGGCGAACGCGCGGCCGCGCTCGTCGGCGAGCTCTCCGACCTCCCCGCCCGCATCGACCACGCCGCCGCGATCGCCGCCGACCGCATCCCGCTGCTCGTCTCGAGCGTCAAGGAAGCGACCGGCTTCCTCTTCCTCGGCCGCGGCGCCGGGCTGCCCTACGCGGCCGAGGGCGCGCTCAAGCTCAAGGAGCTCAGCTACCGCTGGGCCGAGGCCTACCCGGCCGGCGAGCTGAAGCACGGCCCGCTCGCGCTCGTCGACGAGGGCACCCCGGTCGTGGTCATCGACCACGGCGACCACCGACTGCAGGCGAACATCGCCGAGGTCCGTGCCCGCGGCGGGTTCGTCATCACGATCGGCGGCGAGGGGTCGGACATCCCCGCACTCGGCCGTCGCATCGTCGGCGACCTCGCCTGGGGTCGCGCGACCGCACCGTGGGGTCCGCTCGAGGCCGTCGTCCCGCTGCAGATGCTCGCCCGCGAACTCGCGCTCCAGCTGGGGTGCGACGTGGACAAGCCGAGGAACCTCGCCAAGTCGGTGACGGTCGAATAGCCAGGCACACGCGCTTCAACCGCCTGACGGTGTTCCTCGCCGTCCTCACGGCGCTCGCCATCGTCGCGACGGTCATCGTCATCGCCGCGACGCTGGTGCCGTCGTTGCTCCCCCAGGGTCTTGCCGGGTTCGTCACGGACGGTGCTGCGATCCTGGTCTCTTGACCACCGCAGCCCCGCCCCTCGTCGTCGTCGCGCTCCTCGTGGGCGCGGTCCTGCCGTTCGTGCCGTTCGTCGGCCGGGTGGCGCGCATCGCCGCGACGATCGCGCACGAGGTCGGGCACGCCGTCGTCGTCGTGCCGTTCGGCGGACGCATCCAGCGCATCGAGCTGCACCCGGACGGCTCGGGCGAGGCCTGGGTCCAGCTCGGCCGGGTCCCCGGTGCGATCCGGTGGCTCGTGCGGATCGTGAACCTGTACGCCGGCTACAGCGCGCCGCTCTGGGCCGGCGTGCTGCTCGTGACCGGGGTGCTGCACGGGTCGAGGTGGGTGCCCGTCGTGGTCCTCGGCGTCGTGGGGCTCGTCGCGCTCGCGTTCGTGCGGAACTGGTTCGGGATCCTCGTGGTCCTCGGCTTCGACGCGCTCGCGCTCTGGGTCGCCCTGCGCCCGTCCGAGACCACCGTGCTCGTCGTCGCCGCGGTCGGTGCGTTCTTCGTCGTGGACGGGATGCGCTCGGTGGTGCGGGTCGCCCGGTGGCTCGCGACCGGGGCCCGTGTGCAGACCGACTTCCACATCGCCGCGGCCGAGATGCGGGTACCGGCGACGGTGTGGTTCGTGCTGTTCGTCGCCGTGAACGCCGCCGCGGTGTGGCTCGCGCGCGGTCCGCTGCTCGAGGTGTGGGCGACCGTCTCCGACGGGGTGCGCGCGCTGTTCTGACGCGTGCGGCGGGCGGCAGTCGGCGGCGGCGGGTTGTTGGCCGACTCGGAACGACATCGTCGCTGTCGTACGACATCGACGTCGTCGCACCCCCGCGCGCGCAACAGTTGCGCCCGCGCGGCAACGACGAGCCCGCTGTCGTACGACATCGACGTCGTCGCACCCCCGCGCGCGCAACAACGCTGCGAGGATGACGACGATGCACCTCGACGACGTGACCACCGCCCTCGCCGCGACGACCGCTCCGCACCGCGACCGCTTCCTCGCGTTCGTGCGGACCCACGGCGACGCGGCACTCCGACGCGACGGCGGCCCGGAGCACCTCACCGCGTCGTGCTTCGTGTTCTCGCCCGACCTCGGGAGCGTGTTGCTGTGCCTGCACCGCAAGGGCCGGTTCTGGGTGCAGTTCGGGGGACACCTCGAACCGGGTGACCGCGACCTCGCCGACGCCGCCCGTCGCGAGGCCCGCGAGGAGTCGGGCATCGCCGACCTCGACCTGCTCAGCACCTCCGTGGCCGATCTCGACCGTCACGACCTGCACGGGGGCTTCGCCTGCGCCGCGCACTGGGACGTCGGCTTCGTCGCCGTGGTCGATCCCGCTCGGGCGACCACCGTCAGCGACGAGAGCGACGACGTCCGGTGGTTCGCCCTCGACGCACTGCCCGAGGGCCTCGCGCCCGGGCTGCCCGCACGCCTGGCCGCGGTGGTCGCCACGGTCGCGCACCGCGACTGACACCGGACGGGAGGCGCGGTGCGGCGCCGACCCGCGCCTCCAGTCCGGTGCGTGCGCACCTTCCGACGTCACACGCGTCGATCGACGGGTGCAGTGTCGCGATCGCCGCGCGAACCGCGCTACTCCCAGGGGTGCTGCGCCAGCTCCGCCGGGTCGACGACCCGCCCACCGGCCACCACGAGCGACCGCGGCACGCGGCGCACCAGCGCGTCCATCGGGTTCTCCGCGTCGACCAGGACGACGTCCGCGCGGGCACCGGCGACGATGTCGTGCTCCTCGTCCGTGACGAACCGTGCGCCGTCGCGCGACGCGATCTCGACCACCCGCACCAGGTCCTCGTCCCGCACCACCCCGCCGGCCCGCGCGTACTGCCACGCGATGCCGAGCACGTCGCCGTCGCCGTAGGGGCTCCACAGGTCGCGGATGCCGTCGGTGCCGAAGCCGAACCGCACCCCCGCGTCGTCGAACTCGTGCAGCGGCAGCTGCTTCATGCGCACCGGCGCGACCGTCGTCATCGTGACCCCGAGGCCCGCCATCCGGGCGAGCAGGTCGCGGCGCCGGACCGGGTCGACGTCGACGATCGCGAAGCCGTGCGCGACGTTGACCCTGCCGGGCGCGATGCCGAGCCGCTCGACGCGGTCGAGGATCAAGTCGAACGAGAACGCCCCGAGCTCGGCGGGCTCGTGCAGGTGGACGTCGATCCCGCACCCGGTGTCGGCGGCGATGTCGAACAGGCCGTCGAGGTGCCCGACGGGGTCGCGGTCGATGAGCGACGGGTCGAGGCCGCCGATGTGGTCCGCTCCGCCCTCCGCCGCACGGCGCAGCAGGTCGAGCACGCCGGGGCGCCGGAGCACGCCGTCCTGCGGGAACGCCACGATCGACAGCTCGACCGCGTCGTCGAGCGCGGCACCGGCGGCGCGGACGGCCTCGATGCCCCGGAGTCCGACTCCGAGGTCGACGTCCACGTGGGTGCGCACCCGGGTGGTGCCGGTGCGGAGCGACTCCCGCAGGACCCTGGTCGCGACGGCCTCGCCCGGGATCCCGAGGGCGTCACGCCGGGCGCGCTCGTGGGCGATCCGGCCCTGGGTCCCGCCCTCGCCGCCGTACGACTCCCACGGATGGCCCCACCAGCTCTTGTCGACGTGCGCGTGCGTGTTCACCAGCCCGGGGAGCGCGAGCTGCCCACGACCCTGCACCTCGGTCGCGCTGCCGGCCGGGACGGTGCCCGGGGGTGTGACCGCGGTGGTGCGGGAGCCGGTGACGACCACGTCGGCCCGTTCCCCTCCCCACGGTCGCACGTCGCGGATGATCAGGGTCGCGTCCTCGTCCACCATGCCCCCACCCTGCCAGTCCGGCCGCACCGGGTGTGCGCGGGACCCGCCGTAACGGAACGCCGCAAACGGGAACCGCGGAGGGAAGCCTGCGAGAGTACCGGCACGACGACGGCAGGAGGTGTCCCGTGACGGACGAGGCGCACGGTTTCGCGACCGAGCAGGTGCACGGCGGGTTCCAGCCCGACCAGGGCCACGGAGCGAGGGTCCCCGCGATCCACATGTCCTCGGGCTTCCTGTTCGACGACTTCGACCAGGCCCGCGACCGCTTCGCCGGGACCGACGACGGCTACACCTACACGCGGCTCGGCAACCCCACGAACGCCGACGTCGAGCGCCGGGTCGCGCTGCTCGAGCGCGGCGTCGAGGCGATCCTGGTCGGCAGCGGGCAGGCCGCCGCCACCGTCGCGTTCCTCGGCATCCTGCAGGCCGGCGACCACGTCGTCGCGGCGCGCAGCATCTACGAGGGCACCAAGGGCCTGCTCGTGCAGAACCTCGGACGCCTCGGCATCGAGGTCGACTTCGTCGCGGACCAGCGCGACCTCGACGAGTGGGCGCGACTCGTCCGCCCGAACACGAAGGCCTTCTTCGCCGAGACGATCCCGAACCCGAAGAACGACGTCCTCGACATCACCGGCGTCGCCGACACCGCGCACCGTGCGGGTGTGCCGCTCATCGTCGACAACACCCTCGCGACGCCGTACCTCGTGCGTCCGGTCGACCACGGTGCCGACATCGTCGTCCACTCGGCGTCGAAGTTCCTCTCCGGCCACGGTGCCGGGCTCGGCGGCGTGGTCGTCGACGGCGGCACCTTCGACTGGTCGGCCTCCCCGGACCGATGGGTGCACCTGACCAGCCCGGAACGGTCGCTCGGCGGCGAGAGCTACGTCGAGCGCTACGGCAGCCGCGCGTTCGTCGTCTTCGCACGCGACGTCGTCGCCTCGCGCATCGGCCCGACGCCCTCCCCCTTCAACTCCTTCCTGCTCCGCCAGGGCATCGAGACGCTGTCGCTGCGCGTGGAACGCCACAGCGCGAACGCGCTGGCTGTCGCGTCCTTCCTGGAGCAGCAGCCGGAGGTGACGAGCGTCGACTACGCGGGTCTCGCCTCCAGTCCGTTCCACGACCTCGCCCAGCGCTACCTGCCGCGCGGTGCCGGGTCCGTCTTCGCGTTCACGCTGGACGGCGGCGAAGCCGCTGCGCGGACCTTCATCGACAGCGTCCAGCTGTTCAGCCGGATGACCCACCTCGGTGACGTCCGCTCGCTGATCCTGCACCCCGCCACCACGACGCACGCCGGCAAGACGCCCCAGGAGCGCGCCGACCAGGGCATCGACGACGGCCTCATCCGCCTGTCGGTCGGCATCGAGGACGTCGCGGACCTGGTCCGCGACCTGTCGCGCGGGTTCGCCGCATTGCGTGGCGCGAGGGCGGGCCAGGAGGCGCGGGTCGACTCCGACTCGGAGCTCGCCTCCCTCGAACACGCCGTTCCCGGCAACCACGTCATCGCGGAGGAACTCTAGGAAATGGCCGGACTGCAGCACTTCGGGTACTTCTTCTCGCGCGGGTTCGGCCCGCAGGCGTGGGGCCGGTCCGACTGGGACTGGGGGCACGACTGGACGAAGCCCGACCTGTACCAGCAGTCCGTCCGCGCCCTCGAGCAGGCCGGCATGGACCTCGTCATCGCCGAGGACGCGATCTCGCTCGGCAACCCGTCGACGCTCGACCTGCGGATCCGGCAGGCGTACGGCGGCCCGAAGCACGACCCGCTCCTGCTCGCGCCGTACCTGTTCGCCGCGACCTCGCGCATCGGCATCGCGCCGACCGTGAACGCCGGGTTCACCCCGCCGTACCTCGCCGCACGGCAGTTCGCGACGCTCGCGCACCTCTCCGGCGACCGCTTCGGCGTCAACGTCGTGACGGACACCGGGAGCGCTCGGCACGCCGGGCTCGCTCCGCTCCCGCACGACGCCGCGTACGACCGCGCCGAGGAGTGGTTGCAGCTGGTGCGGCGGCTCTGGCACTCGTGGGGCTCCGGCTACGTCGGGGACCGCTCAGACTGGCACTTCGCGGACGGCGACGCCCTCGACGCGTTCCACCACGAGGGTGCCTACTTCACCGCGGACGGCCCGCTCAACGCCCTCCCGCTCGACTCCGACCCGATCGTGGTCTCCCCCGGCGGCTCCGGCCGCGGGCTCGGGTTCGCCGGCACGCACTCGGACGTGCAGCTCGCGCTCGCACCGCTGTCCGCGGCAGCCGTGCGGGACTACCGTGCGCGGGTGCTCTCCGCCGCGGCCGACGCCGGACGCACCGCCGACGCGCTGCGGATCCTGTTCGTCCTCAAGCCCGAGATCGTGTCGTCGGCGGCCGAGGCGGACCGCGTCGTCGACGCCTCCCGGCACCCGTCCGACGACGACCTCCGCACCGCGGCGATCGCGTGGTCGAGCGACTCCGAGACGGACCTGCTCGCGCTCGACCTCGATGCGCCGATCCCGGCGGGGACGTTCGGCGACCACGTCTCGGCGGGGACGATCCGCGGCCTCGTCGGCGACACCCCCGACGCACCGCTGCGCACGCTCCTCGAACGCAAGGCCCGGAAGGGTCGGGTGTCCTCGCGCGAGGGCTTCGTCGGGACCGCCGACGAGTTCGCGGACTTCATCGAGGAGCTCGGCGCGGACGCCGACAACGACGGCATCATCTTCTCGGGCGACCTGCACCCGGCGCAGGTCTACCGGATGCTCGGCGACCTCGTGCCGGTGCTCCGGCGCCGTGGGCTCCTGCGACGGGAGTACGGCGCCGGAGGCATCCGGCAGAACCTGTTCGACTTCTGAGACCGCGCGCCCCGTGGCGCGGGTCCTAGTGGTGGACGGGCTCCACGACGCCGCTCTCCTCGACGTCGCGGACGTCCTCGGCGGTGCGGAGGATCTCGTCGCGGTCGGACGCCGAGTTGATCGCCCAGTAGTAGATCACCAGGGAGAACACCGCCACCACGACGATGTCGATCCACAGCGGGAACACCGGGTGCGTCAGCGGGCCGAAGTCGCTGAGGAACACGATGAGCCCCATGCCGATCAGGTACGGCAGCAGCCACTGGGCCGCCTTCCAGTCCCAGCGCGGGCGGACGCTCGAGGCGCCGCGGAACACGTTGTTGAGGATGATCACCACGGCACCGATGAGGATCGCGACCCCGAGCTTCCAGTCGGTGTCCCACCCGGTCCAGAGGATGATGAGGTTCGCGACGACGAACGCGATCGGTGAGAGCAGCGTCGCGGCCGGCATCCGGTAGGGGCGCTCGACCTCGGGGATCCGCTTCCGGAACGCGCCGAGGGCCAACGGTGCACCGGCGTACATCAGGACGGACGCACTCGTGATGAGGCTGACCAGCCCCTGCCACGACGGGAACGGCGCGAAGCACGCGCACCCGACGACGAATGCCACGATGAGGCCGACCCAGGGCACGCCCTGCTTCGTCGTCCACTCGAAGGCCTTCGGGAAGTACCCGTTGCGGCTGAGCCCGTACGAGATGCGGCTCGTGGCCGTCACGTAGATGAGACCGGTGCCGGCAGGCGAGATGATCGCGTCGATGAAGATGACCACGGCGAGCCAGGTGATGCCGGCCGCCATCGCGATGTCGGCGAACGGTCCGGTGTACTTCGTGAAGTCCGCGGTCGCCCACGAGCCCTGGATCGCGTCGGAGCGCAGGACGCCGAGGAACACGATCTGGAGCAGCAGGTAGATCACGAGCCCGATGAGCACCGAGCCGATGACGGCGCGCGGGATGTCGCGCTTCGGGTTCTTGGCCTCGCCGGCGAGCTGGTCCGCCTGCTCGAAGCCGAGGAACGCGAAGATGATGCCCGACGTCGACACCGCGGCGAGGATGCCCTTCGCACCCTCGGGCATGAAGCCGTCCGCCGCCGTGAAGTTCGAGCCGTGGAACCCGCTGAACGCCAGGACGATGATGACCAGCAGGGGGATGGCGACCTTCCACCAGGTCGCCGCGGAGTTCGTGTTCGCGAGGATCTTCACGCTGAGCATGTTGATCACCGTGACGACCGCCATCAGGACGATCGCCACCGCGATCCCGGCGCCGGTCAGCAGCTGCTGGGTCTCCCCCTCGATGACCACGGTGTGCAGCCACGGGTGGGCGAACTGCCAGTGCTGTGCGTACTTGATCATCGCCTCGACCTCGATCGGGGCGACCGTCACGGACTGCAGCCACGAGAACCACCCGAAGGAGGCTCCGGCGATGCCGCCGAAGGCGATGTGGGGGAACCGCGCTGTTCCACCCGCGATCGGGAACATCCCGCCGAGCTCGGCGTGCACGAGTGCGAGGACGAGGATCGCCACGCCACCGATGAGCCACGAGATGATCGCGGCGGGCCCGGCGGTCTTCAGGGCCTCCTGCGAACCGAAGAGCCAGCCGGAGCCGATGATCGACCCCGTCGAGGCCCAGATGAGCCCGATGAAGCCGACGTTGCGCTTGAGGCCGGAGTCCGGCAGCGCCTGTGTCGTTGTAGCCACTGTTGCTCCTGTCGATGAGCGCCGCCCCACGGACGGGGGCTGCGCTCATCGACTCTGGCACCGTGACAGCACTTTGGTCGGATTGTTTAACACAATGGAAACAAACGTGCTGTACAAGCCCTCAGGCTACTTCTTGTCGTGCTTCTTCTTGCTCTTCTTGTCCGACTTCTTCTTGTCGTCCTGCTTCCTGTCCGACTTCTTGTCCGACTTCTTCTTCGCATCCTGCTTCTTGCCGGACTTCTTCTTGTCGGACTTCTGCTTGCCCTTCTTGTCCGGCTCGGGCTCGGGCTCGGGCGACTCCACCCCGTCGACGGGTTCGACCACCACCGCGCTCCCCGTGTCGGCGAGGACGTCGACCTCGCGCTCCTCGAGCGTCGGCGCGAGCGCGTCCTCCACCCGCTCGACGACGATCGACGCGCCGTCCTCGGCGAGCCGGACGAGCGCCTGGGCCGCCCGGACGCGGGTCGTCGTCTTCCGGGCGAGCACGTCGGCGCGGGCACCCTCGAGGAAGGCACGGAGCGACCGTTCGACCACCGAACGACCCCGCGGCGCCGAACGGTCGAGGCGGTCGAGCTCACCGACCACACCGGAGACGTCGTCCTCGACGTGCTCGTGCCGCACGGACTCGATGAGCGCGGCGATCGCGGCGGCGCCACGCTCGACGGCCGCGGATCGCTGGTCGAGCACGACGAGCATCTCGATGACCGAGCCGTACGTCACCGTCTCGAGGCGGACCGGCTCGGCCCCACGCCCGCGGATGACCAACCGGGCGTCCGGCGTCGGCAGCCACGCGGCCAGCGCAGCGACGGTCGCGACCGAGGCCACCGCCCGCTCGTAGTCGGCGAGCACCACTCGCTCCTGCTCTCGCAGTCGGACTCGGATCGCGATCTCCTGCACCACGTGGACCTCCCGTTCGTGGGCACGGGCGTGTTCCCGCGCCTGCTGCGGATCGTAGTCCTCGGAGGTGGCGGGACAGCGAACGCCCCGGCATCGTCCGGGGACGGTGTCGGGGCGTTCGGTGTGGCAGTGCGTGACAGCGGTGCGGCGTCCGGCGAATGGTGGAGATGGGGGGAATCGAACCCCCGTCCATCGCTGCAATTCGACGTCTTCTACGGGCGTATCCGGATGGTTCGTTCTGCTCGGCCCCGTCCTTTGCTACCGGCTTCTAGGACGACGGGCCCAGTCTCAGTGCAAGTCCCGCACGGCCCTGAGGCGCAACCGTGCAGCAAGTCCTCTGGATGACGCCGGAACTCAGGTTAGAAGACGATCACCTGGCCGACGGACTTCATGTGCTGGGCTGCTTACGCAGCGAGAGCGAAGTCAGTGCGCTTGGAATTGGCACTTGTTGTTTTCCACGGATCGTTGACGAGATGACCGTGGGTCCTCGGCCCGCTTCCCGTCGGCACACAGGCAATGTCGAAACCGATCATCCCCATGCGGGCCGGACGTGCGAACCGCTGTCACGCTGTTGAGTTGCCAATGCTCCGATCGGAGCAGTCCCTCAGTCTAGCCGACCGAGGTGCGACGGCGCTACTCGCCGACGCGGTTCCGGGTGCGCATGGCCCGCTCGGCCTCGCGCTTGTCCGTCTTCTCGCGCAGGGCCTGGCGCTTGTCGAACTCCCGCTTGCCCTTCGCGACCGCGATCTCCACCTTGGCCCGGCCGTCGTGGAAGTAGATCTGCAGCGGCACGAGCGTGTAGCCGCCCTGCGCCGTCTTGTGCGAGATCTTCACGATCTGCTGCTTGTGGAGGAGCAGCTTCCGCTTGCGCCGGGGAGCGTGGTTGTTCCACGTGCCCTCGGTGTACTCGGGGATGTGCACGGCGTCGAGCCAGGCTTCGCCGCCGTCGATGAAGGCGTACCCGTCGACGAGCGAGGCGCGCCCTTCGCGGAGGGACTTCACCTCGGTGCCGGACAACACCATGCCGGCCTCGTACGTGTCCTCGATCAGGTAGTCGTGACGCGCGCGACGGTTCGTCGCCACGATCTTCTCGCCGCGTTCCTTCGCCATGCGTGTCTCCTTCCGTGCGGTCGCTGCGGATGCGCAGCCCTACAGACTACCCAACGCGCGGCGTCCACCGCACCTTCCCGGCGCGCCGCCCGCGCCGGGCCGGGATCGGCCGCCGCCGAGACTCGGCCCCGCGGACACTTTCGCGGCACCGGAGGCACGAAAGTGTCCGCCGGCCCGAGACTCGGCCAGCACGACCGCCGGCGCGTCAGACCTTCAGGTAGCGGCGGATCGCGACGAAGGCGGACAGTCCCGCCAGCACGATGCCGATCACGATCACCGACGGCACCACGACGGCCGCGTCCCCCATGCCGATGAACGCCGTGCCCGAGAACCGCTGCGCGAGGTAGTTCCGCACGAAGAACCAGACCACCGCAGTGATCGCGCCACCGGCCAGGACGGCCCCGATGGCAGCGGCGATCACCCCCTCGAGCACGAAGGGTGTCTGGATGAACCGGTTCGACGCCCCCACCAGGCGCATGATGCCGAGCTCTCGCCGTCGACTGAACGCGGACAACCGGATCGTGGTGGCGATGAGCAGCACGGCGGCGACGAGCATGAGCGCCGCGATGCCGATCGCCGTGTACGACGAGGCGTTGAGCAGGTTGAAGATCGGTTGCAGGTACCCGCGCTGGTCGACCACGCTCTGGACGCCCGCGACCTTCGACAGGCTCTCGACGAGGACGTCCGCCTGCGACGGGTTCTTCAAGTTCACCCAGAACGTCTCGTTGAGGTACTCGGGCTTGACGAACTCCGTCGCCGGCGAGTCCTTGAACTGCTGCTTGAACCGGTCGTACGCCTGGTCCTGGTCCTCGTAGTACGTCTTCTCGATGTACGGCTTGAGGGTCGACGAGTCGAGCTGCTCCTGGACCTGCTTGCGCTGGTCGTCGGTGGCCTTGGCCCCCGTGCAGTTGCCCGTGGTGTCGGTGTCGGTGCAGAGGTAGACCGCGACCTGCGCCCGGTCGTACCAGTACCCCTTCATCTGGTTGATCTGCATCTGGAGCAGGATCGCGGTGCCGACGAAGGTGAGCGAGATGAAGGTCACGAGGACGACGGACACGACCATCGACGCGTTGCGCCGCAGGCCCGAGCCGACCTCGGACATGACGAGCCCGAGCCTCATCGGATGATCCCCGGGATGGTCTGGATGCCGGTGGTGTTCGAGACGCCCGCGCGCTGGATCGGCACGGCCTGGGTCTGGTAGCCGCCGGACTGCTCGTCGCGCAGGATCGTCCCGTTCGAGAGCTCGATGACGCGGCGCTGCATCTGGTTGACGATGCTGGCGTCGTGGGTCGCCATGAGCACGGTGGTGCCTCCCTGGTTGATGCGTTCGAGGAGCGCCATGATGCCGGCCGAGGTCGTCGGGTCGAGGTTGCCGGTGGGCTCGTCGGCGAGGAGGATCGCCGGCTTGTTGACGACGGCGCGGGCGATCGCCACGCGCTGCTGCTCACCACCGGAGAGTTCGTGCGGCATGCGCGTCGCCTTGCCGGCGAGGCCCACGAGCTTCAGCACGTCGGTGACGGCCTCGCTGATGAAGCCCTTGCTCTTGCCGATCACCTGCAGCGAGAACGCGACGTTGTCGAACACGTTCTTGTTCGGCAGCAGCCGGAAGTCCTGGAAGACCACGCCGAGGTTGCGGCGGAAGTACGGGACCTTGCGCGACGACAGGGCGCCGAGCCGCTGCCCGAGCACGTGGATCTGCCCGCGCGACGGCTTCTCCTCCTTCAGCACGAGGCGGAGGAAGCTGGACTTGCCGGACCCGGACGCGCCCACGAGGAAGACGAACTCCCCCTTGAGGATCTCGAGGGAGATGGCGTCGAGGGCGGGGCTCGGGTTGCCCGAGTACACCTTGGTGACCTGGTCGAATTTGATCATGACCGGATCAGGGTAGGTCGCGTCGCCCGGAAATCAACCGAGGCGCGCGGCTCAGGAATCGTCGGATTGCTTGCGCCAGCGGATGCCCGCGTTGATGAACCCGTCGAGGTCGCCGTCGAACACGGCTGAGGGGTTGTTCACCTCGTGCTCGCTCCGCAGGTCCTTCACCATCTGGTACGGCGCCAGCACGTACGAGCGGATCTGGTCGCCCCAGCTCGCCGTGATGTTGCCGGCCAGTTCCTTCTTCTTCGCGTTCTCCTCTTCCTTCTTGAGGAGCAGGAGGCGCGACTGCAGCACGCGCATGGCGGCGGCACGGTTCTGGATCTGCGACTTCTCGTTCTGCATCGAGACGACGGTGCCGGTCGGGATGTGGGTCAGGCGGACCGCGGAGTCCGTCGTGTTGACCGACTGCCCGCCGGGGCCCGACGAGCGGAACACGTCGACGCGGATGTCGTTCTCGGGGATGTCGATCGACTCGGTCTCCGGCATGAGCGGGATGACCTCGACCGCAGCGAACGACGTCTGCCGCTTGCCCGCGGCGCCGAACGGCGACATCCGGACGAGGCGGTGCGTGCCGGCCTCGACCGACAGGGTGCCGAAGGCGTGCGGGGCGTCGACCTCGAACGTGGCGGACTTGATGCCCGCTTCTTCGGCGTAGGACGTGTCCATCACGGTGGTCTTGTAGCCGTGCTGCTCCGAGTAGCGGAGGTACATGCGCAGCAGCATCTCGGCGAAGTCCGCGGCGTCGACACCACCGGCACCGGCACGGATCGTGATGACCGCGGGTCGGTCGTCGTACTCGCCGTCGAGGAGCGTCTGCACCTCGAGGTCGCCCATCGTCTTCTGGATCGCCTTGAGCTCGGCGGCAGCTTCGTCGGCGGAGTCCTGGTCGTCGGCCTCGTTCGCCATCTCGACCAACACCTCGAGGTCGTCGATGCGGCGCTCGGTGTCGGTGATCTTCTTCAGCTCCGACTGCCGGTGCGAGAGCGCGCTCGTCACCTGCTGCGCGTGCTCGACGTCGTCCCAGAGGTCCTGGGCCCCGGCCTGCTCGCTGAGGTCGGCGATCTCACGCTGCAGGCGGTCGACGTCGACCACCGAGCGGATGTTGCCGAAGGTCTCGCGGAGGGCGGAGAGCTGCTCGGTGAAGTCCAGTTCGACCATGATCACCGATCCTACCGGTGCTTCCCAGCCCCGGAGGCGCGGCTCGGCCCCGGTGGACCGGTCAGCGCCCCAGGAGCGGTTCCCTCGACGCCATCCCCGCGGCTCCGGCGCGCGCCACCGCGTCCGGCAGCGCGGCGAGGAACGCGTCGACGTCGGCGTCGGTCGTGGTGTGCCCGAGCGTGATCCGGAGCGCACCGCGGGCGTCCTGCTCCGACAGCCCCATGGCGAGCAGGACGTGCGAGGCCTCGGGCACGCCGGCCTGGCACGCCGAGCCGGTCGACACCGCGACCCCGGCGGCGTCGAGCAGGAAGAGCAGCGAGTCCCCCTCGCAGCCCGGGAACGTGAAGTGCGCGTTGCCGGGGAGTCGGTCGACCGGGTCCCCCATCAGCACCGCGGTGGGCACCGCTGCCCGCACCCCGGCGACGAGCCGGTCCCGCAGTGCCCGGACGTCCGCGTGCGGCATGGAGGCCGCGACCCCGAAGGCTGCCGCTGCCGGGGCGTCCTGCGTCCCGCTCCGCACCTGGCGCTGCTGCCCGCCCCCGTGGATGAGCGGCTCGACGGTCGCGCGACGGCCGAGCACGAGCGCGCCGATGCCGACCGGGCCGCCGATCTTGTGCGCCGACACGCTCAACGCGTCGAGCCCGGAGGCGGCGAACGACACCGGTACCTGGCCGTACGCGGCGACCGCGTCGCTGTGGACGGGCACGCCCGCGGCGTGCGCGAGCTCGACGATCCGCGACACCGGCGCGACCGTGCCGACCTCGTTGTTCGCCCACAGGAACGTGACCAGGGCGACGTCCGAGGCGTCGGCGAGCCGCGCCTCCAGGGCCACCAGGTCGACGCGACCCTGTGCGTCCAACGGGACCACGTCGACGACCGCGCCCTCGTGGCGCTCGAGCCACTCGACCGTGTCGACCGTCGCGTGGTGCTCCCCACCGGGGACGACGATGCGCGGGCGCGGACGGTCCTGCTGCCGCGCCCAGAACATGCCCTTCACGGCGAGGTTGATGCTCTCGGTGCCGCCGGAGGTGAAGACGACCTCGACCGGGTCGGCGTCGAGCGAGGCGGCGACGGCGGCGCGGCCGTCCTCGAGCAGCATCTTCGCCTGCTGCCCCGCGCTGTGGATCGACGACGGGTTGCCGACGGTGCCGAGCGCGGCGGTGAACGCGGCGAGCGCCTCCGGCAGGATCGGCGTCGTCGCGGCGTGGTCGAGGTAGACCGGCATCTGCACCCCCTGAACGAGCGTTTCCAGGATACTCGTCGGTCCTCGTACCCTTGGTGCCATGCACGAGACGGCGATCGACGAGACCCCGGGGTTCCTCCTGACCGCCGACGTCCCGCGGTTCTCGGTGCGGTCGGCGACGGCGACGGCTGTGTCGGTCGTGGTCGACGGCCGCGGCACGTTCCCGCTGACGCGGTCCGGCGACGTCTGGGCGGGTGCCGTGCCGGGAGTCGAACCCGGGGACACGTACCACCTGCTCGTGGACGGTCCCGCCGGTCCGCGCGACGAGTTCGACGCGGTGCGTCCGCTGCTCGACCCGTACGCCCGTGGGATCGTGCGCGGCACCGGACCACGCTGGACGGGCGTCGTGGTCGACGACGCGTTCGACTGGGGCGGGGTGGTCAAGCCGACGACGCCGCTCGACCGGGTCGTCGTGTACGAGGCGAACGTCCGGACCCTGACCGCGACGAACCCGGCCGTCCCGGAGGACCTCCGCGGCACGTACGCCGGCGTCGCCCACGAGAGCACCATCGCGCACCTGCACCGGATCGGCGTGACCACGCTCGAGCTGCTGCCCGTGCACGCCTTCGACACCGAACGGTGGCTGCGGGACGCCGGACGCGAGAACGCCTGGGGCTACAACACGCTCGGGTTCTTCGCGCCGCACGCCGCCCACGCCTCCCCCGGCGCGCGGGCCGAGGGTGCCTCCGCGGTGCTGCGCGAGTTCAAGGGCATGGTCCGGCTCCTGCACGCCGCCGGGATCCAGGTCGTCCTCGACGTCGTCTACAACCACACCGCAGAAGAGGGCCTCGGCGGCCCGACGACCTCGCTCCGGGGCATCGACGGGGCGAACCGCTACCGGTGGACCGCCGACGGCGCCTCGTACTACGACACCACCGGCTGCGGGAACACCCTCGACACCTCGGTCGAGGCCACGGCCGACCTCATCGTCGACAGCCTGCGCTACTGGGCGCGCGAGGTGCAGGTCGACGGGTTCCGGTTCGACCTGATGGCGGCGCTCGGCCGCGACGCCGACCACGTGTTCGACCCGTCGCACCCGCTGCTCGAGCGGATCCGGAACCACCCGGACCTGCAGGACACCCTGGTCATCGCCGAACCGTGGGACGTCGGACCGGACGGGTGGAAGACGGGCTCGTTCGGCGCGCGGACGAGCGAGTGGAACGACGGCTTCCGGAACACCGTGCGGCAGTTCTGGCTCACCGACATCGCCGAGGAGCGACGCCACGGCGCCCCCGCCACCGGCATCGGCGCGCTCGCCGGGGCCCTGACCGGCTCGCGCCACCTCTTCGACACGGCACGCGGGCCGCTCGCCGGCATCAACTTCGTCACCGCCCACGACGGCTTCACCCTGCTCGACCTGGTGTCGTACGACGGCAAGCACAACGAGGCGAACGGCGAGGAGAACCGCGACGGCTCGAACGACAACCGCTCGTTCAACCACGGCATCGAGGGCGACACCGCCGACCGCGGCGTGCGGGCGGCGCGGGGCCGGTCGATGCGGAACCTCGTCGCGACGCTCATGCTCTCCGCGGGCGTGCCGATGCTCACCGCCGGCGACGAGCGGAGCCGGACGCAGCACGGCAACAACAACGCCTACGTGGTGTCCGAGGACCTCACCCCGGTCGACTGGTCGGACGACGAGGACGCCGAGGCGATGACCGAGGCCGTCTCCGCACTCGCACGGCTCCGCGCCGCGCACCCCGCCCTCCGGCCGACCCGGTTCGGCGTCGAGGGGCAGGAGACCCCCGGTGCGTCCCGGATGTCCTGGTACGGGCCCGACGGTCACCCGATGACGGCCGAGGGGTGGGACCAGCCGATCCACCGCGCACTGCAGTACTTCGTCGAGTCGACGCCGGAGCACGAGCCGTTCGACCGCGTCCTCGTGGTGGTGCACGGCAGTGGGCGCACGCGGGACATGACGCTGCCCGTGCGCGAGGACGTGCTCGGGTACCGGCTCGCCTGGTCCAGCGAGAAGCACCGCGACCACGAGCGGCTCCGGCCCGCGGGTCAGGTGTTCACGGCGTACGGGCCGGGCATCCACGTGTTCGAGATCGCCTGACGGCGGCCCGTCCAGGAGGCGCGGGTCGGCTCCGGCACGGCGGTCGCGCAGTGCTCCTCCACAGCGCCACGGCGCGCCCGGGTCTCCACCGACGGCACGTTCCGGGGAACGCGGAGGCGCTCGCCGGGTAGCGTCGGCTCCGTGGCCACTGCAGACCGACCCCGCCGACCGAAGATCGGGCGCATCCCGATCACCGAGCTCGCCCCCACGACGCCCAACGGGTTCCCCGGCAAGGCGTTCGACGGCGAGGTGATCACGTTCGGTGCCACCGTCTTCCGCGAAGGGCACGGTGTCATCGGCGCCGACCTCGTCCTCGAACGACCGGACGGCGGCACCAGGACCGTCCCGATGGTGCTCGTCGCCCCGGGCACCGACCGCTACGAAGCGACCGTCCAGGTCGACCACACCGGTGTGTGGACGTGGCACGTCGAGTCCTACGCCGACGACTGGTCGTCCTGGCTGCACGGTGCCCGCCTGAAGATCGCCGCGGGCGTCGACACCGAGGCCACGCTGCTCGACGGGGCGGCGCTCCTCGACCGACTCGCCGACGAGACCGACTCCCCCGCCGCCACGCGTGCGGCGGCGCGCATCCGCGACACCGACCTCGACCCGGCCGAACGACTCGCCGCCGTCGACGACCCGCGCATCACGGGCGAGGTCGAAGAAGCGCCACTCACCTCGCTCCGGACGCACTCGCCCACGCAGCTGCTCGACGTCGAGCGCACCCGCGCCGGTGTCGGCGCCTGGTACGAGTTCTTCCCCCGCAGCGAAGGCGCGAAGAAGAACCCCGACGGCTCGTGGAAGAGCGGCGACTTCCGCACCGCGGCACGACGGCTCCCGGGCGTCGCGCGCATGGGCTTCGACGTGGTGTACCTCCCGCCGATCCACCCCATCGGCACGACCGCGCGCAAGGGTCCGAACAACACGCTCACCCCCGGCCCGCACGACCCCGGCAGCCCGTGGGCCATCGGCGGCCCCGACGGCGGGCACGACGCCATCCACCCGGACCTCGGCACCGAGGACGACTTCCGCGACTTCGTCGAGACGGCGAAGAACACCGGGATGGAGGTCGCGCTCGACTTCGCCCTGCAGTGCTCGCCCGACCACCCCTGGGTCACCGAGCACCCCGAGTGGTTCACGGTGCGCGCGGACGGCTCCATCGCCACGGCCGAGAACCCGCCGAAGCGCTACCAGGACATCTACCCGATCCAGTTCGACACCGACCCCGAGGGGCTCGTCGCCGAGGTCCTGCGGGTCCTGCGCCACTGGATCGCCCTCGGCATCCGGATCTTCCGCGTGGACAACCCGCACACCAAGCCGCTCTGGTTCTGGGAGCGGATCATCCGCGAGATCCGCGACGAGCACCCCGACACCGTGTTCCTCGCCGAGGCGTTCACGCGCCCGGCGATGATGCGCGCCCTCGCCGAGGTCGGGTTCCAGCAGTCGTACTCGTACTTCACGTGGCGGAACTCGAAGGACGAGATCGCCGACTACTTCGACGAGCTCTCGCACGAGACGAGCGCGTACCTGCGTCCGAACCTGTTCGTGAACACGCCCGACATCCTCACCGAGTACCTGCAGTTCGGCGGCCGCGCCGGGTACAAGATCCGTGCGGCGCTCGCGGCCACCGGTGCGCCGACGTGGGGCATGTACTCCGGGTACGAGCTGTTCGAAGACGTCGCACGCCCCGGCTCGGAAGAGAACATCGACAACGAGAAGTACGAGTACAAGCCGCGTGACTTCGCCCTGGCCGAGGCCGAGGGTGCGAGCCTGGCACCGTACGTGACGATGCTCAACCGCTTCCGGCAGGCGCACCCGGCGCTCCGCCAGCTCCGGAACCTGCACGTGCACGACGCCGAGGACCCGGCGATCGTCGTGTACTCCAAGCACCTGCCCGGACGGTTCATCCGCTCCGGGCGCGACGACACCGTGATCGTCGTCGCGAACGTCGACCCCCACTCGGCCCGTGAGACCACGGTCCACCTCGACCTCGCCGCCCTCGGCCTCGACCCGGAGCAGGCGTTCGACGTCCGCGACGTCGTGACCGGCCAGCGCTGGGTCTGGGGATCGTCGAACTACGTCCGCCTGGACGCGTTCCAGGAACCCGTGCACCTGCTCGTCGTGGAGGGACCCCACCGATGACCGACACCCACCCCGAGGACGACGCACCGACGGCAGCGCCGAACGACCGGGGGCAGGGGCCGAGCGTTCCGCCGGTGCCGCCGCCTCCGCCGCCCGTGCTGCCCCGCCGCATGCCGGCCGACACCCCGCGCCCGACGCACCCGGCACAGCACGTCGCACCGGAGACGCCGGCAGCCGGAGGACCGCGTCCGTCCGCCTCCCCGGAGCCCGCTGCCCCCCGCTACGAGCCGCGTGTCTCGGCGCCCGGCGAGGACCTGCCCGGTGCACCCCCGGCCCGACGGGAAGCGCCGGACCGCGACGTCGCCGAATCGGCCACGCTCGCCGGACACGCGTCCGACGCGGCCCACCCGCGCCACGTCACGGTCGAGGCGGTCGAGTCCGTCGAGCGGTCCGCGGCCGCCGGTGACGGCACAGGAGGCGCGACCGGCGTCACGACGTCGGCCGACGCGGGCGACACGGACGGCCCCGGCGACGGGGCGGACGCGCCCACCAGCGAAGGCGGCAGCCCGCTCGCCGCGACGAGCGAGGCGGGGTCGACCCGCGCCTCCCGTCCGACCGACACCACGCCGGAGACGACCGGCCCGCGTCCCGCCCCCGTCGAGGAGTGGCTCCGCCAGCAGGTCGCCGAGGCCCGCTGGTCCCAGCCCCACGACGTCCTCGGACCGCACCCCGTCGACGGCGGCACGAGCGTCCGGGTGGTCCGCCACCTCGCGACCGCCGTGCGGATCGTCCGACCGGACGGGGACGACGTCGAGCTCACGCACGAGGGCGACGGCCTCTGGGCCGGCGCGACCCCCGGCGAGCTCGGACGGTACCGGGTCGAGGCCGACTACGACCCGGACCCGTCGACCGACAGCGACGACATCACCTGGACGACCGACGACGCGTACCGGTTCCCCCCGACGATCGGCGAACTCGACCTGCACCTCTTCGGCGAGGGCCGTGACGAGCAGCTGTGGCACCACCTCGGCGCGCACGTCACCACGGTCGACGGCGTGGACGGCGTCTCGTTCACGCTCTGGGCCCCGCGGGCGACCGCAGCCCGGGTGATCGGTGACTTCGAGGGCTGGGAAGGCCGCACCACCGCGATGCGTCGCCTGACCGACCTCGGTGTCTGGGAGCTGTTCTGGCCCGGCGCCCTCGTCGGTCAGCGGTACAAGTTCCAGCTCCTCACCGACTCCGGCTGGGTGGAGCGGGCCGACCCGTTCGCCCGGCGGACCGAGGTCCCGCCGCTGACCGCCTCCGTGATCGACGAGTCGCACCACGAGTGGTCCGACGGCGACGCGCAGTGGATGGAGCACCGGGCACGGACGACCACGCACGACCGTCCGATGAGCGTCTACGAGGTCCACCTCGGTTCGTGGCGTCCGGGGCTGTCCTACCGCGAGGTCGCCGACCAGCTCATCGGCCACGTCCAGTACACGGGCTTCACCCACGTGCAGTTCCTGCCGCTCGCCGAGCACCCCTTCGGCGGATCGTGGGGCTACCAGGTCACGGGCTACTACGCCCCGACGGCCCGGTTCGGCTCCCCCGACGACCTCCGGTACCTCGTCGACCGGCTGCACTCCGCCGGCATCGGCGTGATCATGGACTGGGTCCCCGGGCACTTCCCGAAGGACGAGTGGGCCCTGGCGAAGTTCGACGGCTACGCGCTGTTCGAGCACCCGGACCCCCGCCGTGGCGAGCAGCTCGACTGGGGCACGTACGTGTTCGACTTCGGGCAGCCGCAGGTCCGCAACTTCCTCGTCGCGAACGCGCTCTACTGGCTCGAGGAGTTCCACATCGACGGGCTCCGCGTGGACGCCGTCGCCTCGATGCTCTACCTCGACTACTCGCGCACCGAGTGGCTGCCGAACGTCCACGGCGGACGCGAGAACCTCGAGGCGATCTCCTTCCTGCAGGAGACGAACGCCACCGCGTACAAGCGCTACCCGGGCATCGTGATGATCGCCGAGGAGAGCACCTCGTGGCCGGGCGTCACGCAGCCGACCAGCGCGGGCGGTCTCGGGTTCGGCCAGAAGTGGAACATGGGCTGGATGCACGACACCCTGCAGTACATCGAGCGCGACCCGGCGTACCGCAGCTACCACCACGACGAGATCACCTTCTCGTTCGTGTACGCGTTCAGCGAGCAGTTCACCCTGCCGATCAGCCACGACGAGGTCGTGCACGGCAAGGGATCGCTCTACGGCAAGATGCCCGGCGACGAGTGGCAGAAGCTCGCGAACGTGCGGGCCTATCTCGCGTTCATGTGGGCGCACCCCGGCAAGCAGCTGCTCTTCATGGGGCAGGAGTTCGCCCAGCCCAGCGAGTGGTCCGAGGCGCGCGGACTGGACTGGTGGCTCCTGGACGACCCGGGGCACCGCGGTGTGCAGGACCTCGTGTCCTCGCTCAACCGGGTGTACCGCGAGACGCCGGCGCTCTGGACGCACGACGCCACGGCCGACGGCTTCGAGTGGATCGAGGGTGGCGACGCACCGCACTCGACGCTCGGGTTCCTGCGGAAGGACGGCGACGACCGGCTCGCGGTGTTCGTGAACTTCTCCGGCGTGCCGGTCGAGCGACGCTTCGGGTTGCCGGCGGCCGGTGCCTGGCACGAGGTCCTCAACACCGACGCCTCCGAGTACGGCGGGTCGGGCGTGGGGAACCTCGGCGTGGTCGCGGCCGAGGACACACCGTGGGCGGGGCGTCCGGCGTCCGCGCACCTCGTGGTGCCGCCGCTCGGCGCGGTCTGGCTGAAGCTGGCGCGCTAGTCCCCCGCACGCGACGGACGGGAGGCGCGGTGCTCGCTGGCACCGCGCCTCCCGTCCGTCGCGCGGTCGCGTCCCGGACGCGGCCACGAACGCGGTGCACAACCACGGTGTGGAACCACGAAACCGACGTCGAACCAGGGTGCGACCGTGGTTCGACGTCGGTTTCGTGGTTCGACGCCTGCGCCGGCGCGCCTGGCGCGCCTGGCGCGTCAGGCGCGCCCCGCGCCGACGCGTCGGCGCTCAGTACAGCGCGCTCGCCAGACGCCGGCGCGCGGCGACCACGCGCGGGTCCTCGGTGCCGATCAGCTCGAAGTACTCGACGAGCCGCACGCGGAGCGCCTCGCGCTCGTCCCCGAACACCGTCGGGACGAGGTCGAGCAGCCGGCCGAACGCGTCGTCGACGTGCCCGCCCGAGATGTCGAGGTCGGCGACCGCGAGCTGCGCCTGCACGTCGGAGGGCCCGGCCGCCGCAGCAGCCCGGATGTCGTCCGCGGTGCGGCCGTTCAGCCGGTCGAGCAGCGACACCTGTGCGAGCCCGGCGACGGCCATCTGGTCGTGCGGGTCCTGCGCGATCGCGGTCTTGTACTCCTGGATCGCGGTGGCGTAGTCGCCCTGCTCGATCGCGTCGTACGCGGCCTGGTGGTGCGGCGGCAGCGGCTCCGGCTCGGGCTCGCCCTGCTCGACGGCGTCGGCCGGGGCCGCTCCGTCGACCGTGACGCGGCCGGAGACACCGTTCTCGGCGGCTGCTGCGAGGACCTGCTCGTAGACGTCGCGGACCTGCGCCTCGGGCAGCGCTCCGACGAAGAGCCCGAGGGGGCGTCCGCCGATGAGCGCGGCCACGGTCGGGATCGACTGCGCCTGGAACGCCTGCACGAGCTGCGGGTTCGTGTCGGCGTCGACCTTGGCGAGCAGCACGCGGCCGTCGTACTCGGCGGTGAGCTGCTCGAGGATCGGCGAGAGCTGCTTGCACGGCCCGCACCACTCGGCCCAGATGTCGACGATCACGGGGACGATCATGGAGAGCTGCAGGACGTCCTGGAAGGTCTGGTCGGTGACGTCGAGGACGAGCGACGGGACGGTCAGGTCGGCACCGGTCTCGCTGCCGGGAGCACCGGCGGCGACGCCGGACCCGGGGCCGCCGGCAGCGGCACCGCCGGGCTGGGGCGGCCGCTGGGCGCGGTCCACCAGGGACGACAGGTCGACGGCTCCGCGGAGACCGGACGGGGTCGGGGGGACGTTGGTCATTGCACCTCACTCGCTGCTGTCAGGCCCTGCGTGAACCCGAGCAGAACCACTTTGTCATCGGTACCCACCGGGGGCACGTAGAAGAGCAGCTGCACGCCGTAGGTCGCGCTGATGCCCTTCGTGCTGGAGTCGACACCGGAGAGCGCCTTCACAGCACCCTCGGTGTTCACCTCGGCGCCGGCCGCGGTCGGCGTGACCTTCTCGACCTCGTTCAGGTCGGCCGACACGAGCGCTCCGGCACCGTCCGTCGCGATCGCCACGGCGCTGTCGTCGGGCACCTCGGACGAGTACTCGATCTTCGCGGTGTCCGGCAGCGACTCGGACTTCTTGTCCTTGTAGGCCTTGCCGATGGTCGACCGGAGGCCGTCGCCGTCCGCCTGGAACAGCGACGCGTACGAGCTGTCCTTGTCCTTGGAGAGGATGTCGCCGTACGCCTTCGCGATCTCGTCGGGTGCGATGGCGAGCAGCTTCGTGTTCGACGCGAGCAGGGCGGCACCGATCGACGTGGGCGCGAGGCTCGGGATCTTCGCCGCGGCCTCGAGCGAGACGTCGTAGGCGACCTTGTAGTCGTCGCGGGCGGAGTCCTGCACGAGCGTCAGCGCCTGCGGGGCCGACTTCGCGTCGCAGTCCTCGGCGACGACCGCGAACACGGTGCGCGGCCACGAGTCGGTCTGCTGCGGCAGCGCCACGCACACCTGCTCCCCCGAGATCGTCGGCGGGGCGTCGACGTCCGAGTCCTTGCCGCGGATCGTGTAGTTCGCCGCGCGCAGGTCGAGCGCCGCACCGGTGAAGCGCTGCTCGGCGAGCTTCGCGTCGCGAGCGTCGTCGGCACGCTTCGCCACGTACGCGACCCGCTGGACGATCCGGGTGATCTGCTGCTTCGTGGCGGCGGTCGGCTCGGTCTGTGCAGCCGTCCCGGTCGCCGTCGCGGTGGGCGTCGGGCTGGCCGCGGACGCCCCCTGCGGCCAGTAGTCGGACGAACAGCCGGCGAGACCGAGGGCCCCGACGAGCAGGACCGGGATCGCCACGAACGCCCGGCGACCGCGACGACCGCGGACCGGTACCTGGGCGCCGGCGGCCGCGGCACGGCGCGAGGCACGCACGCGCGGCGGACGGGAGCCCCCGCTGCGGCGGCGGGGTCCGCGGCCACGACGCTGGTGCACGAACGCCCAGACGAGCAGGACGATGCCGCCGACCAGGAACACGCCACCGGCGACCAGGAGCGGACCGACCGACGGCGTCGCGGTGTCGCGCGGCCACGTGACCGAGACGTCGCTCGGGGCCGCGGCCGTGCCGTCGCCGACGATGATCACGCTGACGTCCTCGGGCAGACGGACCGTGAACTGTCCGGCACTGTCGTACTCCTGGTACCAGAGGTCGCTTCCCGCGGGGTTCGGCACGCTGGACTCGGACCCCGTCGTGCGGCCGACGAGCTTCGCCTGCTCGGCGTCGAACCGCATCGTCGTGTGCTTCGCGTCACCGATCCAGGCGTCGACGTCGCTCGTCTTGCCGTAGGCCGCGAACACCTTGCCCGAGCCGGAGACGTTGATGCGCTGGTAGCCGGGGTTGGCGTTGAGCGTCGAGCCCGGGATCACGGTCACCGGGGCGGAGCTCTTCGAGGACGATGCCGCGACGAGCGACGACGGTGGCTCGAACACGGTCCGCTGGCCGACCGCGAGGGCGACGAGCAGCAGCCCGATGACGAAACTGACGATCGCCAGGACGAATCGCACGGATCTTCTCCCTACCGCGCCGGGGTGGGGGTGTCGGCGCGCGAATCAGCGCTCCAGGATAGCGAGGGAGTCTGGACGGCGCATCCCCCACCGCTGTCCGCGGTCACAGCCCACCGTCTCCGCACGCCACTACAATCGTGCCGGGCCTTCCCTGTGCCCTCCGCCGAGCA
This sequence comes from Curtobacterium sp. BH-2-1-1, assembly GCF_001806325.1. Lineage (NCBI taxonomy): Bacteria > Bacillati > Actinomycetota > Actinomycetes > Micrococcales > Microbacteriaceae > Curtobacterium > Curtobacterium sp. BH-2-1-1. Next base: position 287,061 of record NZ_CP017580.1, read on the forward strand.
CCCAGGAGCGAACACGTGGCGAACGACGAGGCAGAGTTCGGGACCGAGCTGCGCGGGTACCGCCGCGAAGACGTGGACCGCTCGCTGAACGATCTGCGCCGTGAGCTCATCAAGTCGAACAACGACCGGGCCGACGCCGCGAAGGAGATCCGCCTCCTGCAGGCGCGCGTCTCCGAGCTGCAGGGCGAGCTCGACGAAGCCGGCACCCCCACGTACAGCGGCCTCGGCACCCGTCTCGAGTCGACCCTCCGCGTCGCCGAGGAACAGTCCACGCGGCTCATCAGCCAGGCCGACATCGACGCGCAGCGGCTCCGTGCCTCGAGCCGTGCCGAGGCCGACCGCACCCTGCGCGAGGCGCAGGACGAAGCCCGCGACACGCTCGAGGACGCCCGCAACCGGTCGACGAACGAGCTCACCCGTGCCCGCGCCGAGTCGGCCGACACCGTCGAACGCGCCCGCGCCGAAGCCGGGCTCCTGACGCAGGACGCCCGCAACGAGGCCGCCGCCATCCGCGGTGCCGCCGTGACCGAGGCGGCCGAGGTCCGCTCGGTCGCGATCCGCGAGACGAACGCGCTGCGCGCCCAGGTCGAGCACGAGGTCGCCGAGCTCCGCGAGATCACCCAGCGCGAGTCCGCCGAGGCCCGTCGCGCCGCCGCCGACCTCGACCGCGAGACCGAGCACCGCCGCAGCGTGTTCGAGGCCGACCACGCCCGCCGTGTCGAGGACCTCGACCGCGACGAGACCACCCGCCGCGACGCCCTCGAGCGCGAGATCGCCGAGGGTCGCGCCGCCTGGCACCGTGAACGCGACGACGAGCAGCAGGCCCACGCGCTCGAGCTCGAGACCGGACGCGCCGACCTCGCCGCCGAGGTGGACCGCCGTCGCGCCGAGCTCGACACCGAGCTCGCCGACCGCCGCCGTGTCCTCGACGAGGAGCTCGCGGCCGCCCGCGCCGAGTGGGACCGCGAGCTCGCCTCGGCCCGCGCCGCGCTCGAACAGGAGATCGAGGCCGCACGCGCCCAGCTCCGCGTCGACGAGGAGCAGACCCGCACCGAGAACGCGCGGCTGGTGCAGGAGACCGCGGACCGCATCGCCCGCGAACTCGACGAGCACGCGAGGCGCATCGAGCGCGAGCGCGCCGAGGCCGAGGCGACCGCGGAACGCGCCGCCCGCGAGCACGAGAACGAACTCGCCGCCCGCCGCGAACGCGAACACGCCGAGGTCGACACCGAGATCGCCGACCGCCGCACCGCCGAGCTCGGCACGCTCGAGGCCGAGCGCACGGCGCTCCGGCAGGAGATCGACACGGCCCGTGCCGACCTCACCCGCGAGCGCGACGAGGTCCGTGCCGAGATCGCCCGCGAGCGCGACGAGGCCCGCACGACCCTCGAGTCGGAACTCGCCGCCCGACGCGACGACGCCGAGCAGGACTACCTGCAGAAGCACCACGACACCGTCACCGAGACGCAGAAGTACCTCGACGAGGCGAACCTGCAGCTCGCCGAGGCGACGCGCCGCGCCACCGAGGCACGCGAACGGGCCGAGCGCCTCCAGCAGGAGGCCGACGACCTCGAGCGCTCCAGCACCTCGGACGCGCAGGAGCACGCACGCACGATCGTCGCGGACGCCCAGGACCGCGTGCACAAGATGATCGCCGACGCCGAGGAGCGCACCGCCGCGATCATCGCCGAGTCCGAGGACCGCCTCGCGGCCATCCGGACCGAACGCGACGCCGTCGCCGGCTACCTCGAGAACCTCCGCGGGGTCCTGACCAACGCGACCGGCCTGCTCGGCACGGCACCGTCGGTCGACGCCGCGGAGCCAGCCGAGCTCGTGATCGAGCCCGACGGCGAGTCGGTCACCGACGACGCGACGGTCACCGACGACGAGGACGCGACCACGCGCTGAGCGTCGGCCGGTCCAGGAGGCGCGACCCGCGCCTCCTGGACCGGCCCGCGTCGGCGATGCGACCCGTTCCCCGCGACCCGGCCCGTCCGTCAGTCGGTGACGTGCGTCGGCAGCGGTGCACTGGCCGGCACGACGAGGTCCGCGATCGCGTCGAGCACGATCCGGACGTACTTCTCCCCCACCCAGAGGTGCTTCGCCCCCTCGACCGGGACGACACGGACGTTCGGCGCGATGGCGAACCGACGTGCCGCCTCGTCCGGCTGCAGGAAGTCGTCGTGCTCGGGGACGAGGGCCACGACGGGGACGGACACCTCCGCCCAACGGGCGAGTTCGTCGTCGGTGGTGCGGTGCAGCGGCGGCGAGAGCAGGACGACACCGGCGACCCGGCCGGCCTCGACGTGCTCGAGCGCGTGCTTGAGGATCACCTCGGTGCCGAACGACCACCCGACGAGCCACGGTGTCGGCAGACCGCGGTCGGCGACGTCCGTGACGGCGGCGCGCAGGTCGAACCCCTCGGAGACGCCGTCGCCGAAGACGCCCTCGGACGTGCCGCGCGGGGACGTCACCGAACGGAAGTTGAACCGGAGCACCGCGATGTCCGCGAGGGCCGGGAGCCGGGCCGCCGCCTTCTTCAGCACGTGCGAGTCCATGAAACCGTGCGCGGTCGGCAGCGGGTGCAGCGTGACGATCGTGCCGCGAGCAGCGTGCTCCAGCGGCTCGGCGAGTTCTCCGACGAGGGTGAGGTGGTCGTCCGTGACGAGCTCGATGTCGGTGCGTCGGGCCGGCAGCTCGGTGTTCGACCGGATCTCGGTGGTCATGCGATGCTCCAGCAGTGGTTGTGCCAGTGGCGGCGGGACGCCAGGTCGGCCTCGTCCCCGAGGACACCGTCGGCACGCCAGACGACCACGTGCGCCACGCCGGGCAGCACCGTGCCGCCGCAGCCCGGGCAGATGTACTCCTTCTGCGCCGAGGCGGCGGAGATGGGCTGCACGAGGTACTCACGGCCGCGGCGCACCTCGGTGCGCTTCCACGAGCTCATCATCCGGTCGAGACCGGTCGGCTCGTCGTCCTGCTCGGGACCGCGGCCCCGAGGGCGTCGCGGCCGGTTGCTCCGCGGCACCTGCGTTCAGCCGATCAGTACCAGTTGTTCGCCACGCTGTGACCCCAGGCACCGCACGGCGTGCCGTAGACGCCGGAGATGTAGTTGAGGCCCCAGGTGATCTGCGTCGCCGGGTTCGTCTGCCAGTCAGCGCCGGCCGTGGCCATCTTGCTGCCGGGGAGCGCCTGCGGGATGCCGTAGGCACCGCTCGGGTTGTACGCGTTCACGCGCCAGCCCGACTCCTTGTTCCAGAGCGAGACGAGGCAGTTGTACTGGTCGGTCCCCCAGCCGCGCGCGGCCACCATCTCCTGCGCGATGGCCTGGGCGCTGCCCGGGTCCGGCGTCGCAGCGGTCGCCGCGAGGGTGTTCGAGGCGCTCACCGAGGCGGTCTCGTCCGTGGCGGTGTCCGCGTCGGCATCCGTGGTGTCGGTCTCGGTCTTCGGCTTCTCGACGACCTTGGGCTTCGGGAGCGTCACGCCGTACGCGTCGCGGGAGACGTCGAACGCGGCGTAGGTGCCGTGCGCCGTGTACTCCTGCGGGGCCGCCGGCGCCTTGACGAGCACCGGAGCGGAGACCGCTGCCTGGGCCACGTCGGGCTGCAGCGGGTTGAACAGCGAACCGACGACGATGCCGGACACCGCGAAGAAGGACAGCACCGGCACTGCCGCACGCTTGCGCACGAAGGTGTTCATGCTCTGCGGGGACGACGACGGCTTCGCGGCTGCGGCGACCGCACGGGCACGACGCTGCTTGACGATGCGGGGGTCGGCAGGGGTGGCGGGCACCGCGTGGGCGACCGACGCCTGCGCGTCCGTCGTGTCCGACACGCGGTTCGCCGCGACCGACTTGGGGGCGACGGCCGGAGCGGTCGGCACCGATGCCGTGACCACCGTCGGGTTCGCCGGGAGGACCGAGTTCTCCGCCGTGCGGGTTCGGTTCAGTGCCGCGCGGCGCTCACCGGCGGCCGTGAGGCCGAGGTGCTCGCGGGTATCGCGGTCGGAGCTGATGTCTGCCGTGTGCCTGCCCATGAGTTCGACCAGGATAACGGAACGATCACGGAAAGCGAAGCACCCGCCACCAGCGCGTCGTCAGCGGACAGCGAGCATGACCTCGACGACGGCGTCGAGCAGCGCGTCGACCTGTGCTTCGCGGTAGCCGCCGTGCTTCGGTCGGAAGACGATCGAGCGGACCTCGGTCAGGCTGAGCGGCTTGCCGTCGCGGAAGTAGCCCTCGAGCCGCTTCGCGAAGGCGTCGACGTCCTTCGGGTGGTACCCGGTGCCGAGGAAGCTGACGCGACCGAACCGCTGCCCGTCCGGACGCTCGAGACGCGCCACGACGTCGGAGGCCTTCGACCGGGCTTCGGCGTACCAGGCCTTCTGCCCGATGTCCGCGATCTCCCGCTCGCGCTCACGAGCCGCGAAGGCGTCCTCGAGCCGTTCGAGTGCGGCGTCGACGTGTGCGGTGGAGTAGCCGCCCTTGCGCATCGAGAAGGCGGTGGCCCGGATCTTCGCGGCCTCGATCGCCGGAGCGGTGTCGTTCGCCGTGTAGGCGCGGCGGGCGTCCTCGAGGAAGCGCTCGACCTCGTCGACGTCGTATCCGAGGGCGGAGCGGTCTGCGTTCGGGAAGGTGGTGGCCACGGCGACATTCTGCCAGGACCGGACCATGGTGTGACCTGGACGCGCTGGGGCGTGGACCAGGGGTCCGTTCAGTGGTTGACGACGAGGTACAGCACGTAGGCGACGGCGGCGGACGGCAGGATGCTGTCGATGCGGTCGAGGAGTCCACCGTGCCCGGGCAGGAACGACGAGATGTCCTTGATGCCCAGGTCGCGCTTGATCATCGACTCGGTGAGGTCGCCGAGCGTGGCGGACCCGGAGATGAGCACGCCGAGGATGATGCCCGTCCACCAGGGCAGCCCGAGCATGAGCCACGAGACGAGGATGCCGACGATGATGCTGGCGGCGACCGAGCCGGCGAAGCCCTCCCACGTCTTCTTCGGGCTGATCCGCGGCGCCATCGGGTGCTTGCCGAGGTTGAGCCCGGTGGCGTACGCGCCGGTGTCGACCGCGACGACCACGAGGATGAAGCCGATCACCCAGAGCTGTCCGCTGGGCTGTGCCGCCAGCAGGACCACGCAGGCGCCGAGGAGCGTGATGTAGGCCTGCACGAACAAGCCGTTCGTGAGGTCCCGCACCACGTTGCCCGCGGCCGGCTTCGGACGCGCGATCGCGACCTCGACCAGGCGCCAGAGGCTGATGAACACGATGCCGCCGAGGAGCGTGAACAGCGCCGGGATCTGCCCGCCGATGAACGCCGCCGGCACGATCGCCACACTCACGATGACGCTCGGGATGCGCGGCACGTCGCGCCCGGCGAACCGCATGGCGCTCGCGAGCTCGTAGACGCCGACGCCGAGCAGGAACGCCCCGACGACCATGAACGACGGCTTCCAGATGAGCAACGAGCCGAGCATCACGACCGCGAACGCCAGGGCGATCCCGATCGCCGCCGGCAGGTTGCGTCCGGTGCGTGCCGTCAGCGCCTCGTTGCGGGCGCCGAAGTCGGCCTTCCGCTGCCGGAGCTGCGCCTCGAAGTCGGTGCGTGCGGCTCGTGCGCGCGCGTCGAAGTCCTGACGCAGCCCCTTGGCGGAACGCTTCTCTGCTGTGGGGCGGTCACCGCCCTGGTCCGGACGGTGCATCAGACCTCGAGGAGTTCGGCTTCCTTCTTCTTCAGCGAGTCGTCGATCTGGTCGACGTGCTTCTTCGTCAGGGCTTCGAGGTCCTTGTCGCCACGGGAGATCTCGTCGTCGGAGATCTCGCCCTTGAGCGCGTCGAGGTCGTCCTTGGCCTTGCGGCGGATGTTGCGGATGACGACCTTGTGGTCCTCGCCCTTGCTCCGGACGAGCTTGACGAACTCCTTGCGTCGGTCCTGCGTGAGCTCCGGGATCGTCACGCGGACGATGTCACCGTCGTTCGTCGGGCTGGCGCCGAGGTTCGGGAACGTCGCGATCGCGCGCTCGATCTCCTTGAGCGCCGTCTTGTCGTACGGCGTCACGATGAGCGTGCGGGCCTCGGGGGTCTGCAGCGACGCGAGCTGCGCGAGCGGCGTCGGCGTGCCGTAGTACTCGACCGGGATCTTCTGGAAGAGCGCCGCGTTGATGCGGCCGGTGCGGACGGTCGAGAAGTCGTCCTTGGCGACCTCGACCGCCTTCGCCATCTTCTCGGTGGCTTCGGTCAGGACATCACTGATCACGGTGTTACTCCTTCGGTACTGGCGTCGAGTCTAGTCAGCGGACGGGGTCAGTTGCTGACCACCGTGCCGATGCGCTCGCCCCGGATCGCGGCGGCGACGTTGCCGTCGCCCTCCATGCCGAAGACGTGCATCGGCATGCCGTTGTCCATGCAGAGCGAGAACGCGGTGGCGTCGACGACCTTGAGGCCCTTCAGGAGCGCGTCCTGGTAGGTGACGTGGTGGAGCTTCTCCGCCGTGGCGTCCTTCTTCGGGTCTGCCGTGTAGACGCCGTCGACGCCGTTCTTGGCGACGAGGACCTCTTGCGCGTCGATCTCGAGGGCACGCTGCGCGGCGACCGTGTCGGTCGAGAAGTAGGGCAGGCCCGCTCCGGCACCGAAGATGACGATGCGCCCCTTCTCGAGGTGCCGCTCGGCGCGCCGCGGGATGTACGGCTCGGCGACCTGGGTCATGCTGATCGCCGACTGCACGCGCGTGGCGGCTCCGGCCTGCTCGAGGAAGTCCTGCAGCGCGAGAGCGTTCATGACGGTCCCGAGCATGCCCATGTAGTCGGCGCGCCCGCGGTCCATGCCCCGCTGGGAGAGCTCGGCGCCGCGGAAGAAGTTCCCGCCGCCGACGACGATCGCGACCTCGACCTCCTGCGCGGCGACCGCGATCTCCTTCGCGATCGTGCTGATGACGTCCGGGTTCACACCGAGCGAACCGGCACCGAACGCCTCCCCCGACAGCTTCAGCAGGACCCGGCGGCGTCCGGTCTTCTCGTTCGTCATGTGGTCGCACCCTTCGTCGAATGTCTCGTGGGAATCTACCCGGCCGCAGCCGGTCCGGCGGAGGCGGGTCGCGCCTCCAGTCGGTGCTCGCGCGTGTCGGCGCGCGAAAACGGGGCCCGGAACCTGGTGGTTCCGAGCCCCGTCACGGGTTCGTTACGCGCCGACCTTGACGCGGGCGAAGCCCTGGATCGTGATGCCGGCGTTCTCGGCGGCCTTCGCGACGGACAGCTTGTTGTCCTTCGCGTAGTCCTGGTCGAGGAGCGCGACCTGCTTGCGGTAGGCGTTGAGGCGACCCTCGACGATCTTCGGCAGGGCGGCCTCCGGCTTGCCCTCCTCGCGCGTGATCGCCTCGACGGTCGCGCGCTCCTTCTCGATCGCCTCGGCCGGGATCTCGTCCCGCGTGAGGTAGGTCGGGTTCGCGAACGCGACGTGCTGCGCGATGGAACGGGCCTCGGCCGCGTCGGAGCCCGAGTAGGCGATGACGACGGCGATCTGCGGCGGGAGGTCCTGGCTGGTCTTGTGCAGGTAGACCTCGAAGGCGTCGCCCTCGACACGGGTGACCGTGCGGAGCGCGAGCTTCTCACCGAGCGCGGCAGCGGCCTCGTCGATGACCTCGGCGACGGTCTTGCCGTCCAGCGGCGCGGCGTTGCCGGACTCGACGTCGGCGGCACCGGCGGCGGCGACCGCGGCGACGACCTTGTCGGCGAGGGTGGTGAACTTCTCGTTCTTCGCGACGAAGTCGGTCTCGCTCGCGAGCTCGACGACGGTCGCGGCGCCACCGTCGGTCGACGCGACGACGACACCCTCGGAGGTCGCACGGTCGTCGCGCTTGGCGACGGCCTTCGCGCCCTTGATGCGGAGCAGCTCGACGGCCTTGTCGTAGTCGCCGTCGGCCTCGACGAGCGCGTTCTTCGCGTCCATCATGCCGGCCCCGAGGTCCTCGCGGAGCTTCTTCACGTCAGCAAGGCTGTAGTTGGCCATTGACTGGAGTCCTTTCTGGACTGAGCGTTTGTGGAGAGTGGAGCAGGGGCGCCGGACCGATCGGCCCGACGCCCCCGATGGTCACTCGGCGGGGGTGGTCTCCGCAGCGGCCTCGGCCTCGGCCGTCGGCTCTGCGTTCTTCGCGTCGTCGGCGATCGGCTCGCCGATCTCCTTCGCGGCGACCTGCGCGTCAGCGTCGTTCTCTTCGACCGGGGTCTCGGCCTCGGCAGCGGCGGGCGTCGCGGTCGCAGCGGCCGGCGCGGCGGTCTCGCCACCGAGGAGCTCCTGCTCCCACTCGGCGAGGGGCTCGGCCGCAGCCTCGTCGTCGCCACCGTTGTGGCGGGTCTTCAGGCCCTCGGCCGCGGCGTCGGCGACGATGCGGGTGAGGAGACCGACGGAGCGGATCGCGTCGTCGTTGCCCGGGATCGGGTACGTGATCTCGTCGGGGTCGCAGTTGGTGTCGAGGATGCCGATGATCGGGATGCCGAGCTTCTGCGCCTCGTCGACGGCGAGGTGCTCCTTCTTGGTGTCGACGATCCAGAGCGCGCTCGGGGTCCGCGTGAGGTTGCGGATACCACCGAGGGTCTTGTGGAGCTTGTCCAGCTCGCGCTTCTTGATGAGGAGCTCCTTCTTGGTGAAGCCCTTCGTTGTGTCGTCGAAGTCGATCTCCTCGAGCTCCTTCATGCGCGCGAGGCGCTTGGAGACCGTCTGGAAGTTCGTGAGCAGACCGCCGAGCCAACGCTGGTTGACGTACGGCTGGCCCACGCGGGTCGCCTGCTCGGCGATGGAGCCCTGGGCCTGCTTCTTGGTGCCCACGAAGAGGATCGTGCCACCGTGCGCGACCGTCTCCTTGACGAAGTCGTACGCGCGGTCGATGAAGGCCAGCGACTGCTGCAGGTCGATGATGTGGATGCCGGAGCGCTCGGCGAGGATGAATCGCTTCACCTTCGGGTTCCACCGACGGGTCTGGTGTCCGAAGTGGACGCCGCTGTCGAGCAGCTGGCGGATGGTGACGACGGCCATGTGCCGTCCTCCTTCTGTCTTCTCGGCGCGCAGCCGTGCTCTCGCACGTCGCTGCGGACCTGTTGCGGTTGTGTCGATCACGACCGTCGGTCGTGGTCCCTGGTGCCCTGGCACGCGACCGCCCGCTCGTGAGAGCGAGACCGATGGTCGGGTGCCGCGCCGGTGACGGCGCTGTGGACACGCGAAGTCAGCGCGCCGGAGCGCACTGCTGAGGAGATGCTAGCAGACGGTGGACGCACAGGAGGCGCGGTGCGGGTCGGACCCGCACCGCGCCTCCTGAACGGTGGTGACGCTGGTGCGTCAGGCCTTGGCGTCGACCGTGTCGCCCTCGGCCGTGATGCCCATCTCCTCGAGGGAGCGGCCCTTGGTCTCCGGGATCTTCGCGATGACGAAGAAGAGGGAGAGCAGGGCGAACAGCGCGTAGATGCCGTAGGTCACGGTCAGGTTGAAGCCGGACAGGACGGGGAACGTGATGGTGACGAGGAAGTTCGCGATCCAGTTCGCCGCGGACCCGATGCCGAGTGCCGTCGCACGGATGCGGTTCGGGAACATCTCACCGAGCAGGACCCACATGAGCGGACCCCAGGTGGCGCCGAACGACACGACGAAGAGGTTCGCGAAGATCAGCGCGATGACGCCCCACGCACCGGGGAGGTTCGGTTCGCCGTTCACGATCGTCGCCTGCGAGAACGCGATCGCGACCATCAGCAGCGACACGAACATGCCCGTCGAACCCGCGATGAGCAGCGGCTTCCGGCCGAGCTTGTCCACCGTGAAGATCGCGATGAAGGTGACGGCGACGTTTACGACCGAGGTGATGGTCGAGATGAGGAAGGACTGGTCCTCCTTGAAGCCGACGGCCTGCCAGAGCGTCGTCGAGTAGTAGAAGATCACGTTGATGCCGACGAACTGCTGCAGCACCGCGAGGATGATGCCGACCCAGACGATCGGCTGGAGCCCGAAGCGGTTGCCGCGGACGGAGCCCTTCTTCTCGCTGGCCTCCTTCTTGATGCCGTCCTGGATCTCCTCGAGGCTGGTGTTCACCGTGTCGCGCGGCACGATCTTGCCCATCACCTCGCGCGCGTCGTCCGTCCTGCCCTTGGCGAGGAGGAAGCGTGGCGATTCGGGGAGCGTGATGGCGAGGACGCCGTACACGACCGAGGGGATCACACCGACCAGGAACATCCAGCGCCATGCGGCGAGGCCGAGCACCTGCTCCGAGGCGCCGCCGGCGGTCACCGCGAAGAGCTGGTCGGACAGGAGCGCGGCGAAGATACCGAGCGTGATCGCGAGCTGCTGGAACGAGGCCAGGCGACCACGGATGGCCTTCGGCGAGACCTCGGAGATGTACGCCGGCGCGATGACCGACGCGGTGCCGATGCCCAGACCGCCGACGAGGCGCCAGATCACGAGGTCCCACGTGGCGAACGCGAACGCGCTGCCGATCGAGCTCACGAAGAACAGGACGGCGGCCCAGAACATGACGCGCGTGCGACCCCAGCGGTCCGCGAGGCGGCCGGCGAAGTAGGCGCCGAACGCGCAGCCGATGAGTGCCGAGGCGACGGCGAAGCCGCTTGCAGCCTCGGACAGGCCGAACTCGCCCTTGATTGCCTCGACCGCACCGTTGATGACGGACGAGTCGAATCCGAAGAGGAAGCCGCCGACCGCTGCCGCGATGGCGAACAGCGTGACCTTCCCCTTGAAGGCACGGTCTTCGCCGTGCTGCGTTGTCGCGTTCGACACGATGCTCCAGGTTTCCCGCCGCCGTGCGGGATGCTGCACGGTGCCCCGGCGGTCGGCTGGTTCGCCGTCCGAGCGGCGTTGCGTGTTCCGGAGCGGCCCCGACTGTACTCCCGGATCGGGCGCGGGGGCCAACCGGGCGCGCGGGCCGGGCGGGCGGGTGGGGCGATCCACGAGTCTTTCGACATTCCGCGCGTCGAACCGCTGGTGGAGTGTCGCATTGCTCGTCCGGATCGCTCCCGCTTCCCCTCCACGGTCCAGGAGGCGCGGGTCACCGTCCACAGGACGGGTCGCCTTCGGCGCGATCGGCGCCACGCACCGCGATGCTGGGCGGATGTCGTTCCGTCACCCGGGTCCAGTCGTCGTCGCGTTCCTGCTGCTCCTGTGCCCACTGCAGCACGGGATCGACTCCCGTGCGACCGGGTCACCCATCGCCACGTCATCGCCGGTCCGGAACGACGTCGCCCGTGACCGCCCGACGCCTGCGACGGCGGAGGCACCGTGGGTGTGGCCGACCGGTAGCCGGGTGGTCGGCCGGCCGTGGGAGGCCCCGGCGGACGACTACGCAGCGGGCCACCGAGGGATCGACGTCGCGGCACCGCTCGGGACCGTGGTGGTGGCCGTCGACGACGGGACGGTGACGTTCGCCGGGCAGGTCGCCGGACGCGGGGTCGTGACGATCGACCACGGCGGCGGGCTCCGGAGCACGGTGGACTCCGTCGCGCCCGGGGTCGCGACGGGAGACACCGTGGCGCAGGGTGACGCGGTGGGCACGGTGTCGGTCGGCCACTGTCCGGCAGCGGACCCGTGCCTGCACCTGGGCGCACGGCTCGACGACCGGTACGCCGATCCGACGCCGTACCTGCCCGCGGCGGCGTGGCCGGTGCTGCTGCCCGAGTCCGCCTGGACGGGGTGAGTCCGGTCAGGCGCGGGGGTGTGCCGTCCGGTAGACCTCGCGCAGCCGTGCGGAGGAGACGTGCGTGTAGATCTGGGTCGTCCCGAGGCTGGCGTGCCCGAGCAGCTCCTGCACGGCACGGAGGTCCGCTCCCCCGTCGAGCAGGTGCGTCGCCGCCGTGTGCCGGAAGGTGTGCGGACCGCTCGGGCCCTCGCCCGGCAGGTCCTGCAGGAGCCGAGCGACGATCCGGTACGCGCCACGGACGCCGAGCCGACCACCGCGGTCACCGAGGAACAGCGCGTCCGCCGCCGGCGCGGCGTTCCGGGCACCGCCGACCGCCGCGCGCCCGTCGCCCGCCGCGCGGCCACCGCCCGCCGCGCGGCCACCGCCCGCCGCGCGGCCACCGCCCGTCGCGTGGCCGTCACCCGCCTGCGCGCTGGCGAGCAACGCCGGGCGACCACGGTCGAGCCACGCCTCGAGCGCATCGCGTGCGGGCACCCCGAACGGCACGACGCGCTCCTTCCCGCCCTTGCCGAGCACCCGGACGGTCAGCCGGCCCCGGTCGAGGTCCCGCACGTCGATGCCGACGAGTTCGCTCACCCGGATCCCCGCCGCGTACAGCAGTTCCACGACCGCGAGGTCGCGGAGCGCGCCGGGATCGTCGGTCGCAGCCCGAGCGGCCAATCCGTCGAGCATCGTCCGGACCTGGTCGGACGACACCACGCGCGGGAGGTGCGACGCCCCCTTCGGCGCCCGGAGCCGCACGCCCGGGTCGGACGCGATCCACCCGGACTCGCTCGCCCACCGGGTGAACGCCCGGACCGACGACGACCGGCGAGCGATCGTGGACCGAGCCAGGCCCCGGTGGTCGGCGTCCCACAGCCAGTCGCGCAGCAGCTCGAGGCCGAGGTCCGACAGCCGATCGACTCCGCGGGCGGTGGCGAACGCGACGAGCTGCTCGAGGTCGTTGGCGTAGGCACGGACGGTTTGCTCGCTGAGTCCGCGGCCGTGGCGGGCGTGCGCGAGGAACGCGTCCACCGCCACTGCGAGCCGTTCCCCGGTGCGTTCCGTCACCCGCCCAGCGTAGGTCCGACGTCCGTCATCGACGGCACCATCCCTCGGCCAGTGCCACCACCAGCCCCTCGAGCTGCGCCAGGGCGAGGGCGTCCGCCGTGTCGTCGACGGAGAGCCCGCTCCGACGGGCGATCTCCTCCACCGGGAGCGGCCGCCGGTCGAGTGCGTCGAGCGCCCGCGTGACGTGCGGATCCGACCGGGTCCCGAGGACGAGGACCTCCGCCACCGGCGGCGCGTCGTGGACGGCGACCGCGGACACCGCTGCGACCGGGTCGCGGGGCTGGACGACGATCTGCGCGGTGCCGTCGGCGATCAACCGGTGGCACCCGACCGAGGCGGCCGACGCGAAGGGACCGGGCACGGCGAACACCGGACGACCGAGGTGCAGCGCGTGGTGGGCGGTGTTGAGCGCCCCCGAACGAGCAGCGGCCTCGACGACCACCGTCGCCCCGGACAGAGCAGCGATCAGCCGGTTGCGGTGCAGGAAGCGCCACCGCGTCGGCCGGGTCCCCGGTGGCGACTCGGACAGCACCCTGCCCCGTCCGAGCACGTTGCGCAGCAGGTCGTGGTTGCCCGCCGGGTAGAACTGGTCGACACCGCCGGCGAGCACCGCCGTCGTGGGGGTCCCGGCGGCGACGGCGACCCGATGGGCCACGGCGTCGATGCCGTACGCGCCGCCGGACACGATCTCGACGCCGTCGTCCGCCGCGACGGAGGCGATCTCCGCCGTCGCCTCGGCCCCGGCGACGGTGTTCGCCCGGCACCCGACGATCGCGAGCGCCCCGCGGCAGCCGGCTGCGCCGACCGGGTCGTCCAGCTCCGAACGACTCCACAGCACGAACGGCGCGTGCGGCCCGAGGTCCTCCAACCCGCTCGGCCACTCAGGCGTGCCCGGGACGAGGAGGCGCGCGCCGACTGCGGTGGCGGACGCCATGGCCGCGACGGCGCGGTCGTCCGCTCCCCCGAGGCGCGGTCGCCACCGGTCGAACGCCGACTCGAGCGCCGCGCGGACCCGGTCGGGGCCGTCGGCGAACGACGCGTCCGTACCGACCTGCTCGAGGAGTTCGCTCGCGCCGCCCGCAGCCGCACGACGGACCAGTGCGAGGGACTCGTCCGGTCCGAGCGCCGCGACGAGTTCTCCCGCGACGGCGTCGCCCGGTTCGGCGAGGACGCTCCAGACGACCCGGGCGAGGGTGTCGTCGCCGGACGACGGGTTCACAGCGCGCTCCGCAGTGTCAGCGCGCGCCGGACCTCGGCGGAGCCCGGACGCTCGACGTCGTCGAGGTCGGCCATCGTCCACGCCAACCGCATGACCCGGTCCCACCCCCGCATCGTCAGCGTGCCGAAGTCGAGTGCCCGGTCGAGGGGTGCCGTCGCGCCCGGCTCTGCCCGACCTTCCGACCGGAGCCACGGCCCGGTGACCTCGGCGTTGCAGGCCCAGCCGGTGCCGTGCAGCCGATCGGCCATCCGACGTCGGGCTGCGGCCACACGCGCTGCCGCCTCGGCCGTGGTGGGCGCGGTGCCCTCCGCCGAGCGGATCGTGCCCGTCGTCACCCGGGGCACCGCCACGCGGATGTCGATCCGGTCGAGGAGCGGTCCGGAGAGGCGTCCGAGGTACTTCCGCACCGTGCTCGGGCTGCAGGAGCACAGTGGGCCACCCCGGGTCCCCGCGTTGCCGCACGGGCAGGGGTTCGCCGCGAGCACGACCTGGCACCGTGCGGGGAACTCAGCACTGCCGACGCTGCGGTGGATCGTGATCCGACCGGACTCGAGCGGCTGGCGGAGCGCGTCGAGGACCGCTCGGGGGAACTCGGTCGCCTCGTCGAGGAAGAGCACCCCGCGCGTGGCCCGCGACACGGCACCGGGGCGGAGGAGCCCCGAGCCCCCGCCGATCAGGGCCATCGCCGACGACGAGTGGTGCGGCGCTTCCCACGGCGGTCGCAGACTCCACGACTGGTTGCCGAGCCCGCTGACGGAGCGGACGGCCGCGACCTCGAGCGCTGCCTCGGGGTCGAGGTCCGGCAGGAGGCCCGGCAGCCGCTCGGCGAGCATCGTCTTGCCGGCACCGGGCGGGCCGAGCAGGAACACGTGGTGCCCTCCGGCCGCGGCCGCGATGACCGCCCGGACGCCGACGGCGTTGCCGATCACGTCAGCCAGGTCGTGCACGTCCGGACGGACCTCCGCCACCGCGGGCTGCAGGACGGGGTCGGTCTCGACCGGCGGCAGGAGCGCACCGGCGGTGATCGCGCTCGCCCGGAGCGACGGTGTGCCGATCACCTCGACGCCCGGCACGATCCGGGCTTCCTCGACGTTGCCGAACGGCACGACGACCGTGTGGATGCCGGCGTCCCGCGCGGCGATCACCATCGGGATGACCCCGGGCACGGGCCGGACCCGCCCGTCGAGTCCGAGCTCGCCGATGTACGCGACGTCGCGGGAGACCTGCGGCGCGATGCCCTCGGCCCCGAGGACCGCCATGGCGATGGCGAGGTCGAACCCGGAGCCACGCTTGGGGATCGACGCCGGGGTGAGGTTCACGGTGATCCGCCGCGCCGGGAGCGGACAGCCGGCGACGGCGCTGGCCGACCGGACCCGCTCACGCGCTTCGCCCAGGGCCGCGTCGGGAAGACCGATGATGCTGAAGCCGGGCAGCTGGCTCGTGAGGTGTGCCTCGACCTCGATCACACGACCCTGGACCCCGACGAGCGCGATCGCCGACGCGCGCCCGATGTCCGTCGTCACAGCACACCCGCCACGTGCTCGACCCCGACGCGGTCACCGTCGACGTGCACGGCGACGGCATCGATGCGGATCATCCGCGCCGAGACCTCGGGATGGTCCGCGAACCATGCCGGCACGAGGCGGCGCAGTCGTGTGACCTTCGAGGCCGTGATCGCCTCGAACGGATGGCCGGTCGCGTTCCCCGACCGGGTCTTCACCTCGATGAAGCACAGCGTGCAGGACTGCCACGCGACGATGTCGATCTCCCCGCGGGCGCATCGCCAATTGCGTTCGACGACGCGGAACCCGTGGCGTTCGAGCCATTCCGCAGCCTGTTCTTCGCCGAATCGTCCGAGACTGCTGTTCCGCAGCGGTGTTCGTTCCATGTCGTTTCCTCCGCCACGACGATCCCGGGAATCGAAGCGCCATCAAGTCGCACCTCGACGATTTGTGGACGGGAACCGGCGGACGACGACCTGTGGAGGACAAGGAAGGACCCCGGTCGGCCGAAGCCGTCCGGGGTCCTGCAGCAGGGGCACTCAGTGTGCGGCTGCGTACGCTTCCTGCACCTGGGTGGAGATACGCCCGCGGGTCGAGACCTCGTACCCGTTCTCCTTCGCCCACTCACGGATCTTGGCGAGCTCTTCCGAGTTGCCGCGCTTCGGCGCCGCCTTCGGAGCAGTCCCACCGGAACGGCGGCCGGAGACCTTGCGCGCAGCGGCGACGTAGTCGGAGATCGCCTCACGGAACTTGTCGACGTTGTCGTCGGTCAGGTCGATCTCGTACGACGATCCGTCGAAGGCGAATTCGACGGTCCGACCCGAGCCGGCGGTGATGGGCGTGTCGTCGAGATCGTCGACGAGTTGAACGGTGACCTTCTGTGCCATGGCGTGCTCCTTGTGCAGGGGACGGGAAATCCCCTTCACATTAGCGGGCGGAATGCATTCCGGCACAATTGTCTCGGCGATTCTCAGATTCGCCGAAAAGAAGTGAAGATCACTCGTCGAGCGCGAGTTCTTTCGGCAGCTCGAGTTCGCGGGAAGTGAGTTCCTCGACGTTCACGTCCTTGAACGTCAGCACCCGGACGGACTTCACGAATCGGTCGGAACGGTAGACGTCCCACACCCAGACGTCGTTCATCGTCAATTCGAAGTAGAAATCGTGTTCGGTGTCACGGCGGGCGAGTTCCACCTCGTTGGCCAGGTAGAAACGTCGCTCGGTCTCGACCACGTACCGGAACTGCGACACGACGTCGCGGTACTCGCGGTACAGGGCCAGTTCGACCTCGCGGTCGTAGTCGTCGAATTCGTCGTCATCCATCGCGCCCACAGTCTACGGCGACGGGAGCACCGGCGACACACCGCGACCGACCCACACCACAACGCGCGACCGCCCCACACCACAACGCGCGACCGACCCGCAGCCCGACGCGCGACCGAACGCGCTCAGCTCGACACGCGACCGAACGCGCTCAGCCCGCCAGCGCGTCCAACTCGGCGAACCCGTCCAGCGCCACGCTCGACGCCTGGTGCAACCAGCTCTTCCGGTGCAGCGCGTGCGCCCCCACCGACCGGATCGCGTCGTAGTGCGCCGTCGACCCGTACCCCTTGTTCGACGCCCACGCGTAGTGCGGCGCCTCGTCGTGCGCAGCCGTCATGAGCGCGTCACGGGCGACCTTCGCGACGACCGACGCCGCCGCGACCGAAGCGCAGTCCCGATCGGCCTTGACCCGCACGACGACCTCGAGCGGGTCGGACGGCAGCCGGAGCGTCACGGGGACGGCACGAGTGAGCCAGTCGAACGAACCGTCGAGGACGACCACGGCCCCGTCGAGCGAGAGGCCATCCGCCACGAGGGCCCCGATCGCCGAGGCCCCGGCCTGGCCCAACGCCGGCACGATGCCCTGCTCGTCGACCACCGAGGCGGTCGCCATCCCCACCGCGGTCCGGGTCCACCGGCGGACGACGGGGTCGAGGGCCTCGCGACGAGCCGCGGTGAGCAGCTTCGAGTCGGCGAGCCCCTGCGGCACCCGGCCGATGTCGAGCGTCACGGCAGCGACCCCGACGGCGACGGGCCCGGCGATCGCGCCGCGGCCGACCTCGTCCATCCCGATGACGGTCACCCGGCCGTCGGCCAGGAGCTTCTTCTCGAGCCGGAGCGACGGCCGGACGGCGGTCACTTCTCCCGCTCCTCCACGCCCGCGAACACCTCGGGGTGGTCATCCAGCCAGGTCCACCGGCTCGACGGCCACGAGATGACGAAGGCACGGCCGGTCACGTCGGACAGCGGCACGAACCCCTTCGACGGGGTGTCGCCGTTGTACCGCGAGTCCTTCGAGTCGTAGCGGTTGTCGCCCATCACCCAGATGGTGCCCTTCGGCACGGTCACCGAGAAGTCGGTCCCCGAGGCGCGGGTCTCCCCCGTGGGCAGCTTGAGGTACGGCTCCTTGATCGGCACACCGTTCACGGACATCTGCCCGAGGTCGTTGCAGCAGGACACCTTGTCGCCGGGCAGGCCGATGACGCGCTTGATGAGGTGGTCGTCGCTGTCGCCGGTGCCGAGGCCGACCTGGGTGAGGAGCCAGTCGATGGCCTTCGCCGGCTGGGTCGTCGGCGTCACGCTCGGCACCTCGGACCCGGTGAGCCACCCGCCCGGGTCCTTGAACACGACGACGTCGCCGCGCTTGAGGGACACCACGTCTGGCACGAGCTCGTTGACGATCACCCGGTCGTTGATCTGCAGCGTGTTCTCCATCGAAGCCGACGGGATGTAGAACGACCGGATCAGGAAGGTCTTGACGAGGAACGAGACGAGCAACGCCGCGATGAAGATGATGACGAGGTCGCGGAGGAAGGTGAGGACACCGTTCCGCTTCTTCTCGACACGGGGCCGGCGCCCGGTTTCGTCAGTCGTGTCCGTCATTTCCGCTCTCGTTCAACCACAGGATCCCGTCGCGGACCGCAGGAGTCCACGAAAAAGGGAAAGCCCCCCGTCGATGCACAACCGTACATGGACGAGGGGCCGACAGCGGCGTCCGGCTCGCGGACGCTCACTGTGAAGGCGATCAGGAGTCGCGCTTCTCCTTGATCTTGCGACGGGCAGCCTTGCCGCGGAGTTCGCGGAGGTAGTAGAGCTTTGCACGACGGACGTCACCCTTGGTGACGATCTCGATGTGGTCGATGATCGGCGAGTGCACCGGGAACCAGCGCTCGACGCCGACCTGGAAGCTCACCTTGCGGACCTTGAAGGTCTCGCCGAGGCCGTGACCCTGGCGTCCGATGACGACGCCCTGGAACACCTGGACACGCGAGCGCGTGCCTTCGATGATGTTGACGTGCACCTTGATGGTGTCGCCGGGGCGGAAGTCCGGGACGTCGGTGCGCAGCGACGCTGCGTCGACGTGGTCGAGGAGCTGGCTCATGATTGGGTCACTCTCTGCGGACGCACACGGGTCGCCGCGGATCGAATTCGGTAAGTGAAGGTGTGTGCCCGGTGTCGGCGACTCCCCCTTGGCAGAGTCCAGCCAGGGCACGGCTACCCATCTTGCCACAGCAACCCACGTCCGCAAAACGCGCGAGGATGGTCCCATGATCGAACTCCGCACCCCCGCCGAGCTGGACGGCCTGCGCGCCGCCGGACGGTTCGTGGCCGACGTCCTCGACGAACTGCTCGACACCGTCGACGTCGGCGTGAACCTGCTCGACCTCGACCGGGTGGCCGCACGGATGATCGCCGACCGCGGCGCGGTGAGCTGCTACGTCGACTACCACCCCTCGTTCGGTAAGTCGCCGTTCGGCAAGAACCTCTGCACCTCGGTCAACGACGCGGCGCTGCACGGCCTGCCGTACGACCGTGTGCTCGTCGACGGCGACCTCGTGAGCCTCGACTTCGCCGCGAGCGTCGACGGCTGGGTCGCGGACTCCGCCGTCACAGTGCAGGTCGGCACCCCGCGCGAGGACGACCAGCGCCTGATCGACACCGTCGAGCGCGCGCTCACCGCGGGCATCGCCCAGTTCCGCACGGGCAACAAGCTCGGCGACGTGTCGTACGCGATCGGTCGCGTCGCGAAGGACGCCGGCTACGACGTGAACCTGCAGTTCGGCGGGCACGGCGTCGGCAGGACGATGCACGGCGACCCGCACGTCCCGAACGACGGCCGGCCCGGGCGCGGTCTCAAGCTCCAGAAGGGGCTGGTCGTGGCGATAGAGCCGTGGCTCATGCAGGGCACCGCCGACCTGTTCCAGGACGACGACGGCTGGACGCTCAAGAGCGTCGACGGCTCGCGCGCCGCGCACGTCGAGCACACCGTCGCCGTGACCGACGCCGGTCCCGAGGTCCTCACCCTGCGTCGCGCCCAGCGCGCCGACGCGACCGCCTGAGGGTCCGCAGCCAGCGGCGCACCGAGCCCAGGCGGTCACGTCCGGGCCGGGAGGCGCGGTGCGGGCCGCTCCCGCGCCTCCTGTCTCGCAGTGCGCGGCCGGCGCCGAAGCCGCGGAAGCGACAGGTCACAGCCGTGCGGCGCGGTCCGTGCCGCGAGCGCGACAGACGCCCGCCAGCAGGTGGCGCACTGCTGTCGCTTTCGCGGAGCGCGCGTCCGACCGCCCGCGCGCAGCCGCGCACAGCGCCAGCCGCACGCAGCGCCAGCCGCGCGCTACGCGTCCGGCAGCAGATCCGGCCGGACGCGCCGCGTCCGCTCCACCTGCTGCTCGTGCCGCCACGCACCGACGCGGGCGTGGTGCCCACTGAGCAGCACGTCCGGCACGTCGAAGCCACGCCAGGACGCGGGCTTCGTGTACGACGGGTACTCGAGCAGCCCGTCTTCGTGGGACTCCTCGACGAGGGACTCGGGGTTGCCGACGACTCCGGGCACGAGTCGCCCGACGGCCTCGATCATCGCCATCGCAGCGACCTCGCCGCCGTTCAGCACGTAGTCGCCCAGCGAGAGCTCGACGACCGTGGCGTGCGCCGCGGCCCACTCGAAGACCCGGGCGTCGATCCCCTCGTACCGCCCGCAGGCGAACACGAGGTGGTCCGACGTCGACGCGAGCGAGCGCGCGATCGACTGCGTGAACGGCGTGCCGGCGGGCGTCGGGACCACCAGGGTCGACGAGCCGTCGGGCCGGAACAGCGACTCGAGCGCGAGCGCCCACGGTTCGGGCTTCATGACCATGCCCGCTCCCCCGCCGTACGGGGTGTCGTCGACGGTGCGGTGCCGGTCGGTCGTCCACGAGCGGAGGTCGTGCACGTGCAGATCGAGCAGGCCGCCGGAGCGGGCCTTGCCGAGCAGCGAGACGTCCAGCACGGAGAAGAACTCCGGGAAGATCGTGACGATGTCGATGCGCACGCGCGCTAGTCCGTCACGGTCTCGGGTCGGGACGTGTCCTCGGGGTCCTCGAACAGGCCCGTCGGCGGCGTCACGGTGACGGTGCCGGCGGCGATGTCCACCGCGGGCACGATCGCCGAGACGAACGGCACGAGGACCTCGCCCCGCGACGGGGTGTCGATGGCGAGGA
This sequence comes from Curtobacterium sp. BH-2-1-1, assembly GCF_001806325.1. Lineage (NCBI taxonomy): Bacteria > Bacillati > Actinomycetota > Actinomycetes > Micrococcales > Microbacteriaceae > Curtobacterium > Curtobacterium sp. BH-2-1-1. Next base: position 308,034 of record NZ_CP017580.1, read on the forward strand.
GGTCCTGCGCCGGCAGGTGGTCGACCCGCGCGACGGTACCGACCTCGACGCCGTCGCGGAGGACCTTCAGCCCGACGAGCTGGTGGTCGTACCAGGCGTCGTCCTCACCGGTCTCGGCGTCGGCGTCCTGCTCGACCCAGAGGATCGCCCGCGCGAGCGTCTCGGCTGCGGTGCGGTCCCCGATGCCCTCGAAGAAGGCGACCGGGTGGCCGTTGTACCAGCGGAGCTCGTCGAGCGCGATGGTCTTGCCGGCCCAGGGCGAGTCGTCCGGGACCTGGAGCGTGAACACGGCTCCGGGCGTGAACCGACGATCCGGGTCGTCGGTGTAGAGCTCGAGCTTGATGCCGCCCTTGAGCCCGTGCGCCTTCGTGATGCGACCCACCCGGAGCTGGGTCGTCTCCCTAGGAATCGGTGTCGACCACGTCGACACGCACCCGCTTGCCGTCGGCGAGAGCCGAGACGAGGGTGCGCAGCGCCTTTGCGGTCCGTCCGGCGCGACCGATCACGCGGCCGAGGTCCTCGGGGTGCACACGCACCTCGAGGACCTCGCCCCGCACGGAGGTGGAACTGGCGACGCGCACGTCGTCAGGGTGATCGACGATCCCCTTGACGAGGTGCGTCAGCGCGGATTCGAGCAAGGAATTACGCCTCGGTCGTCTCTGCGGTCTCGTCGGCCGACTCGGCCGGAGCGGCGGCGGGGGCCGTCTTCTCCGACTTCGGCTTCAGGACGGCCTTCTTCGAGGAGTCCACGACGAACGCCTGCTTGGGCTCGGCGACCTTGACCTTGGACTCGGTGTCCTTCTCGCCCTTGAACTTGGCCCAGTCGCCGGTCAGCTTGAGGAGGGCCGCGACCTGCTCGGTCGGCTGCGCGCCGACGCCGAGCCAGTAGAGCGCACGCTCGGACTCGATCTTGATGACCGAGGGCTCCTCGGTCGGGTGGTACTGACCGATCTCCTCGATGACGCGACCGTCGCGCTTGGTGCGCGAGTCGGCGACGACGATGCGGTAGTACGGCGCCCGGATCTTACCGAGACGCTTGAGACGGATCTTGACAGCCACAAATGCTCCTGTTGCGTGTTGTTGTGGTTGAACCGGACCGCGGGCGTGGGGGCACACACGGTGGAAGCTCGATGAGACCGTGATCCGCTGGATAGAGGGTCGAGCGGACACGATTCGACCGTTCATTCTTGCAGGTTTCCGAGCGAGAAGCGAGTCGGGACGCGCCGTCAGGGTGCGAGTCGTCGAACCGCTTCGAGCGCTTCGGACGTGGCACGCACTGCGTCGACGCTCCGGGCGTCGCGTGCGCCGCCCACGACGGCGTACGGCACACCGGCTGCCAGGAGGCGCGGCTCGAGTCCGTCGGACGGCCCTGCGCCCGCCGCGGCGCCCGTCCCGAGCGCCCGCTCCTGCCCGGCGCAGACCACCACGTTGTCCGCGGGGACGCCGCGTTCCTCGCCGTGCTCGTCGCGGATCCAGAGCACACCGGGCTCGATGCGGAGGTACTCCTGCACGCCGCCGACCAGGTGCACGCCGGCGTCCCGGAGCCGGCCGATCGCCACCCAGCGGGAGGTGATGCCGATGCCCTGCCCGAACTTGCCCGAGCGACGGAGGACGGTGACGTCGCCCCCGGGTCGGAGCGTGCGGGTCGCCACGGGGAGCCGCTGCGGCACGTCCCCCACGACGGTGTCCGCGACGTCGAGGTCCCAGCGGACGCCGAACTCGGTGGCACGCCGGGCCTCGTCGGGCGACTCGACGAGGAACGCCGCCGTGTCGACGCCGATCCCACCGCCGCCGATGATCGCGACGGTCCCGGCGGGGACGCCCTCGCGGAGCGCCCGCTCGTAGGACCGGACGTGCGGCAGGTCGGCACCGGGGACGTCGATCGTCCGGGGCACGACACCGGGGGCGAGCACCACGGCCTCGCTCGCGGTGAGGTCCGCGGCCGTGGCAGCCCGACCGAGGTGGATCGTCGCGCCGCGGTCCTCGAGCTCGGCGCGGGCGGCGCGGACCGTCGCCGCGTAGTCCTCCTTGCCGGGCACCAGGGCGGCGAGGTCGAACTGTCCGCCCAGCCGGTCGGACGCCTCCCAGAGCGTCACGGTGTGACCGCGACGAGCGGCGTCGACCGCGGCGGCGAGCCCGGCCGGGCCACCACCGACGACGTCGACGCGCTTCGGGTCGGTCGTCGGGCGGGCGGGGAAGGCGACCTCGCGGGCGGCGCGCGGGTTGACCAGGCACGACACGGGCTGGCCGACGATCGAGCGGTCGAGGCAGGCCTGGTTGCAGCCGATGCAGGTGTTGACGAGGTCGAAGGCGCCGGCGAGCGACCGGTTCACGATCGCGGGGTCGGCGAGGAACGGGCGCGCGAGGGCGACCGCGTCGAGGCGCCCGTCGGCCAGCACGGCCTCACCGTCGCGCAGGTCCGTCATCCGGTTCGACGCGATGACCTTCACGTCCGGGTACGCCGAAGCGCGGACGACGCCGGCGATGCGGGCGGCGTACGCGAGCCACGCGCCGTGCGGCACCGCGGCCTGCACGGTCGGCGTGCGGGACTCGTGCCAGCCGATGCCGACCGAGATCCCGTCGAGGCCGAGGGGCAGCAGCTCGTGCACGAGCGCGTCGACGTCGTCGTCGGTCGACGAGCCGGGCATCAGGTCCGCGCCGGAGAGCCGGATCGTCACGGCGAGGTCCGGTACCGCCCTGCGGACGGCGTCGACGACCGCCACCGTGAACCGACGACGCCGGACCGCGTCCCCGCCCCACTCGTCGTCGCGCAGGTTCGTCAGCGGCGACTGGAACTGGTTGATGAGGTAGCCCTCGGACGCCATGATCTCGACGCCGTCGAAGCCGATGTCCCGCGCGGACCGGGCGGCGTCCGCGAAGTCCTCGATGGTCTGCTCGATCTCGGCGGCGGTCAGCTCGACCGGCACCACGCCACGGGCAGCCGCCCACGGCAACGCGGACGGGGCCACCACACGCTGGGGTTCCCCGTGCCGGTCGACCATCCCCGACGCGAGCGCGTACCGCCCGGCGTGGAAGAGCTGCGCGAGGATCACCGAACCGGCGTCGTGCACGGCGTCGACCGCCGCACGGAACCGCTCGTCCGCTCCCCCGACGCCGAACACGGCGAAGTCCGGGCCACCACGGGCCTCGTCGCTCACCGCGATGCCGCCGGTGATGATGCACGCGGCACCGCCCGCGGCGCGCTCACGGTAGAACGCCGCCATGCCGGCCCCCCCGTCGTCGTGCACCTCGAGCCCGGTGTGCATCGACCCCATGACCACCCGGTTCGGCAGGGTCAGGGGGCCGAGCGTCCACGGCGAGGAGACGACGGCGAGGTCGGGCATGGCGACGGTGCTCATGCGCCTACTCTGCCGTGTCGGCAGCCGTGTCGGCAGCCGAGTCGGCAGCAGCGTCGGCCGGCGGCAGGACCGCGTCGCGCAGCGGGGACGTCGTGTCCGCCCAGAACGGCGGGGCGATCACGGTCAGGCCGCCGTCGACCGACAGCACCTGGCCCGTGATGTATCCGGCCTTGTCGGAGAGCAGGAAGTCCACCGCGTCGGCCATGTCGTCGGCGGTGCCGGGACGCTGCAGCGGGAGCTTCTCGAACACGGTGTCGATCGGCGCCTGACCGGGCACCTTCGTGTAGAAGTACTCGAGCGAGTCGGTGTCGATGAGCCCGCCGTTGACCGCGTTCACGGTGATCTGACGGGGCCCGAACTCGACCGCCATGTACTTCATGTAGGACTCGCTCATGGCCTTCGCGGCACCGAGCGCGGCGTACGTCGGGAACGCGCGGAGCGACCCGTACGAGGTGACCACCACGATGCGGCCGCCCCTGTCCATGAGCTGTGCGGCACGCTGCGCACCGAGGACGAACGAGCGGGCGTTCGTGGCGTAGCTGCGGTCGAGGTGGTGCAGCTTGAGGTCCGCGACGGGCTTGAAGGCGCTCGCGGCGGCGTTCGCGACGAAGTAGTCCAGACGCCCGTACGTGTCGCGGACGAGGTCGAACAGCGCGTCGATCGACTCGGGCTGCTCGATGTCGACCTGCGCCGTGATCCCGTCGCCGCCCGCGGCCTTGACGTCGGCGAGCGACTCCTCGGCCAGGTCGGCGTTGCCCTTGTACGTCACGACGACGGTGACGCCGCGCTGGCCGAGCTTCTGCGCGAGCAGGCGGCCGATGCCGCGGGAGGCACCCGTGATGAGGGCGATGGGAGCAGTGGTTGCAGCCAATGTGTTCCTTGCGTTGTCAGGGCCTGGAGGCGCGGTGCGGGCCCGCACCGCGCCTCCAGGCCATGGAGTGGTTGCGGGTCAGAACCCGGCCTGGCCGGTCACGACGGCGCGGCCGACGACCAGCTTCTGGATCTCGTTGGTGCCCTCCTCGAAGCGCTGCGCGCGCGCGTCGCGGTAGACGCGCTCGATGGCGTTGCGCTTCCAGTAGCCCTGGCCGCCGTGCACCTGCAGTGCCTTGTCGGTGACGCGGGCGAGCATGTCGACGGCGACCATCTTCGAGGCGCTGGACAGCGTGCCGGCGTCCGGACGGCCCTCCTCGTAGGCGCGGGCCGCCTCGAGGACGAGGGCGCGCGCGGCGGCGATGTCGGCGTAGTTCTCCGCGACGTAGAACTGGATCGCCTGCCGGCTGGAGAGCTTCTTGCCGAACGTCTCGCGCTTGTTCGCGTACTCGACGGCGAGCTCGTTCGCACGCTCGGCGAGGCCGACGGCGCTCATCGCGACGGACACGCGGCTCGGCAGCAGGAAGCCGCCGAGTGCGACCTCGAGGCCCTGGCCCTCCTCACCCAGACGGGCGGACGCCGGGATCGGGGTCTCGGTGAAGCGGAGGATCGCGTGGTCGGTGCCACGGATGCCCATGGTGTCGGAGTCGTCGATCACCTCGGCGCCGGGCAGGCCGGAGTTCGGCATGAGGAACGCGACGGTGCCGTCCTGGCCTGTGGTGCCCTCGAGGCGCGCGGCGATGAGCCAGTAGTCGGCCTTCACGCCGAACGTGATGAGGTGCTTCTCGCCGTTCATCACGTAGGTGTCGCCCTCGCGGCGGACGGTCGTGCGGATGTCGGCACCCGTGCCCGCGGTCGCCTCGGTCAGCGTGAACGCGACGAGCTTGTCGCCGGCGACGCTCGGCTTCACGACCTCGTCGAGCTGCTCCGGCGTCGCGTACGGCTGCATGGCGCGCCAGGTGCCGTTGATGACGTGCACGAGCATGCGGATCGACGCGTGCGAGCGCGACACGATCTCCATGATCTCGAGGTAGCGCGAGAACGGGATGCCCCGTCCGCCGAGCTCGGCCGGGGCGGCGAGCGACAGCCACCCCTTGTCCTTGAGCTCCTGGAACAGCTCGGGCGCGACCTGGCCGGTGCGCTCGATCTCCTCCGCCCACTCCTCGCCGCGACCGCGGACCCACTCGGCCACCTCGGCCTTGAGCTCCTGGAAGGCGGCCTCGGTCTGCGGCTCCATGACCATCGTCATCTGTCAGTTCTCCTTCGTCGCGACGAGCGCGGCTGCCTGCTCGCGCAGGACGTTCTTCTGGACCTTGCCGACCGCGTTGCGCGGCAGCTCGGCGATGTACTCGAGACGCTCAGGCCAGTAGTACTTGCTCACGCCGGCCTTGTCGAGCGCGCGCTGCATCGCGGCGAAGTCGAGCTGCTCCGCACCGGCCGCCGGCACGACGAACGCGCAGGCGCGCTCCCCGAGGCGGGCGTCCGGCATCGCGACGATCGCCACGTCGGTGACGAGCGGGTGCTGGTAGAGCAGGTTCTCGATCTCGACGACCGGGATCTTCTCGCCACCGCGGTTGATGACGTCCTTGACGCGGCCGGTGATGGACAGGAAGCCCTTGGCGTCGACCTTCGCGAGGTCGCCGGTCTTGTACCAGCCGTCCTCGGTGAAGACGTCGTCCGTGAGGTCCTGCCGGTCGAGGTACCCGTCGAACATCGTCGGCGAGTGCAGCTCGAAGTTGCCCTCGGTGTCCGCCGGCAGCTCGTGCCCCTCGTCGTCGACGATGCGGATCCGGATGCCGGGCAGCGCGCGACCGTCGTGACCGTAGGCGTCCGCCGGGTCGTCGGTCGGGCTGGAGAGCGCCCCGAGGCAGGTCTCGCTCGTGCCGAACGCGCCGAGGATCGCGGTGCCGAGCACCGTCGCGGCACGCTGGGCCAGTGCACGGGGCACCGCGGCGCCCGTCGGCACGAAGATCCGGAGGGACTCGGGCTGTCCGGCCCCGGCCTCGACGAGGTCGACGAGGTCGGTCAGGAACGGCGTCGCGCACTGCACGAACGTGGCCTTCGCCGCGCCGAACGCCTGCTCGAGCGCGACGGTGCCGTCCCACACGGGCTGGATGACCTGCGGTGCGCCGAGCCGGAAGGCCAGGAGCATGCCGTACAGGAACCCGGTTTGGTGGGCGAGCGGCGACGGGATGTAGATCCGGTCCTCGCTCGTCAGGCCGGACTGGGCGACGTGCATGGCGGTCGCCAGGCCGAGCGTGCGGTGCGGGTGCTGCACGCCCTTCGGCTCGCCGGTGGTGCCGGAGGTGAAGAGCAGCTGGCAGACGTCGTCCGGGCCGGGCGCGTGGGACAGGATCTGGTCGACGTCCACCTGCACCGAGTCGAGCGCGGTGTCGAAGTAACGCCAGTTCCACTCGCTCGCGGCGACGCGGTCGGCGGCGTCGGCGGGCAGCGGCGGCTGGTTCGTCGGGCTGTCCGCCTGCCCGCGGGCCTCGGACCGGAGCACGACGACGTGCTCCACCGACAGGCGGCGCTTCTGGGCCTTCGCCTCGTCGATGACCTCGAGCAGTTCGAGCGCCGGGCGACGCTTCCGGAAGACGTTCGGCAGGAAGACCACGCGGGCGCGGGACCGGGCCAGCGTCATCGTGGTCTCGCGGGGACCGAACACGGGCATGATCGGCGTCGCGACGGCACCGATCTGGATCGCACCGAGGGTGATCGAGACGAACTCGCGCCAGTTCGGCAGCTGCATCGCCACGGACTCGCCCGTGCGGACACCGAGCTCGAGGAGCAGGGCGGAGACCTTGTCGGCCTCGTCCTGCAGCTCGCGCCACGTCGTGTTCACCGGCTCGGGGCCGCCGACCTCGATCACGGCGAGGCCGTCCGGGTCCTGCTGGGAGAGTGCGCGGACCTTCTCGCTGAGGACGAGCGGGTCGGCGTCGACGCCGGCGAGCTCGGGCAGCGCGCTCGTCACCGTCTCCTGCTCATCCCCCAGGTCCGTGCTCTCCGCAGCGGCTTCGGCGGCGTCGATCCGGTCGTCGCGGGCGATCTGCGCCTCGGCGCCGTCGCCGACCTCCATGTCGAGGCCGACCGAGTTCATCGCCTCGAGGAACGTCGGGTAGGAGATCCGGTAGGCGCGCGGGTAGGTGAGGGCGGAGACGCCGTCGGCCTTCGACGCGGCGACGGCCAGCGACATCAGCACGCGGTGGTCGTTGAACGAGGACATCGGCGACCCGTGCAGGTCACCCGGACGGACACCGGTGACGCGCAGCTCGTCGGCGCCCTGCTCGGCGCGGCCGCCCAGTCGGTTGAGCTGGAGCATCGCCGCGACGCGGTCGGACTCCTTCAACCGGATGTGCGCGACGTTCCAGAGCCGGGTCGTGCCCTCGGCGAAGGTCGCCATCGTGGACAGGATCGGCAGCAGGTCCGGGATCGGCTGGCAGTCGATGTCGAGGGGGCGCAGCGGGGAGCCGTCGTGCTCGATGCGCACGAAGCCGGTCTCCTCGTCGATCCGCATCGGGACGCCCATCGCCGTGGCGAGGTCGAGGAACTCGCTCTCCGGGTGGTCGGTCTCGGCGGTGGTGAACGCCGTCATGCCGCGGAGCAGCACGTTCGACTCGCGGATGCCGGCTGCGGCGATGCCGAACGCCGCCGAGCCGATGTCCGGCGGGATCACGTAGTCGTGCGGGGTGGCCTGCTGGTTCGCCGGGATCCGGTACTCGAGCCAGTCGTAGGACACCTCGACCGTGAGGCCGAACTGGCGCATCATGCGCACGGTCAGCTCGACGTACGGCTGCTCGTTGAGCCGTCCGCCGGTGATGTGGATCCGGGTCTCCTCCTCCGCGAAGGGCGCGACGAGGAGCAGGCCGGAGATCCACTGCGACAGGGTGCCGGCGATCTGGACGTCGCCGCCGCGCGGACGCTTCGGCTGCACGGTGACCGGCGGGCAGTCGTTCGTGGCCTCGAGCTCGATGCCCATCTGGGTGAGCGAGGTGAGCAGGGCCTTGATCGGGCGGCGCTGGAAGTACTTCATGCCCGAGAGGGTCATCGGCTCGTCCGCCAGCGACGCGAGCCCCGTCATGAAGTAGAGCGTGGTGCCCGAGGAGCCCATGTTGAGGAGCCCGTCGGCGCCCCGGGAGCCGTGGTCGACGACGTCGGTGGCCTCGTACCGACCGCCGAGGCCTGTGACGTGGTACTCGTTCCCGCGACGCTTGACGTCGACGCCGAGGGCACGGAGCGTGCCCACGGTCCACTCGACCTGCCGGGTCGCACTGATGCCGGAGACGATGCTCGTCCCCTTCGCCAGCGACGCGAGCACCAGCGCGCGGTGCGCGTGGTACTTCGAGACCGGGATGTCGAGTTCTCCGACGAGCGGTGCGTTCGTCCCGCGCACGACCAGCTGCATGCCTACCTCTTCCCTGTTGAGCGTTACTACGGTACGCCCGGTGTGGATCGTCTGTGAATCGGATCCGCACGACCGGGAGTGCGGTTCCTTGTGTGTGTCCGACAAGGAGCCGGGCAGGATGTACAGCATGGACATCCGTTTCACCGAGTCCCGCCCGTCGACCATCGGCGTCGAGTGGGAGCTCCCCCTGGTCGACCGGGACACCGGCGACCTGACCCCGCGTGCCCCCGCCGTCATCCAGGCGGTGCAGCAGCGGCTCGGTGACCACGACCGGGTGACCGAGGAGCTCCTGACGAACACGGTCGAGGTCGTCACCGGCGTCCACTCGCGGGTGAGCGGTGCCACGAGCGAGCTGTCCGGCATCATCGGCGAGGTCGTCGACGCCGCCGAACCCCTCGACGCGCAGGTCATGTGCGCCGGCACCCACCCCTTCGCCGTGTGGGACCAGCAGGAGATCACGCCGGACAGCGAGCACTACACGACCCTCATCGACCGCACCCGGTGGTGGGGCCGTCAGATGCTCATCTGGGGCGTCCATGTCCACGTCGGCATCGACGACCGCGACAAGGCGCTGCCGATCCTCGGCGCGATGCTCGCGTACGTGCCGCACCTGCAGGCCTTCACGGCGTCGAGCCCGTTCTGGGCCGGCACCGACACCGGGTACGCCTCGAACCGCGCGCTGATGTTCCAGCAGCTGCCGACCGGTGGCCTGCCGCCGGCACTCGGCGCGTGGGCGAACTTCGAGGAGGTCGTCGACGACCTCACCCGCACCGGCGTCATCGAGGGCGTCAAGGACCTCCGTTGGGACATCCGCCCGTCGCCCGGCTGGGGCACCCTCGAGAACCGCGTCTCCGACGGCATCTCGACCCTGCACGAGGTCGGGGCGGTGACCGCGCTCGTCCAGTGCCTCGTCACCGAGATGTCCTACCGGCTCGACGCCGGCGAGACCCTGCCGACCATGCAGCCCTGGTTCGTCCGCGAGAACAAGTGGCGCGCGGCCCGGTACGGCATGGAGGCCGAGATCATCACGAACGCGGCCGGCGACGAGCGGCTCGTGACCGACGAGGTGCACGACCTCGTGCAGCGGCTCGATCCGGTGGCGGATCGTCTCGGGTGCCAGCAGGAGCTGCACCACCTCGACACGATGATCGCGGACGGCGCCTCCTACCAGCGGCAGTTGCAGGTCGCGCAGGAGAACGGCGGAGACCTCCGCGCCGTCGTCCGGCACCTGGTCACCGAGCTGCGCGACTCGCTCTGACCGTCACCGTCCGACGGACTGGAGGCGCGGTGCCGGCCGGCACCGCGCCTCCCGTCCTGGGGGACGTGCGGGAGTCCGCGCGACCGCTACAGTTCCCCTGTGACAGGGGGGACCGCGGAACGCGGAGCAGGGCCGACCGTCCAGCGCGCGGCCGCGCTGATCGACGCGGGACGGCCCGCCGATGCGCTCGCCGACCTCGCCGTCGTCGAACGGGACCAGGGCGCTTCGGTCGCCGGGCACCGCGTCCGGGCGCTGGCCCTCCTGGCGCTCGACCGACCGGACGAGGCCCAGGACGAGGCCCGACGCGCGGTCGGCCTCGCCCCCACCGACTCCGTCGCACTCCGGATCCTCTCGACGACCCTGATCCGCTCGGGCGACCAGACCGGAGCCGTCGCCGCCGCGCGCCGATCCGTCGAGGCCGATCCCGGGTCGTGGCTCGCACACCTCGCGGTGGCCGACGCCCTCTGGCTCGACGAACGGCGCCGGCCCGAGGCGCTCCGTGCGAGCTACGAGACCGTCCGGCTGGCGCCGCTCGAACCGATGGCGCACCGCAGGCACGGCGACCTGCTGCTCGCGGCGGGACGGCAGCGCGACGCCCAGGCCGCCTACCGACGCGGCCTCGAGCTCGCCCCGGAGGACCGCGGCGCACGGCACAACCTCGCGGTGTCGCGACTCCGACGGGGTCACGACGGCGAGTCCGCGCTCGCCTTCGCCGGGATCCTCGCGACGGACCCCACGAACGCACTCGCGCGACGGAACCTCGTCGTCGGCGTCCTCAACCCGCTCGCACGCATCCGGTTCGGACTCGGTGCCGGCGCCCTGATGACCGGCTTCCAGTACCTGGTCTCCCTCGACGCCCCGTCGGACGCCGGCCGCTGGTACACGATGCTCCCGCCGGTGATCGGACTCGCGCTCGTGGTGGTCGTCGTGCTCCGGTTCGCCGCCGAGACCCGGCCCCGAACGGGGTTCCTCGTGCGCGCGGCGCGACGGGCGGTGCCCGGGTGGACGACGACCGTCGCCGTCCTCGGGGCCGCGACGGCCGTCTCGGTCGCGGGGCTCTTCCTCCCGCCGGATGCGGCCGTGGTGGCACAGGGACTGGTGTTCGCCGGGGTCGTCGTCGCCTCGGTGCGCATCCGGAGCACGATGCGCGCGTTCCCGAAGACCACGCCCGTGCGGCAGGACGTCGACGAGGGACGGACCGACCGCGACGACGACGGCTGGGGGAACCCGTGGTGACCGACGACGGACGAGGAGTCCCGATGGACGACGACCCACTGATCGACGCGATCCGGCGAGCCGTGGTGGCCGCTCCGGAGGACGTCACGCTCCGGGTCCACCTCGGGCGCCTGCTCCTCGACGCGGGGCGCCGGGTCGAGGCCACGACCGAAGCGGCGGCAGCGGTCGCGGTCGCCCCCGACGACGCCGCGGCCCGGGCGCTCATGCTCGAGGCACTGCAACCCGACGCGACGGCCGGCCCCGCCGCGCCCGGACCGGACGACACCGCGACGGACGACGCCGGTCCCCCGCCCGCGAGCGGGTTCGACTGGCACGCCGCCGAGCAGCAGGTGGAGCACATCGTCGAACCGGCGTTCGTCGACGACGACGGCCCCGACCCGGACCCCGCGTCGGCGTTCTCCGTCGAGCGCGCCGGTGTCCGGTTCGCCGACGTCGGTGGCATGGAGACCGTGAAGCAGCGCCTGACCGCGGCGTTCCTCGCACCGCTCGCGAACCCCGAGCTACGCACCCTCTACGGCAAGAGCCTCCGCGGCGGCCTGCTCCTGTACGGGCCGCCCGGCTGTGGCAAGACCTTCATCGCCCGGGCCGTCGCGGGCGAACTCGGCGCACGGTTCATGAGCGTCTCGATCACCGAGGTGCTCGACCCCTACGTCGGCCAGAGCGAACGGAACATCGAGGCCGTGTTCCGCGCCGCCCGGGCTGCGTCGCCCTGCGTGGTGTTCTTCGACGAGGTCGACGCGCTCGGACAACGGCGCAGTCAGACCCGGAGCTCGCACGTCCGCGGGATGGTCAACCAGCTCCTCACCGAGCTGGACGGCATCGACGGCGGGAACGAGGGCGTGTTCGTCCTGGCTGCGACGAACCAGCCCTGGGACGTCGACCCCGCGCTCCGCCGACCCGGACGGCTCGACCGCACCGTGCTCGTGCTGCCACCGGACACCCCTGCGCGCGAGGCGGTCTTCCGCGGCCACCTGCGGGACCGACCCGTCGAGGGCATCGACGCCGCAGCGCTCGCGAAGCGCACCGAGGGGTTCTCGGGCGCGGACATCGCCTACGTCTGCGAGGTCGCCGCGGAACGGGCGCTCATGGACAGCGTCACGACCGGGTCGGTCCGGCTGATCGGCATGGCGGACCTGCTCGGTGCCCTCGGTGAGGTGCGCCCGTCCACCGGTGCCTGGCTGGACGCCGCGCGCAACGTCGTCCTCTTCGGCGAGGACGACGGGACGTACGCCGACCTGCGGGCCTGGCTCAAGCGGTCCAAGCGCTGACCGACGGACGGGAGGCGCGGTGCCAGCCGGCACCGCGCCTCCAGTCAGTCAACTGGTTGCGATCGCGAGCCGCGTCAGCGACCCAGGAACTTCTGCAGCGACGCGAGCTCTTCCTCGGTCGGCGCCTTGCCGCCCTTGCCGCCGCCGAGCCCGAGACCGGACCCCTTCGGCGCCTGCTGCGGCGCCGCGGCCGCACCCGCGGCGAGCGCCGCACGCTTCGCCGGGTTGCCGACCTTGGACTTCTTCTTGCCGCCCTGCTGCTGCTTCTTACCGCCGTGCATGCCGGGGATCGGCCCCATGCCGGGCATCTGCGGGACCCCACCGCGCGCGACGGTCTTCATCATCTTCGCGGCCTGCTCGAACCGGTTCACGAGGGCGTTGACCTCGGTCACGGTGGAGCCGGCACCCTTGGCGATGCGGAGGCGGCGGGAGCCGTTGAGGAGCTTCGGCAGCTCGCGCTCCTGCGGGGTCATCGACTGGATGATCGCCTCGGTGCGGACGATCTCGCGCTCGTCGAAGTTGTCGAGCGCCTCGCGCATGCCCTTGGCGCCGGGGAGCATGCCGAGCATGCCCTTGATCGAGCCGGCCTTGCGGAGCTGCTGCATCTGCTCGAGGAAGTCGTTGAGCGTGAACGAGTCGCTCGCGATCTTCTCGGCGACCTTGCGCGCTTCTTCCTCGTCGAAGGCACCCTGCGCCTGCTCGATGAGGGAGAGAATGTCGCCGAGGTCGAGGATGCGGCTCGCCATGCGGTCCGGGTGGAACGGCTCGAAGTCGTCGAGCCCCTCGCCCGTGGAGGCGAACATGATCGGACGGCCGGTCACGCTGGCGACCGACAGGGCCGCACCACCGCGGGCGTCGCCGTCGAGCTTCGAGAGGACGACGCCGGTGAAGTCGACGCCTTCCTGGAAGGCGCGGGCGGTGTTGACCGCGTCCTGACCGATCATCGCGTCGATGACGAAGAGGACCTCGTCGGGGTCGACGGCCTTGCGGATGTTCGCGGCCTGCTTCATGAGCTCGGCGTCGACGCCGAGACGACCGGCGGTGTCCACGATGACGGTGTCGTACTGCTGGTCGACCGCGGCCTTGATGGCGTTCTTCGCGACCTTGACCGGGTCGCCGACGCCGTTGCCGGGCTCCGGCGCGAAGACGTGCACGCCGGCCTGCTCGCCGACGACCTGCAGCTGCTGCACGGCGTTCGGACGCTGGAGGTCCGCCGCGACGAGCATCGGCGTGTGGCCGTCCTTCTTGAGCCACTTGCCGAGCTTGCCGGCGAGCGTGGTCTTGCCGGCGCCCTGGAGGCCCGCGAGCATGATGACCGTCGGGGGCCGCTTCGCGAACTCGAGACGCCGCTGCTGGCCGCCGAGGATGCCGACGAGTTCCTCGTTGACGATCTGGACGACCTGCTGCGCCGGGTTGAGCGCGCGGTTGACCTCGTCGGAGAGGGCGCGCTCGCGGACGGCTGCGGTGAACGCCTTGACGACCTCGAGCGCGACGTCGGCGTCGAGGAGCGCCCGCCGGATCTCGCGGACGGTGCCGTCGACGTCGGACGGAGTCAGCCGACCCTTGCTCCGCAGGTTGCGGAAGGTCTCGGTCAGCCGATCGGAGAGTGAACCGAATTGCGCCATGATCCGTCGATTCTACAAGGCCCCGCCCGGACGCTCTCGCCCGTTCACCGCAGGAGGACGCCCTCGGCCAGTTCCACCGTCGTGCCGAGCCCGAGATCGACCACCACCGGAGCCGACGACGGGGCCCGGTCGAGCGTCGGGAACCACTGCCGACCGGACGACACCAGGATGAGCAGCCCGTCGACGTCGCCGACGGGGGCGAAGTCGGGCCCCGCCGGGTCGGCGTAGGGGTCGAGTCCGTGCTGGCGGAGGGCCTCGACCGCCCCGGGGACGTCCGGGACGGCGATGCCGACCTCACTGACCGACACGAGCAGCGGGGCGAGCGGCGCGGGGTGCCCGTCGGCCCGCGCGGCGTGCCCGTCGGCCCGCGCGGCGTGCCCGTCGGCCGGCGCGGCCTGTCCGTCGGCCGCCACGGCGTCGCCGTCGGGGAGCTCCCGTCGCTCGATGAGCTCGAGCAGCTGCCGGTCGGGCCCCTCGAAGTACACCGACCGCGAGTCCCAGCCCGCCGGCCCCTCGAACTCGTCGACACCCTGCGCCCCGAGCACCGTCGCGACCTCGGCCACCCGGCGCTTCGCGTCCGCGAACGTCCCGGTCGGGATCGTGAACGCGAGGTGGTGCGCCCCGGTCATCCCGTCGAGCACCCGGAAGACGAGCTGCGACGACCCGACGGTGACCCGGACCGAGTCGTCGTCGGCGAGCACGGCGCACCCGAGTCGCTCGTAGAAGCGGACGGTGTCGTCGAGGGAGCGGGTGGCGAGCTGGACCTGGCGGATGTGCATGGCCCCACCCGACACCCTCAGCCGCGCTTCAGGTCAAGGCCCGGACTACTGTCCGACGCATGCACCTCCGGCAGATCGACCTCGGCGGCTGGGCCCGTGCCGCTGCCGTCGCACTGCTCTGCGGGTTCGCCGCCGCCGTGTTCGCGTCACGGTTCGCGATCCCGGTGTCGACCGTCGTGGCCGTCGGCATCGGCGCAGGGGTGCTCGTGACCGTCCTCGTCGTCGTCGCCTGGGCCACCATCGGCGGGTACGCGACCCAGCGGGCGCTGCGGGAGTGGGTTCGAGGGGGTCCGGAGCCGGTCGGCGTCCCCGCCCGACGGCGGGTCCGGTGGCTCGCGCACTTCATCGACCGGACCAGCTGGTTCGCGTGGCTCTCCGCGGTCCTGGCCGTCCTGTTCCTCGCGCTGGTCGTCCCGCAGCTGTTCGACGCGGCCGGCTGGCAGGAGGACGTGCTGGCGTTCTTCCCCGGGGTGCTGTGGGCGGGCATCGCGGTGCACGTCTTCGCGGTCGAACGACGCCACCTGCCACGGGCTCGTGCGCTGTACGAGGAGGAGCTCCGCACGGCAACGTGGCAGGACGTCCGCGTGCCGTGACCTCCGGAAACCCGTCGATGCCATTGTTGGACGGAGTACAGAAACTGTCGTAGCCTGGCGCGCATGCCGGAACTCGACATCGTGCGCCCGTCCGGGTTGCTGGACCACGCCGAGGGACTCGCGCTGCAGCGGGCCCTCCACGCCGACGTCGTCGCCGGCCGCTCTCCCGGGGCCGTCGTCCTGTGCGAGCACCCGTCCGTGTACACCGCCGGGCGCCGCACCGAACCGTCCGACCTGCCGACGGACGGCTCCCCCGTGGTCGACGTCGACCGCGGCGGGCGGATCACCTGGCACGGACCGGGGCAACTCGTCGCGTACCCGATCGTCCGGCTGGCCGAGCCGCTCGACGTCGTCGCCTGGGTGCGGGACCTCGAGCAGGTCATCGTCGACGCGGCGGCCGCCGTGGGTGTGCTCGCCGGGCGGGTCCCGGGACGCAGCGGTGCCTGGGTCCCCGGCCCGGCCGGTGCCCCGCACGCCAAGGTCGGCGCGATCGGCCTGCACGTCGCCGAGGGGGTGACGAGCCACGGCCTCGCGATCAACTGCACGAACAGCCTCGACGCCTACGCCGCGATCGTGCCGTGCGGGATCAGCGACGCGGGGGTGACGACCCTCAGCCGAGCAGCCGGTCGCACCGTGACGGTCGACGAGATCGTCCCCGTGGTGCTCGACCGCCTCCGCGCCGCCGCGCGGGGCATGCACTCCGGACACCGGATCAGCAGCGCCGCGGGCACGCCCGCCACCACGCCCGCACGACAGGAGACCCTCGTATGACCCTCGCCCCCGAAGGCCGCCGGATGCTCCGCGTCGAGGCCCGCAACGCCGAGACCCCGATCGAGACCAAGCCGGCGTGGATCAAGACCCGCGCCACCCAGGGCCCGGAGTTCCGCGAGCTGTCCGGCCTCGTGCGGAGCAAGCAGCTGCACACCGTCTGCCAGGAGGCCGGCTGCCCGAACATCTTCGAGTGCTGGGAGGACCGGGAGGCCACCTTCCTCATCGGCGGCTCGCAGTGCACGCGCCGCTGCGACTTCTGCCAGATCGACACCGGCAAGCCCGAGCCGCTCGACCGCGACGAGCCCCGCCGGGTCGCGGACTCCGTCGCCGAGATGGGCCTGAAGTACGCCACCGTCACCGGCGTCGCCCGCGACGACCTGCCCGACGGCGGCGCCTGGCTCTACGCGGAGACGATCCGCCAGATCCACGAGCACTCCCCCGGCACCGGTGTCGAGATCCTCGTGCCCGACTTCAACGGCCGCCCGGACCAGCTCGGGCAGGTGTTCGCCGCCCGCCCCGAGGTCTTCGCCCACAACGTCGAGACCGTGCCGCGCATCTTCAAGCGCATCCGCCCGGCGTTCACCTTCGAGCGCTCCCTCGACGTCATCACGCAGGGACGCGACGCGGGGCTCGTCACGAAGTCGAACCTGATCCTCGGCATGGGCGAAGAGCGCATCGAGATCGAGGACGCCCTGCAGCGGTTGTACGACGCCGGCACGGACATCATCACGCTGACGCAGTACCTCCGCCCGTCGCCGCGGCACCTGCCGGTCGCGCGGTGGGTCGCACCCGAGGAGTTCGTCGCCCTGCGCGAGGTGGCCGAGGAGATGGGCTTCGCCGGGGTCCTCGCCGGGCCGCTGGTCCGGTCGTCCTACCGGGCCGGGCGCCTCTGGGCGCGTGCCACGGTCGCCCGCGGCGGCACGGTGCCGGAGCACCTGTCGCACCTGCTCGACGCGACGCCGGGTCGCCAAGCCGTCTGAGCGGTGGGACCGGACGGACGACGGACGGGAGGCGCGGTGCCAGCTGGCACCGCGCCTCCCGTTCCGCGCATGCGTCCGTGACGGACGCGTCGGTCGCTACGCGCGACCGCGGATGCTCCTGAGCAGCCAGCCGATGACGGCCAGGATGATGAGGACGATCCCGACCCACAGCAGGAACTTCAGGGCACCGACGAAGATGCCGCTGAAGAGCAGGACGAGGCCGACGATGATCGCGATGATCAGCAGAGCGGGCATGTGAGGGCTCCTTCCGTGTACCTGGACGATCCCTGTACTGCGCAGACGGTACCCGGAATCACCCCACGAGGTTCTGCACGAACACGTGCGGGGTGAAACCGGTGAGGTCGTTGATGCCCTCGCCCTGGCCGATGAGCTTGATCGGGATACCCGTCTTCTCCTGCACGCTCAGCACGAACCCGGCCTTCGCCGAGCCGTCGAGCTTGGTGATGACGAGCCCGGTGACGCCCGCGCCCTCGATGAACGCCTGCGCCTGCGCGAGGCCGTTCTGGCCGGTCGTGGCGTCGAGCACGAGCAGGACCTCGGCGATCTCGGTCTGCTTCTCGACCACGCGCTTGATCTTGGTGAGCTCGTCCATCAGCCCGGCCTTGGTGTGCAGTCGGCCGGCGGTGTCGATGACGACGATCTCGGTGTTGTCCCTGATGGCCTTCTCGACCGTCTGGTACGCGACCGACGCCGGGTCCTGCCCGGGCTGGGCCGGTCGCACGACCTCGACGCCCGCTCGCTCCGCCCACGTCGCGACCTGCTCGACCGCGGCGGCGCGGAAGGTGTCCGCCGCACCGACGAGCACCGTGCGGTCGTACGTCTTGAGGAACTTCGCGAACTTGCCGATGGTCGTGGTCTTGCCGACGCCGTTCACCCCGACGACGAGCACGACCGCCGGCCGGTTGCTGAGCTTCAGCGTGGTGTCGAGCTTCGACAGCCGTTCCTCGAGCACCTCGCGCAGCATCCGCTGGAGGTCGGCGGGGTCCGTCGTGCCGTAGCGGTCGACGCGCGCGTGGAGGTCCTCGATGATCTCGTCGGCGATGTCCGGGCCGAAGTCCGCACCGATGAGCGCCGTCTCGAGGTCCTCCCACGTGGTCTCGTCGATCGTCTTGCGCTGGAACAGCCCGCGCAGCCGGGAGGACAGTGACCAGGAACTCGCCATGTTCCCAGCTTAGAGCGCGGCGCATGTGGGCTGCGCCCGGTACGCTCGGGGACACGAAGGGGAGTATTCCTCCTCGGTGTCCCCGTCAGTACGGTCCGGAACGATCCGGGCCCGGGGCGCCGGTCGTGATCAGCACCCAGTGCGGAGCGCGGCGGAAGAGACCTTCAGGCCTCGGCGTACCCACCACCTGGTTGCGCCATCGACCTGAAGGAAACCCGTGGACGTCCCACTCTTCGTCTGGCTCCTCACCATCGCAGGCATCCTCGCGCTGCTGGTGTTCGACTTCTTCTCGCACGTGCGCACCCCGCACGTCCCGCACATCAAGGAATCCGCGTTCTGGTCGGCGTTCTACGTCGGGCTCGCGATCCTCTTCGGTGTCGGCATCCTCGTCTTCGGCGGCGGACAGGCCGGCGGTGAGTACTTCGCCGGGTGGCTGACCGAGAAGGCACTGTCGGTCGACAACCTGTTCGTCTTCCTCATCATCATGACGAGCTTCGCCGTGCCGAAGGAGTTCCAGCAGAAGGTCCTGCTCGTCGGCGTCGCGATCGCCCTCGTCGCACGCGGCATCTTCATCGCCCTCGGCGTCACGATCATCGACAACTTCTCGTGGGTGTTCTACCTGTTCGGCGCGCTGCTCTTCTGGCTCGCCTGGTCGCAAGCCCGCAGCGGCAACGACCACGGTGGTGACGAGGGTGACTCCCGCCTGATCCGGATCCTCAAGCGCGTCATCCCGACCTCGGACCACTACGACGGCGACCGCCTCACCACGAAGGTCGACGGCAAGCGCCTCTTCACACCGATGCTGCTCGTGATGGTCGCGATCGGCCTCACCGACGTGCTCTTCGCGCTCGACTCGATCCCCGCGATCTTCGGGCTGACGCAGGACGCCTTCATCGTGTTCACCGCGAACGCGTTCTCGCTGCTCGGGCTCCGTCAGCTGTACTTCCTCATCGCCGGGCTGCTCGAACGCCTCATCTACCTCGGGCAGGGCCTCGCGGTCATCCTCGGGTTCATCGGCGTCAAGCTCGTCTTCCACGCCATGCACGTCAACGAGCTGCCGTTCATCAACGGCGGTGAGCACATCGAGTGGGCTCCGGAGATCCCGATCTGGTTCTCGCTGGGCTTCATCATGCTGACGATCGCGGTCGCCACGGTGGCGTCGCTCGTGGTGTCGAAGCGTCGCCAGGAGCGCGGGCTCACCCCGACGGGCGAGCCGAAGGAGGCCGTCGAGGCCGACGCGCACTAGTCGCGACCACACGACGGACGGGAGGCGCGGTGCCGGTTGGCACCGCGCCTCCCGTCCGTCGTGGGTCGCGGAGGCCGGCGGCGCGCCGAGACTCGGCCAGGCGGACAGTTTCGCGGCCGCGAGGGCACGAAACTGTCCGCGGAGCCGAGTCTCGGACTCGGGCCTACGCGACCGCCGGCTCCGGCTCCGGGGCCCGCTTCTGCACGCGCTGGCCGACGACGGCGGAGACGCCGTCCTGCCGCATCGAGACCCCGTACAGCGCGTCGGCGATCTCCATCGTGCGCTTCTGGTGCGTGATCACGATGAGCTGCGACGACGCCCGCAGCCGCTCGAACACCGTCAGCAGCCGCCCGAGGTTGGCGTCGTCGAGCGCCGCCTCGACCTCGTCCATGATGTAGAACGGCGACGGGCGGGCGGTGAAGATCGCCACGAGCAGCGCCACCGCGGCCAGGGACCGCTCGCCGCCGGACAGCAGGGTCAGCCGGTCGATCTTCTTGCCGGCGGGCTTCACCTGCACCTCGATGCCGGTGTTCAGCAGGTCGTCGGGGTTCGTCAGCGTGATCGACCCGGAGCCGCCGGGGAAGAGGATCGGGAAGATGACGTCGAACGCCTCCTTCGTGTCGTCGAACGCGGACTCGAAGATCGTCTGCATCTTCTGGTCGAGCTCGTCGATGATCGTCATGAGGTCGGTCCGGGTCTTCTGCAGGTCCTCGAGCTGCTCGGCGAGGAACGCGTGGCGCTGTTCGAGCGCCTGGAACTCCTCGAGCGCGAGCGGGTTGACCTTGCCGAGCTGGCCGAGGTCCCGCTCGGCCGCCTTGAGCCGTCGCTCCTGCTCGGCGCGCACGTACGGCACCGTCTCGACGTCGGCGGGGTCGACGTCCTCGGTGGCGTCGAACTCGGGCAGGGCGGGGCCGCCCGGGAGCGTCGACTCGGCGTCGACCAGTTCGACCAGGTCGTCGTCGGCGTCGGTGGTCGGGTCGGGGTCGGGGTCGGTGGTCGGGTCGGCGTCGGTCGGCGAGTCGTCGGACTGGAGGCGCGGCTCGGCCCCGTCCTCTTCTGTCGCCTCCTGCACGGCGCCGTCCAGGGCCGTCCCCGCCGCGGCGGCAGCGGCCGCGCGCTCGGCGTCGCGGTGCTTCCGGGCGAGGACCCGGGGGTCGATCAGGACGTCCACCGGCACCGGCACGTGCGGCCCGTACTCGGCGACGAGCACGGCCTCGACGAGCCCGAGCTCGCTCTGCGCCCGGTCGAGCACGCCGGACACGTGCAACTTCTTCTCGTAGATCTCCATCTCGAGCGAGTGCACGCCGTCGGTGATCGACTGGAGGCGGTCGCGGAGCTCGCGCTCCTCGTTCCGGATCGTCTGGAGCTCGGTGTTGCGCTTCGACCGCTCGGCCTCTTCGGTGGCGAGCTGCACGCGGGCCTCGGCGAGGGACCGGTCGACGGCACCGAGCAGCCCGGGCAGGTCGGCGAGCACGTCCTCGGCGACGGCGATCTGCCCACGGCGGATCACGGCGAGTCGTGCGGCCTCCGCCGCTGCGGCGCGTTCGGCCTCGAGCTGCCGCTCCAGCTGGTCGGCGCGGGTCCGCTCCGCACGGACACGCTCGCGGACGGTCTCGACCTGGATGCGCTGCTCGATCTCGGCGGCACGTGCGGCCTCGAGCGCGTCCTGCAGCCCGGGGCGCTCGGACGCGTCGACGACGGGGCGCGGACGGTCGGCGAACTCCTGGCGTGCGCGTTCCGCCTCGGCCAGGGCCGCCTCGGCAGCCTCGACGGCGCCGTCGGTCTCGGCGAGGGCCGCGCGCAGTCGCTCGACCTCGGCGGCGGCGTTCTCCACCTTCGCGCGGGTCGACGCGCTGGTCCGGTCGTACTCCGCCTTCGCCCGGGCGTGGGCGCGCGAGGCCGCGTCCGCGTCGTCCGCCGCGCGACGTGCGTCCTCGACGGCGGTACGGGCGGCCTGGAGGCGCGTGGCCGCGTCCTCGGCGTCGCGCGCGATCGCGTCGCGGCGGGTCACGGCGTCGTCGCGTTCCGCGACGAGTTCGATGCGCGAGGTCACGCGCTCCCCGCCGCCCGTCACGCGGACCGCACGGACGAGGTCACCGGACCGCGTCACCACCGTGGCCTGCGGGGCGGCGGTGAGCACCGCCTCCAGGTCGACCCCGTCGGTGTCCGCGACCAGCGCGTCCCGCAGGATCGCGGCGATCGCCGGCGGACCCTGCACGAGGTCGAGTGCGCGGCGGACCCCGGCCGGGAGCCGCTCGGGCAGTCCGGACGGCGGGGCGTCGGCGTCCGCGACCACGACGTCGATGCGTCCGATGTCCTCGGTGCGGGCGTGCGCGACGGCGTCGAGCGCGACGGACCGGTCGACGGCGAGGACGGCGTCGGCGAGCCCGTCGAGGGCGATCGCGATCGCCCCCTCGAACCCGGGCGTCACGCTGAGACGGTCCGCGAGGCGACCCACGATGCCGTCGCGCCCGGCCTCGATGAGCGCCTGCGAACCGTCACGGACGTCGATCGACATGCCGAGCGCGGCGACACGGGCGTCCAGGGCGTCCCGTTCGCGCTCGAGGGCGTGCAGGCGGTCACGGAGTTCGTCACGCGCCGCCTGGGCCGCTTCCTGCTGCTCGCGGGCGGTCTCGAGCGCGGCGGTCAGCGCGTCCTCGTCGATGCCCTCGGACGGGTCCGCGCCGAGTTCGGCGAGGGCCGCAGCCGCCCGTTCGGACCGCTCCCCCGCCTCGGCCAGCGCCCGCTCGCGCCGTTCCCGGTCGGCCACCGCGGAGCCGCGTTTCGACGTCGCCACGTCCACCGCGGACCCGAGGCGCTGGGCCTCGAGGTCGTGCTGCGAGACGAGGGCTGCCTGGGCGGCGATCCGTTCGTCGAGGGCGTCGAGCGCCGCACGGGCCGCCTGCACCCGCTGCGCCGCCACGGCCGTGCCGCCGGTCATCTCCGCCGCCTGCGCCTCGAGCCGGTCCGCTTCGTACCGGACGCCCTGCACCTGCTCCGGCGTGATCGTGGGGCCCTGCTGCGGTGCGTCGGCTTGCTGGGCGAGGAACATCAGGCGCTGGTTCGCCAGGCTCGACAGGCCGCGGAGCCGCTCCTGCACGCTCTCCAGCCGGTGCACCACCGTGCGGGCGCGGTCGACGTCGTCGCCGACCATGCTCTGCTCGACGTGCTGCTGGCGGGCACGGGTCTGGTCGAGCCGTTCCTGCAGCACGATGCGCTCGGACTTGCGGCCGGCCTCGACCTCCTGGTGCTCGTGGAGCTCGCGGCGCAGGCGGACGACGTCGTCGGCGAGGATGCGGGCCTTGGCGTCACGGGCGACCGCGGCGACCGACTGGGCCTTGCGCGCGACCTCGGCCTGGCGTCCGAGGGGCTTCAGCTGGCGGCGGATCTCCCCCGCGAGGTCGGACAGGCGCGTCAGGTTCGTCTGCATCGCGTCGAGCTTGCGGAGGGTCTTCTCCTTGCGCCGACGGTGCTTCAGGATGCCCGCGGCCTCCTCGATGAAGCCACGGCGGTCCTCGGGCGTCGCGTGCAGGACCTTGTCGAGCTGGCCCTGGCCGACGATGACGTGCATCTCACGGCCGAGGCCGGTGTCGCTCAGGAGCTCCTGGACGTCGAGCAGACGGCAGTTCTCGCCGTTGATCGCGTACTCGCTGCCGCCGTTGCGGAAGAGCGTGCGGGAGATCGTGACCTCGGAGTACTCGATCGGCAGCAGGCCGTCGGCGTTGTCGATCGTCAGCAGCACCTGCGCACGGCCGAGCGGACCGCGCGTCGAGGTGCCCGCGAAGATGACGTCCTCCATCTTGCCGCCACGGAGGGTCTTCGCCCCCTGCTCCCCCATCACCCAGGCGAGGGCGTCCACGACGTTGGACTTGCCGGAGCCGTTCGGGCCGACGATGCACGTGACGCCCGGTTCGAACGCGAACGTCGTCGGCTGCGCGAAGGACTTGAACCCCTTGATGGTCAGGCTCTTCAAGTACATGCGGTCTCCGGATGCTCTGGTTGGGCGTCAGGCTAACGCGTACGACGGCGTGGGCGTGGTTGGCACACGGGGCAGATGTGGCTCGATCGGTTCATGAAGGCCTCACGCACGATCGTGGTGCCGCACCGGGGGCACGGCTTCCCCTGCTGCCCGTACACGTGCAACCGCTGCGAGAAGTACCCGGACTGCCCGTTCACGTTGACGTACTGCGCGTCGAAGCTCGTGCCGCCGTCCTCCAGCGCACGGCCGAGGACGTGCCGCACCTCGGCCAGGAGGCCGTGCAGGTCGGCGCGGGTCAGCCGCTCGGCCGGGCGGTCGTAGTGCAGCCTGGCCGCCCAGAGGGACTCGTCGGCGTAGATGTTCCCGATGCCGCTCACGACGCCCTGGTCGAGCAGGACGCGCTTGATGCCGCTCGAGCGCTTCCGGGCGGCGGCGATGAAGCGATCGTCGTCGAACGCGGGGTCGAGCGGGTCGCGGGCGATGTGCGACACCTGCTTCGGGATGCTCCGGCGCCACACGGCGTCGGGATCGACCTCGTCGACGTGTCCGGCGGAACCGGCCGGCGCCCCGTCGATCGTCGGGACCATCTCGTCGATCGCCATCGAGCCGAACGTGCGCTGGTCGACGAACTCGAGCTCGACCGGGGGCTCCGGGGAGCCGTCGCGGTCGGTGCCGGTGGGCTGGACGTCGAGGAGGATCCGTCGGTGCTTCGCCGCCTCGCGCCCACGGCCGAGCAGGATCTGACCGCTCATGCCGAGGTGGGCCACGAGGGCCTCGGGTCGGTCGCCCTCGTACTCGGGCTGCAGGGGCATCCAGAGGAACTTGCCACGACGGACCGCGGCGGCGATGGTGCGACCGGTCAGGCGGTCGGCGAAGTCCTCGGCCGGACCGTCGTGCCGGGTCAGTGCCCGGTCGTCGACGACGTCCACGTGCAGGACCCGCGCGCCGCTGACGGCGGGTTCGAGGCCGGCGCGGACGACCTCGACCTCGGGCAGTTCGGGCACGCGGTCAGGCCGCCCGGCCGGAGAGCTGCGTCCACGCCTGGAGCGCCGCTGCCATCTCGGCGGTCTTCTTGCTCGACCCGGTGCCGGTGGAGACGTCCTCGCCCTGGAGCACGACCGTGGCGTGGAAGGTCTTGTCGTGGTCGGGACCGGCCTCGGTCACGCGGTACGACGGGTTGCCGAGCGACAGGCTCGACGCGAGTTCCTGCAGGCTCGTCTTCGGGTCCATCGCAGCGCCGAAGCGGTCCGGGTCGATGAGGAGCGGTTCGACCAGCCGGAGCACCAGCGCGGTCGCCGGGTCGGGGCCGGCGGAGAGGTAGGTCGCGCCGATCACGGCCTCGACCGTGTCGGCGAGGATCGACGACTTGTCGCGGCCGCCGGTCTGCTCTTCACCCTTGCCGAGCCGGAGGTACTGTCCGAGCCCGATCATGCGGGCGATCTCGGCGAGGGCGACCGTCGACACCAGGCTCGCGCGCCGCTTGGCGAGGTCGCCTTCGTCGAGGTCGGGGAAGGACCGGTAGAGCTTCACGGTCACGGCCTGGCCGAGGATCGAGTCCCCGAGGAACTCGAGGCGTTCGTTGTGCCCGATGCCACCGTGCTCGTACGCGTACGAGCGGTGGGTCAGGGCGAGCTGCAGGAGCTCGAGGTCGATGTCGGCCCCGAGGATGCCCTGCAGACGAACGACGTCCGGCCCCACGGGGCGGGACCCCGTGGCGCCGGACGTCGCTGTCATGCGTGTGGTCCGATCAGACGTCGGCGACCTTGCGGCCCTTGTACTCCATGTACAGGGGCGTGCCGGCGGAGTCCTCGACGACCTTCGCGCGGTGCGGGAGGCTGTAGGTGACCTTGCCGTTCTCGATCGTCTTCACGAGCTGGACCGGCGCGGCCTTCCACTGCGAACGACGGGCGTGCGTGTTGGCACGGGACTGCTTGCGCTTGGGAACGGCCATGGTGGTTCTCTTTCGGTTGGTCGGTGGTCAGTGGCGAGGGGCGGCGGTCAGTCGGCCTGGTCGGCGTCGGACCGCTCCTGACCCTCGGTGGTCTGGGGCGTGGTCGTGCTGGCTGCGTCGGTGTCCTCGCCGCCGCTCGTCGCGTCGTCGAGGGTGATGCCGCTCAGCGCAGCCCACCGCGGGTCCAGGACCTCGTGAGCACGCTGCTCGCCGATGTCGGCCAGTCGCTCGCCCGTCACCGGGTCGAGGCCTGGGCAGTCCGGTCGGCAGACCGGCTGGAACGGCAGCGCCAGCACCACCGCATCTCGAACGACCTGTTCACAATCCACGTGGTCATCGTGAACGAAGAAGTCGAAATCCTCCGAGGCATCATACGCGAACAGCTCGGCGAAATCGACCTCGACGGGCTCGCTGATGTCGATGAGGCACCGGGAGCACTCGCCCTCGGCCTCGGCGCTGGCGTGCCCGGAGACGAGGACGCCCTCGTGCAGGCCCTCGAGCCGGAGGTCGATGTGCATCTCGGCGCCTTCGCGGACGGAGATGACACCCGCTCCCATCGCATCCGGCACCGCGATGTCGAGCGAGTGCTCGCGCATCTCGCCCGGCCGGTGCGCGAGGTCGCGCACGCGCAGGGCGTAGGGGCTGTTCACGTGGGAAGACACGATCGACAAGCCTACATCGCTCGGGCCTGCGAGTCGAGGCGGGGGCGGGCGTGTCCGGTTCCGTGCGTCCGGCGCTCAGCGCCCGGTGTGCTCGTGGAGGGCCGCCGCGACCACCTGCGGCACGTACGGGGTCACGTCGCCGCCGAGGGACGCCACCTGACGGATGAGCGAGCTCGACACGTGGGCGCGGGCGGCCTCGGGCAGCAGGAACACCGTCTCGACGTCGGCGAGGTGGCGGTTCATGATCGCCATCGGGGTCTCGTACGCGACGTCCTCGCCGGATCGGACGCCCTTGACGAGGACCTTCGCACCGACCTGCCGGCAGTAGTCGACGAGCAACCCCGAGGTCCACTCCCCGACCCGGACGTTGTCGGACACGCCCGTCTCGACGAGCGACTCCTCGATGAGGCGGACACGGTCGACCGCGTCGAACATCGCGGGCCGCTTGTCAGGGTTGTGCACGACGAGCACGTGCACCTCGTCGAAGAGCCCCGCCGCACGCCCGATCACGTCGAGGTGCCCGAGGGTCACGGGATCGAAGGAACCGGGGACCACCGCGATCTGCGCCATGCCAGCGACGATACCGGCGTTCAGTTCTTGCCGAGGAACGCGGCGTCGGACTCGTCGAGCCGCCGGGCCAGGGCTTCGCGGAGCGCGGGGTGCCCGTCGAGCTGCGGATCGGGCTCCAGCACGCGCTCGGCTTCCTCGCGCGCGTCGACGATGAGGTCGGCGTGCTCCACGACGCGCAGGAGGTTGAGCGACGACCGCCCGCCCGACTGCCGTTCGCCCAGCACGTCGCCCTCGCGCCGGAGCTCGAGGTCGACCCGCGCGAGCTCGAACCCGTCGTCGGACGCCGACACCGCGTCGACCCGTTCCCGCGAGGTCGTCTCGGCCTCGGCCGCGGTCACGAGCAGGCACACGCCGGCGTACTGGCCGCGGCCGATGCGCCCGCGGAGCTGGTGGAGCTGCGAGACGCCGAACCGGTCGGCGTCGAGCACGGCCATCATCGAGGCGTTCGGCACGTCGACGCCGACCTCGATCACGGTCGTGGCCACGAGCACGTCGACCGTTCCGGCCGCGAAGGAGGTCATCACGCGGTCCTTCTCGTCCGCCGTCATGCGGCCGTGCAGGACCTCGATCCGGCGGTCGGCGAGGACCGGCATCGTCCGCATCCGTTCCGCCGTGGCGAGCACGGTGGCCGGGGCGCGCTTCGGGGCGTCGTCGTTCGCCGGGTCGGGCTCGCCGTCGTCTTCCGTGTGGGCGTCGTCGATCGCCGGGCACACCACGAAGGCCTGTCGGCCGTCGGCGAGTTCCTCGGCCATGCGGGTCCAGATGCGGGACTCCCAGCCCGGGTGCTCGGCGAGCGGGACCGTGAAGGTCTCGACGCCGGCGCGGCCGGAGGGCAGCCCGGTGATCGTCGAGACGTCGAGGTCGCCGAACACCGTCATCGCCACCGTGCGCGGGATGGGCGTCGCGGTGAGGACGAGCACGTGCGGCGGTGTGGCCCCCTTCGTGCGGAGGGCCTCGCGCTGTTCGACCCCGAAGCGGTGCTGCTCGTCCACCACGACGAGGCCGAGCTCGGCGAAGTCGACCCGGTCGCCGAGGAGCGCGTGCGTGCCGACCACGAGCCGCGAGCTGCCGGACGCCGCCGCGAGCAGGGCCCGCCGCCGTTCGTCCGTCGACTGCGACCCCGTGAGGATCACCGGCCGGAGCTCGGCCGCGAGGTCGGGGCCGAGGAACTTCACGATCGACCGGAGGTGCTGCGCCGCGAGGACCTCGGTCGGGGCGATGAGCGCCGACTGCCCGCCGGACTCGGCCACGGTGAGCATCGCCCGGATCGCCACGAGGGTCTTGCCGGAGCCGACCTCGCCCTGTACGAGGCGGTGCATCGGCCAGTCCGCCGCCAAGTCGTGGGCGATCTCGGCGCCGACCGACCGCTGGTCGTCCGTGAGCGTGAACGGCAGCGTGGCGTCGAAGCGTTCGAGGATCCCGCCGGGCACGGCGGAGCGCGGCGTGGCGGCGGTGGCGCGCGCGGCGATCCGGCGCTGCACGAGGGCGGTCTGGAGCACGAACGCCTCGCGGTAGCGGAGGGCGTCCTGCGCGCGCTTGAAGTCCGCGACCTTCTCGGGACGGTGCAGGAGTTCGAGGGCCTTGCGGAACGGCACGAGGTCGAGCCGGGTCCGCACCCGGGCGGGGATCGGGTCCGGGACGTCGGGCAGCGTGTCGAGCACGATCGCCATCGACTTGGCGATCTGCCACGAGGTCAGCGTCGACGTCGCCGGGTAGATCGGGATCGGCTGGCGGGAGAAGCGGATGGCTTCCTCGGACTCGGGGTCCGCCGTCGCCCGGGGGTCGTCGCGGTCGAACAGCTCGTAGTCGGGGTGGGCGAGCTGCCGTGCGCCGCGGTAGTCGCCGACCTTGCCGGAGAAGATGCCGCGGGCACCGGGCACGAGGTCCTTCGTCCGCCAGCCCTGATTGAAGAACGTCAGGGTGAGCAGCCCCTTGCCGTCGCCGATCTTGGCTTCGAGGATCGAGCCGCGGCGCGCACGCATCGTCCGTTCGCGGACGTCGACGACCTCGGCCACGATCGTCACCGACTCGCCGATCGCGAGGGAGTCGAGCGCGGTCAGGGCACCGCGTTCGGCGTAGCGCCGGGGTGCGTGCTCGAGGAACTCGCCGACCGTGCGGTACCCGAACGCCTTCTCGATCGCGCTCGCCGTCCGTCCGCCGAGGACGGTCGACAACCGCGCGTCGAGCGGTGCGGGGCCGAGGTCCGGCACCGCCGGCTCGGTTGTCGTTCCGGTCGTGACCACACGTCAACGGTACCCGGCGGCACCGACGCGATCCGCGCCTCCTGGACCGCCTGTGGAGAACGCCTGGAGCACCCGGCGGCCCGCTACGGTGGCTGCATGACCCGCATCATCGCCGGCGCCGCCGGCTCCACGACGCTCCGGGTGCCGAAGTCCGGCACCCGGCCGACGAGCGACCGGGTGCGCGAGGCGCTGTTCTCGTCGCTCGAGGCACGCGGGCTCGTCGACGACACCTCCGTCGCGGACCTGTACGCCGGCACGGGCGCCCTCGGGCTCGAGGCGGCGTCCCGCGGTGCGGTCGAGGTCGTGCTCGTCGACCGTGCGTCGGCGGCGGCGCAGGCCTGCCGGGCGAACGCGAAGGCCGTGCAGCAGCGGGTTCCCGGCGTGCGGATCGACGTGCAGCCGCAGCCGGTGCTCGGGTACCTGCGCGGCACCGTCCGGACGTTCGACCTGGTGTTCATCGACCCGCCGTACGACGTCACCGAGCACGAGCTGGCCGAGGTGCTCGAGACGCTCGTGCCCCGGCTCACGGCGGCCGCGGTGGTGGTCGTGGAGCGGAGCAAGCGCTCCCCCGAGCCGACGTGGCCCGCGGGGCTCGAGCCGTTCAGCAAGCGGAGCTACGGCGAGACCGTCGCGTGGGAGGCCGTGGTCGCCGCCGCCTGACGCCGCGCCCGCGCCCGCTGACGCCGCGCCCGCGCCCGCGAACCGGTCAGCCGGCCGCGCCGTCCCAGTCGGCGTAGGGGTCCCAGCCGGTCGTCGGCACGGGCACTCCCCCGCGCACGAGGTCCGCGTCGCCCCGGTCGAGCACGACGCCGATGCGACGGAACCCCCCGGGCAGCGGGACACCGGGCGGGAACGCGGCGAGCAGCCCGTGGTCCTCACCGCCGTGCAGCGCCACCTCGTCGATGACGGGCCCGCTGCCGGAGGCCTCGTCGAGCGCCAGTGTCACCCGGCTGGCCCGGGCGAGCCGTCCGGCGTCGATCGCCAGCCCGTCGGAGAGGTCGAGCATCGCCGTCGCCCCCGCGGACGCCGCGCGTGGCCCGTCCGCGATCGGCGGGACCGGGCGCCGCTGTCGTCCGACGTCGGGGTCCGTGTCCGCGCCGCTCGCCACGACCGCCTCGCGCGAGGGTTCGCCGTCGGCGTCCACACCCTCGCGGAAGAGCCGCGTCAACCCGCGCGCCGCCGGTCCGAGCTCCCCCGAGACGGCGAGGACGTCCCCGGGTCGGGCACCCGAGCGGACGACGGGTGCACGGCCCTCGAGGTCGCCGAACGCCGTCACCGACACCGTGAACGCCGACGACGTGGAGAGGTCCCCGCCGACGACGCCGCAGCCGGGCGCCAGGGCGTCGACCGCCAGGCGCACCCCGTCCGCGAAGGACTCGAGCACCGCCACGGGGGTGTCCTGCGGTGCCGCCAGGGCGATCACGAGGCCGGTCGGCACCGCACCCATCGCGGCGACGTCGGACAGGTTCGTCGCCGCGGCCTTCCACCCGACGTCCTCGGGTGCGGACCAGGCCCAGCGGAAGTCCGGCCCGTGCACCATCATGTCCGTGGTCACCACGAACCGGCCGTCCGGTGCCGCCACGACCGCGCAGTCGTCGCCGGGGCCGAGCAGCGGCGCTCCGGCGGGCAACCGGCGCACGATGCGGTCGAGGACGACGAGTTCGCCGAGCTCCCCCACGGTCGGTCCGGCCCAGGCGTCGTACGTCGCGTCCACACGAGAACGGTAGCCTGGACGTCGATGGACACCGCGCGCCGCCCCACCCGGAAGACCGCGATCGTGGGCGTCGTGATCGCCGTCGCGGCCGGTCTGACCGGCTGCACGAACGCCGTCGCGATGTCCCCGGCGCCCTCCGCCGACGCCGCCGCGTGCGCAGCCGTGCAGGTCCGGCTGCCGGCAGCGGTCGACTCGAAGTTCGACCTGCGGAACACGAACGCCCAGTCGACGGCGGCGTGGGGCGACCCCGAGGTGGCCCTGTACCACTGCGGCGTGGCCGTCCCGACGGTCTCCGACCTGCCGTGCTTCTCGCTCGGTGACGTCGACTGGATCCGGGACGACCGTGGCGGGCAGATCGTCTACACGACCTTCGGGCGGTCGCCGGCGGTCCAGCTCGTCATCGACGCGACGAAGACCACGAACCAGGTCGTGCAGGACGTCACCGACGCGGTGTCGACTCTCCCGAAGGACGGGCACCAGTGCCTGGACCCGTCCGACGTCGACCAGTAGGCCCGGGTCAGCGGACGGCGGCGCGCCCCAGCTCGATGAGCTCGCGGACGAGCTCGCCGTAGGACACGCCCGACGCCGCCCAGCAACGCGGGTACATCGACAGCGGCGTGAACCCCGGCATCGTGTTGACCTCGTTCACGACGAAGCCGTCGTCGGTCAGGAAGCAGTCGACGCGGGCGAGCCCGGAGCCGCCGATCGCCTCGAACGCCCGAGCGCCGATCGACCGGATCTCGTCGGTCTGTGCCTCGGTGAGCGGGGCCGGGCAGAGCAGCGACTCGTCACCGCCGAGGTACTTCGACGCGAAGTCGTAGAAGGCGTCCTCGGCGACGACGATCTCGCCCGGCAGGCTCGTGCGCGGGACGCCGTCACGACCCTCGAGCACCGCGACCTCGACCTCGCGCCCGATCACCCGCGGCTCGACGATGACCTTGGAGTCGTGCTCGAACGCCAGGTCCATCGCGGCACCGAGCTCGTCGGGGCCGTCCACGCGGGACACCCCCATGCTGGAGCCCGCACGTGCCGGCTTCACGAAGAGCGGCCACCCGTGCGCGGCGATCGCCTCGGCGACGTCGACCGGGTCGGCCGACCACTCGCGACGGAGCACGGTCGTCCACGGCGCGACCCGGAGCCCGGCGTGCTCGAGGACCGCCTTGGCGACGTGCTTGTCCATGGCCAGGGCGCTCGCGAGCACCCCGTCGCCGACGTACGGCAGACCGGCGATCTCGAGGAGCCCCTGGACGGTGCCGTCCTCGCCGAACGGGCCGTGCAGGATCGGGAAGACGATGTCGACCGCGATCGTCGTGACGGAGCCGTCCGGGTGCGAGACCACGAGCTCGTTCGTCGCCGGCGACGTCGGGAACGCCACGCGGGTGCCGTTGTCGGGCACCGTCGGGAGCGTGCCGTCACGCAGCGCCCACTGCGCAGGGTCGTCGGACTGGAGCGTGAACGCCCCGTCCTTCGTGATGCCGATCGGCACGAGGTCGTACTCGGCACGGTCGACGACGTCCATGATCCCGCCGGCGGTCACGCAGCTGATCTCGTGCTCGCTCGAACGGCCGCCGAACAGCACGGCGACGGTCGTCGGTGGCACGGGTGCGATCGTGGGCATGGCAGTCCTCTTGCTGGTCGGGGTCGGACCGGTCACTCGCCCTGGGGTTCGTCGGTCTCGGTGAGGTGCGGCGCGATGTTGCGCGGATCGAGCCTACCGGCGAGCACCTCGGCGACCTGCCCCACGATGGGCATGTCGACGCCGTTCGCCGCGGCGAGCTCGAGGATCGGCGCGACCGAGGCGAGCCCCTCGGCGGTCTGGTTCATCTGGCGCACGACCTCGTCGAACCGGTACCCCTGGCCGAGCAGCCGCCCCGCGGTGTTGTTCCGGGAGAGCGGTGACTGGCACGTGGCGATGAGGTCGCCGAGACCGGCGAGCCCGGACAGCGTCGAGGGCTGCGCGCCGAGCGACACCGCGAAGTCGGTCATCTCGGCGAGCCCGCGCGTGATGATCGACGCCTTCGTGTTCTCGCCGTAGCCGACGCCGTCGACGATGCCGATCGCCACGGCGATGAGGTTCTTCAGCACGCCGCCGAACTCGGTGCCGATGACGTCGGTGTTGATGAACGACCGGAAGTACGGGTTCGTGGCGACGGCGGCCACCGCGCTGGCGGTCTCGGCCGACGACGAGGACACGACGGCCGCGGTGGGCTGCCGACGGGCGATCTCCAGCGCCAGGTTCGGGCCGCTCGCGACGGCGATGCGGTCCTGGTCGATGCCGAGACCCTGGAGCAGGACCTCGCTCATCCGCAGACCGGTCGCCTTCTCGACGCCCTTCATCAGGCTCACCACGGGCACCCCCGGCGCGAGCAGCGGCGCGATCGCGTCGAGGTTCGACCGCAGGGTCTGCGACGGCACCGACACGTACACCTGCTGGGCGCCGTCGAGCACGGCGGACAGCGACGTCGAGGCGGTCAGGGTGCGCGGGAGGTTGATGCCGGGCAGGTACTCCGAGTTGCGCTTGGTCTCGGTGATCTCGCGCGCGACCTCGGGACGACGTGCCCACACGACCGTGTCGGCACCGCCCTCGGCGAGGACCTTGGCGAACGTGGTCCCCCAGCTGCCGGCACCGATGACGGCGACGCGCGGCTTGTCGGTCGACTGCATGACCACGCGGATCGCGGCGGTGTCCACCGCTCCGGGGGCTGCGACCGCGGGGTCCGGGTGGTCATCGTGCGGGCGGAGGCCCGATCGCTGCTCACTCAAACCGGCCGGTCTCCTTCTGGTTGTTCGCCGCCGGGTCCCAGCGGGTCGGGGGTGCCTGCTGCCCGCGGAGCTCCTCGAGCAGCGCGGTGATGTGCCGCATGAGCAGCTCGGTCGCCTCGACGAGCGCCTGCTGGTCGATCGGCTTGCCGCGGTACGCCGACAGGTCGACGGGGTCGCCGACGATGACGTCCACACGCGACGGCGGGATGAGCCGGAGCTTCTTGCCGTACCGCGCCATGATGTTCTGCGTGCCCCAGTGGGCCATCGGGATGAGCGGCACGTCGTTCTCGAGCGCGATCCGCACCGCGCCGGTCTTGCCGCGCATCGGCCACAGGTCCGGGTCGCGGGTGAGCGTGCCCTCGGGGTAGACGATGATGGCGCCGCCCTGCTCGATGAGCGACCGGCCGCCACCGAGCGGGTCGCTCAGCCGGGTACGGCCGGAACGCTCCACGGGGATCTGGCCCATGCCGGACATGATCTTGCCGAAGACCGGGACCTTGAAGAGGGACGCCTTCGCGAGGAACCGCGGCGCCCGTCGGGACAGCCAGACCGCCGTGCCGACGACGAGCGGGTCGATGTTCGTGAAGTGGTTCGGTGCGAGCACGAACGCGCCCTCGGCCGGCAACCGGTTCGGTCCGTGCCAGTGGTAGCGCGCGGAGAAGCGGAAGGTCGGGATGACCACGGTCGCGAGGATCCGGAAGGCCGTGTTCAGCTCGCCGCGGCGCCACCGGCGCCCAGGGACGGGCATGCCGGTGGTGACCTGCGAGGCGGAGGCGCGCCGCGCCTCCTGGCCCTCACCGTCACCGCGAGGTGCCGGAGCAGCAGTCACCGCGCTAGCCCGCGAAGTCGAAGTCGGCGCCGAGCTTGCGCAGCTTCGGGATGAAGTGCTCGTAGCCGCGGCTGATGATGCCGACGTTCGTGATGTGGGACTCGCCCTCGGCGGTGAGTGCCGCGATGAGGTGGCTGAAGCCGCCGCGGAGGTCCGGGACGCGGACGTTGGCGGCGTGGAGCGTCGTCGGGCCGGTGATGACCGCGGCCTGCTCGAAGGGACGGCGGGCGACGCGACGGTCGTGCCCGGGCAGGCCCTCCTTGTGGACGACGATGTCCGCGCCCATCTCGTTCAGGGCGTCGGTGAAGCCGAAGCGGTTCTCGTACACGGTCTCGTGCACGATGCTCTGCCCGGCGGCCTGGGTCAGGGCCACGACGAGCGG
Organism: Curtobacterium sp. BH-2-1-1; assembly: GCF_001806325.1. Lineage (NCBI taxonomy): Bacteria > Bacillati > Actinomycetota > Actinomycetes > Micrococcales > Microbacteriaceae > Curtobacterium > Curtobacterium sp. BH-2-1-1. The sequence continues at coordinate 342,700 of NZ_CP017580.1, forward strand.
CTGCTGCCAGTCCGTCATGAACCCGGGGTGCACGTCGGTCTCGATGACGACCGGCTTGAGGACCTCGAGCTCGCGGTAGAAGCGGATGCCGTCTTCTTGGATGTCGAACCCGCCGCCGACCTTGCGGAAGACGTTGAGGAACGTCATGAGCTCCTGCTGCTTCGCACCCTCGACGAAGATGTCGCCGTTGGTCGCGAGCGCGGCGGAGGCCCAGCTGGCGGCCTCGTTGCGGTCGTTGATCGCACGGTGCGTGTAGCCGCGGAGCGACTCGACGCCCTCGATGAAGATGACGCGGTTCGGCTCGACCGAGACGATCGCGCCCATCTTCTGCAGGATCGCGATGAGGTCCATGATCTCGGGCTCGATCGCGGCGTTCCGGAGCTCCGTGACGCCCTCGGCGAGGGTCGCGGACAGCAGGACCTGCTCGGTGGCGCCGACGCTCGGGTACGGCAGCTCGATGTACGCGCCCTTGAGGCCGTCCGGGGCGGTGAGGTGGATGCCGTTGACCTGCTTGTCGACGACCGCGCCCATGGCACGGAGGGCGTCGAGGTGGAAGTCGATCGGGCGGTCGCCGATGCGGCAGCCACCGAGGTCGGGGATGAACGCCTCGCCGAGCTTGTGCAGCAGCGGACCGCAGAACAGGATCGGGATGCGGCTCGAACCGGCGTGGGCGTCGATCTCGGCGAAGTGCGCCGACTCGACGTTCGACGGGTCGAGGATGAGCTCGCCTCGTGCAGGATCGGTGATGCGCACGCCGTGCACCTCGAGCAGCCCGCGGACGACCTTGACGTCGGAGATGTCCGGGACGTCCTTGAGGATCGACGGGGTGTCACCGAGCAGCGACGCCACCATGGCCTTGGTCGCGAGGTTCTTCGCCCCGCGGACCTCGATGCGTCCCACGAGCGGCTTGCCCCCGCGGATGACGATCTCGTCCGACTTGAGGCCCACGCGCGCCCCTGCGGCCGCTGCGTCCTGTACGAGAGAGTTCACTACTTCACCGGCAATGTCTTCGGCCGCCAACGGGAGCGGCGGGATTCGAACTCCGTGATCGAGGTCTCGTCACGGAGGGTGAGCCCGATGTCGTCGAGCCCTTCCATCAACCGCCAACGAGTGTAAGCGTCGATCTCGAAGGGGACGTCCACATCCCCGAGCGACACGCGCTGCGCCACCAGGTCCACGGTCGCCGACACCCCCGGGTTCCGCTCGATCTCGGCCCAGAGCCGCTCGACTTCCGATTCGGTCACGATCGCGGTGACCAGTCCCTGCTTGCCCGCGTTGCCCTTGAAGATGTCGGCGAAGCGAGGCGAGATGACGACCGCGAAGCCGAAGTCACGGAGCGCCCAGACGGCGTGCTCACGGCTCGACCCGGTGCCGAAGTCCGGGCCAGCCACCAGGACCTTCGCGCCCTGGTACTCGGGCTGGTTCAGCACGAAGTCGGGGTCCTGGCGCCAGCCGGAGAACAGGGCGTCCTCGAAGCCGGTCTTCGTGACCCGCTTGAGGTAGACCGCGGGGATGATCTGGTCGGTGTCGACGTTGGACCGCTTGAGCGGTGCGGCGATCCCGGTGACGGTGGTGATCTTGTCCATCAGATTGCCCCTTCCAGGACGGCGTTCGACTCGGACGTCTCCAGGTCCCACGGGCTCGACAGCGTGCCGCGCACGGCGGTCGCCGCGGCCACGAGCGGGGACACCAGGTGGGTGCGCCCGCCCTTGCCCTGACGCCCCTCGAAGTTGCGGTTCGACGTGCTCGCGCAGCGCTCCCCCGGTGCCAGCTGGTCGGGGTTCATGCCGAGGCACATCGAGCAGCCGGCGAACCGCCACTCGGCGCCGAACTCCGTGATGACCTTGTCTAGCCCCTCGGCCTCGGCCTCGAGCCGGACCCGTGCGGACCCGGGCACGACCATGACCCGGACCCCGTCGGCCTTCTTGCGGCCCTGGATGATCGACGCGAAGGCCCGGAGATCCTCGATGCGCGAGTTCGTGCACGACCCCATGAAGACCGCGTCGACGGCGATGTCCTTCATCGGGGTGCCGGCCGCGATGTCCATGTACTCGAGCGCACGCTGCGCGGCGGCCTGGTCGTTCGGGTCGTCGAAGTCGGCGGGCGACGGCACGCTCTCGGACAGCGAGACGCCCTGGCCGGGGTTCGTGCCCCAGGTGACGAAGGGCTCGAGCTCGTCGGCGTCGATGAAGACCTCGGCGTCGAACACCGCGTCGTCGTCGGTCGACAGGGTGTCCCAGTACGCGACGGCGTCGTCCCAGTCCTGGCCGGTCGGGGCGTGGTCGCGACCCTGCACGTAGTCGTAGGTGGTCTGGTCGGGGGCGACCATGCCGGCGCGGGCACCGGCCTCGATCGACATGTTGCAGATCGTCATGCGGCCCTCCATCGAGAGCGCACGGATGGCCGAGCCGCGGTACTCGAGCACGTAGCCCTGCCCGCCGCCCGTGCCGATCTTCGCGATGACGGCGAGGATGATGTCCTTCGCCGTCACGCCCGGACGCAGCGTGCCCTCGACCGTGATCGCCATGGTCTTGAAGGGCTTGAGCGGCAGGGTCTGGGTCGCGAGGACGTGCTCGACCTCGGACGTCCCGATGCCGAACGCCATCGCACCGAACGCCCCGTGCGTGCTGGTGTGCGAGTCGCCGCAGACCACCGTGATGCCGGGCATGGTCAGGCCGAGCTGGGGACCGACCACGTGGACGATGCCCTGCTCCTTGTCGCCCAGGGAGTGCAGGCGGACGCCGAACTCCGCGCAGTTGCGACGGAGCGTCTCGATCTGGGTCCGGCTGGTCGGGTCCGCGATCGGACGGTCGATCGCGAGGGTCGGGGTGTTGTGGTCCTCGGTCGCGATCGTCAGGTCCAGGCGGCGCACCGGGCGGCCGGCCTGGCGCAGGCCGTCGAACGCCTGCGGACTCGTGACCTCGTGCACGAGGTGGAGGTCGATGTAGAGGAGGTCGGGGTTGCCGTCCTCGCCCTTGACCACGACGTGGTCGTCCCACACCTTCTCGGCGAGCGTCTTTCCCATCGGCCCGACCCTTCCTCGTTGTCGTCGATGAGCCGCTGTCGCGGCTCGGTCCGGCGAGTCTAGCAGGTTGGTATACCAACGTGCTCCCGCGCCGGTCCGGCGGCCTGGAGGCGCGGTTCGACTCCGCGACACCCGTCGCGGTGGGAAGATGGTCGCGACATGACGACACCTGCGCACTCGACCCGGACCATCAACATCGAGGGCGCGATCCGCGCCGCGGTCGCCGGTGGCGCCCCGCTCGCGCTGCTCATCGCCCTCGGGATGCCCGGGTACGCCGCCTTCGCCATGTTCGCCGGGTTCACGGCGATCTTCGGCGCCACCGAGCCCTACCGGCAGCGTGCGGTGACGACCGGTGTCGCCGGCGCGATGCAGGCGGTGTGCATGGCCGCCGGCGTGGGTGTCGCCCTGGCCGGGTCGCAGCTCTGGATGCAGGCGGTCGGGCTCGTCCTCGTGCTCGTCCTCGCCGTCTGCACGCTGAGCGCCCTCCGCTCGATCCCGGCGCAGCCGATCTTCCCGGTGTTCGCGTTCCTCGTCTCGTCGCTCGTGCCGGTCCGGCCGGCCGACGTCCCGGTCATCGCCACGATCATCGTGTGCTCGGTCGTCTGGGCCTGGCTCGTCGCGATGTCCGGGTCCGTCCTGCGCCTGGTGCTGCACCCGCGCGCGCCGCACCGGTTCCGGCCGCTGGCGGAGCGCAAGCACCGTTCGCTCGCGGCGCTCCGGACGCCCGCGCTGTGGGAGACCGTGGCCCTCAACGTGATCGGAGCGCTCGTCGCCGGGGCCGTCGCCGAGACGATCCCCGGGCTCGGGCATCCCTACTGGGCGGTCATCGCCGTGGTGTCGACGCTGCCCGCACTGCGCCAGCGGCACACGGTGTTCCGGGCGTTCCAGCGGTTCATCGGCACGATCGGCGGCACCGTGATCGCGGTGGGCATCCTGCTGCTGGAGCCCTCGGCGTGGTGGATCGTCCTGATCGCCGTCGTCGGGCAGTTCTTCGCGGAGATCTTCGTCGCGCGGCACTACGCCGTGTGCCTGCTCTTCCTCACGCCGCTCGCGCTCGCCGTGTCGTGGCTGAGCCTGCCCGAGGCGCCGGAGCTCCTCGCGCTCGACCGCGTCGCGCAGACCACCCTGGGCGCGCTCGTCAGCGTCGCACTGCTGTTCGTGGGGCGCGGGATCGAGCGTCGGCGCGGTCGCGCGCTGGGCGCGACGAGCGCGATCCGGACCGTCTGACGCGGGCTGCGCGGACGGGAGGCGCGGGTCGGGCCGGCACCGCGCCTCCCGTCCGCAGCAGGCCGCCGCAGACCCGCTGCGGCTGCGTGCACGGACGCGTCAGTCGCGGGGCTGGATGTTCCAGGCGTCGATGACGGGACGGCCGTGCTCGTACCCGAGCACGCTCACCGAGGCGGTCCCGAGCTTCAGCACGGCGCCGTCCTGCGGTGCGAGGCGGATCCACGCGGCGCCGAGCGCACGGAGGACGTGCCCGTGGGCGACGACGATCGCGTCCTGCCCCTCGGCGAGGACCGGTCGGGCACGGTTGAGGATGCGCTCGACGCGGACCCGGACCTCGGCGGCGTTCTCGCCGGGGGTGTCACCGGCGGGCACGCCGTCGGTCCAGAGGTCCCACGGGCCGTGCCGGAGGACCTTGATCTGCGGCGTGGTGAGCCCCTCGTACGCGCCGTAGTCCCACTCGTAGAGGTCCTCGTCGAGCTCCGCGTCGACACCGACGAGCGCCGCCGTGTCGCGGGCACGCTGCAACGGGCTGGACAGTGCCAGCGCGAACGTGCGGTCCGCCAGGTACCGGCCGGCGCGCTTCGCCTGCTCGATGCCGTTCTCGGTGAGCGGGATGTCGGTGCGGCCGGTGTGCTGCCCGCTCTTCGACCACTCCGTCTCTCCGTGACGGACGAGGACGAGTTCGCCGGGGCGTTCCGAGGTCATGTGTTCCTTCCGATGAGCAGGCCGAGCGCGGCTGCGCCGACCGAGACGACGAGCATCCCGAGGCCGTTCAGGACGGCGAGCCGGGGCTTGCCGGATCGGAGGAGCTGTACGGTCTCGACGCTCGCCGTCGAGAACGTCGTGTACCCACCCATCATGCCCGTTCCGAGCACCGCGACGACCGGGAGCGGGATCGTGCCCGCCTGCCCGAGGCCCGTCAGGACCCCGAGGACGAGCGATCCGGACACGTTGATGACGACCGTGCCGAGCGGGAAGCCGGACACCCGGCCCTTCACGACGCCGTCGAGGAGGAAGCGCAGCGCCGCGCCGACTCCCCCGCCGACCGCGACGAGGAGCAGTTCGAGGGCGTTCACCGGGCGCCTCCGGACCGGAGCACCGTGGCGAGCCCGATGCCGGCCACGACGGCGAGCAGGCCCGCCACCACCGTGAGCAGGGCGTACCCGCTGCCGGCACCCCAGCGACCGACGTCGAGCAGCTGCGCGGTGTCGTCGGCGAGCGTGCTGTAGGTCGTGAAGCCGCCGAGGATCCCGGTGCCGACGAACAACCGCAGGCCCCGACGACGCCCGACGTCCGGGCCGCGGTGCGCCAACGCCTCGAGCAGGAGGCCGAGGCAGAACGCGCCGACGACGTTGATCGCGAAGATCGCCCAGCTGATGCCGTCGTGCGCCGGGAAGACCTCGGCGAGGAGCGCTCGGACACCGGTGCCGATCGCCCCGCCGAGTGCGACGACGCCGAGCATCGACCAGCGGAGGTGGGGTGGACGTTCGTGCACGGTGCTCCTATCGCCGAGCACGCCGGATCGTCTCCGCGCGTGCGGTGTTCTCGGGATAGGGACCGTTGGCGGCTGGCCGCGGTTGGGTCCGGCAGGCCCCACTGCCGGGTCTGACGACCGGATCAGCGTACCGCGTCAGTCCGCGACGGCCGCGATGCCCTCGATCTCGACGAGCTGGTCGTCGTACCCGAGGACGGTCACCCCGACGAGGGTGCTCGGCACGTCGTGGTCGCCCATGGCCTCGCGGACGACCTCCCACGCGGCCACGAGGTCGGCCTGCCGCGTCGACGCGACGAGGACCCGGGTCTGGGCGAGGTCGGCGATCCCGGCCCCCGCGGCGTCGAGCGCGGTGCGGAGGTTCTCGACGCACTGCGCCGCCTGACCGCGGACGTCGCCCACGGCCACGGTCCGGCCGTCGGCGTCGAGGGGGCACGCGCCGGCGAGGAACACGAGTCGGCTGCCTGCCGGCACGGTTGCGGCGTACGCGTACTCCGCGACGTCGCTGAGGGCACCGGAACGGATGAGCTGCACGACACTGGTCACCCCGTCAGCCTCGCAGAGCCGACCGGGACGACGAAAGCCCCCCGGCGGACCGGAGGGCTTTCGTGCTGGTGTGACCCCAGCGGGATTCGAACCCGCGTTACCGCCGTGAGAGGGCGACGTACTAGGCCGCTGTACGATGGGGCCGTCACACATGGGAATCCCCCGCCCGGAAGCGGGGGTCATGGTCGTTGTCGGAGTCGGAGGCAAGCCACCTGTGGTGACCCCAGCGGGATTCGAACCCGCGTTACCGCCGTGAGAGGGCGACGTACTAGGCCGCTGTACGATGGGGCCGTTCCGACAACTCGACAAGTATTGCACAAGCCCCGCGCCGTGCCAAAACGAGGCGTGTCGCCCGGGTGCGCCGCCATGCTGCGGCGGGACAACCGCTCCGGTCAGATCGTGAGCGACTCCCCGGGACGGAGGACGACGAGCGAGCCGGCGGGCTCCACGGCCTCGCGGAGACGACCGGTGTGCATGCCGTAGCCGACGTCGGAGAGCGTTGCCTCGTGCACGGGGTAGGCCAGGCGGGGCCCGACCGCGAGGACGTAGTCCATCATCTCGGAGACCTTGAGCCACGGGGCACCGACGGGTGCGGCGAGGACGTCGACCGGGACGTCGGGGACCGTGTAGGAGTCGCCCGGGTGGAAGAGCCTGCCGTTCACGAGGACACCGGTGTTGTCGACGATCGGGACGCTCGAGTGGATCAGGTTGTGACGCGTGCCGTGGAACGACAGGTCGAACGGGCCCACGATGCGACGGTCCCCGGCGGTGACGACGTCCACCACGACGCCGCCCGCGCCGCCCGCGTCGCTCGCGCCGGCGAGCGCCCGGGCGACACCGGCGGGGCCGATCACGACCGCCCCGGGGTTCGCGTCGAGGATCCGCCGGACCTGCTCGGGCGTGACGTGGTCCGGGTGCTCGTGGGTGACGACGACGGCGACGACACCGGTGACGTCGACGGGCCGGGTGAAGTTGCCCGGGTCGATGACGAGGCGCGCGCTGCCCTCGGTGACGATCTGGCAGGCGTGCTCGAGCTTGGTGACCTCCATGCGGGCGACCCTACGCGGCGGCGTGGCGGAGCGACGGCGCGGCGCGGCTTGGGTCGAACCACGGATGCGACGTCGAACCAGGCACGGCCCCCGGTTCGATGTCGCGTTCGTGGTTCGGAGCGCGGCGATGCCACCGCCTACGCGCGGACGGCCCGGGGCGGCCCCGTCGTCGACCGCACCACGAGGTGCGCCGGAGACGCCGGCAACGGCCCCGCGAGCCCGCCGTCGACCTCGGCGAGCACGGCCCGCGCCGCGACCCGGCCCTGGGCAACCGGGTCCTGGGCGATGGTGGTCAGCCCGGCGACCTCGCCGTACTCGTGGCCGTCGATGCCGATGACCGAGACGTCCTCCGGCACCGAGAGGCCCGCTCGACGCGCGGCGAGCACCACCCCGAGCGCCATCTCGTCGGACGCGCAGAACACCGCGGTCGGCCACGCGCCGTCACGCCCGACACCGCGGCGCCCGTCACGCCCGCCGAACAACGCCTCCCCCGCGTCGACGCCGCCCGCGAAGGAGAACCGTCCGTCGAGGGTCCAGTCCTCCCGCGCCGCGATCCCCCGCGCGGCGAGTGCGTCCACGAACCCGTCCCGCCGCAGCCACGGCACCGCCACGTTCATCCCCGCCTCGTCCTGTCCGCCGACGTAGGCCACGTCCCGGTGCCCGAGTCCGCACAGGTGCTCGACGGCGATCCCGGCCACGGCGACGTCGTCCACGCCGACGTTCCGGAGGCCCGGCGCCGGACCGCCGATCACGATCATGGGGTGCCGCGTGAGTTCGAGCTCGGCGCGCTCGGTCTCGTCGAGCACGAGCGACAGCAGGACGAGGCCGTCGACCCGGTGCCGCAGCATCGACCGTCGGAACGCCCGGTCGCGGTCGCCGCCGGGCCCGCCGAGGTTGTACAGCACCAGGTCGTACCCGGCCCGCCGCAGTTCGGCGTCGACACCGCCGAGCGCCTTGACGTAGAACCACCGGTCGATCACCGGGACGACGACGCCGATCGCACGCTGCCGCCCCGTGGCGAGGCCGGCCGCCGCCGAGCTCGGCACGTACCCGAGCTCGTCGGCGACCCGTCGCACCTCGTCGATCGTGGTGTCCGCGACCGTCGACATCCCACGCAGGGCGCGGGACACCGTCGACTTCGACAGGCCCGTGACGGTCGCGATCTCCTGGATGCCCATGGACGGTCCCGGGAGGCCCGTCACCCGTCCGACGGCCGCCGCACGTCGGCGACGGGGCCGGTCTGCGCTCGCGCGACCGTCGGCGCACTGCCCGCCCCGGGGAGCGCACTGCCCGCCCCGGGGAGCGCCGTGCCCGGCGCTGCTCCGGTTCTCGGGACCGCGGCGCGCCGCGTCCGAGCGGCCCGACGACCGGCGGGCGCGAGTTCGTCCCACCCGACGTGGCGGTGCACCCGACCGTCCGCCGCGGGCTGCACGGCGACGCGGGACGGATCCGACCGCCACCCCGACGGACCGGCACCGGCCGCAGCGACCGGCGCCGCCGACGGCCGCGCGACCGGAGCGACGACCGGCGCCGGCGCGCCAGCACCGTCGGTCGAACGGGTGCGGCGGAGCACCGACACCCGCCACCGGTCGAGCACCACCACGCCGAGCACGCAGACGAGCAGCGTGAGCGCCCAGCCGAGCGCCGGGCGACCGGTGAGCTCGCAGAACACCGTGGCCCCGAGGAACAGGATGCCGAACGTGCCGACGAAGCCGATGGCCTCCTCGATCCGCGCCGTGGGCCGGGTCGGTCCGCGCTGTGCCATGGTCGTCACCCCTTCACGCCACCGGCGGTGAGGCCGGCCACGATGCGTCGTTGGAAGATGAGCACGAGGACCACGAGCGGGATCGTGACGATCGTGCCGGCGGCCATCACCGCCGTGTAGGGCTCCTGGTGCGGCTGGGATCCGGCGAACGAGGCGATCGCCACGGTCACCGGCTGCGTCGCGTCACTCGAGAGCTGGGAGGAGATGAGGTACTCGTTCCAGCTGGAGATGAAGGCCAGGATCGCCGTCGTGAACACGGCCGGGGCGGCCAGCGGCAGGATGATCCGTCGGAACGCCTGCACGCGGGTGCACCCGTCGATGCGTGCCGCTTCCTCGAGGTCCCACGGCATCTCGCGGAAGAAGCTCGCGAGCGTGTAGACGGTCAGGGGCAGCACGAACGAGATGCTCGGCAGGATCAGCGCCTGGTAGGAGCCCATCCACCCGATGTCCGTGAACAGCTGGAACAGCGGGGAGATGAGCGCGACGCCCGGGAACATCGACGCCGCGAGGATCGCACCGGCGATGAGCGACTTGCCCTTGAACTCCAGACGGGCCAGGGCGTACGCCGCGCTCGTCCCGACGAGCAGGGCGATGATCGTCACGACGCCACCGATGAGGAGGCTGTTCGCGAGCGCCCGCCCGAGGTGGTTGCCGAGCGACGTCGAGAACGCCGTCGCGTAGTTGTCGAGCGTGACGTGCGTCGGCCACGGTGTGGCGTCGAACGTGAACCCGACGTCGCGGAAGCTGGTCACCACCATCCAGTAGAACGGCAGGAGGCACCAGACGGCGATGACGATGGCCTGCACGGCGGTGCGGATCCGCGGGCCGGTGTGGCGCTTGACCCGCACGTTGCTGCGGTCGACGGCGATGTCGCGGGCTCGGGCGTTGGAGCGGGGACGGTCGGCTGCGAGGGTCACTTGAGCTCCCCCTTCTGCTGGGCGGCCTGCGTCTGCACCACGTTGGCGCCGAGGAACCGCACGAAGACGAACGCGACGATGAAGATCACCAGGAAGGTGATGGTCGACAGTGCCGACGCGGAGTTGAAGCCCTGACGGATCTGTTCGACGACGAGGATCGACAGGGTCGTGGTGGCGTTGCCGGAACCACCGCCACCGCCGGTGAGGATCGCCGGCAGGTCGTACATGCGCAGCGCGTCGAGCACGCGGAACAGGACGGCGACCATGAGCGCCGGCTTGATGAGCGGCAGGGTGATGAGCACGAAGCGCTGGACGGTGGAGGCGCCGTCCATCTTGCCGGCCTCGTAGACCTCTTCCGGGATGAGCTGCAGCCCTGCGAGGATGAGCAGCGCCATGAACGGCGTGGTCTTCCAGGTGTCGGCGATGATGACCGCCCACCGGGACGCCCACTCGCCGCTCGTCCAGAGGATCTGCTGCCCGAGGACGTGGTTGAGCACGCCGTTCGCGTCGAAGATGAAGTACCAGAGCTTCGCGGTGACGGCGGTCGGGATGGCCCACGGCACGAGGATCGCGGCACGGACGAGCGCGCGGCCCTTGAAGTTGCGGTTCATGATGATCGCCATCCACACGCCGATCACCGTCTCCAGGGCGACGGTGACGACCGTGAAGAAGAACGTGTTGCCCATCGACACCCAGAACTGCGAGCCGATGCTGCCGGGCGGGCAAGTGGTGTTGCCGCACTGCTGTGCGAGCCAGTGCACGTAGTTGGTGACGCCGGCGAAGCCGCCCTGCACGAACAGGCCCGTGGCCTTGTCGAGTCCGGCGTCGAGTTGGAACGACTGGATGATCGCGCTGACCACCGGGTAGCCGATGACGATGGCGAGGAGCACGATCGTCGGGCCGATGAGGTACACGGCCCATCGGCCGTGCTCGGCGTTGAGTCCGCCCTTGCGCCGCTTCTGCGGCTCCATGCCCGTCGGGTTGGGGATGGCGGCGGGGATCTCGGTTGCTGCTGACACGTGACGGCCTCCTTGCCGGGTGTCGGAACGCAGGATGGGACGGACGGGAGGCGCGGGGCGGGGTCGACCCGCGCCTCCAGTCCGATGCGGCGAACGCCGCGTACTCGGGTGCTAACTGCCGCTGCTGGTGGCCGTCTTGAGAGCCGCCTGCATGTCCTTCATCGCCTCGTCGACGCTCTTCGATCCCTTGAGCGCGGCGTAGGTGTTGTCCTGGATCGCCTTCGTCACGGCCGGGTAGAACGGCGTCACCGGGCGCGGCTCGGCCGACTCGATGGACTTGAGCAGGGTCGGCAGGTAGGGCAGCTTGCTCGTCAGCTCGGAGTCGGTGTAGAGGTCACCGACGACCGGGGCGAGGGAGCCCTGCGTGGCGAAGAACTTCTGCGTCTCGTTCGACTCCAGGAACTCGAGGAAGTCGTGCGCGGTCGCCTTGTGCTTCGAGTACACGCTGATCGCGGCGTTGTGACCGCCGAGCGTCGAGGCGCCGGTGCCGTCCTTGCCGGGGATCGGTGCGATGCCGAAGGTGTCCTTGACCGTGCTCGACCCGTCCGTCTTCGCGAGGCTGTAGACGTACGGCCAGTTGCGCAGGAACAGCAGCTTGCCGGCCTCGAAGGCGGTGCGGCCCTGCTCCTCCTGGTAGGTGATCGCCTCGGCGGGGATGTTGCCGTCCTTGAAGGCGTCGACCAGGTTCTGCAGGCCGGCCTTCGCGTCGGACGTGTCGATGTCCGGCGTGCCGCTCTTGCTGAGGACCGAGCCGCCGGAGCCGTTGATCGCCTCGGAGGCGTTCACGGTCAGGCCCTCGTACTTCGCGAACTGCCCGGCGTAGCAGCCGATGCCGGCCTGCTTGGCGATGTCGCAGTCCTTCATCATCTCGTCCCAGGTGGTCGGGGGCGTCTTGACGAGGTCCTTGCGGTAGTAGAGCAGCGCACCGTCGGAGGTCTGCGGTGCCGCGTAGAGCGTGTTGTTGTAGGTGGCCGTCTTGACGGTGGCCGGCAGGAGCTTCGACGTGTCGATCTTCATGCTGCCGGTGAGCGGGGTGAGCCAGCCCTTCGCCGCGAACTCGGCGGTCCAGACGACGTCCACGTCGACGACGTCGTAGTTCGCGTCCTTCGCCTGGAAGTGCTGCACGAGGTCGTCGTGCTGCTGGTCGGCCTGGTCGGACTGTTCCTTGAAGGTGACCTTCTCGTCGGGGTGGGCCTTGTTCCACTTCGCGATGAGTGGGCGGACGACGTTCGAGTTGTCCTTGCCCTGCACGTAGGTGATGGGCCCGCGGCTGTCCTGACCGTTCTTGGCGTCGTCCGAGGCCGAGCTGCCGCTCGAGCACCCGGTCAGCACGAGGCCGATGACCGCGATCCCCGCTACGGATGCGAACCGCACTTTGGCGCGTGTTGTCTTCACAGTGTCGTCTCCACGTTGAGATCACCAGGCGAGGACCATCGGGTCGACGCTGCCTGGAGCAGGCGACGCTGCCTGCTGGAGGAGGAAGCTACGCCCGCTCTCAGCCGTTCGCAACCGGTTGCAAAGAATCCGTGACCTGCTCGTGACCACCGTGCGCCGTTCGCTTTTCGGGTGTGAGCGCTCACCCTCGTCCGGGGGCTCGGCGGCGCGGCCGTGCGGGGTTCCGCACGATCACCGCCAGCGGCCCCGCTCCCCGTTGTCGCCGCCGCGGCCTGGCACCTACCGTCCACACCATGGCCACCACCAGCACCGCTCGTGCACTCCCCGCACCCCGACGCGTGATCGACGTCGACCTCGACGCACCGCTCCCCCGCCTCGTCGCGGACGGCACGGGCTCGTCCGCGCTGGTGATCGGCTACCGCGGCGGGCGTCCGACGGGCACGCTCGACGTCGAGCTCACCGACGACCCCGCCGACGCCGCCCGTGCGCTCGGATCGCTGCGGGAGACCGTGCTCGCCGACGTCGAACCGGTGCCGGATGCCCTCCTGCCGACGATCTCCGTCGTCGTCTCGACGGTGGTGGACCGCGTCGAGGACCTCGGCGCACTGCTCGACGTCCTCGAGCACCTGGACTACCCCGACCACGAGGTGATCGTCGTCGACAACCGCGTCCGAGTACCCGCCGACGACCGGCTCCCGGCACTGCTCGCGGGTCGGGGCGTGCGCCTCGTGACGGAGCGCCGGCCCGGCCTGTCCGCCGGCCGCAACGCCGGGGTCGCGGCCGCCCGCGGCGAGGTCGTCGCGTTCACCGACGACGACGTGCGGGTCGACCCGCAGTGGTTGCGCGCACTCGGCGCGCGGTTCGTCCGCGAGGCCGACCTCGACGCGGTGTCCGGCGTGATCCTCCCCACCGAGCTCTCGACGCCCGCGCAGATCTGGTACGAGGCGTACTACGGCGGGTTCAGCGGCGAGCGCACCTTCGCGCCCGTCACGATCGTCCCCGACGACGTCGCCGGCACGATGCGGCACGCGCGGGTGCAGGCGGTCCGCCCGGACGGGTCGGTCGTGAAGCACTTCGCCGTGTACGGCATCGGTGCCTACGGCGCGGGCGCGAACATGGCGTTCCGGCGGTCGGTGATCGACGCCGTCGGCGGGTTCGACACCACGCTCGGCGCGGGCTCCCCGGCCCGTGGCGGCGAGGACCTGGCGATGTTCATCGAGACGCTCTGGCGCGGTGGGCGCATCGGGTTCGAGCCGCGCGCGGTCGTGCACCACCGGCACCGGCAGAGCATCGAGGACCTGCACAAGCAGCTGCACGGCAACGGTGTCGGGTTCACCGCGCTGATGTGCGCCCTCGCCGCCAAGGACCGGCGGCACGTCGCGGTCCTCGCCCGGCTCGTGCCCGCCGCCGCGATGGTGAAGCTCCGCGAGACGGTCGGACGGCTGCGCACCGGCAGCGCACCGGACCCCGCTGCCGTCGAGTCCGCGCCCGTCGGCCCCGCGATCCCCACCGTCCCGGACGCCGGGGTGCCGCGGTCGCTGGCCTACCACGAGCTCCGGGGCTTCCCGGCGGGCCCGGCGGCGTGGTTCCGCAGCCGTCGTCGCTGGCGGGACGTCGAGGCCGGCCGGTTCCACGCCGGGTGACCCCGCGGGTGGGTCCGCGCCCGGTGAGCCCGCGGGCGGGTCCACGCCCGGTGACCCCGCGGGCGGTTCCACGCCCGGTGGCCCCTCGGTCGGCGGACGCGTCGCTCCCAGCCCCGTAGGATCGGTGCAGCTGCCCGTACCGCGCGGGTCGGAGGAGGACGCATGCCGCTGGGGCCCACGCTCGTGCTCGAGCCCGTCACCGTGCCGACGTCCCACGCCACCACGGAGACGGCCGTCTGCGTGTGCGGCCACGCGCAGGACGCCCACGAGCACTACCGGCCGGGCAGCGACTGCGCCCTCTGCGACTGCCCGAGGTACCGCCGCCGCCGGTGACCGCTGCGGGAAACCGCCGCTTCCCCGCACCCGCCCCGGGACCGCCTTGTCGGTGTCCCGACGGCCCTGTTCACTCGAGACATGGCCAACTCCCCCGCGGCGCTCGCGTGCATCGTCCTCGCCCACGAGGACCCCCAGCACGTCCGACGACTCGTCGAGGCACTCGACCCGTTCCCGGTGTTCCTGCACGTCGACGCGCGGACCCCGGACGACGTGCACCGTGCGATGACCGAGGGGCTCCCCGACCGGGTCCGCCTCCTGCCGCGACTGCGGACGGGCTGGGCGAAGTGGGAGAACGTCGCGGCCGAGGTCTCCGGCTACCGTGCCGCCCTCGCCGAGACCGGCGCGCGCCACGTGGCGGTGCTGACCGGCAGCGACTACCCGCTGGCGAACCCCGCCGAGATCACCGCGCTACTCGACGCCCACCGCGACCAGTCCTTCCTCATCCCGCACCCCCTCCCGCACGCAGCCTGGGGCGCGAGCGGCGGGGTCGCCCGGATGCGGTACCCGCACTGGGCGTGGCGGAAGCACATGCTCCGCCTGCCGATCCCCCGCCGGATCCCGCGTGACGTCGTGCTCACCGGCGGGTCGCAGCTCAAGGTCCTCAGCGCCGCACACGCGGCCGCGGTCGTCGATGTCGTCGATGCCCGTCCCGACCTGGTCCGCTTCTGGCACCGCACCTGGATCGCCGACGAGTCGTTCGTGCCGACCGTGCTGAACTCCCCCGCCCTGGTCGACGGCTTCGCCGAGGACCACGTCCCGCACACCCTGTGGTTCATCGGCTGGGACGGCTCGAAGATGAAGAGCCCGCCGTGGCTGACGCTCCCCCACGCCGGTCGACTGCTGGAACGATGGACGACGGACCCCACCGCGATGCCGCACCTCTTCGCCCGCAAGTTCTCGACCGCTGCGAGTTCGGACCTGCTCGACCTCGTCGACCAGGCGTTCGGACTCCGACAGCACGTCCGGACCGCGGAGGTGGGTGTCTCGTGACCGTTCCCCAGACCCGCCGCGAGGCCCGCCACGCCGCAGCCACGCCGCCCGACGCCGACAGCACCGGTCGGAAGGCCGCAGCGGTCGAGGCCGCCGAGGCAGCCGCCGCCGTCGAGGCCGCCGCCCACACCGTCCCCGACACCGGCAGCATCGCGGTCCAGAAGGGTGCGTCCGTCCTGTTCGGCCGTGGCCTGCTGTACGTGGTCGTGTGGTCGATGCAGCTCGTTGTGAGCTCGCTGATCTCACCGGTCCTCGCGCACCTCATGCCGCTCTCCGAGTTCGGTGTGCTCGCCTCGGCGATCGCGCTCTACCAAGCGCTCGTCGTGCTCGCGGTCGCGGGACTCGACCAGGCGTCCGTGCTGCAGCGCGCCGAGGACGGCGGTGACGACCGGAAGGCCCGCGGGCTCATCGCGGTCGGCATCGTCCTCGCAGCCGTCGTCACCGCGGTCGCCCTCGCCACGATCCCGCTCTGGGGCGACGTCGCCGGGTTCGTCGGCGAACACCCGATCCTGCTCGTCGCCGTCCTCTGGATCTTCCCCGCCGCGGTCGTGCAGCTCTCCCTCGCGATCCTGGTCGCCCAGGACCGCATCCGGGTCTTCGCGGTCACGAGCCTGCTGTCCTCGGTCGGCGGCTCGATCATCGGTCTCGGCCTGCTCGTGTTCGTGCACGCCGACGCCACGACCTACGCCTGGGGCGGCGTGTTCGCCCAGGCCGCCGCGATGGTCATCGGCTTCGCGGCGACCCGGCCTCGCCTCGCCGGTCTGTTCGACCGCCAGACCACCGCACGGGCCTTCAAGCTCGGCGTGCCGATCGCCCTCGGCAACCTGTCCTACTTCGTGCTGAACGCCGGCGACCGGATCGTCGTGCAGCGGCTGCTCGGCCCGGACGAGGTCGCGCGCTACCAGATCGCCTACGTCGTCGGCTCCGCCGTGATCCTCCTGCTGACCTTCACGAACCAGGCGTGGGCACCGCACTTCGCGGCGCTCCGGGACGCCGTCGCCCGTCGACAGCTGGCCCTGCACGCCCGGGACCAGCTCTACCTGCTGCTCGCCCCGGTGCTGCTCGCGGTCACCCTCGTGTCACCGGTCGCGCTGCCGATCCTCGCACCGGCGTCGTACCGCGTGCACGAGCTCACCGTCGTGGTCTTCATCGTGGCGCTCACGGCGTTCCCGGTGATTGCCAGCGGCGCGACCGGACGGCTCCTGCTCGTGGAGCGTCGCGGCGTCGCCGTCGGGGTGATCGCGGCCATCGCCGGTGCCGTCAACATCGGCGCGAACCTGCTGCTGGTCCCGCTGCTCGGCATCGCCGGGGCCGGAGTCTCCACGGTCTTCGCCTACATGGTGCTCGCGGCGCTGCAGCAGCTCTCGCTCCCCGACCGCCGGGAGTGGCGCGGCCCGCGTGCCCGGACGGTCCTCGTGCTGGCGGCCGTGGTGGTCGTCGCCGGGGTGTCCGTCCTCGTGCCCCAGGACCTCGTGTGGAACATCGTCCGCGTCGCCGGCGTCCTCGGCTGCCTGCCCTGGTTCATCCGCAGGCTCGCGATCGCCCGAGGAGGCACACCGTGACCCACGCCCCGGAACGCCCCGACCGTCGACTCCGGATCGCGGTCGTCACGAACGGGCTCGCCATCACCGGCGGGGTCGAGCGGTGCGTCCTCGAGGACACCCGCGAGCTCGTGCGCGCCGGGCAGGACGTCGAGGTCTGGCACCGCGGCCACCTCGCCCCGGGACCCGACGGCGCCGAACCCGGCAGCGACCAGTTCGCCGAGCTCGGGGTCGCCCTGCACCGCACCGGCGACCGGTCCTTCGGCCTCCGCAGCGCAGCCGGCGACGCCGCACGGTTCGTCCTCGACGGCCTCCGCCTCCGCCGCTCGCGCCCCGACGTCATCTGGCTGAACCGGCCCGAGCACCTCCCCTGGGGCCGTGTGGCGTCCGTGGTCTCCGGCGTCCCGCTCGTCGTGCACCTGCACCACGCGCCGAACTACCGACGCCTCGGCCCGATCGCCGGCGGCCGCACGCACTACCTGGCCGTCTCGCACGCGATGGCTCGTGCATGGGCGGACGTGGGCGTCCCGGCCTCGCGGATAACCGTCGTCCCGAACGGCGTCGACACCGCACTCTTCCCCGCGGCCACGCCGTCCGCGACAGTCCGCGCCCGCCGCACCCTCGGGCTCGACGACGACACCCGCACCGTCCTCTACTACGGCCGCCTCACCCGGTCGAAGGGCGTGCTCGCGCTGCTCGAGGCCTGGCGCCTCGTGCTCGAGCAGGACGCCGAACGCCACCGCGCCCGCGCGCCGCGCGCCGCCGTGCGTGCCCTCACCCCCGCGCTCGGGCCCGCCGGCACGCACCACGCCACGCAGCCGCACCACCCGCCCGTGCTCGTGCTCGCCGGAGCGGCCGACCCCGACGACGCCGAGGACGTCCGACGCGCCGTCGCGTCCCTCCCCGCCGGCTCCGTCGTGCTCCTCCCCGAGCGGGACGACGTCGTCACCCTGCTCCACGCCGCCGACATGGTCGTCGTGCCCTCCATCGAGCCCGAGGGCTTCGGCCGGGTCGTCGTCGAGGCGATGTCCGCCGGCCGCCCGGTCGTCGCCGCCGAGAGCGGTGGCACGGGCGAGATCCTCGCCGGCGAGTGGGCGACGTCGACCGTCGACCCGACCGACCCCGAGGCGCTCGCCACCAAGGTACTCGACACCCTCGACCGCGCCGACCGCGACCCCTCCCTCGGCGAGCGCTGCCGCGCCTGGGTGCGCGACCACTACGGCCGCGGACCGCACGTGGCCGGTCTCCTCCGGGCCCTGCTCACGCACGCCCGTCGCTGAAGCCCAGGAGGCGCGGCTCCCCCTGGAACCGCCCCTCCCGTCCGTCGCGTGCTCGCGTCCGTGTCGCGTTCTCCTCGCCGCGTGACCGTTCTGGTTCGCGATCCCCGGCGATCGCGAACCAGAACGGTCACGCCTCCCGTCCGCAACGTGCTCTCCCCGCGCGATGTCCGCCGTTCCCGCAGGCGTCCGCCCGCCGGTACCGCGCCGCTCGCCGCGATGAGGTCGCGCCCACGACGACGGTCACCCGCGGCGGCACGCGCCGCACCAGCGTGCGAGGTCGCGCGCACGGTGCCACGGCTCACGGGCCGCACCGCGCGCGGAACCTCGCACGCTGCGCCCGCGACCCGCGACCCGCGCGAACGCGCGGACGACGGACGGGAGGCGCGGTGCTCACCGGCACCGCGCCTCCCGTTCGTCGAGTGCTCCCGGGTCAGCCGGTGAACGCCCGGAACTCGGCCAGGCCGACGTTCCGCGTGCTCGCCGAGACCCCGGTGACGGTGAACCGGACCCACGTGACGTTCCGCGCCGAGAAGTCCACCGTGAGCGGCGACGCGTCGTTCGGGAGTGTCCCGACCGCCACCTGGCTGCCGTCGGAGAACGTCAGGGTGCCGCTCGTGACCTGGTCGTCGCCGTTCGGCCGGTCGTACAGGACGACCCGGTTCACCGCCTTCGACGAGGACCAGTCGAGCTGCAACCAGACACCGGTCGTGCCCCAGGGAGCGACCCACTCGGCGGTCGTGTTGTCGGGGTAGCCGCTGATGACCCCGTCGATCGCCTTGGCGGCGGTCTGCCGGGTCGAGGTGTCGTCCCACGCCGCGGTGGCGGTCGCCGAGCCCGTGACGTCGGTCGCGCCCCCGGGCGTCGGCGTCGGCGTCGGGGTCGGGGTCGGGGTGGGCGTGGGCGTCGGCGTCGGGGTCGGCGTCGGGGTCGGCGTGGGCGTCGTCGTGGTGCCCGGGGCGAACGTCCGGATCTCCGCCAGGCCGACGTTGCGCGTCGTCGCGCTGACGCCGGTGACGGTGAACTTCACCCAGCTGACCTGCCGGGACGAGAAGGTGACTCGGGTGAACGCGCCGCCGTTGTCGAGCGTCGGCACGGTGACGCTGCTCCCGTCGGAGAACGTCAGCGTGCCGGCCGTGACCTGGTCGTCGGCGTTCGGACGGTCCGCGAGGTCCACGGCGCCGAGCGTCACCGGGCTCGACCACGCGAGCTGCAGCCACGAACCGGTGCCGCCCCCGCGGGTCGCCCACTCGGCGGTCGGCGCGTCGGGGTAGCCGCTCGCGACGCCGTCGACGGCCTTCACCGCGGTCTGCCCGTCCGCGGGGTTCTCGCTGCTCGCGGTGACGGCCGCACCGGCGGTCACGTCGGCTCCGACGGACCCGCCCGAACCGGTGCCCGGGTCGGTGGGCGTCTGCGTGCCGACCGTGTACTCACGGCTGAGCCACGAGCCCTCGGGACGCGACGAGCAGGACGCCACCGAGGCGCAGGTCTCGGCGTCGTACGCGGAGTAGGCGAAGAACGCGTTCCCCTTCGCCTGCGTCTGCGCGGCGGTCAGGTTCGAGGGCTTGTCCGCGATCGGGTACCCCATGTACCCGGTGAGCGTGCTCGCCGTCGTGAGCTGCTGCTGCGCCGACTTCGTGAGGTACGCGACGGTGTGGTGGTCGCTGTGGTCGCCGTCGCCGTAGGTGCCGACGTGGTCGAGGGTGTGCACCTCCTGCGGCCCGTACCCGTTCATCAGCGCGAGCACGGTGGCCTGGAGCTGGGCGAGCGTGTAGGTGGTCCCGTAGGTCGCACCGGAGACCGTGCTCATGCTCGTGATCGAGCGCTGGTAGAGCTTCTGCAGGCTCTGGTACCGGGTGGCCGCGAACCCGGAGCCGTCGATGTTGCCGTCCGGCAGCTGCAGGTAGACCAGGCTGAGCCGTGGGTCCGCCGTCAGGGTGCGCGTCACGACCGTCTTGCCACCGGCGCTGACCGAGCCCGAGGTCCAGGCGTTCGTGACGCCGGCGAGGTTCGCGTAGGCGGCCTCGAGGCCCGTCTGCCGGCCCTTCCAGTACGTGGCGGACTTGCCCGCGTCCCCGGCGGTGACGATGACCGAGCGGACGCACTTGTCCGCGTCGATGTCCTTGCGGAGCTCGGTGCCCTCGAACAGCAGGTCGTCGTCGGCGTGCGCGACGACGGTGAGGACCTTCCCCGCGCTGCAGTCCGCGGTGGTCGCCGCACCGGCGCTCGACGGCGCGAGGAGGCTCGGTGCCGAGACGGTGGCGCCCGTGATGACCGCTGCCGCGACCGCGAGTGCCACCTTCCAACGGCGTCGGATGGTGGCACTCGGGGTCGGGGCGTCTCGCTGCATGTCGTCTTCTGTGCGTGGGTGGGTCGGGTGAGTGGGTGTCGGTCAGGGAGCGCCGACGGGCTGCTGCACGGGCGCGGACACCGGGGCGGGTGCACGGACCACGACGGTGCCGAAGACACGGCCGACGGCGTAGCCGAACACGGTCGAGACCGCCGAGGTCACGATCGCCAGGGCACGGAGGCCCCCACCGCGACCGAGGGCCCCGAGCTCGCGGAGCACCGCGCCGGGCAGGACCCGGGTGAGGTACGTCGACTCGCTCGAGAGCGAGTCGCGGGCACCGACCCGGCGGCTCAGCACGGCCTTCGAGATGCCCTCGTAGTAGCTCCGGCGCCGCAGGTACCGCATCGTGACGCGGTCCGGGGAGACCCGGTGCGAGACGTTCGAGCGCGGCTCGAAGCGGATGCGGGCGCCGGGACGGATCCGGGCGATGCGGATGCAGAGCTCGGTCTCCTCGCACCCCAGCGGGTGGTTGCCGACGCGACCGATGCCGGAGCGGAAGCCGCCGGCGGCGAGCACGACGTCACGGTGGAAGGCCATGCTCGACCCGATGACGTTGCGGACGTCCGCGGACGTGGTGGGGAGGCCGGTGTAGCTGCACCCGACGATCCAGAGCAACTCGTCCGGGTAGGGCCCGGCGCCGGTCGCGGTCGGCCACGACGGGGTCGCCCGGCCGCCGACACCGACGACGTCGGGCAGCTCGAGCGCCTCGACGAGGTGCATCAGCCAGTCCGGGTCGGCCGTCGCGTCGTCGTCCAGGAAGGCGACGACGTCGGCCTCGGTGAGTGCGACGCCGGTGTTGCGCGCACCCGAGAGGCCGCGGTCCTCGGCGTTCTCGACGACGCGGAGCTCCGGCCAGCGGGCGGCCGCACGGCGGAACAGCTCCGGCTCGTGGTCGATGACGACGATCACCTCGGTCGCGTCGGGCTGGCGCTTCGCCGACTCGACCGCGTCCTGCAGGTCACCCCAGCGCTGCTGCGTGTAGGCGCAGATGACGACGGCGACCGTCGCGACGCTCACGCCGCTTCCTCGTCCATCGCCGGCACGGCGGCCGGGACCACGAGGCCCGAGACCGGGGTCGGCATGAGGCGCATGCGGGCCTTGGCCTCGCGGGCACGACGACGCTCGTGCATGATCGACTTCAGGACACGGATGCCGTCGCTGACCGCGTTGAGGTTGCTGGTGCCGTGCACGCGGAGCTTCTCGTGGCTCGGCACCTCGGTGATCGCGAACTCCGCGGCGGACCAGCGGCAGGTCAGGATCGTCTCGATCTCGAAGCCGTCACCCCAGCGCATCGAGCCGTCGGTCGGCTGCGGGAGCGTCGACGACAGGAGCCCGATCGTCGGCAGCGTGTCCGCCCAGAAGGCGTTGTAGCCGTAGCAGAGGTCGGTGTACCGCGCACGGAGCAGCACGTTGGAGATCATGTTGAGCCCCTTGTTGCCGAGGCCGCGGATGATCGTGATGTCGTCGCTGCCGCCACCGGGTGCGTAGCGGGAGCCCTTCGCGACGTCGGCACCGTCGACGAGCGCCTGCACGAAGCGCGGGATCTCGGCGGCGTCGGCGGAGCAGTCGGCGTCGAACATGACGACGACGTCGCCGGTCACGGCCTCGAAGCCGCAGGCGAGCGCGTTGCCCTTGCCCTTGCGGGTCTGCTGCACGACCTTGATCGTCGGCATGAGGCGCTGCGCCGTCGCGATGGTGTCGTCCACCGAGTTGCCGTCGACGAGGATCACCTCGTAGACGGGCGGGAGCTGCGGGAGGATGATCTCGAGGTTGCGGGCCTCGTTCCTCGCGGGGATGACGACCGAGACGCGGGGGTCTCGGGGTCGGACGGTGCTGGCGGACATGGTGCTCCTGTCGGGTTCAGGCTGCATGCGGGAGTGGTCGAGGGAGGACCCGGCGCTGGGTGGGCGTCGGAACGGGGGTACACCGTTCCCTGGGCTTGGACCAACCATCGTCCGGCGGACGGGGCTGGTCAATGCGGGTGGGCACTGGTTGCGGACCCCCGAGTGCGGATACGGAAACCCGCAAGCCGCGGCCGGGTGGCGTGTCGGCACGCACGAGGGCCCTGGAGGCGCGGGACAGGCCCGCCACGCGCCTCCAGGGCCCTCGCTGGTCACGTCAGGGACGCGACTCGTGCGTCGTGAAGGCGGCGCGCAACGCGGTCGCCAGCTCGGCGACGTGCGGCTCGCGGAGGAGCGAGCTGTGCTCGCTCTCGATGCGCACCGTGGTGGTCGCACCGCGGAGCACGTCGTTCCAGCCGTCCACGTCGGGGTTGCCGTCGGCGAGCACGAACGTCGCCGTGCCGTCGTAGGGCGAGGGCGTGTGCCGCCGCGTCACGATCGTGGCCTGGTCGAAGAGGGCGTCGAAGTCCTTCTGCCCGCCGTAGCGGAGGACGCCGGCACCGTAGGCGCGGACGCGCTTGGCGAACTCCTCGCCCACCGGCACGCCGGCGGGCAGGATGCGCTTCGCCGCCCGGTCGAGCCCGCGCTTGAGTGCTCGGAGCGCCGGGTTGCGCACCGGGCTCTCCGCCATCCGGCCGAAGTGCAGCTGCGCCTGCTCGGTGCTGCTGCGCGGCAGGTAGCTGTCCAGGATCGCGACGTGCTCGACCCGCTCGCCGCCCTCGGTGAGGAGCTTCGCCACCTCGAGGGCGACGAGGCCGCCGAGGGAGTGCCCGACGAGCAGGTACGGGCCGCGGGGCTGGACGATGCGCATGAGCTCGACGGTGCGCCGCGCGGTGCGCTGGATGCTCCAGTCCGGGATCGCCCGTCGCTCGAGACCGTGCTGCTGGAAGGCGTACACGTCGTGCTCGGGCAGGTAGCGGGACAGCGGCAGGAACGTCAGGCCGAGGGCTCCGGCCCCGCTGAGGCAGAACACGGGCGGGCGCCCGGGGACGCGGGCCTCGGAGACCTTCACGACGTCGGGGTGGCTCGGCAGGGACTTCGCCCCCGAGCGCACCCGTCGGGCGAAGGCGCGCAGGGTGGGCTGTTCGAGGAGCTCCGACGCACGGAGGTCGACGCCGAGCCGGGCCTGCACGATCGCGAGCATCTCCTCGGCGGAGAGCGAGTCGCCGCCGAGCGCGGTGAAGTCCTCGTCGAGGTGCACGCCGCGGAGTCCGAGCACCTCGGCCCAGATCTGCCCGACGACGAGCTCCCACTGGTCGTACTCGCCCTCGACCATCTCGACCTCGAGCGACGGCGCACCGGGCAGCTTCGCCCGGTCGACCTTGCCGCGTTCGTTGCGCGGCAGTTCGGGCATCGGGACGATCGCCGCCGGCACCATGTACTCGGGCAGCGTCGCCCGCAGGGCGCGGCGCAGGGCCGCCGGCGCCGGGGTGCGGCGACCGGGACGGCCGACGACGTAGGCGACGAGGCGCGTGACGGCGGGCGGGTCGACGAGGGCGGTGACCACGACGTCGTGGACGTCCTCGACGGCACGGAGTGCCGCCTCGACCTCGCTCGGCTCGACGAGGTACCCGCGGACCTTCACGGCGTCGTCGTCGCGGCCGAGCAGGACCAGGCAGCCGTCCTCCTCGACGCGGGCGAGGTCACCCTGGCGCCACAGCGGGGTGCCGTCCTCGTCGACGGAGAGGTGCTCGCTCGTCTTCTCGGGCGCGCCCCAGTAGCCGGCGGTCATGCCGTCCCCGATGACCACGAGCTGGCCGGTCTCCCCCGTCGCGGCGGCGGTGCCGTCCTCGCGGAGGACCCGGGCGGTCTTGCCCGGCGGCACGTACCCGGCCGGCACGACGCCGTTCGGGACGGCGTCGTCCGGACCGACCGGGAAGTACGAGACCGCCCCCATCTCGCTCGACCCGAACCCGTTCCAGAGGACCGTGCGGGCGCCGAGGACCGGGCGTGCGGCGTGCACGTCGGTGCCGGTGATCGGCTCGCCGACCGTCATGACGAGTCGGAGTCCGGCGAGCGCGGGGTGCAGGTCCGTGCCGCGGTCGCGCACGGTGGAGACGACCGACCGGAGCAGGTGCGGCGTGCAGACCACGGCGGTGACGTGCTCGGCGGCCATGCCCTCGAGCAGTCGCTCGGTCCCGAGGTCGCGTGCGTCGAGCAGGACCGCGGCGGCCCCGCTCAGCATGCTGTCGAGCGTGGTGAGGATGCCGGCGGCGAAGGACAGCGGCAGCACGACGCCCACGAGGTCGCCGGGCCGGTAGTCGGCGCTCCAGGCACTCTGCTCGGTGTTCCGGAGGAGCTGTCGGTGCGTCATCGCGACGCCCTTCGGCAGGCCCGTGGAGCCCGAGGTGAACACGATCGCGGCGGGGTCGGTGCCACCGGGGCGGGAGGTCGCTGCGGGTTCAGTTCCGGTCGCGGTGCCGGCGGCGGTCGCGCTGCCGGTCGCGGCCTGCTCGGTGCTCGTCGCGATGAGGGCGTCGAGGTCGTGCACGGTGCCGTCCGGGCCGAGGACCGCGGCGGCGAGGTCCGCACGGGTGTCGTCGGCGAGCACCTCGGCGATCCCCGCGAGCGTGACGACGTGCTGCAGGCGTGCCTCGGGCAGGTGGTCGTCGAGCACGACGATCGTCCGCCCGGCGGCGATCAGCGCGAGCATGCCCACCACGGTCTCGGTCGTGTGCCCGGCCATGATCCCCACCGGGACCGACGCGCCGGTGCGTTCGGGTCCGACGCCGGCGCCGGTGCGGTCGTCGGGCCGGAGGACCTCGGTGAGCCGTGCAGCGAGCGCCCGGACCGTCCGGTCCGTCTCGGCGAACGTGCGGGCGGTCCCGGCACCGGCGAGCGCCGGGGACTCGGGGAACGCTGCGACGACGCGCGTCCACCGGTCGAGGACCGAGTGGTCGTCGGATGCCGGGACGGCCGGTTCGACCGTCCGGTGACGCGCTGTCGGGTGTGTCGGACGCATTGCTTCTCCCCTGGGTCGTGCGGGCCGGTGGTGCGCTGCTGGTGCTTGGAGGACGGTAAGCCGACCCGACGCCCCGGATCGAGGGGCCGAGGACCGCCGTGCGGGGAACCTGCGGTTTGGCGCATCCTCGCGATCCGCCGTGGATCCCCGGTGACGGACCTATCGGTTCGCTGTGCGCTCGCGGGCGCGGACGGTGCGGCGGGACCGCCCGTAGCGGAGCACACCACGCCCGACGGCCAGGAGCTCGACCCAGCGCATCCGTCCGACCTCGCGGAGGAACGCGGCGTCGTCGAGCGGCGCGTCCGCGGTACCGACGGCGACCGGTGCCGCTGCCGGGGTGACGGCCGGCTCGGCGGCGGTGCCCGAGACGAGGTGGCGCACGGCCCGCGGGGCGCGCTGCAGCGCCATCCCGAGCGTGCGGGGGTGCAGGGCGATCTTCGTGAGCCAGGCCCCGAGTCCGGTGCCGTAGCCCTCTGCCTGCTTCCGGAGCGCCGGGAGGTCCGCACGGTGCCGGTGCCAGACCAGCGCCGCGGGTTCGACGACGAGCGCGGCGCCCGAGAGCACGACGCGCGAGAACATGTCGATGTCCTCGCCGCCGCCGGTGACCGTGCCGACGCCGAGTGCCTCGTCGAAGCCGCCGAGGTCGGTGATCGCCGACCGCCGCATCGCGAAGTTCGCACCCGTGCCGTAGTCACCGACCGCGAACGGGAAGAGCGGCCGGTCGACGGGCGGTGCCGAGAGGCGGTGCACGCGCGGCACGAGGTTGCGCGACCAGGTCACCCGTTCGTCGAAGTACCGCTGCGTGGGGGTGCGGAGCTCACCGCTGGCGACGAGTCCGCTGACGCAGACGACGTCGTCCCCGCGGGAGAACCCCGAGGCGACGGCACGGAGCCACGCCCGGTCGACCACGACGTCGTCGTCCGTGAAGGCGACGATCTCGTGCCGCGCGGCCAGGACGCCGGCGTTGCGTGCACTCGAGAGGCCCGGGACGGGTTCGCGGACGTACCGCACGCGGTCGTCGTCGAGGGCCTCGACGAGTTCGCGCGTCGACTCGTCGGAGGGCGCGTTGTCGACGATGACGACCTCGAAGTCGGGGTGGTCCAGGGCGAGCAGCGAGTCGAGGGCGGCGCCGAGCTGGTCGGCGCGGTCACGGGTGCACAGGACGACGGACGTGCTCGGCAGGCGCACCGGGATCGGCGGCTGCGGGACGGCGGGCAGGGCGGCGACGGCGGCCCGGAGCGCAGCGACCTCGACCGTCTCGTCGGACACCGGCAGGTCGACGAACCCGAGGGGGGCCACGCCGTCGCGGACGAGGAGCCTGGCCGACCGGTGACCGGCGGCGTCGTGCAGCCCCACCGTGCCCGCGTCGTCCCCGGGGACCTCGGCGAGGTCGACGGCACCGACCCACACGGCACCGCCCCAGGTGGGGTCGACGGCGCTCGACATCGGGCGGGCGAGCTCGACGCGGGGCGGGAGCGAGCGCTGGATGGTGTCGGTCATGGGAGAGCCTGTCTCGTGTCGGGGGACGTGCGCGGTCGCAGCCGGCCGTCCCACCGTCGCTGCGGGGACGGCGGGGGTCAACGAGCAGGCGGAACCGTGCGGTTTCTCCTCGCACGACGGCCGCTACGCGTGCGTGATCCCGCAATGCCGCAGGCCCTCCGCACTTCCCGGCGACCGCTCTCCCGTGCGCCCTCGGCCCCCGGTTACCGTCGTGACACCCGCAGGCCGCCGCCAGTCGCCGGCCCAGACCCGAAGGGACGCTCGATGCGTCAGTCGATCGCGGTGGTCGAGCAGTGACCGCCACCACGACCCCCACCAGGATGTCGCTCCGCCACGGAACCCGCGTGCTGCCGACCTCACCGGTGCCGTCCCTCGTCGCCGCGGGACTCGGTTTCGCCGGAGCCGCCCTCATCGCGGCCGACGCGTCCGGTCCGCTCCGCACGGCCGTCGTGCTCGTCGCGCTGTTGGTCGTCCCGGGTCTGCCGGTGGTCCGGCTGCTCGGGCTCCGCGAGCCGATCGGGCGCGCCGGACTCGTCGTCGCGTCCAGTGCCGCGATCGACGCGGTCCTCGGGCTCGCGATGGTCTGGACGGGGCAGTGGGTCCCGCTGCCCGCCGCCGGGCTCCTCCTGCTCGTCGCCGGGTGGGTGTCGCTCGGCCAGGGCGTCCAGACCGCACGCACCGCGCCCAGGTCGGCCCGCACGCGGTCGGCCCTGCCGACCGCGGTCCTGGTCCGCACCGTCGCCGCGTCGGGCGTCCTCGTCACCGGAGCCGCGCTCTGGGCGGTGGGTGTCGCGCAGACGGACTCGACCGGACTGGGCGAGTGGGGCCTCCTGGCTGCACTGCCCGCCCTCTGGTGGGCCGGCGCCGCACTCGTGTTCGTCGTCGCCCTGGTGACACTCGTCGACCGTCGCCACCACGTGGTGGTCCGCGCGGTGTCCTCCGGCGTCCTCCTGCTCGTCATGTACGGCACCTCGAACCTGATCGCCGCCGAGCCCCGACCGCCGTGGGTGTTCAAGCACATCGCGGTGACCGCGTACATCCTGCAGCACGGCGCCGTCGACCCGTCGATCGACATCTACAACCGCTGGCCCGGGTTCTTCAGCTTCAGCGCGTTCCTCGGCGCCGCCACCGGCACGCTCGACGCGGCGGACCCGGTGCGCTGGACGGAACTCGCGTTCGCCCTCGCCGACGGGGCGCTCGTCCTCGGGATCGCACGGGCACTCGGTGCGAACGGCCGCTGGGCGTACGTCGCCGCGGTCCTGTTCAGCGCCGCGAACTGGGTCGGGCAGGACTACTACTCCCCGCAGGCGTTCGCGTTCTTCCTGTTCCTCGCGGCGGTCCTCGTCGCGCTGACCGTCCTCCGTGGCAAGCCCAACGTGATCGGGCGGCGGAGCGCGACGCTGACCGGCCGGCTGCTCCGTGCACGCCGCTCCCCCGTGGCCGAGGCGGTCGCCACGCCGACGCGGGCCGCCGTGGTCGCGGCGGTGGCGCTCGTCGTCGTCCTGCAGTTCGTCATCACGGCGTCGCACCAGCTGACCCCGTTCGTGGTCGTCGCCGCGTTCGTGCCGCTCCTCGTGCTCGGCTTCCTCCGCCCCTGGTGGCTCGCCGTCCCGCTGACGCTGCTCCCCCTGCTCTACCTCGTGCCGAACCTCGACTACATCCAGGAGAAGTTCGGTCTCACCACCGGCTTCGACCCGGTGAGCAACGTCACCGCCGCGTCGACGTCGATCGCCATCCCGTCGATCGCGACGACCCTGCAGTCCCGCGCGGTCCTCGGGATCACGGCACTCGTCGCCGTGTGCGCCGTCATCGGACTCGTCCGGATGGTCCGCGGTGGGCACGCCCGACGCGCCCTCGTGGTGCTCTGGCTGGCGGCCTGCCCGATCGTGCTCGTGCTCGGGCAGAGCTACGGCGGCGAGGCGAAGTTCCGCGTCGTCCTGTTCTCCGCACCGTTCCTGGCGATCGCAGCCGTCCACGCCTTCCACGGCCGCCGGCTCCGGATCGCCGCCACGGCCCTGGTGCTGACCGTGACCACCGCGCTGTTCCTCGGCGCCACGTTCCAGACCGAGCAGGCGAACCAGACCGCACCGGCCGACGTGGCCGCGGCGAAGTGGCTCGACGGCCGGTTCCAGGCGGACGACACCCTCACGACCGTCGGCAGCTTCCCGTCGATCATCGGCGGGAACTACGAGAACTTCCTCCGCCACTGGGGCCAGGTCGACTCGCTGCAGAGCGAGGCCGCGTGGTTCCCGAAGGGCATGACGGCCGACGACCTCTCCGGTGTCCTGCAGGACCGCGACCAGGGCGGACACTCCTGGCTCGTGTTCTCGGCGGCGCAGCGAGCCGACGCCGTCACCCGCGGGACGCTCACCGGCGCGCAGATCGACGCCATCGAGCGGTCCGTGGCCGACGAGGGCACCCTCCGCTACGACCGCGACGGAGTCCGGATCTACGAGGTGCGCGATGCAGCATGAGCCGGGGGCACGTCACCGGATGACCACCCGGCGGTCCTTCCTGCGCCGCGGTGTGACGATCGCCGGCATCGCGGGGGTCGCCGTGGTCGCCGGCACCACGGCCGTCGTGCTGCCCACGCGTGCCGGTGACGGGGTCGCCCGCGCCGAACGCATGCCCACCGGGGCGCTCGAGTCCGAGGGGACGCGGTGGGTCCCCTACCTCGCGCAGGACTTCGACCTCGACGCCGCGCTCGGCGAACTCCTCGCGGTGTACCCGCGGATGGCGGAGTACAGCGGGATGCGGGACACGTCGGGCAAGGGGCTCTACTCCCCCGACCAGGTGGTGTCGGTGCATGACTCGGTGCTCGACTTCCACCTCCGCAGCAACGGGTCCCAGCCCCTCGTGGCGACGGTCCTCCCCGCCGGCTACCGGGCGTACACGCACCAGCGCGTCTCGATCCGGTACCGCGCCGACGAGGTCCCCGGCTACAAGTTCGTCATGATCCTCTGGCCGCTGTCCGGCGACTGGAACGAGGGCGAGATCGACTGGCCCGAGGGTGACCTCACCGGCGACGTCCGCCCGGTGTCGGCGATCCCGGGCAGCTACGACCCCACGACCGAGGCGATGACGTTCCTGCCCGAGGACCCGACGGTGGTGTCCGGCGGGCAGACCGACTGGCACGTCGCGACCGTGGAGTGGACCGCCGACGCGGTGCGCTTCTACT
The DNA here is from genome assembly GCF_001806325.1 of Curtobacterium sp. BH-2-1-1. Lineage (NCBI taxonomy): Bacteria > Bacillati > Actinomycetota > Actinomycetes > Micrococcales > Microbacteriaceae > Curtobacterium > Curtobacterium sp. BH-2-1-1. The sequence goes on from NZ_CP017580.1 coordinate 372,813, forward strand.
GGGACGACGAGCTGCTCGAGACGGTCACGGGCGCGGTGCCCACGACGCCGATGCGCGTGACGCTGCAGGCGGAGACGATCATCCACGACGCCGAGGTGCCGGCCGACGCATCCGGGCACGTGCTCGTGGACTGGGTGGTCGCGTACCGGAAGAGCAGGGTGCAGTCCTGACCTGATCGGCCGCCCTGGTGTGTCGGTTCGTCGCCTGGCCTGTCACGCGGCTTCTGCGCCGGAAACGGAACAAGCCCCCGGGAGATCCCGGGGGCTTGTTCTACGAGTGCTGGGGTACCTGGACTCGAACCAAGAACGACGGTACCAGAAACCGCTGTGTTGCCAATTACACCATACCCCAAAGGCCCGGAGGCCTTCGGTCCCGGTTGCCCGGGGCACGATCAACTACTGTACAGCATCCCGGAGGTCCGTGAGACCACCGACGAGATCCCGGTGCACCGCGGCGGCCGTGACCGCCCCGTGGCCGGCCGCCACGATCAGCTGTTCCGGTCCGGGTGGCGTCACGTCGCCCACGGCGTACAGCCCGGGCACGCTCGTCCGTCCGGAGCGGTCGACCACGACGAGCCCCTCGGCATCGCGGCGGAGGTCCGCGTCGACCCAGTCCAGGTCGGCGTGCCACCGGGGCCGGACGAACCCGCCCGTCCGCGGCTCCACGTGCCCGTCTGCGAGGCGGACGCCGGTCATCCCGGAGCGGTCCCCCTCGAGGTCCGCCACGGCCCGCTCGTCGACGCGCACGCCCGCTGCGGCCAGGCGGGCACGGCCGGCGTCGTCGAGCGGCGCGATGCCGTTCGTGTACACGATGAGGTCGTCCGCCCACGCCGCGAGCAGCAGGGCGCGGTCGACGACGTCGTCCGTCTCGCAGAGGAACGCCAACGGCTCGCCGGCCTTCTCGTAGGCATCGCACTCGACGCAGCTGTGCACCGCGGTGCCGTAGAACGCGCGGAGCATCGGAAGCGCCGGGAACTCCTCGCGCAGGCCCGTCGCGAGCACGACGGCACGGGCCGTCGCCTCGACCTCGGTGCCGCGCCAGGCACCGTGCACGAGCCACCGGTCGCCCTCCGGCGAGATCCGGTCCACGACCGTCTGCACGACCGTGGCCTCGGCGTAGGCCTCGACCTCTGCGCGCCCGAGCTTCCGGAGCTCGAGGGGTGAGACACCGTCGCGCGTCAGGAACCCGTGCGACCGCAGCGTGGCAGCGTTCCGGGGGCGGTTGGCGTCCACGAGGAGCACGGTGCGCTTCGCACGGACGAGGTTGAGGGCGGCGCTGAGCCCGGCCGGGCCGGCACCGACGACGACGACGTCGACCGTCAGCCGCTCGGCTGCGTCAGCCTGCCGTTCGGCCACGTCAGCGGTCCGCGAGGCGACGCAGGCGCGTGACGGTGGACTCCTTGCCCAGGATCTCCATCGACTCGAACAGCGGCGGGCTGATCCGTCGACCGGACACCGCGACGCGCAGCGGACCGAACGCCACACGGGGCTTCAGGCCGAGACCGTCGATGAGCGCCGCACGGAGCGCACCCTCGATCGAGGCCGTCGTCCAGTCGTCGAGCGGCTCCAGCGCGGCGATGCTCGCGCGGAGCACGTCACCGGCATCGGCCTTGAGGGTCCCCAGGGCGTCCTCGTCGATCTCGAGCGCGTCGTCCGACGTGAAGAGGAACGCCAGGAGCCCCGGTGCCTCGCCGAGGAGCTGCATGCGCTCCTGGACGAGCGGCGCCGCCTTCGTGAGGACCTCGAGCTGCTCCGGCGTCACCGGATCCGACACGATGCCCGACAGGTACGGCAGCAGCCGCCCGCGGAAGTCGTCGGCGTCCAGCAGGCGGATGTGGTCGCCGTTGATCGCCTCGGCCTTCTTGTGGTCGAAGCGCGCGGGGTTCGGGTTGACGTCGGAGACCTCGAACGCCCGGACCATCTCGTCGACCGTGAACACGTCGCGGTCCGGACCGATCGACCACCCGAGCAGCGCGAGGTAGTTGACGAGCCCCTCGGGGATCATCCCGGCGGCGCGGTGGTGGAACAGGTTCGACTCGGGGTCGCGCTTCGAGAGCTTCTTGTTACCCTCCCCCATGACGTACGGCAGGTGCCCGAACACCGGGATGAACTCGGCGAGACCGACCTCGTACAGGGCCTCGTACAGGGCGATCTGGCGCGGCGTCGACGACAGGAGGTCCTCGCCGCGGAGCACGTGCGTCACGCCCATCAGCGCGTCGTCCACCGGGTTGGTGAAGGTGTACAGCGGCTTACCGTTCGGCCGGACGACCACGAAGTCCGGGAAAGTGCCCTGCTTGAAGGTGATCTCACCGCGCACGAGGTCCTCGAAGCTCAGGTCGCGGTCGGGCACGCGCAGCCGCAGTGCCGGCTCACGCCCCTGGTCACGGAAGGCCTGGCGCTCGGCGTCGGTGAGGTCGCGCTCGTGGTTGTCGTAGCCCTGCTTCGGGTCACGCCCGGCGGCCTTGTTGCGGGCCTCCATCTCCTCGGGGGTGACGAAGGACTCGTAGACGTGTCCGGAGGCCTTGAGCTTCGCGATGACGTCCTCGTAGACGTCCGTCCGCTCGGACTGCCGGTACGGACCGTGCGGGCCGCCGGCCTCGACGCCCTCGTCCCAGTCGAGCCGGAGCCAGCGCAGTGCCTCGAGGATCTGCTGGTACGACTCCTCGCTGTCACGGGCGGCGTCGGTGTCCTCGATGCGGAACACGAGCTTGCCGCCGGTGTGCCGCGCGTACGCCCAGTTGAACAGCGCAGTACGGATCAGTCCGACGTGCGGCGTCCCCGTCGGGCTCGGGCAGAAGCGGACACGGACATCGGAACCGGAAGCGGTGGTGAATGGCGCAGTCATGACACGACGATCCTACCGGCCGGCACCGACCGCCACGAGAGGCTGTGGAGGACCCGCAAACGCAGAAAACCCCTGACCACGTGGTGGTCAGGGGTTCCCTGGTATTCGTAACGTTGAGTCCGGCGGCGTCCTACTCTCCCACAAGGTCCCCCTTGCAGTACCATCGGCGCTGAGAGGCTTAGCTTCCGGGTTCGGAATGTGACCGGGCGTTTCCCTCTCGCTATGACCACCGGAACACCTTCGACCCAATCGCTTGGAAGTTCGAAAGCTGTTCCGCGCATGCGCGGTGTTCAGTTTCTTGTTCCCGATCGTCTGTCGGGAACCACAAAGTGGACGCGAGCCCCACACCAAAGGTGTGGGAAATAGTTGTATTGTCAAGTCTTCGGCTTATTAGTACCGGTCAGCTCCACGGGTCGTTAGTCCCCGCTTCCACATCCGGCCTATCAACCCAGTAGTCTGCTGGGAGCCTCTCACACTCAAGGTGCATGGAAATCTCATCTCGAAGACGGCTTCCCGCTTAGATGCTTTCAGCGGTTATCCGGTCCGAACGTAGCTAATCAGCGGTGCCCTTGGCAGAACAACTGACACACCAGAGGTTCGTCCATCCCGGTCCTCTCGTACTAGGGATAGATCTTCTCAAATTTCCAACGCGCGCAGCGGATAGGGACCGAACTGTCTCACGACGTTCTAAACCCAGCTCGCGTACCGCTTTAATGGGCGAACAGCCCAACCCTTGGGACCTACTCCAGCCCCAGGATGCGACGAGCCGACATCGAGGTGCCAAACCATGCCGTCGATATGGACTCTTGGGCAAGATCAGCCTGTTATCCCCGAGGTACCTTTTATCCGTTGAGCGACAGCGCTTCCACAAGCCACTGCCGGATCACTAGTCCCGACTTTCGTCCCTGCTCGACCTGTCAGTCTCACAGTCAAGCTCCCTTGTGCACTTACACTCGCCACCTGATTGCCAACCAGGTTGAGGGAACCTTTGGGCGCCTCCGTTACTCTTTGGGAGGCAACCGCCCCAGTTAAACTACCCACCAGGCACTGTCCATGAACCCGATCAGGGTCCTACGTTAGACATCCAGAGTGACCAGAGTGGTATTTCAACAATGACTCCACGAACACTAGCGTGCCCGCTTCACAGTCTCCCACCTATCCTACACAAGCCACACCGAACACCAATACCAAGCTGTAGTAAAGGTCACGGGGTCTTTCCGTCCTGCTGCGCGTAACGAGCATCTTTACTCGTAGTGCAATTTCGCCGAGTTCGCGGTTGAGACAGCTGGGAAGTCGTTACGCCATTCGTGCAGGTCGGAACTTACCCGACAAGGAATTTCGCTACCTTAGGATGGTTATAGTTACCACCGCCGTTTACTGGGGCTTAAATTCAGAGCTTCGCCCAAAGGCTAACCCTTCCTCTTAACCTTCCAGCACCGGGCAGGCGTCAGTCCGTATACATCGTCTTGCGACTTCGCACGGACCTGTGTTTTTAGTAAACAGTCGCTTCCCACTGGTCTCTGCGGCCTTCAACGCTCAGCGGAGCAAGTCCGCATCACGTGTCCGGCCCCCCTTCTCCCGAAGTTACGGGGGCATTTTGCCGAGTTCCTTAACCACGATTCTCTCGATCTCCTTGGTATTCTCTACCTGACCACCTGAGTCGGTTTCGGGTACGGGCGGCTGCAACCTCGCGTCGATGCTTTTCTCGGCAGCATAGGATCACTGATTTCCCCTTACGGGTACGCGTCGGATCTCAGGCATACAGACGACGGATTTGCCTATCGTCAGCCCTACATCCTTACACCAGGATCACCTTACGGATACCATCGCCTGGCTCAGCTACCTTCCTGCGTCACACCTGTTCATACGCTAACCGCACCAGCATGGGGTCGAGCGTTAGACCGCACGCCATCACCCCGAAGGGATCCGGTCAATGCGGGTTAGGACTCTTAGCACCACTGGATTAGCTTGGGCGGTTGTTCGCCGGTACGGGAATATCAACCCGTTGTCCATCGACTACGCCTGTCGGCCTCGCCTTAGGTCCCGACTTACCCAGGGCGGATTAACCTGGCCCTGGAACCCTTGGTCTTTCGGAGGACGGGTTTCTCACCCGTCTTTCGCTACTCATGCCTGCATTCTCACTCGTGTAGCGTCCACGGCTGGATCACTCCGCCGCTTCACTCGCCACACGACGCTCTCCTACCACTCCGCACGACTGAACCACGAAGGCTTATCGAGTGTGCGAAATCTACAACTTCGGCGGTGTGCTTGAGCCCCGTTACATTGTCGGCGCGGAATCACTTGACCAGTGAGCTATTACGCACTCTTTCAAGGGTGGCTGCTTCTAAGCCAACCTCCTGGTTGTCTATGCAACTCCACATCCTTTCCCACTTAGCACACGCTTAGGGGCCTTAGTTGGTAGTCTGGGTTGTTTCCCTCTCGACGATGAAGCTTATCCCCCACCGTCTCACTGCTGCGCTCTCACTCACCGGCATTCGGAGTTTGGCTGACGTCAGTAACCTGTTGAGGCCCATCGGCCATCCAGTAGCTCTACCTCCGGCGAGAAACACGCAACGCTGCACCTAAATGCATTTCGGAGAGAACCAGCTATCACGAAGTTTGATTGGCCTTTCACCCCTATCCACAGCTCATCCCCTCCATTTTCAACTGAAGTGGGTTCGGTCCTCCACGACGTCTTACCGTCGCTTCAACCTGGCCATGGATAGATCACTTCGCTTCGGGTCTAGGACATGCGACTCAAATCGCCCTATTCAGACTCGCTTTCGCTACGGCTGCCCCACACGGGTTAACCTCGCCACATATCACTAACTCGCAGGCTCATTCTTCAAAAGGCACGCCGTCACCCCTACAAGGAGGCTCCGACGGTTTGTAAGCAAACGGTTTCAGGTACTATTTCACTCCCCTCCCGGGGTACTTTTCACCTTTCCCTCACGGTACTTGTCCGCTATCGGTCATCTGGGAGTATTTAGGCTTATCAGGTGGTCCTGACAGATTCACACGGGATTTCTCGGGCCCCGTGCTACTTGGGATACACATCCGGCCATAACACCATTTCGTCTACGGGGCTGGCACCCACTACGGCCCGGCTTTCAAACCGGTTCGACTATGATGCGCTGTAACCGCCCCAGTCCGGCAGAACTGAGCGACGTGTCCCACAACCCCGACCATGCAACGCCCGCCGGCTATCACACATGATCGGTTTAGCCTCATCCGCTTTCGCTCGCCACTACTCACGGAATCACATGTTGTTTTCTCTTCCTGTGGGTACTGAGATGTTTCACTTCCCCACGTTCCCTCTACCCGCCCTATATATTCAGGCGGGAGTCACCAGGTCACAAAAGCGCCCAGCGGGGTTTCCCCATTCGGAAATCCTCGGCTCACAGCTCGATTATCAGCTCCCCGAGGCTTATCGCAGATTTCTACGTCCTTCTTCGGCTCCAGATGCCAAGGCATCCACCGTTTGCTCTTAGAAACTTGACCACAAAGATTAAAATTGCGATCGACTCGAACAATCACCACACCCAAAGGGCCTGATCATCGTCACGAGCGATCTAAGATGCTCGCGTCCACTGTGTAGTTCTCAACATACGATCGGCACCACACTCCCCCAGGAACAACGCTCCCAGCATCATGCGGCCCACCGAAGAACCCAACCAGAACCCAAAGGCCCCAATCACGGCTCAACCCCCGACCACACTCGGCCGGGAAGCCTGGTCCCTCAGGACCCAACAACGTGCACCAGCCGACCCGCTCACCCCCAACCCGTTCCAACCCGAACCACGAAGGCCCCGGCGTACTGAGGTCAGAAGCTGCGCTCCCGACTGCACTGTCAATGTTCCACCCATGAGCTACCGGCGAGAACGTTCGTCTCGATCCGGCGCCTGGACCCACCGTCCCCCGAAGGACACGACGAGCCAGATGCTCCTTAGAAAGGAGGTGATCCAGCCGCACCTTCCGGTACGGCTACCTTGTTACGACTTAGTCCTAATCACCGATCCCACCTTCGACGGCTCCTTCCACAAGGGTTAGGCCACCGGCTTCGGGTGTTACCGACTTTCATGACTTGACGGGCGGTGTGTACAAGGCCCGGGAACGTATTCACCGCAGCGTTGCTGATCTGCGATTACTAGCGACTCCGACTTCATGAGGTCGAGTTGCAGACCTCAATCCGAACTGAGACCGGCTTTTTGGGATTCGCTCCACCTTACGGTATCGCAGCCCTTTGTACCGGCCATTGTAGCATGCGTGAAGCCCAAGACATAAGGGGCATGATGATTTGACGTCATCCCCACCTTCCTCCGAGTTGACCCCGGCAGTCTCCTATGAGTCCCCGCCATAACGCGCTGGCAACATAGAACGAGGGTTGCGCTCGTTGCGGGACTTAACCCAACATCTCACGACACGAGCTGACGACAACCATGCACCACCTGTACACCGACCACAAGGGGGCGACCATCTCTGGCCGTTTCCGGTGTATGTCAAGCCTTGGTAAGGTTCTTCGCGTTGCATCGAATTAATCCGCATGCTCCGCCGCTTGTGCGGGCCCCCGTCAATTCCTTTGAGTTTTAGCCTTGCGGCCGTACTCCCCAGGCGGGGCGCTTAATGCGTTAGCTACGACACAGAAACCGTGGAAAGGTCCCTACATCTAGCGCCCAACGTTTACGGCGTGGACTACCAGGGTATCTAATCCTGTTCGCTCCCCACGCTTTCGCTCCTCAGCGTCAGTTACGGCCCAGAGATCTGCCTTCGCCATCGGTGTTCCTCCTGATATCTGCGCATTCCACCGCTACACCAGGAATTCCAATCTCCCCTACCGCACTCTAGTCTGCCCGTACCCACTGCAAGCCCGAGGTTGAGCCTCGGGATTTCACAGCAGACGCGACAAACCGCCTACGAGCTCTTTACGCCCAATAATTCCGGACAACGCTTGCACCCTACGTATTACCGCGGCTGCTGGCACGTAGTTAGCCGGTGCTTTTTCTGCAGGTACCGTCACTTTCGCTTCTTCCCTACTAAAAGAGGTTTACAACCCGAAGGCCGTCATCCCTCACGCGGCGTTGCTGCATCAGGCTTTCGCCCATTGTGCAATATTCCCCACTGCTGCCTCCCGTAGGAGTCTGGGCCGTGTCTCAGTCCCAGTGTGGCCGGTCACCCTCTCAGGCCGGCTACCCGTCGTCGCCTTGGTGAGCCATTACCTCACCAACAAGCTGATAGGCCGCGAGTCCATCCCCAACCAAAAAATCTTTCCACCACCAGACCATGCGGCCAGTGATCATATCCAGTATTAGACGTCGTTTCCAACGCTTATCCCAGAGTCAGGGGCAGGTTACTCACGTGTTACTCACCCGTTCGCCACTAATCCACCCAGCAAGCTGGGCATCATCGTTCGACTTGCATGTGTTAAGCACGCCGCCAGCGTTCGTCCTGAGCCAGGATCAAACTCTCCGTAAAAAATTACAACCAACACCCGAAGATGTCAGCGAGTTGATTCTGACTGTTGACTGTCTACTGACAATCTTCAATCCAAAAGGAATTGTCTCCGAACCCACCAGCAAGCTGATGAGTCACGGGGTCAATAAATTGGCATTGACAATGTGCACGCTGTTGAGTTCTCAAGGACCAGACGCACTCCCCACTCGACCCCGAAAGAGGTTCCGCCAGAGAGGCTTTTGGCTTTCGTTGCCCGGGGAAGAACCGTGGTGGACAAGATCTCCGGGTCTTTGACCAGGTGACCGTCTCGGCCGTTCCGTTCTCCGCCTCAGCGGCAACGAGTGATTACTTTACGCAGAGGTGAACGGCAGCACCAACCCGGGCCACATCCCGGGCGTGTCGGCTCTGCGAGGCCCGGAAACTCGGGGATCGCGCGGTGCGGGCAGTGCCGACCTGCGCCGGGAACGACGGAAGGCACGGTGCGAACCCGCACCGTGCCTCCCGAACGAACGAACCGAACCGGACCGACCTACTCGGCCGCAGCCAACTGCCCGCACGCACCGTCGATCTCCTTGCCGCGGGTGTCGCGGAGGGTCGTCGGGATGCCGGCGGCGTTGAGTCGCCGGACGAACTCGTCCTGCACGTGGACCTCGGACGAGGTCCAGACCGAGCCGGGCGTCGGGTTGAGCGGGATCGGGTTCACGTGCACCCACCCCTTGCCGCGCTTGTTGAGCTTCTCGGCGAGCAGGTCGGCACGCCACGCGTGGTCGTTCATGTCCTTGATGAGCGCGTACTCGATCGAGACACGTCGGCCCGTCTTGACGAAGTAGTTGTGGGCGGCGTCGATCGCCTCGTCCGCCTTCCACTTCGAGTTCACCGGGATGAGCTCGTCGCGGAGTTCGTCGTCGGGCGCGTGCAGGGAGAGCGCGAAGGTGACGGGGATGTCCTCGTCGGCGAGCTTGTTGATCGCGGGGACGAGCCCCACGGTCGACACGGTGATGCCGCGGGCGCTCATGCCGAGACCGTTGGGTTGCGGCGCGACCATGATCCGGACGGCGTCCATCACGCGCTTGTAGTTCGCGAGCGGCTCCCCCATGCCCATGAACACGATGTTCGTCACGCGTTCGGCGTCGACGCGGTCCTTCCCGCCCTTGCGGGGATCACCGCCGAGCTCCCCCGCGGCGATGGCGGCGTTGGCACGGACGATCTGCTCGATGATCTCGGCCGTGGACATGTTCCGGGTCAGCCCGGCCTGCCCGGTCGCGCAGAACGGGCAGTTCATCCCGCACCCCGCCTGGGACGAGACACAGAGCGTGATGCGCCCCGGGTACCGCATGAGCACCGACTCGACCAGCGCCCCGTCGTGGAGCTTCCAGAGGAACTTGATCGTGTCGCCCTTGTCCGTCGCCAGACGACGGGTCTCGGTGAGGAGGGGCGGCAGCATGCCCGCCACGAGTTCCTCGCGCTGGGCGGCCGGCAAGTCGGTCATCTGCGCGGGGTCGGACGTGTAGTGCGTGAAGTAGTGGGTCGAGAGCTGCTTGGCGCGGAACTTCGGCAGCCCCAGCTCGACGACCTTCGCCTCACGCTCGGCGACCGTCATGTCGGCGAGGTGCACGGGCGGCTTGCCACGCTTCGGGGACGCGAACTGCAGCAGCGGCCGGCCGTCGGTCCCGGTGGCCTGCGTCCAGCCCTCGGTGCGCGGACGCACCTGCGGACGAGCAGAGCGCTGCTCTTCGAAGGGGGTGCGGGTCTCGGAGGCCATCACTCCAGTTTACGGGACGACGACGCCCCGCGGGTGCCGGTCAGCTGCCGGCGGGGAGCACCCGGGCGAAGTGGTGCGCCGCGGAGTACATCGGCACGATGTCGACGACCGCGCCGGGGTGCGGCGCCTGGAGCACCAGTCCGTCGCCGAGGAAGATGCCGACGTGGTCCTCGTTGTCGTACACGACGAGGTCGCCGGGCTGCGCCTCGGACTCCGGGATCGTCGTCGCGGCGGCGTCCTGCGTCGGGACGTAGTGCACGAGCGGGATCCCGACGGCCGCGTACGCGACCATCGTCAAGCCGGAGCAGTCGATGCCTTCGTGGCTCGCGCCGCCCTCGACGTACGGGTCGCCCATGTACTGCAAGGCGGTGGAGACCACTGTGGCCCGGTCGCCACCGGCGGAGAGGATCTTGGAGATCGCGTCCTCCGCCTGCTGGGTGCTGACGCCGAACTTCGTCACGATCGTCGGGTAGGACACCACGGTCGTGGTCGTCGTCATGCCGTCCGTCGACACCACGGGGACCTGGACGTCCCGGGCGACGGTGTAGGTCTGCGTGTGCTGCGAGGTGGTCGTCCCGTGGTGCGCGTCGGTCGACGGGGTCGCGGCGTTCGCCGGGACCGCGAGCGTCAGGCTCGAGGTGATGGCCAGTGCGGGCGCGAGGAGCACCGCTGCGCGCTTCGCGTTGGCAGCCCGGCGGACGTGCCGCGGGTCGACCGCCCGTTCGGCCCGGAGCGCTGCGGACCGGGACAGCACGGCCGCTCCGGCGACGGCCGTCGAGGCGACCGGGCGGGTGTTCGACAGGGACACGCTGCGCGCCGGCTTCTCGTGCTCCACGAAGGTCGAGCGGGCCACGGCGGGGCCGAACGCGGAACGACGTCCGCGGGGACGGCGCAGTTCGACGGCTTCGGTGGTGGCCGCGCCGTCGGGGGCTGCGGGCAGTGCGTGGCGTCCCATGGTTCCTTCCGGGTCGGACGAGCCGGCCCGAGCAGATGACGAGGCGACTCGGGAAGATAACGTATTGGTCACGAACCTGGGCCCCACTGGGCACTCGCCGCGGGTTCCTGCGGTTCGTCACAGGCTCGGGCGTTCCTCGCAGCCCGTTCAGAACCGGCCCGCACCGCTCCGGACGCGGCTCATGCGGGGGTGGGCCGCATGGCGGCGGCGATCCGCGCCTCCCGAGCCCGTGCCAGGTCGTCGAGGCGGGACGCCAGGGCGCGCACCGACTCGTCGACCGGCGCGTCCCCCGAGATGTCCCCCGGGATCGGCGCCCCGGCGGTGACCGCGAGCGGGAGGACGCCCGCCCAGACCGCCTGGTCCTCGGCGTCGTCGACCGACTCGCCGACGCCGGCGGCGCGGATCTTCACGCTCGCGTGCTCGAGGGGCAGCTGGAGGACCTGGGTGGCACGGACCTCCTTGGCGGTCATCTCGCGGACCTCGTCGCGGCGTCCGGGCATGAGGTGGTCGGCGACCTGCCAGAGCGCCTCGGTCCGCAGGTCGTCCGGCACCACGGCGGCGTTGCCGACGACCACGGCGCTGCGGTAGTTCGCGGAGCTGTCGAAGGTCGAGCGTGCGAACACCAGGCCGTCGACGTGGGTCACCGTGGCGCTGACGGGGACACCCGCGGCGCCGGCGTCGAGGAAGAGACCGCCGCCGGTCGAGCCGTGCAGGAGCAGGACGGGGCCGGCGCCGAGGTCGCCGACGCCGCAGAGGAACGGCAGGACGAGCGGGTGACCGTCGCGGACGAAGCCGACGTGCGCGACGATCGCCTCGGCGAGGATCGCGTCGAGGTCGGCGGGGTCGTGGGACTGGCGGTCGCGGAGGCGGCGGACGGCGAGCGACGGGACGGCGGAGTCGGCGGGGTCGGACGGGAGGCTCGTGGTGCGCATGCGGGCAACGCTAGGGTCAGGACCGGTCCGGTTCGTGGACCAGATCGGGAGTGCTCAGGTGGACCAGTTCGGGAAGACCGCCGGGGTCGTCGCGCGCGTCCGGGCGATGGTGCAGGACGGGACGCTGGTGGCCGGGGACGCAGTGCCGTCGACCCGCGTCCTCGCGGCGGAGCTGGGGGTGGCGCGGGGGACGGTGGTCGCGGCGTACGAGCAACTCGACGGCGAGGGGTGGATCCGGACGCGGCAGGGTGCGGTGGCGCGGGTGGCGGTGGGGGTCGGTGCGGGCCACTGGCCCACCGAGCACGCTGCGCGCGACGCGACGGGGCGCACGGACGGGCACGCCGACGGCTCGGCGGGTACCGGCGCGGACCTCCTCGACGCCCGCCCCGGGATCCCGGCGGTCACGGCGATCGCCGCCCGCGACTGGCGGGCCGCCTGGCGCGCCGCTGCGGACGCCCCGCTCCGCAACGCACTGTCCGACCCGGCCGGCCTCCCGGAGCTCCGCGCGCAGATCGCTGCCCAGCTCGGCCTCGCTCGCGGGTTCGCCCCGGAGATCGGCCGGATCGTGGTCACCGCCGGCACGGCCGAGGCGCTCTCGCTCGTCACCGAGGGACTCCGGAACCGCCTGGGTCGGGCGCCGGTCGTCGCCGTCGAGGATCCCGGCTACCGCTCCGGACGTCGGGCGATGACGAGCGCCGGAGCCACCCTCGTGGGTGTCCCGGTGGACGGCGACGGGATCGACGTCGACGTCCTCGGCCGCATCGGCCCGGTGGACGCGGTCGTCGTCACGCCGACGCACCAGTACCCGCTCGGCTCGGTGATGCCGGTGGCACGACGGTTCCGCCTGCTCGACTGGGCGACGCGCACCGGGGCGGTCGTGGTCGAGGACGACTACGACTCGGAGTTCCGGCACCGCGGCTCCCCTGTCCCGGCGCTGGCGGCACTCGACGCGACGGGCGTCGTGGTGCACGTCGGCGGGTTCTCGAAGACCCTCGATCCACGGCTGCGCTGCAGCTACGTGGTCCTGCCACCGGGGCCGGTGCACGAGGCCGTCGCCGCCTCGCGCCTCGCTCGCGGACCCGTGGTGGCGGAACCCGTGCAGATCGCGCTCGCGCACCTCCTCCGCACGGGCGCCCTCCGCCGTCACCTCGGCCGCGTGCGCCGGGACTACACGCATCGGCGCGAGCGGGTCGCGACGCGCGTCGCAGCGGTCGCGGGCCTGGAGGCGCGTGCCCTGGACGGCGGGCTGCACGCGGTCCTGACGTGGTCGGGTCGGGCGGCGGGGCGCGACGTGGTCGCCCGGATGGCGCGGTCCGGTGTGCTGGTGAGCGCGGTGGAGGAGTACGAGGTGTCGCCGGGGAGCGCACCGGCGGGGATCGTCCTGGGCTACGGCGCGCTGACGCTGCCGCAGCTCGATCGCGCACTCGACGTCCTGCTCGAGGTCCTGCGGGTCAGGGGCGACTGACCCGCAGGTGGCTCCGCACCCGGTCCTGCACGGCGCTGGCGTCCGGGTGGTCCCAGAGCGCGAAGTGGGTGCCGCCGGGCAGGACGAGGAGCTCCGCTCCCGGCACCTCGTCCGCCGCCCGGACGCTGTTGGACGGCGGGACGTCGACGTCCGCGTCACCGTGCAGCAGCAGTGTCGGGGCCCGGACGGCTCCGAGGTCGAGGTCGGTCACCGCGCCGAGGTTCCGGACGTCGGCTTCCCACCCGGCACGGTGCGGGCCCGCGGTGTTGCCGGTGCGGGCGAGGTCGAGCAGGAACGTGCGACGCTCCGGATCGCGCAGGATCCCGCGGACGTGCTCGCGGAGCCGTCGACCGCGCAGGGAGCTCACGCCCGAGACCGCGAGGCGCACGACGACGCCGGGCACCAGTCGCGCGGCGGCCCGGGCGAGCGCGGCGCCGAGGAGGGTGCCGCCGACCAGGCGCTCCGGTGCGGAGACCTCCGGAGGCGTCCAGGGACCGGTCAGTCCGGCCGCCACGACGAGGGAGTGGACCCGCTCGGGGTGGCGGACGGCGAACCGGTAGGCGGCAGGCGCCCCGCCCGACCAGGCGAGCACCGCCACGCGGTCGATGTCCAGCGCGTCGAGGACCTCGACGTACCGATCGGCCTCGTCGTCGAGCGAGTCGTGGCCCGGTCGGACCCGGGTGCCGAGGTACCCGGGACGTGAGAGCGTGACGACACGGAAGTCGGCGGACGGCAGGAACCGCGCCATGATCTCGGCGACGTCGATCCCGCCGGGGGTGCCGTGCACGACGAGGACGGGAGCGCCCGCGCCGCGGACGGCGAACTCGGTGTCGTCGGTGACGACGGGACGCGTCTCTGGTGGCATCACCCGACGATATCCGCGGCGGCGATGAGTCGTCTCCGACCGCGGAGGGTGTCCCCCGGGTACTCGCCGTACATCGAGAAGTACGACCCCGAGAAGCGCCCCATGTGCCGGAAGCCGCAGGAGTGCGCGACGGTGGCCACGGAGGTCTCGCGGGGGTCCGCGAGCTGCAGGCCGAGGCGGGCCTTCTCGAGGCGCAGGTCGCGGAGGTACGCCATCGGCGTGCTGCCCTCGCGTCGTTGGAAGCCCTCCTGCAGGGTCCGGACGCTGACCTCGGCCGCGGCGGCGATGTCGGTGGCCGCGATGGTCCGGTCGAAGTGCGCGTACATGAACGCCTTCGCACGTTCGACCGTCCCGGCGGGCGCAGCGGTCCCCCGGCGGTCGGCATCGGAGCGGAAGGCGCCGAGCACCGCCTCGGCGAGCCGCAGGTCGAGCGCGGCGCGGTCGGCGTCGACCACGGCGACGTCGAGCAGCGGACGGGCGACCTCGCGCAGCACGGCCTGCAGCGGCGCGAGGCGTTCGGCGGACACGGTCACGGGGAAGGCGAGGGGCACGGGGGCGGCGTCGGTGCCCACGACCGCGACGGCCTCGAGGAAGTCCGCGTCGAAGTGCACGAGGTGCTTCGTCCCCGCCGGTGCCGAGACGTGGAAGGGGCGTCCGGCCGGGTACATCACGGGCACGCCGGCGCGGAGGAGCACGTCGTCGTCCACCACGATGCCGCCCTCGACCGACCACGCCAGCAGGTACTGCCGTTCGGGTGCGAGGAAGCCGGACCGAGCGGCGGACACCGACGACGTGCGGAGGCTCAGGCGACCGTCCCCGGTGGCGCGGTACCGGAAGCCGAACGGCGACGAGGAAGGGGCGAAGGCCATGTCGTGGCCGTCGTACACGCCGCGGTAGAACTCGAGTGCTTCATCGGGGTCGGTGCCGCTCTGGAGGATCTCCCGGACGGAGGTCCGACGGACCTCCGCGGTCGAGGACTCCGCCGGCGGCCGGTCCGCCGCGGGGATCACCGTCGCTCCGGACCACCAGGCGATCGTTCCCCGACGAGGTCGGCGAGCGACGGCTCGGACTCGACGGGGACCGCCCAACCGCGGCGTGTGGCCCGTCGGAGGTGTCGGTACGTGGTCACCCGCACCGGCTGGACGTCGGCGTTCGACTCGTAGCTGCTCAGTTCCTGGCTGCTCATGGCGTGCTCCCTGCTCGCGAGCCCGGCTCCGCCTCGGCCTCATGGATGCCGACGTCCAGAACGGCCTCAGGGTCAAGGAGGTGCCATCGGAGCGTCGGGAGGACGCGGATCGATGCCGTCTTCTCCAGGGACGGTACGCGCGTGCCGGACAGCCCACGTGGACCGGACACCCAGCCCGCGCTATCCGGACGGACCGCTGTCGGCACGGACTGGATTGTTCGCATACAATGCAAACATGTTGATCACCGTCGACCCCGGAGCGCGGGCATCGCTCGCGGACCAGGTGGCCGCCCAGATCCGGCACGCGATCGCCCGCGGCGAGTTCCGGAACGGCGAGCGGCTGCCGTCCGCGCGCGAACTCGCGGCCGCCGTCGACGTCAACATGCACACGGTGCTGCGGGCCTACGCCCAGCTGCAGGACGACGGGCTCATCGAGCTGCGCCGGGGCCGCGGTGCCACGGTGCTGCGATCGGGCAACGCGTCGTTCGACCGGCTGCGGTCGCTGGTGGTGGAGCTCCGTGAGCAGGCGGAGACCCTCGGGGTCCCGCTCGACGACCTGTACGCGATGATCAAGGGGGCACGATGACGACTCGGACGATGGGGACCGGCGCACGACTGGCCGTGGTGGGACCGAGCGCGGCGGTGGCCGTCGCGCTGGTCGTCACGGCACTCACGCTCGGACCCGCGCTGCCGGCACGGGTGGCGACGCACTTCGGCGCGGACGGTGTCGCCGACGCCTGGGGGTCGCCGTGGCCGTTCTTCTGGGGGTCCCTCGTGCTGGCCCTGGTCGCCGTCGGACTCGCGGTGGTGGCGCTCGGACGCAGCGACCGCCGGACGTGGGCGACCCTGCTGCTGGTGGCGAACCTCCTGAGCGGGTCCGTCGCGACCGCGTGGATCGCCGAGGCGATCGTGAACCGCGTCGACGACCCGACGTTCCCGGTGTGGTGGGCCGTCCTCACGCTCGCGGTCGGTGTCGCCGTGGCGGTGCCGCCGACGATCGCGCTCGTCCGGACGGCAGCGCCGGTCCCCGCGCACGTCGTCCCTCCGTTGGACGTCCCGACGGACGCCCGGGTCGCCTGGCGTGCACGGGTCGGCAGCGCCTGGTTCGCGGGGCTCGGCGTGGTCCTCGTCGTCGGCGGCGTCGTCGCGGCCTGGGCCACCGCGTCCGCGTCCGCGTCCGCCGACGTCGGCGCGGCCGCGGTGTCGGGCGGGCTGCTCGTCCTCGCCGGGATCGCGGTGGCGGTGCTCGCGCGGGTCGAGTGCACGGTCGATCGGCGCGGCTTCCGGTTGACCTCGACGTGGACGCGGATCCCCCTCGTGCGGGTCCCGCTCGACCGCATCGAGTCGTGCGGGTGGGAGCAGGTGTCGCCCGGGCAGTGGGGTGGGTGGGGCTACCGGATCTCCGGCCGGGGTGTGGCGTACGTGGTCCGTTCGGGGCCGGGGCTCGTCGTCCGGCTCCGGGGCGGCGGAGCGCGGGTGGTCACGGTCGCCGATGCCGAGCGCGGTGCGGCGGCGCTCGGCGCGCTGCTCGCGGCACGCGGGCACGCCTGACCCCCGGGCGCGCGCGCACTTCGTGAGCAGGAATGGTCGGGTCGGTCGAGCGGACCCGACCATTTCTGCTCACCATCGAGCAGCGCGGCGCGGCGCGGCGCTACAGGCTCGTCATGCCGCCGTCGACGCGGAAGAGCGCGCCGGTCGCGTACGACGACTCGTCGCTCGCGAGGTACACCATGATCCCGGTGACGTCGTCCGGGGTCCCCGCCCGGCCGAGCGGCGTCCGCGACACGATCGCCGCGCGGGACTCGGGGTCGCCCGAGATCGCCTGGACGAGCGCCGTCTCGGTGTAGCCCGGCACGACGGTGTTGGCGCGGATGCCGTCACGGGCGTACGCCATCGCTGTGGCGCGGACGAGCGCGTGGACGCCGCCCTTCGTGGACGAGTAGGCGGCGAAGTCGGCGCCCTCGCCGTTCAGGCCGGTCGGCGACCCCGTCACGATGACGGACCCGCCGCCACCGGCCGCGAGCATCGCCCGGACGGCGTGCTTCACGGTGAGGAAGGTGCCCGTCAGGTTCACCGCGAGCGTGCGGTTCCAGGTCTCGAGCGAGACGTCGGCGACCCTGGCGTCGTGGCCGAAGAGCTGCACGCCGGCGTTGGCGACGACGACGTCCGGCACGGCGCCGCGGGCGACCAGGGTGGCGAAGCCGGCCGCGACGCTCGACTCGTCCGCGATGTCCACGGTGAGCTCGATCGCCGAGTCGGCAGTGGCAGCCGCGGCAGCCGCCGCACTCGCAGCAGCAGCAGCCGCGGCGTCCCGGTCCGCGTACACGACCCGCGCCCCCTCGGCCACGAACCGGTCCGCGATGGCCCGCCCGATCCCCGATCCGGCCCCGGTCACCAGGGCGGTCTTCCCGGTCAGTCGTCCGGCCATGCGTGCGCTCCGTCCTCGGGGCGGCAGTGCCCCGTCCTCGGAGCGACGTCGCTCCTGGACACATCATTGCGCAACCGGTTGACCGACTGGTAGCAAAGGGACATGACCGACGACGGTGCGTGGGCGGACTCGACCGCGGAGGACGTGCTCGCCGTCGGACCGTGGCGGGTGACCCTCCGCGGCGCCGAGCTCGCCGACGTCAGTCACGACGGGGTGCCGGTGCTGCGCGGCATCCGGTTCGTCACCCGCGACCAGGACTGGCGCACCGCCGACGACACCGTCACCCGCCGGACGACCGACACCGACACCCACGCCGACGCGACCGACGAACACGGGCACGCGCGGGCCCGGGCCCTTGCCCGCATCGAGGTGACGAGCGCCTTCGACGACGCCGAGGTCCTCCGCACCACCCTCGACCTCACGGTCGACGACGACACCCTGCACGTCGACGCGACCGCCACCACGACGGCGCCGTTCCGCCGCAACCGCATCGGCCTGGTCGTCCTGCACCCGCCGACCCTCGCCGGCTCCTCGTTCACGGTCCGCCACCCGGCAGCGCCCGCCACGGCGCACACGTTCCCATTCTGGATCGCCCCGCACCAACCCTCGACCGACGTCGCCGGGTACGCCTGGACGACCGGCGGCGCGGACTGCACGCTCGACCTCACCGGCGACGTGTTCGAGATGGAGGACCAGCGCAACTGGACCGACGCCTCGTTCAAGACCTACTCGACGCCGCTGGCCGAGCCCTTCCCCGTCGCGCTCGACGCCGGTGCCGTCGTCCACCAGGCGCTCACGCTGCGCGCGGTGCGACACCCGGGAGGCGCGCCCTCCCCCGCCCCGGACCTCGCCGCGCTCGACGGGCCGGCCCCGACCTCCGTGGTCACCCCTCCCCCGACCCTCCAGCTGCTGGCCGCCTCCGCCCCGGCCGCTGCGCGCGCGGACGACGAGGCACTCCCCGGCGGCGTGCCGATCCTGGTCGAGCCCGTCCTCGGCGACCCCGACGTCGCCGCGGTGCTCGCCTCCGCCAGGCGGGACGCCCGAGGCGCGCCGCTCGACGTGCGGTTCGTCACCGACGACCCGGCACTGCTGCGCGCCGCGGTCGACGAAGTCCTGGCGTCCGGGCCGGTGGAGCGCATCGGCGCGTTCGACCCGTCGTCGCACCTGACGACCACGGCGCTGCAGCGGGCGCTCCGGGAGGCGGCGGCCGCACACGAGGGACTCGACGTCGTGGCGGGGACACGCGCGCACTTCACCGAGCTGAACCGCACGATCGACCTGTTCGGCGACTGGGACGGCCCGCTCACGTTCAGCGTGACGCCGCAGATGCACGACCGCAGCCGTGCCCAGGTGACCGAGTCGATCCGGATGCAGCGCTGGGTGGTGATGAGCGCCTCCAGGCTGGCCGCCGGCAGGCCGCTCCACGTCGGGCCGGTGACGCTGCGTCCGCGGTTCAACGCGGTGGCGACGTCACCGCGTCGGGCCGTGACAGACGCGACGGTCGAGGCCGGCTACGGGCCGCAGTCCGTGCCGGACGCGACGGATCCGCAGCAGCACTCCGCGGCCGCCGCCGCGTGGTTCGCCGCGGCCGTGCAGGCACTCACGGTGCCGGGTGTCGCCTCGATCACACTCGCCGAGGTGTGGGGACCGAGGGGAACGCCCCGCCGGAAGGGGGTCGGCGGGGCGTTCCGGTCTCGGGGATCGATCAGCGCTTGACGGCGTCGATCTTGAGCATCTTGGCGATGACGCTGTCGAGCTCGCTGTCGTCGAAGACCTGCTTCCAGTCCTGCTTGATGAGCTTCTCGCGGCCGTAGCCCATCGCGATGTGGCAGGCGTCCGAGAACGGGTTCGACCCGCGCAGGCCGTTGGTCAGGGCGATCCAGGTGTGGCCGTAGAGCATGGCGCGGGCGGCCTCGCGGGGCACGCCGACACCGGTGACGGTCTCCTCGAGGGCGTCGTTGAGGAAGTCGCCGATCATGCAGGCGATGGTCTCGACGAGCGTCGGCTCGAGGACGGCGAGCTGCTTCACCGTGACCCAGTGCACCTGGATGACGGGCGCGTACATGGTCGTGATGACGGCCTCGGCGATCGCCTTGGCGGCGTCACCCTCGTCGCCGAGCGACTCCGACGCGTCGAAGGCGGCGATGACCTCCTGCGGGGCGGCGATGCCACCGAAGGTGTCGTCCCACTCCTCCTTGGTGGTGCGCTCGAGGAACACCGACGGGTGGCACGGGTGCGCCACGGCGTAGTGGATGTCCTCGCGCTTGGCGAGCAGCCCGGCGTAGGCGGCGGCCGGGTCGAGGGTCAGGATGCTGGCACCCGACTGCATGACGGGGACGAGCTGCTCGGAGATGCTGCCGAGCAGGACGTCCGGCACGGCGAGGATCACGACGTCGGCGACCTTGGCGGCCTCGACGCTGTCGGTGAGCGACCGGCCGAGGGCCTCGATGCGCTCCTGCCCGGCGGGCGAGGCCTCGCTGTAGAGCGTCGTGTACTCGCTCTTGGCGAAGTTGTTCGAGACGCGGGTGCCCATCTTGCCGCCGGCACCGATCACGGCGACGGTGACGTCGGCCGTACCGGATCCGGCAGCGACGGTGTGGGGGGTGGTGACGGTGTCGGTCATGATTCCTTGCTCCTGATGTACTCGATGGTGTGTTCGGTCCACGCCGCCTCGATGCGGGTGGTGGTCTGTGCCGGGTCGCCCGTGGTGCCGAGGGCCTCGTCCTGCCAGGGCAGCCAGAACTCGATCACGCGGTTGATGCCCCGTGCGTCGGGGTCGATCGCGGCGCGGACGGCGTCGTAGTCGAGGAGACCGGTGCCGGTGCGGACGCCGGTGTACTGGAACCCGACCCAGCCCGGTGAGCGGGTGAACCCGGAGTCCTTGACGTGCCAGTTGCGGGTGTACGGGGCGGCCGCGGCGACCACGTCGGCGGGGTGTTCCAGCCGCGCGACGGTGTTCGCCGGGTCGAGGCAGATCCCGAGGTGGCCGGAGCCGACGGCCCGGACGACGGCGACGAGGTCCTCGGTGGCGACGACCTCGTAGGTCTCGAGCGCGAGCGTCACCCCGGCGGCCTCGTACGCGGGGAGCGCCCGGCGGAGTCGACGTTCGGTCTCGAGGGCGTCGGGCTGGTCGTCGCCGCTCGTCCACATGCTCCGCACGAGGGTCGCGCCGAGCGCCTGCGCGACGTGCAGGTACCGCGCGAGGTGCTCCGGGTGGGTCCCACGGGTGCCGACCTCGAGCGCGAGCCCGAGCTCGTCGGCCAATGCCCGGATCGCGGCCAGTCGGTCGTCCGAGGCGGTGTCGAGCGGCAGGTGGTCGCAGATCTGGATGAGGTCGACGCCGTCGTGCGCCGCTGCGTCCCGCATCGCGTCATCGAGCGACATCGGGTCCGGCACGCGGTCGGACATCCGCCAGAAGTAGGCGTAGGTGGAGAGGCCGAGCAGGGAGGTCATGCCGTCGCTCCCAGCTGCCCGGCTTCGTCGAGGATGGTCCGGATGGCGGCGGGGTCGTGGGCGAACCGTCCGAGGAACAGCCCGCCGATGCGCCCCTGCCCACGGGTGAGCAGGCCCGGTCCGGCGCTGCCGCCGTAGATCGCCACGGAACCGGCGAGCTCCGGCCGGGAGGCGAGGTGCTCCTCGATCCCGGAGAGGACCGCGACGATGTGCTCGTCGGGCGCGGGCGCCGGGGCGCCGATCGCCCACACGGGTTCGTACGCCGCGATGATCGGCCCGGCGAGACCGTCCGCGGTCGCGGTCGCCAGGAACCGGTCGAGCTGCGCGGTCACGTCCGCCACGGCGGTCTCACTGGAGGCGCAGGTGGCCTCCCCGACGCAGATCAGGGGCCGCAGGTGGTTGCGGAAGGCGGCGTGCACCTTCCCGGCGATCTCCTCGTCCGTCTCGTGGAACAGGGAGCGCCGCTCCGCGTGCGCGATCTCGACGAGCGCGACGCCGATCTCGCGCAGCTCCGCACCGGACACCTCGCCGGTGAAGGCGCCGGTGTCCGCCCAGGCCAGGTCCTGCGCGCCGAGCGTCACGGGGGCGTCCCCGATCACCTCGCGCACCGGGACGAGCGCGGGGAACGTCGGGATGACGAAGAGCTCGACGGCGCCGGACTGCACCGCGGGGTGGGTCCGGGCGATGTCGGCCACGGCGGCTGCCCACTCGAGCGTCCGGGCGTGGGAGAAGTACATCTTCAGCGACACCCCGATCGTGAGCGGGGCGGCTGCCGTGGACGCGGGCATCAGGCGTCGGTCCCGACCGGGGCCGACCCGTCGTAGTGGCAGATCGCCGCGACCTTCGACGCGCTCGCGGACGACGTGTCGAAGGTGTAGCCGAGCCACTCCTTCGCCATGCGCCGGGCGACCTCGACGCCGACGACGCGCTGGCCCATGCAGAGGACCTGGGCGTCGTTCGACAGGATCGAGCGCTCGACGCTGAACGAGTCGTGCGCGGTGACGGCCCGGATGCCGGAGACCTTGTTCGCGGCGATCGCGACGCCGAGTCCGGTGCCGCAGATCAGGATCGCCCGGTCCGCCTCGCCGCTCGCCACCATGCGTGCGGCGTCGACGGCGACGTGCGGGTAGGCGGTGTGCCCGTCCGCGTCGACCCCCACGTCGGTGACGCTGACCACGCGCGGGTCCGTGGCGAGGTCGGCCTTGATGATCTCCTTGTAGTCGAACCCGGCGTCGTCGGAGCCGACGACGATGCGGAACTGCTGCTCGGTCATGGGGTCTTCCTTACTTCTCGGAGAGCGTCGCGAGGACGGCGGCGGTGATGAGGGCGAACGAGATCGCACCGGCGTCGGGGGTGCCGACCGCGTCCTCGCCGTGGGTCCGGGCGCGGCCCATCCGCGGCAGCAGGTCGGCGGTGGCGTCGGCCGCGGTCGTGGCAGCGGCGGACGCGGCGGACCAGGCGGTGACCAGGTCGTCGCCGGCCGCGGTGCGGGCGGTGAGGACCTCGTCGAACGGGACGAGCGCGTCGACCATGGTCTTGTCGCCCGGGACGGCCCCGAACGCGAGGACGGCCTCGGCGGCCGCGTGCACGGCGTCGGCGACGGTGGTGGCCGTCGGGCGCGAGGTGTCCCCGAGGACGCGACCCAGTGCCTCCAGGGCCGCACCCCAGATCGCACCGGACGTGCCGCCGGCCTTGTCGGACCAGGCGTCACCGGCGATCGCGAGGACCGATCCGGCACCGGCGCCGCGTGCTGCGGCGTCCTGCGCCGCCGCGTCCGCCGCGGTGGAGCCGCGCTGCATGCCGATCCCGTGGTCGCCGTCGCCGGCCACGGCGTCGATGCGGCCGAGTTCGTCGGCGTGGGCGTCGATCGTCGCGCGCACGGCCGTGATCGCCGTCGCGATGCGGGTCGCGGCCACCCGGGACTCGTCGGTGCCGACGGTCACGGGGACGACCACGCCGGCCTCGAGGACGTCGGACGACACGGGCTCCTGCGGGACGGCACCGCCCTTGCGGTAGGCGGGACTGTCGGCCGGGGCGGCCCAGAGTTCCTCGAGCTCGTCGTCGAGCCAGAACAGCGTCAGCGAGACGCCGGCCATGTCGAAGCTCGTGACGAGCTCCCCGACCTCGGGCTCGACGACGAGTGCGCCGGCCGCGGTCAGTCGGCGCTGCACGGCGTCGAACACGACGAAGAGCTCCTCGTACTTGACGGAACCGAGGCCGTTGAGGATCGGGACGACGCGTGCCCCGTCGACTGCGACACCGGACGGCAGCTCGGTGAGCAGCTTGTCGACGAGCAGGTCCGCCAGTCCGGACGCGGTGGGGACGTCGGCTTCGTCGATGCCGCGTTCGCCATGGATGCCCATGCCGATCGCCATGCGCCCCTCGGGCACGGTGAACAGGGGTTCGTCCGCGCCGGGCAGCGAGCAGCCGGAGAACGCGACACCGAACGATCGGGTGCGGTCGTTCGCCCGCTCGGCGATCGCCGTGACGGTGTCGAGGTCGTCGCCACGCTCGGCGGCGGCTCCGGCGACCTTGAACACGCAGAGGTCCCCCGCGATCCCGCGGCGCTTGTGGGCCTCGGCACTCGGGGCACTCGCGACGTCGTCGGTCACGCGGACCGTGCGGACGTCGATGCCGGCCGCGGTGAGTGCCCGGGCGGCTGCGTCGAAGTTGAGGACGTCGCCGGCGTAGTTGCCGTAGCTCAGGAGCACCCCGCCGCCGTGCTCGGAGGCCGTCGCGACCGACGTGACCTGCTGGGCGCTCGGGCTGGCGAACAGGTTCCCCATCGCCGCACCGGCCGCGAGCCCGTGTCCGACGAGTCCGCCGAACGCCGGGTAGTGCCCGGACCCGCCGCCGACGACGAGCGCCACGGTCCCCTCGGGGCTGGTGGTCGAGCGGGCGACGCCGCCGTGGACCTTCCGCACCCGGGAGCGGTTCGCGGCGACGAAGCCGTCGACCATCTCGTCCGCGAAGTCCGCGGGGTCGTTGAACAGGCGGGTCATGCGTGGGACTCCTGGGTCGTGGTCGTCGCGGCCTGCGCGGCAGCGTCGGCGTCGCGTCGCTCGTTCCGCTTCGTGGTCCGGCCGAGGACGAACATCAGGACGCTCGACAGGACCATGAAGAACCCGACGATGAACATCGGCGCCTGGTACCCGCCGGTCCACTCGCTGACGGCGCCGGTGATGTACGGCGCGGCGAACCCGCCGAGGTTGCCGACGGTGTTGATGAGCGCGACGCCCGCGGCCGCTGCGGCACCGGTGAGGAACTGCGTCGGGACGGTCCAGAAGTTCGGCAGCGCGGCGAAGATCGAGCACGCGGTGATCGCGATGACGGCGACCGTGGCGGCCGGGCTGTTCATGTAGAGGGCCACCGGGATGCTCAGGCCGCCGACGAGGGCGGGGACCGCGATGTGCCACACCCGGACGCCGCGCCGGAACGCGTCACGCGACCAGAAGTAGAGGACGACGGCAGCGGGCACGTACGGGATCGCCGTGATGAGCCCCTTCTGGAACAGGTCGAACGTGGTGCCGAACTGCTCCTGGAAGCCGTCGATGATGGTCGGCAGGAAGAAGCTCAGGGCGTACAGACCGTAGATGAAGCCGAAGTACACGGCGGCGAGCATCCAGACGCGACCGGAGCCGAACGCCGCTCGGAGGCCGCCCTTGCCGTGCACGTTCCCCTCCTTCTGGCTGTTCTCCTTCGCGAGGGCGCCCTCGAGCCAGAGTTTCTCGTCCTCGTCGAGCCACTTCGCCTGCGACGGCTTGTCCTTCAGCACGAAGAGGCACAGGATGCCGACGATGATCGCGGGGATCGACACGCAGAGGAACATGAAGCGCCAGCCCGCGAGGCCGCCGAGCAGTCCCTCGTGGGTCATCAGCCAGCCGGCGAGCGGCGAACCGATCACGCTGGTGAGCGGCTGTGCCAGGTAGAAGAGCGCGAGCATCTTGCCGCGGTGCCGGGCGGGGACCCAGGTCGACAGGAACAGGATCGCGCCGGGGAAGAACCCGGCCTCGGCGATGCCGAGCAGGAAGCGCAGGCCGACGAGCTGCGGGTAGTTCTGCACCCACGTGAAGAGCAGCGAGACGATGCCCCACGTGATCATGATGCGGGCGAGCCAGACGCGGGCGCCGAACTTGTGCAGCGCCAGGTTGGACGGCACCTCGAGCACGAGGTACCCGATGAAGAACACGCCCGAGGCGAACCCGAACTGCGCGGCGGTCAGGCCGAGGTCGGCCTCCATGCCGTTCGGGGCCGCGAAGGAGATCGCGGTGCGGTCGAGGAAGTTGATGAAGAACATCAGCGCCACGAAGGGCACGATGCGGATCGCGATCTTGCGGATGGCCGTCTTCTCGACGACCGAGGTGGGGATGCCTCGCGTGGCGGGGATGTCCACGATGACTCCTGCTCGGGTGGGGTGGTGCTCCGGTCGGCTGCTGCGCCGGGGACGGAGGTGACGCATCGGTGCGCACGGACCAGTGTGCGCGGTCACTCCAAACTTGTCAACCGGTTGACCATTCGGTGCCGCCACGGTTCGGCAGGGAGTCCCACCGCAACCGGTTGACCGACCGGTACGCTCACTGCATGCCCGCGTTCAGCCCGGACGACCCGCTCAACATCCGCCTCGAACTCGAGTCGGTGCCGACGGGCTCCCCCGCCTCCGAGGTCGCCCGACAGCTCGTCTCCCTGCTGACCGCCGGCGACCTGGCACCGGGTTCACGCCTGCCCTCGGAGCGGGTGCTGGCCGAACGGCTCGGGGTCGGTCGGTCCGCCGTGCGAGAGGCCCTCGCGGCGCTCGAGATCCTCGGCATCGTGCAGATCCGCCCGGGTTCCGGCACGTACCTGCAGGGCGGGACCTCGGACCTGCTGCCGACGACCCTGTCGTGGGGGCTCATGCTCGCGTCGAACCGGACCCGGGAGCTGCTCGAGGTCCGGTCGTCGCTCGAACGCACCGCGGCGATCCTCGCCGCCCAGCGTGCGACGCCGGCGCAGCTCGACGAGCTCCAGACCTACATCGACCGGCAGCACCAGGCGCTCGACGACCCGGACGCCTTCATCGACGCCGACGTCCGGTTCCACGTGCTGCTCGCCCGCTCCGCCGGGAACGACGTGCTCGCCGACCTGCTGCAGAGCCTCCGCTCGATGCTCAGCGTGTGGGTCGGCCGTCGTGTCCGGACCCGCCAGGCCACCGAGGCCGCGTACGAGGAGCACCGTGCGATCCTCGAGGCGCTCCGGGCCGGGGACGTGCTCGCGGTGCAGCGGGCGATGGACGACCACATGGCCACGGCGAGCGCCCGCATCGAGCACGCCGGCCCCGCCGACTGACGGGCGGGGCCAGCCAGCTGCTCCGCCCGCGGGGCGCGCGCGCTTCGTGAGCAGAAATGGTCGGGTCGGGGAGAGCGTCCTGACATCTTCTGCTCACGATCGGGCGGCCAGGAGGCGCGGCGCGGCCCCGCCACGCACGGTGCGACGTTGCCGGGGTGGCAACACCGCTTGGGGTCCGGCCGGTCCGTGCGGTGGAGTGACGGCATGCACACGCACCGGGAGCCCTCCGACACGACCGCACGCAGCTGGTGGGAGGCCCGCTACGCCGAGCGCGACGGGATCTGGTCGGGGCGGGTGAACGCGGTGCTCGCCGACGTCGCGTCGTCGCTGCCCGCGGGACGCGCGCTGGACCTGGGCTGTGGCGAGGGCGGCGACGTCGTCTGGCTCGCCCGGCAGGGGTGGGCGACCACCGGGGTGGACCTGTCGGTGACGGCGGTCACCCGCGGGGCCGGGGCTGCCGTCACCGCCGGGCTCGAGGAGCGGACGGCGTTCGTCGCGGCCGATCTCGGCTCGTGGGACACCGCGGCGCGGTTCGACCTCGTCACGGCGTCGTTCCTGCAGTCGTGGCCGGTCGAGATCCCGCGTGGGGCGATCCTGCGGCGGGCGGCCGGGTTCGTGGCGTCCGGTGGGCACCTGCTCGTGACGGCGCACGCCGCGCCCCCGCACGGGGACCTGCCCGAGGAGATGCGGGCGTACCGCTTCCCGACGCCGGCGGAGGACCTCGCGGCGCTGGGGCTCGACGACGGGTGGGAGGTCGTCGCCGCCGAGCTCCGGCCGCGCACCGCGGTGACGCCCGAGGGAGCGCCGCACGGGGTGCTCGACAGCGTGGTGCTGGTCCGCCGCCGCCCCCTCAGCGAGGCAGGGGCAGGGGCAGCGGCACCGAGGCAGTGAACGCCCGGACCACCCGGTCGACGACGTCCGTCGCCGGGGCGTCCCACACGGCCTGGTTGAAGATCTCCACCTCGACGTCACCGGCGTACCCGGCGGCAGTCACGGCAGCGGTCACCGGCCCGAAGTCGATGTGCCCGTCCCCCATCACACCGCGGGAGAGCAGCGGGTCAGCGGCTATCGGGGTGAGCCAGTCGCACACCTGGTAGCTCGCGATCCGCCCGGCGGCACCGGCGCGGGCCACCGAGGCCGCGAGTGCCGGGTCCCACCAGACGTGGAACGTGTCCACGACCACACCGACGGCAGCGGCCGGGAAGGGCGCCGCGAGGTCGAGGGCCTGCGCGAGGGTCGACACGACGGCCCGATCGGCGGCGTACATCGGGTGCAGGGGCTCGACGGCGAGCTGGACGCCCGCGTCGAGGGCGTGCGGGACGAGGTCGGCGAGGGCGTCGGCCACGCGGTCCCGGGCGTCGATCAGGTCGCGGGACCCCTCGGGCAGTCCTCCGGCGACGAGCACGAGCACCGGCGCGGACCCGGGCGCGCCGGCCTCGGCCAACGCCGCGGTCTCGTCGATCGCCCGGCGGTTGTCGTCGAGTGCCCGCTGCCGTTCGGTGCCGGCCGGGAGGGTGAAGAAGCCGCCTCGGCAGTGCGAGGACACCCGGAGGCCGGAGTCGGCGACCATCCGCACGGCCTCGGGCAGCCCGACCTCGGCGACGGGCTCCCGCCACGTGCCGATCGCCTGGACGCCGGCGGCGCGGACGGTGTCGAGGGCGTCCCGGAGCGAGGCGTACTTGATCGTCGCCTGGTTGATCGAGAGCCGCGGATGCGGGGGTGCGGAGCCCGGGGCGGCCCCGGTCCGCGTGGCGCGGACGACGGGGGTGCTCACGCGACCACCCCGGAGAGCGGGCGGTCGGCGGGGGTCGAGCCGCGCCTCCTGGCCATCACGGGCACACCGGACACGGTGAGCAGGTCGTGCCACCGCGACGCCGCGAGCGACGGGTCCTCGAGCGCGCCGCAGGCGTTCGCGAGCCGGACGGTCTCGGACAGGTGCGGCAGGGAGCGGCCGGCGTGCTGACCGCCCACCATGGCGAAGGCACCCTGGTGGCCGTTCAGCCAGGCGAGGAAGGCGATGCCGGTCTTGTAGTGCCAGGTCGGGGCGCTGAAGACGTGGCGGGACAGGGCCTCGGTGGGGCCGAGCAGCGCGCGGAAGGCGGTCTCGTCGGGGAGTGCCCGGACGGCGGCGGAGGCGATCGGCGCCACGGCGGCGAACGCGCCGAGCAGGGCGTCGGAGTGCGTCCGATCGGTCCCGGCGACGAGGTCGACGTAGTGGAAGTCGTCGCCGGTGAACATCCGGACGCCGGCGGGCAGTTGGGAGCGGAGGGCGACCTCGGCCCGGGCGTCGAGCAGGCTCATCTTGATGCCGGCGACCTTCGACCCGGCGTCGCCCGTGATGTCGAGCACGGTGTCGGGGCCGTGCTGACCGCCGAAGTAGCCGGCGAGGGCGGGGTCGAACGCCTCCCCCAGCCAGTGCAGGACGACGGGGGCGCTCGCCCGCTCGATGACCCTGCGGTAGACGCGGCGGTAGACCGCGGGATCGCTGCCCGCCAGGCGCGCCAGGTGCCGGCTCGCCATGAGCACGACCCCCGCGCCGGCGTCCTCGGCGTGGTGGAGCTGCGCGACGTAGGCGTCGACGACCTGCTGCTCGGTGGCGACCTGGTCCGGGAGGTCGTCGGTGTTCACGCCGACGACGATGCGGCCGCCGACGGACTGCGCCTCGCGGGCGCTGCGGGTGATGAGCTCGCGCGTGGCGGCCGGGTCGAGCCCCATGTTCCGCTGCGCGGTGTCCATCGCGTCCGCGACGCCGAGGCCCCACGACCAGAGGTGGTGCCGGAAGGCGAGGGTGGCGTCCCAGTCGAGGTCCGCCGGTGCACCCGGCGTGTTGTCGGCGGCGGTGCGCGGGACGACGTGGGCGGCGGCGTACACGACGCGCTCGGTGAGCGGGGCGGTCGGCTTCGCGGTGGCCGCCACGGCCGGCTCGCGCAGGTCGACCCGGCTGGTCGTGCCGTCGGGCGCGAGCAGGGTCAGGGTGCTCATGCGCGTGCTCCGACGGTCTCGGCGCTGTCGCCCTGGAGGCGCGGCTCGGCCCCGGTGGGCAGGGTCAGCTCCGGCAGGTCGATGCGTCGTCCTTCGGAGCTCGAGCGCAGACCGGCCTCCGCGAGCGCCACGCCGCGGGCACCGGACAGCAGGTCGTAGGGGTGCGGGCGGCCGGCCACGAGGTCGCGCAGGAAGTCCTCCCACTGCGCGCGGAAGCCGTTGCCGAACACCTCGTTGTCGGGGACCTCGAGCCACTGCGCCCTGTAGTCGCGGTCGTCCCGCAGGTCGGGGTTCCACACCGGCTTCGGCGTCGCCGTCCGCGGCTGGATCCGACAGCCGAACAGTCCCGCGACGGCGCTGCCGTCGGTGCCGTCGACCTGGAACTCGACGAGCTCGTCACGGTCGACCCGGACCGCCCACGACGAGTTGATCTGCGCCGTGATGCCGCCGGCGAGGTCGAACACGCCGTAGGCCGCGTCGTCCGCGGTCGCCGCGTACCCGGCCCCCTGCTCGTCGGTGCGCTCGTCGATGTGCGTGACCGCGCGGGCGTACACCGACTCCACGCGGCCGAACAGCTGCTCGAGGACGTAGTTCCAGTGCGGGAACATGTCGACGACGATGCCGCCGCCGTCCTCGCGGCGGTAGTTCCAGCTCGGCCGCTGCGCGGTCTGCCAGTCCCCCTCGAACACCCAGTATCCGAACTCGCCGCGGACGGAGAGGATCCGGCCGAAGAACCCGGAGTCGAGGAGCCGGCGGAGCTTCCGGAGGCCGGGCAGGTAGAGCTTGTCGTGCACGACGCCGTTCGGCACGCCGGCGTCGGCGGCGAGGCGGGCGAGCTCGAGCGCCTCCTCGGATGTCTCCGCCGTGGGCTTCTCGGTGTAGACGGCCTTGCCGGCGGCGATCGCCTTCCGCAGGGCGTCGGCGCGGGCGCTCGTCACGGCGAAGTCGGCGAAGACGTCCCAGCGGGGATCGGCGAGGGCGGCGTCGAGGTCGGTCGTCCAGTGCGCGAGGCCGTGCCGGGTGGCGATCTCCTCGAGCTTCGCGGCGTTCCGGCCAACGAGGATCGGTTCGACCTGCAGCCTCGTGCCGTCCGGGAGCGGGAGCCCGCCGTCGTCGCGGATGGCCAGGATCGACCGCACGAGGTGCTGGCGGTAGCCCATGCGTCCGGTGACGCCGTTCATGATGATGCCGATGGTGCGCGTGGTCAACGCGTGCTCCCTTGCTCGCTGTGGCCCGCTCGCCACCGCGGTGGAAAGCGCTTGCCGGAACCGTACACCACGGCCCGTGCCGACCGCACGCGCGTGTTCGGGTGTGTGCGTTCGGGGCCGGGCGTGCGGCGCGGGGGCGTGGGGGGGGGCGTGCGGGGCGCGGGCCTGGGGCGTGGGCGCCCCGTGCCACTTCGTGAGCAGGAATGGTCGGGTCGCGCCACGGCACCCGACCGTTTCTGCTCACGATCCGGCCGACGGGGATGGGCCCGGGGGCGGGGACCGGCCCGGGCGCGGGGACGGGCGCGGGGCGCCCGGCCCGCTAGCGCGCCGTGCTCGCGCGCAGCACGACCTCGCCGTCGATGGCGCCGTCCGCCTCGAGCCCGAGGGCCCGCCGCACCGCCCGCTCCCCGATCTCCTCGAGGGGCAACCGCACCGTGCTCAGCGCCGGCACGACGTCGGCGAGCATCCGCACGTCGTCGAACCCCGCGACCCCGACGTCCACCCCCGGGACGAGCCCGCGCTCCCGGATCGCCGCGACCGCCCCCACCGCCATGAGGTCCGTGACCGCGAACACGCACCGCGGCAACGCCCCCGAGCCCGCCGCAGCCCGGTCGAGCAGCGACACCATCGCCCGGTACCCGCCGTCCCGCGTGAACTCCGACGGCACCACGGCGTCGTCAGGCACCCGGATCCCGTGGGCGGCGAGGCCCGCGACGAAGCCCTCGTAGCGCGCGTGCGCGGTGGCGAGCGACGGATCGCCGGCGAGCACCGCGAACGAGTCGTGCCCCTGTTCCACCAGGGCCCCGGCGAGCGCCGCAGCACCGCTGAGGTTCCGGATCACGAGTGGTTGCACTCCCGACACACCTGCCACGGCGCCGTCGAGGTCGGACACGAGCGCCGACACCCCCGCGCCGGCCGCGACGAGTCCGGAGACGGCCGACGCCAGCTCGGCGCCACCACCGAGGCGACGGCTCACCGCGAGCACCACGGCCCGCGGCCGGAGCCCCGCGACGACGCCGAGGACGGCCGCCTCGCGCGACGGGTCCCCTCCCGTCGACGTGATCGTGACGACGAGCCCGGCGTCGTCGGCGGCGCGGATGGCCCCGGCGGCGATGGCCGCGAAGTACGGATCGGCGATGTCGCCCACGACGAGCGCGAGCGTCGTGGTGGTCCCGCGGGCGACCGCCTGGGCCTGCACGTTGGCGGTGTACCGGAGCTCCTGGGCCGCGGCGTGGACGCGGTCGACCGACTCCTGCCGGACCTTCCGCACGCTGCCGTTGAGCGCGCGCGACGCGGTCGCGAGCGAGACGCCTGCCCGCGCAGCCACGTCGGCCAGGGTGACCGAGCTCCGTTCGGGCATGTCGCGCCTCCAGTCCGTCGGCTCCGCGCTGTGTGGCGAGGGCTGTCTGTGGCGAGGATAGCGATTTCCCGCCCGCCGGGGCGGAGCCGCGGCAACGGATCGAGCCGTCACGTCACAATGTCCAAACATTCTGCAGGAAAGCGCTTGCCAGAATCACCGGGCGTCGTGTAGACCTTGTCTCCTCGGCCGAGACACCCCGAACGCTCGCCCACGGCAGACGCCAGTGGTCCCGAACGAAAGCAGTGACGATGAAGTCATCCAAGAAGATGCTCGCGCTCGCCGGCGGCATCGCCGCACTGGCGCTCCTGAGCGGCTGCGCCTCCGGCAGCGGTTCCGGCGACGGCGGCAAGGTCGACCAGCTGACCTTCTGGCTCTCCACGTCGACGGCGCAGGAGAAGGGCTACCAGGACCTCGCGACCGACTACGAGAAGAAGACCGGCGTCACGGTCAAGATCGTGAACCTGCCGTACGACGGGCTGCAGACGAAGCTCCGCGAGTCGGCGCAGGCGAACTCGCTGCCCGACGTCGTGCGAGCCGCGGGCATCGACCCGATCTGGACCGGCAAGACCGTCGACCTGGCCTCGATCGTGGACGACGACGCGAACAAGATCGACAAGGACATCATCGCGAAGGACGACGACGGCAAGGTCACCTCGATCCCGTCCGACGTCACCGCGGCGGGCCTGTTCGTGAACAAGTCGCTGTTCGACAAGGCCGGCATCGCCTACCCGACGGACCCCGCGAAGGCCTGGACCTGGGACGAGTTCCTGCAGGCCGCCGACCAGGTGAAGGCGAAGACCGGCGCGAAGTACGACCTGGTGTTCGACTCCTCGCCGTCCCGCCTGCGCGCCTACATGTTCACCAAGGGCACCGACTTCATGCAGCAGGAGAAGGACGGCTCCTTCCCGACCGACGCGAAGACCGTCTCGGCGCTGCAGGACTTCGCCGACATGAACGACGACTCCACGATGCCGAAGTCGGTGTGGACGAGCGGGCAGGATCCGAACGCCCTGTTCAAGAGCGGCCAGGTCGTCGCCTACTTCTCGGGCGTCTGGCAGTCGTCGGACTTCGCGTCGAACATCACCGACTTCGACTGGGCCAGCGCCGCGACCCCGGCTGACCCGACGCACGCCACCGAGATCAACTACGGCGGCAACATCGTCGGCTTCGAGAACTCGGACGCCCGCGGGACCGCGGCGAAGAAGTTCATCGACTACATGTACGAGCCGACGAACTACGCCAAGCTCGTGACGACGAACGGCTTCCTGCCGGTGGAGTCCGGGCTGGACATCAGCTACCCGTTCGAGTCGCAGGCCGCCAAGGACTCCTTCGCGCTCTACCAGAAGGAGATCGACGCGGCGGACCCGATCTCGAGCTCCTACGCCAAGGAGAGCGCGAAGTGGGCGGTCGAGGGCAAGGAACTCGGCACCGACCCCACCACCGCCGAGGTCGGCAAGCTCATCAACGGGCAGCAGTCGGCCAAGAAGACCCTCGAGACGATCACGAAGTACTACGAAGAGCACGTCGGATGACGGATCGGGGTCGGGTGCACGCACCCGACCCCGACGCCGTCCCCCCGAGCAACACCGCGACGAACGAAGAGGATCATCGTGAGCATCCCCACCGCAGCCGGCGACGTGCAGACCGCCGTGCCCACCCCGGTGCCGCCCCGCCGGCCCGGCGCCGCGAAGACGGCGAAGCGCCGCCGCTCCGGCGTCAGCAAGCCCGTCCTCGCCCCGATCCTCTTCGTCAGCGTCAACGCGGTGCTGTTCGTCGTGTTCTTCGTGTGGCCCGCGGTCATCGGCCTCGGCTACTCGTTCACCGACTACAACGGTGTCGTCGCCCCGAAGTTCATCGGGCTCGAGAACTACTTCGAGCTGTTCGCCGACGACACCTTCTACGCGGCACTCCTCCGGACGTTCCTCTACGCGATCGTGGCGGTACCGCTCGGCTTCGTGCTCTCCCTGTCCATGGCGCTCATGCTCACGAGCCCCGCGGCGAAGGGCCGGAGCGTCGCCCGCATCGTCTTCTTCGTGCCGTGGCTCATCTCGCCGATCGTGACCGGCGTCATCTGGCGGTGGATGTTCGGCGAGAACTTCGGGCTCGCGAACTTCGTCATCGAGTCCTTCGGCGGCAAGGCCGTCCCGTGGCAGTCGAACGCGGACCTGTCGCTGCTCGTCGTGGTGTTCGCCACCGCGTGGGCCGGAGCCGCCTTCAACATGCTGCTGTTCGTGGCCGCGATCCGGAACGTGCCGCAGTCCTACTACGAGGCGGCGTCCCTCGACGGCGCCGGCGCCTGGCACCAGTTCCGCTACATCACGCTGCCGAGCATCGCACCGACGTCGTTCATCGTGGTCCTGCTGTCGTCGCTCGGCGCCTTCAAGGAGTTCGCGACGATCCAGGCACTCAACGGCGGCGGTCCCGGCACCGACAACAACCTGCTCGTGCAGTACATCTACACGAACGGGTTCCAGAACGCCCACATCGGCTACGCGAGCGCGGCGTCGATGGTCCTCATGCTCATCCTCATGGCCATCGCGCTCATCCAGCTGGCCGTGAACCGTCGGACGGAGGCCCGCCGATGACCGCCACCCTGCCCAGCGCCTCCGGCGCACCCGCGACCGACGTCACGTCGGGGACCACCAGGAACACGACCAGGAACAAGCGCCTCGACGGCCCGCCCCGCCCCAGGGCCATCGCCGCCACCGCCCTGCTCTGGGTCTTCATCATCGCGTTCGGCTTCCCCGTGCTCTGGTTCGTCCTGAGCGCGTTCAAGCCCGGCGGCGAGCTGTTCTCCTACCCGCTCACCCTGTTCCCGAAGACGTGGTCGGTCAGCGGCTTCACGGAGGCCTGGGCGAGCTACGACTTCGCCCGCTACTTCGGCAACACCGTGATCGTCGCACTGGTCACCACCGTCCTCACCGTGCTGGCGAGCGCGGCGACGGGGTACGCGCTGGCGAAGTACGACAACAGGTGGCTCAAGGTCTTCTTCGTCTGCATCCTCGCGACGACGATGCTCCCGACCGAGGTCATCCTCGCGCCGACGTTCATCGTGATCCGCGACCTCGGCATGTACGACTCGCTCGCCGGCATCATCGTGCCGTCGGTCATCACCGCGACCGGCATCTTCATGTTCCGGCAGTTCTTCCTCACCGTGCCGGACGACCTCGTCGAGGCCGCCCGCATCGACGGCGCGAGCGAGTTCGGCATCTTCTGGCGGATCATGCTGCCGATCTCCCGCCCGATCATGCTGACGCTCGCGATCTTCTCGTTCCAGTGGCGGTGGAACGACTACATCTGGCCGCTGCTCGTCCTCAACGACCCGCACCAGTTCACGATCCAGATCGCGCTGCAGAGCATCGTCGGCGCGGAGAACGTCAACTGGACGGTCCTGCTCGGCGCGTCGGTGATCTCGATCATCCCGCTCGTCCTCATCTACCTGGTCTTCCAGAAGTACGTGAACGGCGCGGACCTCAACGCGGGCCTCAAGGACTGATGGGCTTCCTCGACCTCGCCGGCACCGCGGCCGACGCCGACGCGGCCCGGCTCCGGCAGGCCACCGACGCCCCGGAGACGCTGCAGCACCGCGAACTCATGGCGCGCGCCCTCACCCTGGTCGGCGCGTGGGTCCGGAACGAGCGGACGGGAGGCGCGGCTCGCCCCACCGACGACGACCTCGCCACCGCGCACGGCTGGGTCCGGCACCTCGCCACCCGGCAGTCCCCCGGCGGCACGTTCGTCGGCGGCGACAACGTGCTCTCCCCACCCGACTCCGCGTTCACGGTGAACGACGTGTGCGACGCGCTCGAGCTCCTCGCGCCGTACCGTGCGACCGTGCCGACGGCCGCGGCGCTGGCCGACGACCTCGACGAGATCGTGCACCGCGCGACCCCGGCGTTGCTGACGGGTGGCGTGCACACCCCGAACCACCGGTGGGAGATCGCGGCCGCACTCGCCCGCGTCCACCGGCTCCACCCCGACCCGGCCCTCGTCGAGCGGATCGACGAGTGGCTCGCCGAGGGACCGGACATCGACGCCGACGGCCTGTGGTCCGAGCGCAGCCCGAACTACGCCGCGGCGGTCTCGTGCCCGTCCTTCCTCGTGCTGGCGTCGGTGCTGGGGCGACCCGAGCTGCTCGACCCGGTGCGCCGCTCGCTCGACGCGACACTCGCGCTGCTCCTGCCCGACGACACCGTCGAGACCGTGCAGTCCCGACGGCAGGACCAGTCGCGGCCGTTCGGGATCGGACCGTTCGCACCCCTGCTCTGGCACGTCGCGGTGCTCGACGGCCGAGCCGACCTCGCCGCCGTCGCCGCCCGGGCAGCGGTCGCCGACACCTGGCAGCCCGGCGCCGTGGCCGCACGGGCGATGACCGACCCGGTGCTCGAGCGGCCGCTGCCGGCGGGCGCACCGCTCCCCCGGGGCACCTCGACGTTCCGGGCGGCACGGCTCGTCCACGTCCGCGAGGCCGACCGCGACGTCGTGCTCTTCGCCGGCTCGGACGTCCCGGCGGCAGGACACGTCCGCTCCGGGCTCGCGAACAGCCCGACGTTCCTGCGGGTACTCGCCGGCGCCGTCGTCCTCACCGACGTCCGGCTCTCGCGGGAGTTCTTCGGCCTCGGCCCGTTCCGCCCGACGAGGCTCGAGGACCTCGGCGCCGGCCGGTTCCGGCTGACCGAACGCGTGTCGGCCGGCTACCACCAGCCGCTCGCACCCGAGCACCGGCTGGCCGACGGTGACTACGCGCTCGGCGACGAGGGGCGGTTCTCGGCGTCGATGGCGTTCGGCAGCCGGACCGCCGACGAGGTGGCGCTCACGACGACGGTCGACGTCGCCCTGACGGCCGACGCGGTCACGCTCGACATCGAGACCGCCGGGGCCGACGTCCCGTGGTCGCTCCAGCTGACGTTCCGCGACGGGGGTACGTTCTCCGGTGTGAGCACCGATGCCGCCACCGCCGAACGCGTCCTCCTCACGGGGACCGCTTCGTACCGCGTCGGCACCGACACCGTGACGTTCGGGCCGGGCAACGGCTCCGGCCCCGGGCAACCCGCGTTCTACGCGCCCGGTCAGGACTACGCGTTCCTCGGCGGGACGGACCGGCCGACGGGCTCGCACGTCCACGTCACCGGACGCGCGCCGGGCCGGACCCGTGTCGTGATCGGGACCCCGTCGGTGGGGTCGTGAGCACGGAGCGACCGGCGGCCGGAGACCCGAGCCGCACCGCGCCTCCCGGCATCGTCCTCGTCGGCGCACGCGGCTACGGTCTGCACCACCGGGCGACCATCGACCGGCTCGTCGGCCTCGGGGCCTGCACGCTGACGGCCGTCGTCGACCCGACCCTCGACGCCGACGAGGACGGCGGCGTGCCGGTCGTCCACGACGCCGCCGCAGCCCGCGCGACCGGCCCGGTCGACGTCGTCGTGGTCGCCGCTCCGATCGCCGCGCACCTCCCCCTCGCCCTCGCCGCCCTCGAGAGCGGCGCCGACGTCCTCCTCGAGAAGCCGCCGGTCACGACGCGCGGGGACCTGGCGACCCTGCTCGACGCCGAACGACGCAGCGGGCGCGTGGTCCAGGTGGGGTTCCAGAGCCTCGGGTCGCACGCGCTGCCCGCACTCCGTGACGGGTCGCTCGTCGGGACCGTCCGGTCCGCCTCGGCCGTCGGCACCTGGACGCGCGACCAGGCGTACTGGGACCGCTCCGCCTGGGCCGGCCGCCGCAGGGTGGACGGGGTCGACGTCCTCGACGGCGTCGTCACGAACCCGCTCGCCCACGCCGTGGCGACCGCCCTCGCGCTCGTCGGCTGCCGTCGAGCCGACGAGGTGGCGCGCGTCGAGGTCGAGCTGTACCGGGCGAACGCGATCGAGGGCGACGACACCTCGGCCGTCCGGGTCACGACGACCGCCGGACGCGAGGCGACCGCGGCGCTCACCCTGTGCGGGCCGACCGAGGTCCTCCCGAGCGTGCGGGTCCGTGGCACGACCGGGAGCGCGGTCCTCGGGTACACGACCGACGAGGTCACGATCGACGGGGTGACCCACGGCCTCGGGCGCACCGACCTGCTCGAGAACCTGCTCGCCCACCGGTCCCGTGGCGACGCGCTGCTCGTGCCGCTCGTGTCGACCGGCGCGTTCGTCGAGGTGCTCGAAGCCGTGCGGGCGACCGAACCGGTGCAGATCGACCACCCGTGGGTGACGTGGGACGGTGAGGGGCCTGCGCGTCGGCCACTCGTCACGGACGTCGAGGCGGTCGTCGACCGCGCGGCGGACCAGCGCGCGCTGTTCTCCGAGGTCGGCGCGCCCTGGGCGCACGCGGACCGCGACGAGGTGCTCGACGAGCTCGTCGTCGACGGCGTCGCGGTCGCGTCGGTCCTCGACGGCGCGGGGACGGTCCCGACGTCTTCGCCCCGCCCGTACCTGCACCCGGTGCGGACCCTCGGCGGCACGGTCGTGAGCGCCCACCACCCGCCGGACCACGACTGGCACTGCGGCGTCGGGTTCGCGATCCCCGACCTCGACGGCGTGAACTGCTGGGGCGGCCGGACGTACGTCCACGGCGAGGGCTACGTCTGGCGCGACGACCACGGCAGCGCCACGGTCGTGCACGCCGAGCACCACGGCCCCTCCCTGCGGCAGGAGGTCGTCTGGCGCGGTCCCGACGGCCACGTCGCCCTGCACGAGGACCGGGCCCTCGCCTGGCGGGCGGTCGACACCGGGTGGGAGCTCACGTGGTCGTCGTCGTTCCGCGTGCCGGGGGACGCGGTCGTCCGGCTCGGCGGCCCGGGCAGCAACGGTCGGGTCGGGGCCGGGTACGGCGGCTTCACCTGGCGCTTCCCGCCGTGCGCCGACATCGCGGTCCGGACGGCGACGGCCCGTGGCGAGGACGCGGTGCACGGGTCGGTCGCGCCGTGGGTCGAGTGGTCGGCGACGTTCGAGGGCGTCGGCGCCACGATCCGGTTCGAGGCCCTCGACCACGACGACCCGTGGTTCGTCCGCGCCGCCGAGTACCCCGCGGTCGGCTCGGCGCTCGCCTGGCGCACCCCGGTGCTCGTGCACCCCGGGGTGCCCCTCGTCCGGTCGTTCCGGGCGACGGTCGCGGACGGCCCGGTCCGGCACGGCCCGGGCGAGCACGGCCCGGACCGGTCCGCCAATACGCTGGTGGGATGAGCACCGAGGACTGGGAAGCCCGCGTCGCCGCACTCTGGGCCGACGACACCATCGACGACCAGGAGCGCATCGACCGCATGCGGGTCCTCGCCGACGCCGCACCCCACCCGGCGCTGGGCGCGTTCGAGCTCGGCGGGGCGAACGACTCCGGCGGCCACGAAGCCGAGGCCGACGTCCACTACACGGCCGCGACGGCGGCCGGGCTCGACACCGTGGACCCGACGAGGGCGGCGCAGATGGTCGTCCAGCACGCCTCGACGCTCCGCAACCTCGGCCGGGTCGACGAGGCGATCACGATGCTCCGCGACGCCCCCGAGCACCCGGCGACCGGCGCAGCGCCGAAGGTGTTCCTCGCACTCGCGCTGCACAGTGCCGGTCGCCACGACGAGGCGCTCCGGGTCGCGATCGAGGCGGTGGAGCCGACGCTCCCCCGGTACCACCGGTCGGTCCGGGCCTACGCGGCAGCCCTCACCGACGCCTGACCGCGACCACCCGTCAGGGTGCCAGCGGCAGCGCGTCGCTCGTCGTGCGGAGCGACTCCTGACGGATCTCGAGCTGGGTGACGGCGAGCGCGGCGAGGTCGTGCAGGTTCGCGAGGTCCGCCCCGGTCGTCTGGCGCGGCTTCGTGTCGAGCACCGCGAGCGTGCCGATCGGGGTGCCGTCGTGCTTCACCAGCGGGACGCTGACGTAGAACCGGATGCCGAGCGGGCCGGTGACGAGCGGGCTGTGCTGCATCTCGGGGTGCGTCTGGCCGTCCGGGATCACGACGGGCACCGGCACGGGGGCGAACCCGTTGCGGAAGTTGATGTGGCGCGCCGCGTCGTCGACACCGGGAGCGATGTACGACTGCGACCAGGCACGGTCCTCGTCGAGGACCTCGACCAGCGCGATCGGGGCGTCGAACAGTCTCGCGGCCATCGCCGTCGTGCGCTGCAGCGCCTGCTCGGGCAGGCTGTCGAGCGTCGCCGGGCGGGCACGGTCGGCGTGCGCAGCAGCCTCGGCCACGGGCGGCGCCTCGACGACGTGGTCGGCGGCGGTGGTCTCCGCGATGACGACGTCGCGGAGCATGGTCACGAGATCGGCGCCGGCCGGGCGCGCTGCCGGGTCCTGCGCGGTCATCGCCCGGAGCAGGACCTTCCAGTGCTCGGGCAGCGGCTCGGGCAGCACCGGGTCGCGGGACAACCGCGCGACCGCGGACTCGACGAGCGACCCCGGGAACTCCCGACGGCGGGTGAAGCACTGCAGCAGCACGAGCCCGAGCGAGTAGACGTCGCTCGGCGGACCGACCTCGCCGCCCCGCGCCTGCTCGGGGCTGAGGTAGGCGGCGGTCCCGGTGGTCACGCCGTCGGCCGTCAGCCGCTCGACACCGGCGGCGAGCGCGATGCCGAAGTCGGTCAGCCGGGCGCGTGCACGGTCGGAGTCGTTGCCGTAGTCGACGAGCAGGATGTTCGACGGCTTGATGTCGCGGTGCACGACACCGTGGCTGTGGATGTAGTGCAGCGCCTCGGCCATGTCGTAGCCGATCTCGGCGATGTGGCGGGAGGCGAGCGGGCCGACGGAGAGCCGGTCCTCGAGGTCCTGCCCGGCGACCAGCGCCATCACGAGGTACCGCTGGCGGGTGCCGTCGTGGCCGGTGACGACGCCGGTGTCGAGCAGGCTCACGAGGTTGTGGTGCTCGAGGGACGCCAGGACGCCGAGCTCGGCCTCCTGCCGGGCGACGTCGACGGTGCCGGCGTGGAACACCTTCACGGCGACGGGCCGGTGGAGGCTCTCGTCGACCCCGCGGTACACGACGGACATGCCGCCCTGGCCGATGGCGTGTTCGAGCCGGTACCGCCCGTCGAGCAGTGGGGCCGTGGACGCGGTGTCCTCGGTCGGACTCATCTGACCCTCGTTCTCGGTTCCGGCAGGCAACGATGCATCTTCGCATCCCGGCGGGGATCGTGTTCCGTCGACGCGCTCAGCGGCCCGTCGCCACCGTGCTCACCCGCAGGTCGTCGAAGGTGCTCGTGAAGCCCGTACCGCCGAGCGAGATCAGCCCGATCCGCGGCTCCGCCCCGAGGTCCGCCGTCCACGTCCCGCCGCGCACGAAGTGCCGTCCGTCGACACTGGTGTACGCGGTGTAGCGGTGCTCCCCGGCCACGAACCGGTGCACGATCCGCAGCGTGGTGGTGTCCCCGACCGGCCCGACGACCATGTTCCCGTAGGTCGGGGCACCGGCCGGCTGCCCG
Organism: Curtobacterium sp. BH-2-1-1; assembly: GCF_001806325.1. Taxonomy (NCBI): domain Bacteria; kingdom Bacillati; phylum Actinomycetota; class Actinomycetes; order Micrococcales; family Microbacteriaceae; genus Curtobacterium; species Curtobacterium sp. BH-2-1-1. The sequence goes on from NZ_CP017580.1 coordinate 414,423, forward strand.
GAGACCTGCTTGCCGAACTCCGTCTGCCGGGTGTCGAAGATCGAGTTCGAGGTCAGGCGGACGTAGTCGCTGTCGCTCCCGTACACGATGAGCCCGCCCTGCACGTAGTTCACGCCGTCGCCGGTCGCCGGGGTGTCGACCGCGACGGTGGTCTCGGCCACCCAGTCGCCCCGGGGAGCCGGTTCGGACAGGACCGAGGCGAGCGGTGTCTGCGGCGGGTGGATGTCGGCGTCCTGCGTCCGCCACCGGAAGGCACCCCCGGCGACCGTCCACGTGGAGGCATCGGGCTCACGGGTCCAGCGGAGCGCCGGCGGCAGGGTCGTCCCGTCGAAGTCGGTGGACAGCGCACGGATCGTCCGACCGGGCACGTCGACCGGTGCGGCGGTGGCGCGGTACGTCGCCCGTTGACCGGGCTGCGCCACCGGCCCCGGTTGCACGCCGTCCGAGGGGCCGGCTCCGCCGCGGACCACGGGCCAGCCGTGCACCCAGTCGAGCGGGTCGATGAGCACGGGCCGCTTCGTGTAGGTGCCCTGGCCCGCGTAGTACGGGTCGTCCCGGTCGACGGCGTGGTAGACGATCCAGTCCTGTCCGGCGAGGTCGGTGACGACCGTGTTGTGCCCGGTGCCGACCCAGCGGTTGCCGTTCTGGGCGAGCAGGGGCGTGCCACCCACCCGGGTGCTCGTGATCCGCACGCCGTCCTGGTCGGTGAACGGGCCGAGCGGGCTGCGCGACCGGGCGACGAACACGCCGTACCCGGTCAGGGCGCCGTTGCAGCAGTTCGTCGCGGACCCCATGAAGTACCACCAGCCGTCGTGCCGCATCAGGTACGTGCCCTCGTAGCGATTGTCGATCGCGATCTGCCGCTCGGTCGAGGGGATCGAGCGCAGGCCGTCGCTGCTCAGCCGGCGGACGTTCACCCCGCCGAAGTAGCTGCCGAAGTACAGGTACGTGCTGCCGCGGTCGGTGATGACCTCGGGGTCGAACTCCCACCGCTGCCCGGTGCCGTTCGGTGCCGCCTGCGGTGCCACGACGGGTCCGCCGGAGTCCGTCCACGGTCCGGTCGGGCCCGGGCTCGTCGCGACGCCGACGGCCGATCCGCCGCCGGTCGGTGCCGTGCCGCTGGGGGTGTCCGACGCCGCGTAGTAGAGGTACCAGGTGCCCGGGCGCCCGTGCGTCCCGGCGCGGTACACGACGTCCGGCGCCCAGATGCCGTTCGCGTCGCCCACCCAGGCCGGCTTCGTGGGGAAGGCGTCGTCGACGTACGTCCAGTGCGTCAGGTCGGTCGACCGGTACGTCGGGACCCCGTGCTGCACGAGCGACCCGTCCGGGTTCTGCTCCGTCGCCGTGAGGGCGTCGGTCGTGCAGTAGAGGTACCAGTTCCGGTCGCGTCCCACCCCGCGCACGACGGTCGGGTCGGCGCAGCTCGCCGCGGTCTGGCCGTCCGGCAGCGTGAGCGTCATCGGGTTCTGGTGGGTCGGCGCGGCACCGCCCCGTGCGGACGTGGTCTCCGCGGCGACGGCGGGCGCACCGCCGGTACCGACCTGGAGGAACGTGGTCGCGAGTCCCGCGACCGTCGCGATCGCGAGGACTGCTCTGAGTGACCGGCGCACGATGGACCTGCTCTCGTCGTCGAGGAGCGTGCGGACGAGCGCGAGCGTACGCTCACGTCCACCGGCCCGTCCGACGAAGGAGTCGCGAGATGCCCGCACGGTTCGTGTACTGGATCAACGCCTCGCTCGACGGCTTCGTCGAGACCGAGGCCGGTGAGCACAGCGGCGTCGAGGGCCCGGAGTGGATCCGGATCGACGAGACCGTGCACCGCGAGTTCAACCGCCGCGCGCGGGCGATGACGCTGTCCGTCGAGGGCCGCATCGTCCACGACATGATGGACCCGTTCTGGCCCGACGCCCGCACCGACGAGTCCCTGCCCGCGTACATGCGCGAGTACGGCGAGATCTGGACCGAGCAGCCGAAGGTCCTGGTCTCCCGGTCGCGGACGGCGGCGGACCACAACACGCGGATCATCGGCCGCGACGAGGACGCGATCGACGAGCTCGCCCGCATCCGCGCCGAGTCCGACGGCGACGTCGGTGTCGGCGGTCCGAGCATCGCGACGCAGCTGCTCGACGCCGGACTCCTCGACGAGCTGATGGTCTTCACGCACCCGGCCGTCCTCGGGCGTGGGCGTCCGCTGTTCGACCCGCCGCCGTCGGGTGCGCGACCGCCGTTGGTCCTCGACCTGCTCGAGCAGCAGCGGTGGGACAACGGGGTGACGCTGCACCGGTACGACCTCCGGCGCTGATCAGCCGGCGGACGGTGCCGTCCCGACGATGACCAGCCGCCACGCGCTCGACCGGTCGCTGTCGAAGCCGTTGAACGCGACGGAGTCGACGTCCGTGCTCGCGAGCCGCGTCAGGCGGATCGGGTTCGGGCTGTCCCGGCAGGCCACGGGGTCGACGGTGAAGTCGCCGGATCCGCCCCGGGACTCGATGCGGACGATCCCCCGCATGTGCCCGTTGCCGAAGCACGAGAACTCGAGGTGGTCGATCGCCTTCGCGGCCGGGAACCGCAGCGTGACGCCGGTCCCGACCTCGGACGGGTCCTCGTCGCCGGGTTGGATGTCCGCGGTCAGCACGCCGAGGACGTCCGGGTCGGTCTCCGTCGCCGCCTCCTGTGCGCTCCGCCAGTCGGCGAGCGCCTCCTCGTCGACCGTCGGCGTCGCCGTGCAGCCGGCCAGCAGGAGCAGGACGGCGAGCGGCGGGACGATGAGGTGGGGGCGGTGCACGGTGCGAGCCTACGGAACGGGAGGCGCGGCGCCAGCTGGCACCGCGCCTCCAGTCCGGGGGATGGTGGCGTCAGACGTCGCGTCGGCGTGCCACCACGAGTGCGAGTGCGCCCACCACGGCCACCTCGGCCGCGAGCACGCCGAAGCCGCCCCAGCCGTTCAGGACGATGCCCTCCTGCGGCGCGGCGTCGCCGGCCGAGTAGGTGAACAGCTGCATCCCGGCCTGGTCGGGCAGGAACTTCGTGACGTCGAGGAGCCACTGCGCCTGCAGCACGCTCGCGATGAGCGACAGCAGGATCGGGACGACGAGCAGGAGCCCGAGCGTGATCGCGATCCCGCCGGCGCTCGACCGGACGAGGAGTCCGATGCCGTACGCGAGCAGGGCGAGGAGCGTGACGTACACCGAGGCGCCGAGCAGCGGCATGAACACCGACGGATCGGCGAGGTCGGCGTGCACGCCCTTGCCCGCCTGCAGCGCCGCCGAGGCGAACACCCCGATCCAGATCGACACCGCGCTGACGACGAAGGTGGTGACCGCGAGGACCGAGGCCTTCGCGAGGATCACACCCGTCCGGCGGGGGTCGGCGGTGAAGGTCGAGCGGACCTGACCGGTGCCGTACTCCCCCGTGATGATGAGCACGCCGAGCACCGCGACGACGAGTGCCGTCAGGGAGACACTGGCGGTGTTGATCGTCACGAGGGTGCCGTTCGCGGAGTCCTGGGCGACGGGCGTGCCGACGTCGAGGGCGTTGCCGATGAGCACGGCCATCGCGATCGTCACCACGACGAGGATCGCCAGGCACCAGATCGTGGAGCGGATGCTGCGGAGCTTGATCCACTCGCTGCGGACGAGCCGGCCGAAGCCGAGCCCGATCGTGGGCGGCAGGTCCGTCGGCGGCAGGGTCGTGGCGGTCATCGGGTGCCCTCCGATCGGTACTCGACGTCGTCCCGGGTGAGCGCCATGTAGGCCTCTTCCAGGCTGGCGCCCACGGGTGTGAGCTCGTGCAGCGGGACGCCGACCTGTGCGGCGATGTTCCCGACCGTGGTGGCGTCCGGGCCGACCACCATGAAGGTGCCGTCCTCGCGCGGGGTCACGGACGCGTTCGGGCCGATCGCCTGGAACAGCTGGTCGGGAGCCGGCGTCCGGACGACGACGCGGCTGCCGCCGGTGCCGCCGCCCGCGGCGACGAACTCCTGGATGGGGGCGTCGGCGAGGACCCGGCCGCGGCCGAGGACGACGACGCGGTCGGCCGTCTGCGCCATCTCGCTCATGAGGTGGCTGGACAGGAACACGGTGCGACCGTCGGCGGCCATGCGGCGGGCGAGCTGCCGCACCCAGAGCACGCCGTCCGGGTCGAGGCCGTTGACCGGCTCGTCGAGGATGAGCGTCTTCGGGTCGCCGAGCAGTGCCGCAGCGATGCCGAGTCGCTGCCCCATGCCGAGCGAGAACCCGCCGACGCGCTTCTTCGCGACGGAGTCGAGGCCGGTCATGTCGATGACCTCGTGCACGCGGGACTTCGGGATCCCGTGGGTCGCCGCGAGCGAGAGGAGGTGGTTGTAGGCGCTGCGGCCCTGGTGGACGGCCTTGGCCTCGAGCAGCGCCCCGACCTGCCGGAGCGGATCGCGGAAGGTCGTGTACGGCTGCCCGTTCACGGTCGCCCGCCCGGCCGTGGGGCGGTCGAGCCCCATGATCATGCGCATCGTGGTGGACTTCCCGGCGCCGTTCGGCCCGAGGAAGCCGGTCACGCTGCCCGGCCGCACGACGAACGAGACGTCGTCGACGGCGGTCTTCGGACCGTACTGTTTGGTGAGGTGCTCGACTTCGATCACGGCGGCCACGCTACGGGGACCTGGGAGTCGGCCGCGTCCACCCTGAGGGGGAGATGGGGTGGACCGCTCGGGGGACCCCCGACGAGTGCGGAGCGTGCCGGGCGTCGAGGCAGCCGCCGCCGGACCGGACTCGGGCCGACGTGGCACCGTGGAGGCATGCCGTCGCCGCAGTCGCTGACCGAGGCCGACCGGCGCATCGTTGCCGGGTGGGCGGCCGACTGCGCCGAGCGCGTCCTCCCGCTGTTCGAGCGTGAAGCCCCGACCGACGGCCGCGCCCGCGACGCCATCGAGCGGGCGCGGGCGTTCTCCCGCGGGGAGCTCGACGCCGCCGGGCAGATCCGTCGGCGCTTCGAGGCGGGCCGGGCCGCGAACGCCGTGACCCCGGCAGCTGCCGTCGCGGCGGCGCGTGCCGCAGCACAGGCGTGCGGCGTCGCGCACATGGGGGCACACGCACTGGGCGCTGCCGCGTACGCGGCGCGGGCTGCGGGACTGGCCGAGCCGTGCCTCCAGGACGCCGCGGCCCGCGAACGGGACCGACAGCTCGCGCTCGCGGGCGACGAGGTGCGCGACGCCCTCCGCCGCTTGCCGGCAATCGGGACGGACACGTCGGGGCCGCTCGGTCCGGGACTCCTCGCGCGGGGCGACCTCGGCGAGCACGTGCGAGCGCTGCAGCAGGCGATCGCCGGCGCTACCCTGACGCCGTGAGCGACACACTGGACGACGGGCCCTTCTTCCACGGGACCAAGGCGGACCTGCACGTCGGCGACCTGCTGACCGCCGGGTTCCGCTCGAACTACCGGCCCGAGGTCGTGATGAACCACGTGTACTTCACCGCGCTCCGGGACGGCGCCGGGCTCGCGGCCGAGCTCGCGGCGGGCGACGGACTCCCCCGGGTGTACGAGGTCGAGCCGACCGGCGCCTTCGAGGACGACCCGAACGTGACCGACAAGAAGTTCCCGGGCAACCCGACGCGCTCCTACCGCAGCACGGCGCCGCTCCGGATCACCGGCGAGGTGACGGACTGGCCGCGGTTGACGCCGGAGGCACTCCAGGCGTGGCGCGATCGGCTGGCGGCGCTGCGCGCGGACGAGCGGGGCGAGATCATCAACTGACCGCCGCGCCCTCGGACCGGGATTTCGCGCTGCGCGACAGTTCACGGGATCGGGGCGCCGTGAAGTGTCGGTCAGCGCGAAAACCCGCGCCCGCGCGCCCGCGCCAGAACCGACCCGCGCCCGCGCGAGCCCGCCGTCAGCGCGACCGCGCCCGGTACTCCCCCGGCGGCCCGCCGCACGCCCGGGCGAAGTGCGCGTAGAAGCTCGACTGCGACCCGAACCCCGCCGCGTGCGCGATCTCCGACGTCGTCATCGAGGTCGTCGCGAGCAACCGCTGTGCCTCGGCCACCCGGCACCGGGTGAGGTACTCGAGGATGGTCGTCCCGACGTCCTGCCGGAACACCGACATCGCGTAGTGCGGGTGCAGGTGCGCCGCCGCGGCGACGTCGGCCACCTCGATCGGCTCACGGAACCGGTCGACCACGAACCGCACCATGTCGATCACCCGGTGCATGGCGTCCGCGGTGCCGTGACCGCCGCCCGGGCGGAGGTCGACGGCGTCCCGGTGGTGCCGCAGCAGCCGTCGGACGAGCGCCTGGGCCTCGAGGTTCGCGATGGTCTCGGCGCCCTCGTCCGCGAAGTCCCGCTGCCACGAGCCGAGCATCGACTCGACGTCACGACCGGCGGCCTCGGTCGGCACGACGACCGGCCGGTTGAGCAGCATCGCGCCGAGGTCGTGGTCGGGCAGCCCCCACGCGAGCACCTCGCCGAGCGGGATGTGCACCCACCGGAACTCCCCCGTCCCCGTCCCGTCGCCGACGAGCTGGTGCGGGGTCCAGCCCCAGAAGAGCGCGATCTCGCCGGCGAGCACGCTGACCGGGGCGCCGCCGAAACGGTAGTCGAGGTGCCCGTCGAGCACGAGGTTGATCTCGAGGTCGTCGTGCCGGTGGGACGACGGCATGAGCGGCGCCGGGCCACGGTGGCTCCAGTACGCCGCTTCCATCGTCTCCACGTCGAGCACACCGCGAGCCTACGACAGCGACCCGAGGGCGCCCATCCGAGGATCCTGGAACCCCGCCGTCCGAAGCCGGAGGCCCGCACCCGCCCCCGCTTCCTACCGTCGTTGCATGACCAAGATCACCATCATCGGCGCCGGCGGCTTCGTCTTCCCGTTCCGCCTCATCGGCGACCTCGTCTCCTTCCCCGCACTGCAAGGCGCGACGCTGCACCTCATGGACCTCGACGCGGGCAGGGTCGCCCGCACCGCGAGCGCTGCCCGCGAGCTCGTCGCCCACCACGGCCTCGGCACCGAGGTCCTCGAGACCACCGACCGCCGCGAGGCCCTCGCCGGCGCAGACGTCGTCATCATCACGTTCCAGGTCGGCGGCGTGGAGTCGTACAGGTGGGACGTGGAGATCCCCCGGAAGTACGGCATCGACCAGGCCGTCGGCGACACCGTGGGACCCGGCGGCGTGTTCCGCTTCCTGCGCTCCGTGCGCGCCTACGAGGACATCGCCCGCGACGCGCTCGAGCTCTGCCCGGACGCCCAGTTCATCAACTACGCGAACCCGATGGCGATGGCCACGGCGTTCCTCAACGCGAAGGGCCTGCGCACGGTCGGCCTCTGCCACAGCGTGCAGGGCACCACGCGCATGCTCGCCCGGACCCTCGACGTGCCGTACGACGAGGTCGAGTACGTCAGCGCCGGCATCAACCACCAGGCCTGGATCCTCGAGTTCAAGCGGCGGAACGGCGAGGACCTGTACCCGCGCCTCCGCGAGGTGATGACCGCGAGGCACCGGCGCGGCGTCGCGGCGGCCGACCTGCACGACGACGACGGCGACCACAGCGAGGCGGCTGCGGCGGCGAGCAACTACGAGGGCGGCAACGAGCAGGTCCGCACACAGCTGATGCGGTCGTTCGGGTACTTCGAGACCGAGTCGAGCCACCACGCGAGCGAGTACGTGCCGTACTTCCGCAAGGACCCGGAGACGGTGCTCGAGTACATCCCGGAGCGCTGGGACTACTACGAGATCTGCCTCGCCCACGACGAGCAGGGCGACGTCGACCAGCAGCTCGAGAAGCTCAGGGCCGACCTCTCCCCGTCGGTCGAGTACGGCGCGAGCATCGTCAACGCGATCGTCACCGGCGTCCCCGCGGTGGTCTACGGCAACGTCCCGAACCGCACCGGCGTGATCGCCAACCTGCCGTCGGACGCCTGCGTCGAGGTCGCCTGCCTGGCCGACGGCAACGGCGTCACCCCGATCTCGTTCGGCGAACTCCCCCCGCAGCTCGCGGCGATCAACCGGACGAACACGAACGTGCAGACCCTGGCCGTCCGCGCGGCGCTGACCGGCAGCGTCGAGCACGTCCACCACGCGGTCGCGCTCGACCCCCTCACCGCGGCGCACCTCACGCTCGACCGGATCGCCGAGATGACCGACGAGCTGCTGCACGCGCACGCCGCGCTGCTCCCGGAGTCGCTGCGTCCGGCGACCGCGGCACCGGCCGCGCAGGGTGCCGTCCAGGAGGCGCGACCCGCCCTCGTCTGACCGCCCCGTCCGCCGACTGGGCCGGGTCCACCGCGCCACCCGGCCCCGTCACGGACGCACCCGGACCCCGGGACGTGCACCGCGCCTCCTGGACCACCACGGCACCACGACCTCGAAGGAGAGGACCATGCCGACCCGACCACCCACCCAGCTGGCCCGACGCGGGTTCCTCGCGCTGGCCGGCATCTCGATGGCCGGCGCACTCGCCGCCTGCGCCGGCCAGGGCACCGCTGCCCACGGCGGCACGAAGCACATCCGCCTGTCGACCTGGAACATCCCGACGGACATCACGAGCTACCAGCAGATCGCCGACGAGTTCGTCGCGGCGCACCCCGGCACGAGCGTCGCCGTCGAGGTCACCACGGGCCAGTTCCACCAGTGGTTCATCACCCGGCTCGCCGCGGACCTCGCGCCCGACGTCATCCGGATCACCCCGCAGCAGATCGGCCGGTACGCCGCGAACGGCAGCCTCGTCGACATCTCCGGCTCGATTCCGAAGGACTACCAGCAGGACTACAGCACGCCGTTCTGGGCGATCGGTGCCCGGGACGACGGTGTGTACGGCGTCTTCCAGCACACCGACAACTTCATCACCTACTACAACCGCGAGGTCATGGACCGGATCGGGGTCACCCCGCCGCAGAGCCTCGCGGACGCGTGGACGTGGGACGAGTTCCTCGACGTCGCGAAGGAGGTCAAGCAGGTCACCGGCAAGTACGCGTTCGGGTACGGCTGGTCCGCGCCGGAGACCGCCTACCGGTGGCTGCCGTTCGTCTACCAGAACGGGGGTGCGTTCCTCGGCGAGGACGGTGCCACCCCCTCGATGGACACCCCCGAGGCGATCGACGCCCTGGCGTTCGGACGCAAGTGGTACGCCGACGGCCTCGCCACCACCGGCAACCTGTCGAAGAGCGGCGGCGGGGACGTCTCCCGCAACCTGTTCCTGACCGGGCAGATCGGCATGATGCTCAACAACCCGGAGTCGATCGTGCAGCTCGACACCGACATGCGGGACAACTGGGGCACGGCGCCGATGATCCGGAACGTCGGTGAGGCGAGCGACCTCGGCGGCAACGCCCTCGCCGTCACGAAGTCGAGCAAGCACCCCGAGCTCGCGGCCGAACTCGTCGCGATGATCACCTCGCGGCCGAAGATGCAGCAGTTCTGCCACGACGGCAACTGGCTGCCCGCCCGCGAGTCCCTCGACGCGGCGGACATCGGGTACGCCGCGAACTCGGACACCATGCAGCGGTTCATCGACCAGGGGTCGACCATCCCGCTGTCGATGGTGAAGGCCGAGAGCGGGCAGTACTTCTCGTCGCTCAACGCGGTGTTCGCCGACTACCTCGACCTGTGCCTGCTCGGGCAGCTCAGCCCGAAGGAGGCCTCGAGCCAGATGATGGAGGCGATGCGCAGTGTCACTGCGAACTGAGACCGCGCCGGTCCGGACCACGGCGTCGACCGCCCCGCCGACCGGTGGGCTCCCCGTCGGTGGTGCCGCACGACGACGCCAGGGCCGGTTCGTCCCCTGGGTGTTCGTCGGCCCCGCGGCACTGCTGTTCCTCGGCTTCTCGCTCATCCCGATCGTGACCGCGATCGCCCTGAGCTTCCAGGACTCGAGCACCTCGCTCGGCGACGGCACCTGGGTCGGCGGGAAGAACTTCGTCGACATGGGTTCCGACCCGCTGATCGGCACGGCGCTGCGGAACACGCTCGTCTTCACGATCGGGACCGTCCCGACCGCGATGGCGATCGGCCTCGCCCTGGCGGTGGCGCTGAACCGACCGCTGCCCGGGCGTTCGGTGTTCCGTGCGCTCTTCTTCGTGCCGATGGTCGCCGCCGGCGTCGTGGTCGGCGTCATCATGTCGTGGATCTTCAACGGTGACTACGGCGTGGTGAACAACCTGCTCGAGGCGCTCGGTCTCGGCCGCGTCCCCTGGCTGACCGCGCCGGGCTGGGCGATGGCGACCCTGGTGATCGTCGTCGTGTGGACCCGGATCGGGTTCTGCATGGTGATCTACCTCGGTGCGCTGCAGTCCGTGCCCGCCGAGCTCAAGGAGGCAGCCGCGATCGACGGCGCCTCGCGGTGGGTGCGGTTCCGGACGATCACGTGGCCGCTCCTGCGACCGACGACGTCGATCCTGCTCATCCTCAACGTGGTGTTCTCGCTGCAGGCGTTCGACGTCATCTACGTGATGACCGGCGGCGGCCCCGGCTTCTCCACCACGGTGCTCATCCAGTACGTGTTCCGGTCCGCGTTCATCGACGCGCGGATGGGGTACGCCGCGGCGCTCGGGCTGGTGCTCGTCGCGATCCTGCTCGTGTTCACGCTGCTCCGGCAGCGGGCCAACAAGAAGGCTGAGGAGGCCATCTGATGGCACTGTCCGTTGCGGGGTCGACCCGCGCCTCCCGTCCGACCGCCGCGCGGCGGAAGCCGCGCCCGGGCCGCTGGGTGCTCGTCGCCGGACTCACCGCGCTGGCGATCCTGATGGTCTTCCCGCTGTACTGGATGGTCGTCTCCGCGCTCACCCCTGGCGGCCAGTCGCAGAGCGGCACGTTCTCGCTCTTCCCGACCCGGCCCACCTTCGAGAACTACACGCAGGTGTTCAGCACGCAGCCGGTCTGGCGGTGGCTCGGGAACTCCGCGCTCATCACCAGTGTCGGCACCGCGCTGAGCGTCGTCGTCTCGCTGATGGCCGGGTACGCCCTGGCGAAGTTCCGGTTCGTCGGGCGGGGGCTGCTCTACTCGGCGTTCCTCGTCACGATCATGATCCCGATCCAGGTCACCCTCGTGCCGAGCTTCCTCGTCGTCGCGAAGATCGGGCTCGTCGACTCCCCCTGGGCGGTCATCCTGCCGACGGTGTTCGACGTGGTCGGGATCTTCATCGCCCGGCAGTTCATGCTCGGGGTGCCGGACGCCCTGATGGAGGCCGCGCGGCTCGACGGCGCCGGCGAGTTCCAGACCTTCTTCCGGGTCGTGCTGCCGACCTGCGGTCCCCTCGTCGGGGTGCTCGTGATCCTCGGGTTCATGACGCGGTGGAACGACTTCCTCTGGCCGCTCGTCGTGCTGCAGGGCAACGAGAACCTCACGGTGCCGGTCGCGCTGTCGACGCTGACGAACAACCCGGCGTTCAGTTCGCCGTGGGGTGCCGTGATGGCGATCGCCACCGTCACGGTGCTGCCGCTGCTCGTGGTGTTCCTGGCGTTCCAGCGGCAGTTCGTGCAGGGCATCGCCTCGACGGGGATCAAGTAGGCCGCGGGCGCGCGGGCGTACCCGGTCGGGACGGCAGCACGGTCAGACCGCGGCGCGGAGCACGGCCCCCACGACGCGCGCGGGCTCCGGCAGCCGCTCGTTCGTGGCCGACGCCCGGAAGGAGTCGAGTGCGAGCGCGGCGAACCGCCGCGCGGCACCGAGTCGCTCGGCCGGGTCGTCCCCGCCCAGCCCCCGCGCCGCGAGCAGCACGAGGAGCAGGTCGTCGACGACGAAGTCGGGCCGCAACCGTCCCTCGGCCTTGGCTCGCAACGCCAGGCCCGCCATCGCGTGCAGGAGCTCGGCGCGGTGCCGTGCGAGCCGGTCGGACACCTGGCCCGCGGCGACGAGCGCATCGACGAAGCCCTGGTTGCGGGCGTTCAACTCGACGGTCCGCTCGACGACGGAACGCAGGCCCAGCCAGGGGTCCGGGTGCGCGGCACCCTCGAGGACGATGTTCCGGCAGAGCTCGAGCTCGTCGTCGAACGCTGCGTCGACGAGGTCCCGCCGGGTCGGGAACCGCCGGTAGAGCGTCGCCGGCCCGACCCCCGCGTGCCGGGCGATGTCCCGCATCGTCACGTCGAGGCCCCGCGCACCGAACAGCTCGCGCGCGGCCTGCAGCACGCGGTCGCGGTTCTCGCGTGCGTCGGATCGGAGGTGAGACGTCTCGTCGGTCATCGCTCCCACTTTAGTCAAGTGGACGCGGGCGTCCGTTAGCGTCGCGAGCATGCACGCAGTCACCATCCAGTCCTTCGGTCCGCCGGACGGCCTCGTCCCCACCGAGCTCCCCGAACCCGTCGCCGCGCCCGGCCAGGTCCTCGTCGACGTCGAGGCGATCGGCGTCGGCGGCGTGGACGCCGTCATCCGGCGCGGGACCATCGCGCGCGCCGGCCTCGAGCCCGGGTACGTCCCGGGCAGCGAGGTCGCCGGGCGCGTCGTCGCCGTCGGGGACGAGCGGGACGCCGACTGGCTCGGCCGTCGGGTCTGGGCGTTCACGGGCGTCGGTGGCGCGTACGCCGAACGGGTCGTCGCCGGCACCGGGGACCTCACACCGCTCGAGGACGGGTTCGACGCCGTGGACGCCGTCGCCCTGGGGTCGGCCGCCCCGGTCGCCCGGTTCGCGCTGGCGCACGCGCACCTCGCCCCGGGCGAACGGGTGCTGGTACGCGGAGCCGCCGGCAGCATCGGGATCGCCGCGGTCGAGCTCGCCGCACAGGCCGGTGCCGCGGCGGTCGCGGTGACGACGGGTTCGGCCGAGCGAGGCGACCGTCTGCGCGGGTTCGGCGCCACCCACGTGCTCGACCGACAGGGCGCGGGCGACGGGCCGGAGTCGTACGACGTGGTCATCGACGTCGTCGGCGGCCCCGCGATGCCCGCGTTCATCGACCGTCTGGCACCGAACGGTCGGCTGGTCCTCGTCGGCGCCGTGGCCGGCATGCCCCCGGCGGACTTCGGTGCGCACCTGCTCCGCGGCTTCCAGCAGTCGCGGTCGGTCGCGACCTTCAGTCTCGACTCCGTGCCGCGCGACGCCCTGGCGTCGACGCGGACGGAGCTCTTCCGCGCGGCCGCCGCGGGGACCCTGTCCCCGGTCGTCGACGCGGTGCTGCCGCTCGCAGACGCTGCGGAAGCGCACCGCCGCATGGACGACGGCGAGGTCTTCGGACGGATCGTCCTGACGCCCTGATCCCGGCCATGGACAGACGGGAGGCGCGGTGCCAGCTGGCACCGCGCCTCCCGTCCGTCACCTGGTGACGTCAGCCGCGGATCACGGAGATCTCGTCGGCCTGCGGACCCTTCTTGCCGGGGCCGACCACGTAGCGGACGTGGTCGGTGTCCTCGAGCGAGCGCAGGCCCGTCGACGCGACGATGCTGGAGAAGTGGGCGAACAGGTCGTCGGACCCGTCGTCCGGGGTGATGAAGCCGAACCCCTTGTTGTTGTCGAACCACTTGACGGTTCCGGTGGGCATCAGAGCCACCCCTCTCAGTGGATGCGCAGTTGCGCGACCATCGGGCAGGCGAACGGGTCACGAGCGGCGAGCCCGACCCGGTTGAGGTACCGGACGACGATGCCGTACGAGCGCAGCAGGGTGGTCTCGGTGTAGGGCACGTCGAGCGTGTCGCAGTGGTCGCGGACGAGCAGGCGGGCCTGCTTCAGCGCCGGACGCGGCATCGACGGGAACAGGTGGTGCTCCACCTGGTAGTTCAGGCCACCCATGAGGAACGAGACCCACCAGCCACCGCGGATGTTGCGGGAGGTGCGGACCTGGCGCGAGAAGAAGTCGACCTTGGCGTCGTGCGCGATGGTCGGCATGCCCTTGTGGTTCGGGGCGAACGAGGCGCCCATCATCACACCGAAGACGGCGAGCTGGACCCCGAGGAACGCGCACGCCATGCCGAAGGGCAGGAACCAGAACACGATCGTCAGGTAGATGCCGAAGCGGGCGACGAGCAGGCCGGCCTCGAGCCAGCGGTGCTTCACGTCGGCCTTCGTGCCGTTGCCCGTGACGATGCTCATCACGGCGTAGCGGTGCAGGTTCAGGCCCTCGAGCGTGAGGAGGGGGAAGAACAGCCAGCCCTGGAAGCGCATGAACGTCGTCATGAGCGGGCCCTTCACCGACGCGGCGTCCTCCGGCAGGAAGCGGATGCCGTCCGGCGCGATGTCCGGGTCCTTGCCGACGGTGTTCGGGTTGCCGTGGTGGCGGGTGTGCTTGTTCATCCACCACGAGTAGCTGAGGCCGACCATGAACGTGCCGAGCCAGCGGCCGGCGTGGTCGTTCCACTTCTGCGAGGCGAAGACCTGACGGTGCGCGGCCTCGTGCGAGAGGAACGCGAACTGCGTGAAGAGGACGCCGAGGGCTCCGGCGACGATGAGCTGGAACCACGAGTCGCCGAGGAACGCGAACGCGACCCAGGCGAGGGCGAGGGTGCCGATGAGGGTTCCGAACAGGGACCAGTAGAAACCGGTGCGGCGGCGCAGGAGGCCGTTGTCCTTCACCTGCGCCAGCAGCGCGGAGTAGGTCGAGGTGCCCTTGCGGGGACCTGTTGCGGGACGGGTGCGGGTGTAACCCGGTGCGAGCGGAGTGGTGGTCATGAGGACCGCCTTCCGGTACGGATCGGTCCTTCAACCAATGCGAGTGAGTTCACGCGTTTGCGCTTGGCGCGACACTAGGGGCGGAACATGCGTGTTCGCCTGGGAGTCCGGTTTGCGTCGGTCCGTCTGCCACGATCTTCCGTCGGTCCGTCTGCCACGATCGACGCATGCCTCTCGACGGACGCCCCCTCGAACGCCTCGGCTTCCTCACCATCGGGTCGTTCGACCCGGCACGGCCCCGACTCGGTCACGAGGAGACGCTCCGGGTCATCGAGCGCGCCGAGGCCCTGGGCTTCGACAGCGCGTGGTTGCGGCACCGGCACGTGCAGCACGGCATCTCCTCCCCCGTCGCGCTGATGGCAGCCGCCTCGCAGCGGACCTCCCGGATCGCGCTCGGGACCGCCGTCACACCGATCGGCGCCGAGAACCCGTTCCGGCTCGCCGAGGACCTGGCGACGGTCGACGTGCTCCTCGGCGCCCGTCTCAACCCCGGTTTCTCCTCCGGCACCCCGATGCACTACGACCTCTACCGGGACGCGCTGTACCCGGACACCGCCGAGCAGGAGGACTTCGGCGACGCCCGACTCCTGCGCTTCCGTGACCTCGTCCGGGGCGACCCGGTCGTCGAGGTCGCCGAGCAGCGCGGCATCGAGGAGTTCGCCACGACCGTGCAGCCGCAGAGCCCCGGCCTCGCCGACCGGCTCTGGTACGGCACGGGCAGCACGCGGTCAGCGGTGTGGGCGGCGCGGAACGGTTTCCACCTGCTCACCTCGAGCGTGACGCGGAGCGAGATCGGCACGGACTTCGCGACGAACCAGCGCGCCCAGGTCGACGCCTACCTCGAGGCGCACCCGTCCCCGGCGACCGCCCGCGTGTCGCAGGGCCTCGTCGTGATCCCCACCGACACGGCGACACCGGAGCAGGAGGCCCGGTACCGCGCCTACGTCGAGGGTCGGGCGGGTCGCGTCGGGGTGCCGATGGGGCCGGGGAAGCTGCTCTTCGCCGCCGACCTGGTCGGGACGTCGGCCGAGATCGCTGATCGTCTGCGCGCGGACGCCGGGTACCAGGTCGCCACGGAGGTCGCCTTCGCGCTGCCGTTCTCGTTCGAGGCGGAGGACTACGCGCAGATCATCACGGACATGGCGGAGCGGCTCGGGCCGGCGCTCGGGTGGGCGCGGGGGACCGTGGCGACCACCGGTCGCTGAGACCGCCGCGGAGCGCCCGGTCAACGCCCCGCGCGGTGTTCAGTGCGCGGCGAGGAAGGGGTCGAGGACCGCCCACGTCGCCGCGGGTGCCTCCAGGTGCGGAAGGTGCCCCGCCGCAGGGACGACATGGAACTCGGCACCCGGGACGGCAGCGGCGACGGCCCGCCCGTACGCCGGGGTGACGATGCCGTCGCTCTGGCCGAACACGACGAGGGTGGGGACCCGCACCGCGCCGAGCCGCCCGAGGAGCGTGGGATCGCTCATGGCCCGACCCGCGAGCACCGCCATCGTCCGTCCGTTCGACTGCTGGACGGCTCGCTGCTCGGGCGTGGCCGAAGCGGGATCGACGTACCCCCGGTCCGGGTCGTGCCACGCGGCCTCGGCGAGTCCGCGGGCGTCGAGCGCGAAGAAGTCCGCGATGGGCTCGCCGTCCACCACCGCACCGACGCCGTCGATGTCGACGACGGCGCCGAGCAGTCCGCTGGAGCGCTCGTCGGCCGCTGCCTGCACCGCCATCTCGAGGGCGATCCAGCCGCCGATCGAGGAGCCGATCACGACGACGTCACGCTGCCCCTCGGCGAGCAGGCGCTCGAGGTACGCGGTCGCGAGGGCGGCGATCGAGTCGAGGTCGTCAGGGCGCTCGGTGCCGTTCCACCCGGGGTGGGTGGGCGCGAGGACGTGGTGGTCGGCGGCGAGGTGACGGACGATCGGCTCGACGGTCTGCGGGCCGCCGCCGCCGTGCAGGACGAGCGCGACGCGGCCGTTCGTGTCCGGGAGGGTGAGATCCATGTCGGTCTACCTTTCTCAACATGTTTATCTAAGGATGCTGATACCGTAACACCATGTCGACCGATCTCGAAGCACTCGGACAAGCGATGAAGCGCGCCCAGTACCGGAACCACCGCAGGATGGACGCCGCTCTGGGCGAAGCCGGGGTGTCCCTGGTGCAGTGGGACGCGCTCCGGGCGATCGACCGGATGCCGGCGGCGTCCGGGCACGACCTCGCGGTCGCGACGTTCCAGAGCGACCAGTCGTTCGGCACGCTCGCGAACCGCCTGCTCGACCGCGGCCTGATCGCACGCTCGGCGGGGCGGGGCCGTCGGATCGAGCACGCGCTCACCGACGACGGCCGCGCGGCGTTGGCGGCCGGGCACCGCATCGCGGCGGTCGTGCTCGAGGACCTGTTCGCGCCGCTCGACGAGTCGGAGCGCACGGCGCTCGACCGCCTGCTCGACCGGCTCCTCGTGCACGAGCCCGCACCGGGAGCGGTGTGAGCGACCGCGTCGGGGCACATCCCGCGCCCGGGGGCTACCATCCGCTGCAGCAGAGCAGCCGTCGCCGCTGAGGGGTCCCGACGGGAGCTCGTCGGCCGGCAGGACTGGTGGATGACCATGACGACGGAGCACGTGATCAAACCGCTGACCCGCGCGACGTTCCCCGCGTGGCGGGCCCTCGCGGCGAAGCACAACGGCGTCTGGGGCGGGTGCTACTGCTCGTACTTCCACGGTGACACCGACACCACGGTGAAGAGCGAGTACGACCGGGTGACCTTCAAGGAGCGCCTCGTGGACGAAGGGGTCGCACACGCAGCCCTGGTGTTCGAGGGCGAGGACGCGATCGCCTGGTGCCAGTTCGGCAGCCCCGCGGAGCTGCCGAACATCTACCACCGCAAGCAGTACGACGTCGGCGAACCCGCACCGCCCCCGTGGCGCATCACGTGCTTCTTCGTCGACCGGGACCACCGGCGGTCCGGGGTCGCTCGCGAAGCGCTCGACGGTGCGCTGGGGTTGATCGCGGAGGCGGGCGGCGGCGAGGTCGTCTCGTTCCCGAATGAGCTCACTCCGGGCAAGCGGACCTCGTCGTCCTTCCTGCACAACGGCACGAGGGCGATGTTCGAGCAGGCGGGCTTCACGTTCGAGCGCCACATCGGCACGAGCAAGACCGTCATGCGGTTGACCGTCCCCCCGGCTCCGGTGGTCGGCTGACGGCAGCTCCACCGCCTTCCAGGAGGCACGGTGCGGGCCCGCCACGCGCCTCCGGTCCGATGACGTGGACGTCCGACCTGGTGGCTGCCGCGAACGACTGAAGCCCCGACGGAACCAGCGTTCCGTCGGGGCTTTCCGGTCGGGCTGACAGGATTTGAACCTGCGACCCCTTGACCCCCAGTCAAGTGCGCTACCAAGCTGCGCCACAGCCCGCGAGCCCCGAGGGACCCACGTCGCCCGCGTCCGACCGGAGCGCGGAGCAACCCGACAAGCATAGCGGACGCCGGCCCCCTCCCGCGCCACGCGGTGTCGTCCCGCGCGAGTCGTCCAGTGCGTCGCGGCTCCACACGACACCCGTCGGATTCCCAGGGTCCCCGCCGGCCGGCTCGTAGGGTGGCCCGATGCGTTCCGGTCCCACCTCCCGTGTCCTCCTCGCACTCGCAGCAGCCGGCCTGCTGCTCGGAGCCGCCGGGTGCACCGGGTCACAGACCGAGACACCCCGGCCGACCCTCGCGAAGGCGACGGCGGAGTCCGTGTCGGTCGCGGCCCAGTCCGACGCCGCCGAACGGTCCGTCCGGACGAGCCGCGCGCTGTTCGCGTCCGCTCCCGGAGCCGTCGTCGCGCCCGCCGACGACGCCGACGCCGTGCGGTCCGCGGCGAGCGCCGCCGAGGCGGCCCACGTCCCGGTCCTCCTCACCGGGAAGGACGAGTCGACGGGGAAGGGCGAGTCGACGGCGAAGGACGGGTCGCCGGCGGCGCACGAACTCGAGCGCCTCGGCGCCCGCTGGTACCAGGCCGAGGGCGACGTCGCGATCGACACCGACGTCCCCGAGCAGGACGCACCGGACGGCGGGGACGCGCCGGAGCCGAGCCGCGCCTCCAGGCAGGCCACCGTCGTCGTGGCGGACGCGACCGCCGACGCCGCATCCGTGGCGACCGCGAAGGCGGCGGGTGCCCGCGTCGTGACGATGCCGGACGGCGTGACGGACCCCGCGGCCGCGCCGGACGTCGTGACCGCACTGCACGAGCGGAGCGACCACCCGACGGTGCTGGTGGGGGCGGCGTTCGCCGACCTGCCGGACCCGGAGTGGACCGTGCGCGCCGCCGAGAACGGGTGGCAGCTGCCCGACGGCGGGCAACGGCCGTTCGACGGACACCGGTACGTGGCACTCTACGGTGCGCCGGGAGCGCCCGCGCTCGGCGTCCTCGGTGAGCAGGACCCGACGGCGACGGTGCAGCGCGCGAAGTCCGTCGCGGCGTCCTACAAGGGGCTCGGCGACGTGCCGATCACGCCCGCGATGGAGGTCATCGCGACCGTCGCCGCCGGGGACGCCGGCGCGGACGGGGACTACTCGACCGAGCTGCCCGTGTCGACGCTCGAGCCCTACGTCGATGCCGCGCACGACGCCGGGATGCCCGTGATCCTCGATCTCCAGCCGGGGCGCGCGGACTTCTTGTCGCAGGCGAAGCGGTACGAGTCGCTCCTGTCGAAGCCGGGCGTGTGGCTGGCGCTCGACCCCGAGTGGCGGCTCGGGCACGACCAGGTCCCGCTCGAGCAGATCGGGAGTGTGAAGGCCTCCGAGGTGAACGAGGTGTCCTCGTGGCTCGCGGACCTGGTCCGCTCGAAGGGGCTCCCCCCGAAGGCGTTCGTGCTCCACCAGTTCCGGCTGTCGATGATCCAGGACCGCGCGTCGCTCGAGCAGCACCCCGAGCTCGACATGCTCGTGCACGTCGACGGACAGGGATCGCAGCCGGACAAGCAGGCGACGTGGAAGGCGCTGCACGTCGGGGCGCCCGAGGGCATCCACTGGGGATGGAAGAACTTCTACGACGAGGACCAGCCGATGCTGACGCCGCAGCAGACCATGGCGGACGTGGCGCCGACACCGTCGCTGATCACGTACCAGTAGCGTTTTCCACAGACTGGCGCGCCCCGCTCGGCGGCGACGCGGAGCGTTGCGCGGGGCGCGCCGACCGAGCCTGCGAGGGAGGACGACCCGCGTTTCGTCGGTCGGTGCTGACAGCATGGGGTCATGTCTGTAGCCCCGTCACCTGCTCCGCCGTCCCCCGCGATCGCTGCGGAGGCGCAGGAGGCGCTGCACGCCCTGACCGGGCGGCCCGACGCGGTGTTCCACCCCGGGCAGCTCGAGGCGATCTCGGCGCTGGTCGAGCATCGGCAGCGCGCCCTCGTGGTGCAGCGCACCGGGTGGGGGAAGTCCGCCGTGTACTTCCTCGCGACCCTGCTGCTCCGGCGACGCGGGGGCGGCCCGACCGTGCTCGTGTCGCCGCTGCTCGCACTCATGCGCGACCAGGTCGCCGCGGCTGCCCGGGCCGGGGTGCGTGCGGTGTCGATCAACTCGGCGAACGCGCACGAGTGGGGTGAGACGCAGGCGGCGCTCGCCCGCGACGAGGTGGACGTCCTGCTCGTCTCCCCCGAGCGGCTCAACAACCCGAGGTTCCGCGACGAACAGCTGCCGACGCTCATCGCCCGCATGGGCATGCTCGTCGTCGACGAGGCGCACTGCATCTCCGACTGGGGGCACGACTTCCGGCCGGACTACCGCCGGCTGGCCGAGCTCATCCGGTCGCTCCCCCACGGCGTGCCCGTCCTCGCCACCACCGCGACGGCGAACGAGCGCGTGGTCGAGGACGTCGCCGAGCAGCTGACCGCCGGCCCCGACGACCCCGTGTTCACCATCCGCGGGTCCCTCGCGCGGGCCTCGCTGCGGCTCGGCGTGCTGTCGCTCCCCGACGCCCGACAGCGGCTCGGCTGGTTGCTCGCGCACCTCGGCGACCTGCCGGGCAGCGGCATCATCTACACGCTCACCGTCTCCGCGGCCGAGGACATCGCCCGGCTACTGCGCGACAACGGGTACTCGGTCCGCGCCTACACCGGGCGCACCGACACTGACGAGCGCGAGCAGCTCGAGCAGCAGCTCAAGGGCAACGAGCTGAAGGCCCTCGTCGCGACGAGTGCGCTCGGGATGGGGTTCGACAAGCCGGACCTGGGCTTCGTCGTCCACGTCGGGGCGCCGTCCTCCCCCGTGGCGTACTACCAGCAGATCGGTCGTGCCGGTCGCGCCACCGACAACGCCGACGTGCTCCTGCTGCCCGGGCGTGAAGACCAAGAGATCTGGCAGTACTTCGCGAGTGCCTCGATGCCGACCGAGTCCCGGGCGTCCGCGGTGCTGCACGCGCTGTCCCGTGACTTCGCGATGTCGACCGTCGCCCTCGAGGGACTGGTCGACATCAAGCGCTCCACCCTCGAACTCCTGCTCAAGGTGCTCGATGTCGACGGCGCCGTCCAGCGCGTCGCCGGCGGGTGGGTCGCCACGGGGCAGCCGTGGGAGTACGACGCGCCCCGCTACGAGCGGGTCGCCGCTGCCCGCGCTGCCGAGGCCGCGTCGATGCTCGACTACGAGTCCACGTCGCAGTGCCGCATGCAGCTCCTGCAGCAGGACCTCGACGACCCGTCCGCCGAACCGTGCGGTCGCTGCGACAACTGCACCGACGCCTGGTACCCGACGTCGGTGTCGTCGTCGGACGCCTCGGGTGCCGCCGCGGCACTCGACAAGGTCGGGGTCGAGATCGCCCCGCGCGCCCAGTGGCCGTCGGGCATGTCGTCGCTCGGCGTCCCCGTGCGCGGCAAGATCAGCGCTGACGAGCTCGTCCAGCCCGGACGCGCCGTCGCCCGACTCACCGACCTCGGGTGGGGTGGGCCGCTCCGTGCCCTCTTCGCACCGGGGGTCCCCGATGCCCCGATCTCGCGGGAGCTCGTCGACGGGTGCGTCCGTGCGCTCAAGGACTGGCCGTGGGAGACCCGTCCGACCGGGGTCGTCGCGATGTCGTCGCGGTCACGGCCCGAACTCGTCGGGTCGCTCGCGCAGGCACTGTCCTCGATCGGGCGACTGCAGTTCCTCGGCACGCTCGGCCGGAACGGTGGGACGCCGCGCGGCGACGGTGCGACGAACAGCGCCTACCGGTTGTCGGGGGTGTGGGACACGTTCGTGGTCGATCCTGCGCTCGGGGCCGCGCTGCAGTCGCACGAGGGGCCGGTGCTGCTCGTGGACGACCTCGTCGACAGTCGGTGGACGATGACCGTGGCGGGCCGCGAACTGCGGCGGGCGGGGGCGTCGGCCGTGTTGCCGTTCGCGTTGGCCACGGTCGCCTGAGCCGGTCGTCAGCCGTTCGGGTTGCTCAGGCCGTCGGCAACCCACTGCAGGAAGACGACGACGGCCACGTCGACCAGCAGCGTCCCGCCGGCCACGAACAACCCGGCCGCTGCGACGACGACCGCTGCCGGACGCGGCCCGGGCACCCGGAACAGGGCCACCACCGTGGCGAGGAGCGCGGCGAGCGAGACGATCCCCGTCACCACCCACCACGGTGGGAACCCCTCGGTGAACACGCGCGCCAGGCCGACCGCGTGTGCGACGCCGGCGATCAGTGCGACGGCCCCGGGCGCAGCCAGCCACCAGCTGCTCGCGCCGATCGTGCGGTCGCCGGACGAACGTGCTGTGATGTCGGACCTCCCCCGGCCGCCCCGATGGGCGCCGCCCCGGCGGTCATCGTCGCACACCGGAGGCGCGGTGCGGGCCGGCACCGCGCCTCCAGTCCGCCGGGGCGCGGCTCAGGCGCCGATCGCGTCCAGCTCGGCGAGCGCGTCGGCCGGCAGGGCGAAGCCCGCCGACGCGACGTTGTCGCGCAGGTGCGCGACAGACGAGGTCCCGGGGATGAGGAGCATGTTCGGCGAGCGCTGGAGCAGCCACGACAGCGCCACGGTCAGCCGCGACACTCCGAGCCGCTCCGCGACGGCGTCGAGCGCACCGGACTGCAGCGGCGAGAAGCCGCCGAGCGGGAAGTACGGCACGTAGGCGATGCCCTGCGCGGCCGTGCTGTCGACCATCGCGTCGTCCTCGCGGCGGGCGACGTTGTAGAAGTTCTGCACGCAGACGACGGGGGCGATCGACTGCGCCTCGGCGAGTTGCTCGGCGTTCACGGTCGACAGGCCGAGGTGCTTGATGAGGCCCTGCTGCCGGAGTTCGGCGAGGGCTTCGAACTGCGGCGCGAGGCTGCCCGGCTCCGGGGCGTCGAACCCGCCGACGCGGAGGTTCACCACGTCGAGCTGCTCGAGCCCCAGGTGCCGCAGGTTGTCGTGCACCTGCTCAACGAGCTCGTGCGGCTCGCGGGCGTGCGGCCACCCGCCGTCCGCATCGCGCCGGGCACCGACCTTCGTCACGATGTGCAGGCCGTCGGCGTACGGGTGGAGGGCCTCGCGGATGACCTCGTTCGTGACGTGCGGGCCGTAGAAGTCGGCCGTGTCGATGTGGGTGATCCCGAGCTCGACGACGGCGCGGAGGACTCGGATCGCCTCGTCGCGGTCGGTGGGCGGCCCGAAGACGCCGGGGCCCGCGAGCTGCATGGCGCCGTACCCGACGCGGGTGAGGTCGAGGTCGTCGGCGAGGCGGAAGGAACCGCCGGGGAGTGTGGTGTCGGTCATGTCCACCACGATGCTCCCGGTCCGCCGGGACGGACAGGTCCCCGTCGACCCTGGGACCACGGGGACCAGGATCGGACCGCGCCGGGTCCGTAGCATCGAGGGGTGAGCGACAACACCCTCGGCGAGTACCTCCGGGCGAGGCGTGCGCTCGTGCGCCCGGAGGACGCCGGGCTGCGCGTCACCGGTGTCCGACGCACGCCGGGGCTGCGCCGCGAGGAGGTGGCGACGCTCGCCGGGATCAGCGCGGACTACTACCTCCGTCTCGAACAGGGGCGTGACCGGAACCCGTCGGGGCAGGTGCTCGACGCGATCGCACGGGTGTTCGGCCTCGACGCCACGGCGACCGCGTACCTGCGGGGTCTGGCCAGCGCGTCCGGATCGAGTGCCGCTGCGCCCGACCGCGCCAGGGGATCCCGCGGAGGCCGGAGTGACCGGGTCCCGACCGGGACGCTGCAGTTGCTCGACGTCGTCGGGTTGCCCGCCTTCGTCGAGAACCGTGCGTTCGATGTGCTCGCCGCGAACCGGCTCGCGTCCGCGTTGGCGCCGGGGATGCGTGCCGGCGAGAACCGGCTGCGCACGATGTTCCTCGGCCACACCGAGCAGGGGCGCTACCCGGACTGGGAGCAGCAGATGGGCGGCATGGTGGCCGCGTTCCGGTCCTCCATCGGGACCCGTGTGGACGATCCGGCGATCACCTCGCTCGTCGGCGAACTGTCGCTCGGCAGCGAGGACTTCCGTCGGCTGTGGGCACGGCACGACGTCCGGCCGCTCGCCGGGGGCACCGTGCGGATGTGGCACCCGGAGGTGGGCGAGCTCGAGCTCCGGCGGGAGAAGCTCGGCATCGGCGGGACGGACGGGCAGCTGCTCGTGCTGCACCACGCCGAACCGGGGTCGCCCTCGGCGGGGGCGTTGGCGCTGCTCGGGAGCCTGGCCGCGGGGGCTGCGGGCGGCGCGGGCGGCGCGGCGGGCGACACGGCGGGCCGACTCGGAACGACATCGTCGACGTCGTACGACCTCGACTGAGTCGTTCCCCCGCGCGTGCAACGGTGCGCGTCCGCAACGAGCGACAAGACCGGTGTCGAACGACGTCGACGATGTCGCATCGGCTCTGCACCACCCAGCGCTCTCACCGCGCGCCGCCACCGCCCCCTCAGCCCGCCGCAGGCCCCGAGCGTCGCGCCGGCTTCGGGAACGCGGCCCGCATGTGGTCGGTCGTCAGCACGTCCCCGATGCCGATCATCAGCAGCGAGAACACGATCTGCTCGATGACCATCCAGAACGGGTAGAGCCCCGGGATCGCCGCGACCACGAGCGTCACGACCGGGAAGATCCGGCTGAACAACCGCAGCCGCTGGTACGCCCAGTAGTAGCCGAGCTGCGCCCGCCACGCGAACACGTAGAGCGTCAGCGTGATGAGCAGGACGACGGTCGCACGGAACCACACCGCCCACGGAACCGTCTGCCCGGCGTTCGTCAGGAGGATCGCCACGACGATCGCCGTCAGGCCGACGACGGTCTCGGCGACGAGCAGCCACCGGATCCACCGGAAGGAGCGGACGGTCTCGGGGTGGTCGAGCATGTCCTCGCGGATGACGTAGTCCGCCTGGCGGCCGCCGGCCAGTCGATCGAGGTGCAGACGGCACCACAGGCGGTCGGCGAGGGCACCGAGCCCGGCGTTCTGCTGCGTCACCCTCCCATGGTGCCGTATCCGGCGGCGCGATCCGGCACCGCACCACCCTGCCGTGTCCCGCGGCGCGAACCGGCACCGTGCCTCCAGACCGACGACGCCTCAGTCGGTCGGCAGGAGCGCGGCTCCCCCGAGGACCGCACCGGAGTCGGGGTCCAGCAGGACGAGCGAGCGGACCGGTTCCGGGATGCCGCGGGGTGCCTCGAGGTCGAAGGTGATCGTCCCGACGTCGGACGGGATCGTGCCGAGGTCGTCGTCGTCCTCGTGCCCCGTCCAGAGCCCGGGCCGCGCGCCGACGACCGTGCCCTCGGAGAGCACCACCCGGACCCCCGGCAGCTCCGTGTCGGAGGACGCCGCTCGGAGGTCCGTGATCCTGACGAGCAGGTGCTCCCCGGCGCGGGCGATCCGGACGTGTCCCGAGGCGGACCGGTCGTGTCCCGAGGCGATCCCGTCGATCGGAGCGATCGGGACGAGGTCGCCGGCCACCGGCGGGACGCGCCGCCACCACGGGTCGATGGGCGACCCGTCGGCATGGTCGTCGGTGGCGGGCTCGGGGACCGGGGCGCCGAGCGTGTTCGACGGGGACACGAGCGTGCCGCCCTGCAGACCCTGTTCGGCGAGCGGGGTCGTCGTCGCGACCGGCTCCGCAGCGTCGAGGCCACGCTCGGTCTGGATGACGCGCCAAGCGACCAGGACCGCGACGAGGGCGAGCAGAGCGACCGCTGCGAACAGCCATCGTCGACTCGCCCTCGTCATGTCGGATCTCCTGATCGACCTCAGCGCTTGCGGCGCTCGCGCACCCGCATGTTGACGTTGATCGGCGTGCCCGAGAAGCCCCAGACCTCGCGCAGTCGACGCGTGATGAAGCGTCGGTACTGCGGGTCGAGGAAGCCCGTCGTGAACAGCACGAACGTCGGCGGCTGGCTCGACGCCTGGGTCCCGAACAGGATGCGGGGCTGCTTGCCACCACGGACCGGGTGCGGGTGCTCCTGCACGAGCTCGGCGATGAAGGCGTTGACCTTGCCCGTCGGGATGCGGGTGTCCCACGAGTCGAGCGCGGTCTCGAGGGCCGGCACGAGCTTCTCGAGGTGGCGACCGGTGCGTGCGGAGATGTTGACGCGCGGGGCCCACGCCACGTGCGCGAGGTCCTGCTCGATCTCGCGCTCGAGGTAGCGACGGCGGTCGTCCTCGAGCAGGTCCCACTTGTTGTAGGCCAGCACCAGCGCACGACCGGACTCGAGGACGAGGTCGATGATGCGGAGGTCCTGCACGGAGATCGGCTCGGTGACGTCGAGGACGACCACGGCGACCTCGGCCTTCTCGAGCGCTGCCGTCGTACGGAGCGAGGCGTAGAAGTCGGCCCCCTGCTGCAGGTGCACGCGCTTGCGGATGCCGGCGGTGTCGACGAAGCGCCAGACACGGCCGCCGAGCTCGATCTGCTCGTCCACCGGGTCGCGGGTCGTCCCGGACAGCTCGTTGACGACGACGCGCTCTTCGCCGGCGGCCTTGTTCAGGAGCGAGCTCTTGCCGACGTTCGGACGGCCGAGGATCGCGACGCGACGGGGTCCGCCGACCTCCTGCTTGGCGACGGCCGAGGTGTCGGGGAGCGTCTTGATGATGAGGTCGAGGAGGTCGGCGACGCCACGACCGTGCAGCGCCGACACCGGGTAGGGCTGCCCCAGACCGAGGTTCCAGAGCTCGTAGGCGTCGAGGTCGCGCCGGTCGTCGTCCGACTTGTTCGCGACGACGATGACCGGACGGTCGGTGCCGCGGAGCATCTTCACGACGTGCTCGTCGGTGGCGGTGATGCCGACCGTGACGTCCACGACGAAGAGCACCGCGTCGGCGAGGTCGATCGCGACCTCGGCCTGGGCGGCGACGGAAGCGTTGATGCCCTTGGCGTCGGGTTCCCACCCGCCGGTGTCGACGAGGGTGAAGCGCTTGTCGTTCCACTCCGCCTTGTAGGCGACGCGGT
The DNA here is from genome assembly GCF_001806325.1 of Curtobacterium sp. BH-2-1-1. NCBI lineage: Bacteria > Bacillati > Actinomycetota > Actinomycetes > Micrococcales > Microbacteriaceae > Curtobacterium > Curtobacterium sp. BH-2-1-1. The sequence continues at coordinate 441,335 of NZ_CP017580.1, forward strand.
CACGCGTGACACCGGGGGTGTCCTGCACGACGGCTTCGCGGCGACCGAGGATGCGGTTCACCAGCTGCGACTTGCCGACGTTCGGTCGCCCGACGATCGCGAGCACCGGGTACGCCGGCAGGTACGTGATGCCGTCCTCGCCGAGGTGCCCGGCTTCGAGCAGGGCGACGTCCTCTTCGTCGAGCTCGTAGTCCTCGAGCCCGGCGCGGAGCGCGTTCGCCCGCTGCTCGGCCTCGGCTTCGTCGAGCCCGGCGATCCGCTCGCCGAGGGCGTCGTCGTACTCGGGGAAGTCGTCGTGTTCTGGGTTGTCCAGCTGCGCCATGTGGGTGTCCTTGCCGGCGACCCTTCGGCCGCGTGTTGTCAGTGCGTGGCCGCGCGTGGCCCTGGTGGTCAGTGCCCGGTCGCGCGGGCCAGGTCGACGACCGCTTGCACGGTCTGGTCGAAGTCGAGGTCGGTGGAGTCGAGCGTCGTGACGCCGTCGGCGGCGTTCATGAAGTCGACGACCTTCGCGTCCGCCGCGTCGCGACGAGCGAGTGCGGCGGAGGTCTCGGCGGCCGACTGGGTGGTGACCTCAGCCGAGCGCCGAGCCATTCTAACGGACTCGTCGGCCGTGAGGAGGATCCGGACTTCGGCATCGGGCGCGACGACCGTGGTGATGTCACGCCCCTCGGTGATGATGCCCCGACCCTCGGCCTTGCGCATCACGTTCCGGAAGAGCTGCACGAGCCGCTGCCGGACCTCGGGCAGCTTCGCGATGTGGGCGACCGCGGCGGTGACCTCGGGCGTGCGGATCGCGTCGGTGACGTCGGTGCCGTTCACCTGGACGAAGTAGGCGTCCGGGTCGGTGCCGATCTCGTAGTCGAAGGTGTCCCAGCTCGCCAGGACCGCGGCGGCGTCGTCGAGGTCGACCTGCTGCTGCAGGGCGTGCCAGGCGAGCGCACGGTAGGCGGCGCCGGTGTCCTGGTAGCCGAAGCCGAGCGCGCGCGCCGCGGCACGGGACACGCTCGACTTGCCGCTGCCCGCGGGACCGTCGACCGCGATCACGAACTTCGCGACGAAGGCGCCGTCCGGCAGTCCGGCCGGCAGGGGGTCGCGCGTCGAACCGGGCTCGCCGCCGCCCTGCCCGTCGAGACCGCCACCCGCACCGCCGGCGCCGCCGATCGGGCCGGGCTGGTCGCCGGGCGTGGGCAGCCCCGTGTCGGGTCCGTCCGGTCCACCGGTCACGCCGGAGTCGTCGTTGTTCAGGCCCATGCTGCTGCGATCCTCCATCCGCGACCCTCGAGTTCGTCGACGAGTCGCTGTTCCTGCTCGGGCACGACCGACACCTCGACGATGCCGATCTGCGCGCCCGGTGAGTGCTCGAGGCGCATGTCCTCGAGGTTGATGCCGATCTCCCCGATGAACGTGAGGAGCGCGGCGATCTGGCCCGGGGTGTCGTCGACGAGGACGACCACCTGGGCGAAGCGCTTGGTGGTGCCGTGCTTGCCCGGCAGCCGTTCGACGCCGCGGTTGCCCGCGGCGATGGTCTCGGCGAGGGCGCGGGGCGAACCGGGGGCGGTCGGGTCGTCGAGTGCGGCGAGCACCCGGTCGAGGTCGTCGCGGAGGTCCGCGAGCACCGGCCGGATGCGCGACGCGTTCGCACCGATGATCTGCACCCACAACCCCGGGTCGCTCGCGGCGATGCGGGTCACGTCGCGGACGCCGCCGCCCGCGAGACCGAGCGAGCCGTCGGGGGCGTCCCGCAGCCGGGAGGCCATCAACGTGGACACCAGCTGCGGCGCGTGCGAGACGTACGCCACCGCGAGGTCGTGCGACTCCGGTTCCATCGGGACCACGGTCGCGCCGACGTCGAGCGCCAGGTCTTCCACCACCGCGGCACGCTGGTACGTGATGTCGTCGTGCCCGGCGATGACCCACGGCTGCCCGAGGAAGAGATCGGCGCGCGCAGCGGTCGGCCCGCTGCGTTCGCGGCCCGCCATGGGGTGCGAGCCGATGTAGCGCGAGACATCGGCGCCGGCTGCCCGGAGCGAGGCGAGCGGCCCCGACTTCACGCTCGCCACGTCGGTGACGACGGCACCGGGGAAGGCAGCGAGCTCGCGCTCGACCACCGTCGCGACGACGTCCGGCGGGACGGCCGCCACGACGAGTTCCGGACGGTCACCGGGAGTCGGTCGACGCCCGGCGCCGTAGTCGACGGCGAGCGCCAGGGCTGCGGGCGAGACGTCGTCGAGGACGACCTCGACACCCTTCTCACGCAGCGCCAGGCCGATGGACGCACCGAGCAGGCCCGCGCCGACGATCCGCACGGGTCCCCGGAGCCGCCGGTCGATGGCCGGTTCGGCGAGCGGGGTGGTGGCGTCGGTCACCCCGCAAGCCTACCGATCGTCAGTCCGAGGACTCTTCGCCGTCCGAGGCCTGGGGAGAACCCTTCGCCTCACGGGCGATGCGGAGGAGCGAACCGAGCTCGACCGTCGACAGCTCCCGGGTCTTGCCGATCGGCAGGGACCCCAGGTGCAGCGGCCCGAACGACCGCCGGACCAGTTCGAGGACGGGGTGGTCGACCTCGTCGAGCATGCGGCGCACGATCCGGTTGCGACCGGAGTGCAGCGTGATCTCGACGAGCGACTCCCCCCGCGACGACTCGAGCAGGCGGACCTTGTCGGCCGCGATCGGACCGTCCTCGAGCTCCACACCGTCGAGCAGCCGCTGCACCGTCGCGGGGTTCACGTTGCCGCGCACCTTCGCGATGTACGTTTTCGTCACCCCGAACGACGGGTGCGCCAGGACGTGCGCGAGGTCCCCGTCGTTCGTCAGCACGAGCAGCCCGGACGTCTCGGTGTCGAGCCGCCCGACGTTGAACAGGCGCTCCTCGTACCGGTCGACGTACTCGGACAGGTCACGACGTCCACGCTCGTCCTGCAGGCTCGAGACCATGCCGGTCGGCTTGTTGAGCAGCACGTAGCGGCGCGAGCTGTCGATCTGCACCGGGACGCCGTCCACCGCGATCTGGTCGGTCTCGGGATCGACACGCCGGCCGAGCGCGTCGACGACCTCGCCGTTGACCGTCACGCGGCCCTCGACGATCAGGTTCTCCGCGACGCGGCGAGATGCCACGCCCGCAGCGGCGATCACCTTCTGCAGGCGCTCCCCCTCTGCCTGGAGGCGCGGCGCGGCCCCGGCGGTCGCCGTCCCGTCCGCCGCGTCCCAGTCCGGGATGATCGGGCGCTCGGGCGTGCCCTCGAGCGGCTGGCCCTGCTGGTCGCGGGCCCCCTCGGGCTGCGGGGTGGTGCGGCGGTCGGTGCCGCGCGGGCCGGTGTTCCGGGGCCGGTCGCCGTTGCGCGCCGTGGTGGTTCCGCCGACGTAGCGTCGGCCGTTGTGCCACACCGTGCTGGGTCGGCCGTCCGGGGCACGGCGGTCCTCGCGGGCCGGGTCGCGGCGGCGGTCGTCGTCGCGACGGGGAGCGTCACGACGGTCGTCACGCCGATCGTCACGGCCGCGGTACCCACCGGACGCGGGGCGCTCGTCACGACCCCGGTACCCGCCGCGGTCGTCGTCACGGCGGTTGAACCCGCCGCGGTCGCTGGCGCGGCGGTCGTCCTCGCGGCCGACGAACCGACCCCGGTCTCCCCCGCGGTCGTCACGCCCCCGGTACCCACCGCCGGACGCCGGACGCTCGTCGCGGCCGCGGTACCCTCCACGGTCATCGTCACGGCGCGGGGCATCCCGGCGGTCGTCACGACCCCGGTACCCGCCGCCGGACGCCGGACGCTCGTCACGCCCGCGGTACCCACCACCGGACGCCGGACGCTCGTCACGCCCGCGGTAGCCTCCACGGTCGTCGTCACGGCGCGGGGCATCCCGGCGGTCGTCACGACCCCGGTACCCACCACCGGACGCCGGACGGTCGTCGCGGCCGCGGTAGCCACCGCGGTCATCGTCACGGCGCGGAGCATCACGGCGGTCGTCACGACCCCGGTACCCACCAGCGGACGACGGACGCTCGTCACGGCCGCGGTATCCACCGCCGCTCGACGGACGGTCATCACGGCCGCGGTACCCGCCGCCGCTCGACGGACGGTCATCACGACCGCGGTACCCGCCGCCGGTCGACGGACGGTCGTCACGGCCGCGGTAGCCCCCGCGGTCTTCGTCACGCCGGCCGGACCCCGCACGGTCGTCACGACCCCGGTACCCGCCACCGGCAGACGGGCGCTCGTCACGGCCCCGGTACCCACCGGAAGCAGGACGCTCGTCCCGCCCGCGGTAGCCTCCGCGCTCGTCGCGACCAGCGCTCTCGGACCGGCCACCCGCACGGCCGGAGCCTGCGGTGCGGTCGCGTGACGCACCTCCAGGACGACCCGCGCCGTCCCGGCCCGCGCCGCCTCGTGGACCGCCTCGTCGTTCTTCCTCATACGCGGCCATCGGGGATCCCTTCGTTCTGCTCGAAGCCGCCGGCACCGTCGTCCAGGAGGGGCGAGATGAGCGGCAGCTCGTCGAGCGAGTTGATGCCGAGCTGCTGCAGGAGCAGGTCGGACGTGACGTAGTTGATGGCGCCGGTCTCGGCGTCGGTGAACGACTCCTCGATGAGGCCGCGCGCGACGAGCGTGCGGACGACGCCGTCGACGTTGACGGCGCGGATCGAGGCGATCTGCGACCGGGTGATCGGCTGCTTGTACGCGACGACCGCGAGGGTCTCGAGCGCCGCCTGCGACAGGCGGGAGGGGCGTTCGGCCTCGACGAACTGCTCGACGACGTCGTCGAGGTCCTGCCGGACGTAGAAGCGCCAGCCGCCGCCGACCTCGCGGAGTTCGAACCCGCGTCGGATCGTGCCGTCGACCCCGTCGAAGTCCGCCACGAGACGCTCGATGGCCTGCCGGACGACCGGGACGGGAGCCCCCACGGCCGCGCCGAGGGACACGAGCGACTGGGGTTCGTCGGCGATCATGAGGATCGCCTCGAGCTGTCGGTCGACGGGGATCTCCGGCCGGGCGCCACGCTCGTGCGCCTCGTGGATCTCGCGCTCGATCGCGCGGGCGTCGGCCATCTCGTCGGCGCCGCCGGGTTCGGCACTGGACGTGTCGTGCACGTCATCCGTCATAGTCGGCTCCCAAGTTGGCGAGGCTCTCGTCGGACCAGTCGTCGGCGGTCCAGCGCAGCGTCAGCTCCCCGAGCGGTTCGAACTGTTCGAACGAGATGGATGCGTTCCGGTACAGCTCCAGGATCGCGAGGAAGCGAGCCACCACGATACCCGTCTCCGAGACGCCGGCGACCAGTTCGCGGAACGAGACGTCCTCGTCGGCACGCGTGCGGAGGATCGAGACGACGATCGCGGCCTGCTCCCGGATGCTGACGAGCGGGGCGTGCAGGTGGTCGAGTCCGACCGTCGGGAGCTCCCGCGGCGCGAACGCCAGGGTCGCCAGCGCGGCGAAGTCCTGCACCGACAGGGTCCAGACGAGCTCGGGGGTCCGGGCGCGGAACCGCTCCTCGAGCCGGACGCTCCGCACGTGGCGTCGGGACTCGGTCAGCCAGCGGGAGCCGAACCAGTCGGCGGCCTGCTTGAACGCCCGGTACTGCAGCAGTCGGGCGAACAGGAGGTCGCGGGCCTCGAGCAGGGCGACGTCCTCGGCGTCGACGAGCTCGCCCTGCGGCAGGAGCCCGGCGATCTTGAGGTCGAGCAGCGTGGCGGCGACGACGAGGAACTCGCTGGCCTCGTCCAGTTCGTCCTGGGACTCGGCCTGGCGCACGTACTCGATGAACTCGCCCGTCACGGCGCCGAGGGAGACCTCGGTGATGTCGAGCTCGTGCTTCGTGATGAGCGAGAGGAGCAGGTCGAACGGGCCGTCGAAGTTGCGGAGCCGGACTCGGAAGCCGGCCGCGGTCTGCGTGCCGGCGTGGGCCGGCTGTCCCGCAGGTCCGGGGGCCGGCTGCCCGGCTGGTCCGGGGGCCGGCTGCCCGGCTGGTCCGGGAGCCGGCTGCCCGGCTGGTCCGGGGGCCGGCTGCCCGGCAGGTCCGGGGTCAGGCGACGGCGCCACGCTCGACGAGCTCCCTGGCGAGCTGCCGGTACGCGTGTGCGGCCGCGTGGTCCGGCGCGGTCTGCGTGATCGGCCGCGCCGAGACCGTGGCGTCCGGGAACTTCACGGTCCGGCCGATGACGGTGTCGAGCACGCGGTCGTCGAAGGTGTCCACGACGCGCTCCATGACCTCGCGCGAGTGCAGCGTGCGCGAGTCGTACATCGTCGCGAGGATCCCGTCGAGCTGCAGCGCCGGGTTGAGGCGGTCGCGCACCTTGTCGATCGTCTCGATGAGCAGCGCCACACCACGCAGGGCGAAGAACTCGCACTCGAGCGGGATGAGGACGCCGTGCGCCGCCGTCAGGGCGTTCACGGTCAGCAGCCCGAGCGACGGCTGGCAGTCGACGAGGATCACGTCGTAGTCGTTCGCGACCTTCCGGAGCACGCTCGCGAGGATCTGCTCGCGCGCGACCTCGTTCACGAGGTGCACCTCGGCCGCGGAGAGGTCGATGTTCGCGGGGATCACGTCGAGGTAGGGCGTGTTCGTCGGCTGGATGACCTGGTTCGGGTCCTTGATCGACCCCATCAGCAGGTCGTAGACGGTGGGGATGTCGTGGGTCCGCACGCCGAGGCCGGCCGACAGCGCGCCCTGCGGGTCGAAGTCCACCGCGAGGACCTTGCGCCCGTACTCCGCCAGCGCCGCGCCGAGGTTGATCGACGTCGTGGTCTTGCCGACGCCGCCCTTCTGGTTGCACAGCGCGATGATGCGAGCGGGACCGTGGCCGTCGAGCTCCTCGGGCACCGCGAACTGCCGGACGGGCCGTCCGGTCGGACCGTAGGTGGTCTCGCCGGTTCCGGGGGTGGTCGTCGGGTTCGTGCTCACCCCGTCATCGTAGCGGCGACCGGCCGCCGGGCCGGGCCGCACCGCCGGGCCGGGCCGCACCGCCGCAGGTCGGGGCCAGGAGGCGCGACTCACGCTGGGCGCAGCGCCACCCGCATGCTGTCCACGCGTTCCGCGATGACGGCGTCCGCCGTCCAGCGCTGCTGCAGGCGCCCCACGAGCTCCTGCACCTGCGTCTGGTCGAGTCCGGGGTGGAGCGCCAGCCCCACCGTCAGTTCCGCACCGGCGAACCGTCCGAGCGGGTCCCCCGGGGCCAGCTCGACCCGCGCCACCGCACGCTCCCCCACGACGGAGTCGGCGAAGGCCCGCGCCACTTCCGGGTCCTCGAAGCAGGGCGTCCACGGCAGGTCCTGCCCGATCGCCCACACCGCAGGGCGACGGAGCACGAACTCGGTCGGCGCCGTCGGGTCGAGGACCACGAGCTGGGTGTCCTCACTCGCCGCGGCCATGGCCACGCGGCGGGAGTCCGCTGGAACCGGTCGGGCGTCCGCGTCCCAGGAGCGCATCGCCTCGACGGAGGTGAACGCGGGCATGACGCTGCGACCGTCCGGGCCGGCGACCGTCACGATGGAGAGCTCCTGCGTCTTGTCGACGAGCTTGCCGGCGTCGGTGTGCCCGATGTCTCCGGCCTCGGCGATGAGCGGGATGAGCAGCCGTGCGGTGCGGAGCGCGTCGACGACCGCCCGCTGCGACCCCCCGTCCGGCAGCGCCGTGATCGCGGCGACGACGGCCGGGTCGGCCAGACCGTCGTCGTCGTCGAACGTCGTGTCGTGCTGGTCGAACGTGCGCCCGGCCCAGGCGAAGCCCGCGGAGTCCGCCGCCCCACCGGGGGTGTGCGCGTCGTCCGGATGCCCGTCGCCCGCGGGCCCGTCGGGTCCGGTGCCGCGACCGTTCGAGATGCCCGCCACGCGCCTACTCCGAGGCGATGTCGAGCGCGGCCGGGAGCGTGAACGCCCCCGAGTAGAGCGCCTTGCCGATGATCGCGCCCTCGAGTCCGTGCGGCACGAGCTCGCGCAGTGCACGGAGGTCGTCGAGCGTCGAGATCCCGCCGGAGGCCACGACGGGCTGTTCGGTACGGTCGCAGACCTCGCGGAGGAGGTCGACGTTCGGGCCCTGCAGGGTGCCGTCCTTCGTCACGTCGGTCACGACGTAGCGGGCGCAGCCGGCTTCCTCGAGGCGGTCGAGGACTTCCCACAGGTCGCCGGCGTCCTCCGTCCAACCCCGGCTGGCGAGCGTCGTGCCGCGCACGTCGAGCCCGACGGCGATCTGCTCGCCGTACGTCCGGATCACGCGGGCCGCCCACTCCGGGTCCTCGAGCGCGGCGGTGCCGAGGTTCACGCGTGCGGCACCGGTCGCGAGGGCTGCCTCGAGCGAGGCGTCGTCGCGGATGCCGCCCGAGAGCTCGACGGCGACGCCCTCGACCTCGCGGATGGCGTGCGCGATGACCTTGCGGTTGTCACCGCGGCCGAACGCTGCGTCGAGGTCGACGAGGTGGATCCACTCGGCACCCTGGTCACGCCACGTCCGGGCTGCCGACACCGGGTCGCCGTAGGAGGTCTCGCTGCCGGCCTCGCCCTGGGTGAGGCGCACCGCCTGGCCGTCGACGACGTCCACGGCGGGCAGCAGGACGAGGGGCGGGGTGGTGGAGAGCTCGGTCATGGTCCTGTCTTCGTTGCGGGGGTTCGTCGGGCGCGTCGTCGTTCGCGACGTGTCGCCGCGGGTCTCAGAGCGACTGCACCCAGTTGCGGAGCAGTCGGATGCCCGGCTCGCCGGACTTCTCGGGGTGGAACTGGGTGGCGGTGAGCGGACCGTTCTCGACCGCGGCGACGAACCGCTGCCCGTGCTCGGCCCAGGTCAGGCGCGGTGCGCGGAACGGCCCGTACGCCTCGAGCGGGAAGTCGGTCACGCCGTAGGAGTGCACGAAGTAGAAGCGCTCGTCGTGCAGGCCCTCGAACAACACCGAGTCCGCAGGAGCGTCGACCGTGTTCCACCCCATGTGGGGCAGGACGTCGGCCTGGATCTGCTCGACCGTGCCCGGCCACTGACCGAGCCCCTCGACGTCGGCACCGCGCTCGATGCCGCGCGAGAAGAGCACCTGCATGCCGACGCAGATCCCGAGGACCGGACGGCCGCCGGCGAGACGGTGGTCGACGATCTCGCCGCCCCGGACGCCCTCGAGCTGCTCGACCACGGCTCCGAACGCCCCGACGCCGGGGACCAGCAGTCCGTCGGCCCGGAGCGCCGCCTGCTTGTCCGACGTCAGGGTGACGTCGGCGCCGGCGCGTTCGAGGGCCTTGGCGGCGGAGTGGACGTTGCCCGACCCGTAGTCGAGGACGACGACGTTCGGCTTCGCCCCCGCGGTCACAGCGAGCCCTTGGTGGACGGGATGCCGTCCACGCGAGGGTCGAGTTCGACCGCCGTGCGCATCGCCCGTGCGAACGCCTTGAACTCGGCTTCGGCGATGTGGTGCGGGTCGCGGCCCTCGAGCACGCGGACGTGCACCGTGATGCCGGCGTTGAAGGTGATCGCCTCGAACACGTGGCGGACCATCGAGCCGGTGAAGTGGCCGCCGATCCGGTGGAACTCGAAGCCCGCGGGCTCGCCGGAGTGCACGAGGAACGGCCGGCCGGAGACGTCGACCACGGCCTGGGCGAGCGCTTCGTCGAGCGGCACGAGGGCGTCCCCGTACCGACCGATGCCGGCACGGTCACCGAGGGCCTGCTTGAGCGCCTGGCCGAGCACGATGCCGGTGTCCTCGACGGTGTGGTGGACGTCGATGTGGGTGTCGCCGGTCGACCGAACGCGGAGGTCGATGAGCGAGTGCTTGCTGAACGCCGTCAGCATGTGGTCGAAGAACGGCACGCTCGTCGAGATGTCGGACGTGCCGGTGCCGTCGAGGTCGAGTTCGAGCTCGATGCTCGACTCGCTCGTGCTCCGGCTGATCGTGGCGGTGCGCGCGGTCATGCTGCAACCCTAACCGGCGGCTGATCGGCGGCGACGCGGCGCATGGCGTCGAGGAACACGGTGGTCTCCTCCTCCGTGCCGGCGCTCACCCGCAGGTGGTTCGGGATGCCGAGGTCGCGCACGATCACGTCCTGCTCGAGCAGCGCTTCGAACGCGGCGTGCGGGTCGGCGACGCCGCCGAACAGGACGAAGTTCGACCACGTCTCGTACGTGCGGTAGCCCATCGCCCGGAGTTCGGTCACCATGCGGTCGCGCTGCTGCGTGATGTCGTCGACCATCGCGAGCATCGCGGGGGCGTGCCGGAGCGCCGCCACCGCTGCCGCCTGGGTCAGTGCGGAGAGGTGGTACGGCAGCCGGACGAGTCGGATCGCGTCGATGACGGCCGGGTGGGCGGCCATGTAGCCCACGCGGGCACCGGCGAACGCGAACGCCTTGCTCATCGTGCGGGACACGATGAGACGCTCCCGCCCGGGCAGCAGCGTGAGGGCGCTCGGGGCGTCGGCGGGCATGAACTCGGCGTAGGCCTCGTCGACCATCACGATGCCGTCGGTCGCGGCGTAGGCGGCTTCGATCGTCTCGATCGGGAGCGGCGTACCCGTGGGGTTGTTCGGCCCGCAGAGGAACACGATGTCCGGCTGGTGCTCACGGATGGCGGCCACCACCGTCTCGGGCGCGATGCGGAACTCGTCGTCGCGCTGCGCCGGGATCCAGGTCGTGCCGGTGCCCGACGCGAGGATCGAGTGCATCGAGTAGGTCGGGGGGAACCCGAGCACGGTGCGACCCGGCCCACCGAAGGCCTGGAGCAGCTGCTGGAGTACCTCGTTCGAGCCGTTGGCCGCCCAGATCTGCTCCGGACCGAGCGCCTGCCCCGGCGCGAGGTCGCGCTGGAGGTAGTCCGCGAGTGACTGCCGCAGCTCGGTGAACTCACGGTCGGGGTAGCGGTTCACGGTCGTCAGCGCCTGGCGGATCGACGACACGATGTCCTCGGCGACGTCGGCCGGGACCGGATGCGTGTTCTCGTTGACGTTGAGCTGCACGCGCACGTGCTTCTGCGGGGCGCCGTACGGGCTCTGCCCGCGCAGGTCGTCTCGGATCGGGAGGTCTTCGAGCGTGAATGCCACCGATCCATCGTAGGCCGCTCGAACGGTCTGGTGACCGGCCGTCCGGACGGTGCTAGTGCGCGGCGGTGTACTGCGCCGGGATCGAGATCTCCTGCCCGGCCTGCAGCCCGGAGCCGTCGAGCGCGTTCAGGCTGACGACGTCCTGCACGAAGTCGCGCGGGTCGGCGTTCGGGGCGGTCTCTTCCGCCAGCTGCCAGAGCGTCTCGCCCGGCTGGATGGTCACGGTCTCGAAGTGGGCGTGCGACTCGGTGTTGCCGGCCGATGCCTGTCCGCCGTTCAGCACGGCGAGTGCCACACCGATCAGCAGCGGGATCGCGGCGAGCGTCGTCAGGACGACCCGGCCGCGACGCGTGAGGCGCAGGCGCGTACGCACGGCGGGCGCGGTGCGCTGGATGTCAGCGATGGCGATGGTGCTCATGTCGTTCTTGCCTTCCCGTTCGGGTGAACCGAAGTCCTGTACCGAACATAGTTTCGAATGACGAGCCGCACAAGTCCTGCGCGGAGATTTCTGGGGGGTTTTCTGCCGACACGCTCGAACAGGTGTTTGTCCGGCGATGACCGGTCGGATACTGTTTCGATCGACTGGGACAAGTCAAGCGGGCACCACCGACATTCCCGCGGGCACGGTCCCGGCACCGACGAAGGGCGAGACGACGTGGCGGACGAACTGCGGGGCCAGAAGCCGCTGACGGCGAAGCAGCAGGCGATCCTCGACGCGATCCGTGCGTCGATCGCCAGCCGGGGCTACCCGCCGAGCATGCGTGAGATCGGTGACGCCGCGGGCTTGTCCTCGCTGTCGAGCGTCTCGCACCAGCTCGGCCAGCTCGAGCTCGGCGGGTGGATCCGCCGCGACCCGAACCGCCCGCGTGCGCTCGAGGTCCTCGTCGACGAGCCGACCCCCGACGTCGAGGGCCCGGACGTCGACGCGACGACGCTCGTCCCGCTCGTCGGTCGGATCGCCGCCGGTGTGCCGATCACGGCCGAGCAGCACGTCGACGAGATCGTGCCGCTCCCCCGGCAGCTCGTCGGCACGGGTGACCTCTTCATGCTCAAGGTCGTGGGCGAGTCGATGATCGACGCCGCGATCTGCGACGGCGACTGGGTGGTCGTCCGGTCGCAGCAGACGGCCGAGAACGGTGACATCGTCGCCGCCATGCTCGACGAGGAAGCGACCGTGAAGGTCTTCCGCCAGCGGGACGGCCACACGTGGCTGCTCCCCCGCAACACCGCGTTCGAGCCGATCCTCGGCGACGCGGCCACCGTGCTCGGCAAGGTCGTGGCGGTCCTCCGCTCGATCTGAGCCGCCGCACCTCCTGACGGCGAACGCCCCCTCGCACCGCGCGAGGGGGCGTTCGTACTGTGCGAGGTTCCGACCACCGTGACGGGCTCGCGGGCCCGCACCGTGCCCGGGACCTCGCACGGTGCGGAAGGCGACGGGCGAGGCGGGCGTTCGCCGCGCCTCCTGGACCGCACGCCGCGCGTCAGCGCAGGGCGCGCCTCAGGACGCGACGGGCGCGACCACGAACGGGTCCAGCTCCGCGACCTGCCGCTGGAACACGCGCACCCGCAGGCGCGTGCCGTCCTCGACGTAGTCGACGGTCTCGACCGCGCCTGCGTCGTGCAGCGACGACACCAGGTCACCGCGGTCGTACGGGACCACCACGGTGAGCTCGACGTCGGGTTCGGGGAGACGGGCCTCGATCACGTCGAGGAGGTCCTGGATGCCCTCGCCCGTGCGCGCCGAGACGAACACCGCGTCCGGCACGAGGCCGACCAGCACGAGCCGCTGCGACTCGTCGATGAGGTCGGCCTTGTTGAAGGCGACGATCTCGGGGATCTCGCGGGCGCCGACATCGCCGATGACCTCGCGCACGGTCGCCAGCTGGGCGGCCGGGTCGGGGTGCGAGCCGTCGACCACGTGCACGATGACGTCGGCCTCGCCGACCTCTTCGAGGGTGGAGCGGAACGCCTCGACGAGCTGGTGCGGCAGGTTGCGCACGAAGCCGACGGTGTCGACGAAGGTGAACTCGCGGCCCTTCGCGCTCTCGGTCCGGCGGACCGTGGCGTCCAGCGTCGCGAAGAGCTGGTTCTGGACGAGCACGCCCGCGCTCGTCAGCCGGTTCAGCAACGAGGACTTGCCCGCGTTGGTGTACCCGGCGATCGCGACGCTCGGGACGTCGTTGCGGTGTCGGTCGGCCCGCTTCGCCTCGCGCGCAGGGCGGAACCCGGCGATCTGGCGACGGAGCTTCGACATCCGGGTGTGGATGCGACGACGGTCGAGCTCGATCTTCGTCTCACCGGGACCACGCGAACCCATGCCCGCACCGCCGGAGACCTGGCCACCGGCCTGGCGGGACATCGACTCACCCCACCCGCGGAGTCGCGGCAGGAGGTACTCGAGCTGGGCGAGTTCGACCTGCGCCTTGCCCTCGCGGCTCTTGGCGTGCTGGCTGAAGATGTCGAGGATCACGGCCGTCCGGTCGATCACCTTGACCTTCACCACGTCCTCGAGCGCGCGGCGCTGGGACGGGGCGAGTTCTGTGTCGGCGATGACCGTGTCGGCGCCGGTGGCCTTGACGACCATCGCGAGCTCTTCGGCCTTGCCCTTGCCGAGGTACGTGGAGGGGTCGGGGTTCGGCCGGCGCTGCAGGAGCCCGTCGAGCACCACGGCACCCGCGGTTTCTGCGAGGGCGGCGAGCTCACGCAGGGAGTTCTCGGCGTCCGAGGCGTCGCCGTGCGGGTAAACCCCGATCAGGACGACCTGCTCGAGCCGGAGCTGCCGGTACTCGACCTCGGTGACGTCCTCGAGTTCGGTGGAGAGGCCGCCGACGCGGCGGAGGGCAGCCCGGTCTTCGCGGTCGTACTGGTCGCCGTCGCCCGTCCAGGCGTGGTCGTCGACCGATCGGGTCTGGATCGCCTGCGCGGGGGCGAAGATCGAGGAGCTCGCGCGGGAGTCGGCGTTGCGCAGGACCCGCTCGACGACACCAGCAGCGCTGTCGTCGGTGGTCTCTGCGTCTCGGTTCGTGGTGTCCGTCATCTTCTCCACAGGGTACCGCTCGGGGCCTCGGGACACACGGGGTTGCCGGTACGGTTCATCCATGGCGAACGACCACTACTTCTCCGCGAACCCGTCGTCGGACACCCGCGAACGCCAGATCCACGTCACCCTCGCCGGTCGCCCGCTCACGCTGACCACCGCCGCGGGGGTCTTCAGCCCGGACGGGCTCGACCGTGGCACGCGAGTGCTGCTCGGCTCGGTGCCGCCGCCCTCGCACGAGGGGGCACTGCTCGACGTCGGCTGCGGCTGGGGTCCGATCGCCATCACCATGGCCCTCGACTCCCCCGCCGCCCAGGTGTGGGGCGTCGACGTGAACGAGCGGGTGCTCGGTCTCGCCCGGGCGAACGCTGCTGCTGCGGGGGCCGACAACGTCACCGTCGCACTGCCGGACGAGGTACCAGCCGACCTGCGGTTCCGGACGATCTGGTCGAACCCGCCGATCCGGGTCGGCAAGGACGAGCTGCACCAGATCCTGCTGACGTGGCTGCCCCGGCTCGAGGTCGGTGGGGACGCGTGGTTGGTCGTGTCGAAGGACCTCGGGGGCGATTCGCTGCAGCGGTGGTTGCAGGAGTCGCTCGACGCGGGGTTCCACGTGTCGCGGGCGTCGACGGACAAGGGGTTCCGGGTGCTGCGGGTGCACCGCGCAGCCGAGTAGGCGCCGCGGGCCGCGTGCCGCGTGCCGCCGGCGCCGTCGCGCGAAGCGCGCGGTCCGATTGGAACCATGATTCCGACATCGAACCAGCGCGAGCACGCGGTTCGATGTCGGGAACGTGGTTCGAAGCGTCACACGACCGGCCAGCGCGGCCAGCGCGCCGCGACCGGCCAGCGCGCAGCGTGCCGCAGCCAGCCAGCGCGGCCAGCGCGCCGCGGCCGGCCAGCGCGCAGCGCGGCCAGCGCGGCCAGCGCGCCGCAGTCGGCCAGCGCGACCGACCCGCCCGTCCGCACCACAGCAGTGGCCAGGAGGCGCGACCCACGTGACGAGCGTCGGCGCGCCGAGCCGCGCCTCCTGGCCGGAGCCCAGCCCGGGTCAGACCGTCAGGTCACCCGAGAACACGAGTTCCGCCGGCCCGGACAACGCGACGTGCTCGCCGTCCTCCGCCGCGAAGATGCGCACCGTGACGACCCCACCCGGCACGCGCACGCGCCACGTGTCCGGCGCACCGTTGCCCGCCCAGTACCGCGTCGCGAGGGCCGCGGCGACGGCGCCCGTGCCGCACGACAGGGTCTCGCCGCTGCCGCGCTCGTGGACGCGCATCGTGATCTGACCGACGCCGTCCTGCACAAGCGGGTCGCCCGGCAGCACGAACTCGACGTTCGCGCCGGCCGCGGGCACCGGATCGAGCACCGGCACGTACGTGAGGTCGACCTCGGCGAGTTCGTCCTCGGTCGCGACGGCGACCACCACGTGGGGGTTGCCGACGTCGATGCCGAGCCCGGGGCGTGCTCCGTCGAGGTTCTTCGCCCGCACGAGCACATCGTCCGCGCCACCGCCCTCGATGCCGAGCCCCCAGCGTCCGAGGTCGGCGGAGAAGCCGTTGGTCGTCCGCTGGATGTCGACGAGGCCCTTGCGGCTACCGACCGTCAGGGTCTCGCCGGGGGTCAGGTCGACGAGCCCGGACTCCGTGAGGTAACGCGCGAACACGCGGATGCCGTTCCCGCACATCTCGGCGACCGTGCCGTCGGCGTTGTGGTAGTCCATGAACCAGGTCGCCGCGGGGTCCTCGGCGACGAGCGCCTGCCCTTCCGGCAGCGCCTCGGACCGGACCGCCCGGATGACGCCGTCGCCGCCGACACCGAACCGGCGGTCGGCGATGGCCCGGATCCGCTCGGGGGTCAGGTCGACCGACGCGTCGGGGTCGGCGAACAGGACGAAGTCGTTGCCGGTCCCCTGGCCCTTGGTGAAGTGCAGCTCGGTCACGGGACGATCCTACGGGCAGCCGCTGTCAGAGCCGCCCGATCGGCGCCGGTGACGTCGAGCAGCTCCGCGTCGGCGTACCGCCGGAACCACGACACCTGCCGTCGGGCGTACTTGCGCGTCGCGATGCCCGTCGCCTCCACCGCCTGGTCGACGGTCGCATCCCCGCGGAGCACCTCGAGCGCCTGCGAGTACCCGATCGCCGCCCGCGCGGTCCGCCCCGACTCGAGGCCCTGCTCGCGCAGCCCACGGACCTCCTCCACGAGACCGGCGTCGAACATGCGCGCCGCGCGCTCGTGCAGCGCGGCGACGAGCTGCGCTCGGTCGCGGTGCAGGTGCAGGATCCGAGCGGGTCGCCAGGCGCGGGGCGCGGACGGGAGGCTCGGTGTGACCACCTCGGATCGGCTCGCGATCTCGAGTGCACGGATCAACCTCCGCGGGTTGCGTGCGTCGATGGTCGCCGCGGCCGCCGGGTCCAGGCCGCGGAGTCGTTCCAGCAGGATGCCCGGCCCGAGTTCCTCGTGCTCGCGCTCGAGGCGGGCGCGGAGTTCGGGGTCGGTCCCGGGGAACGCGAGGTCGAAGAGCACGGCCGAGACGTACAGCCCGCTGCCGCCGACGAGCAGGGCGACGTTCCCGCGGCCGTGGATGGCCTCGATCTCCGCCCGCGCATCACGCTGGTAGGCGGCGACACTGGCCTCGTCCGTGACGTCGAGCACGTCGAGCTGGTGGTGCGGGATGCCCCGGCGCTCCTCGACGCCGAGCTTCGCGGTGCCGATGTCCATGCCGCGGTAGAGCTGCATGGCGTCGGCGTTGACGATCTCGGCGGGGCGGCCTGCGGCGCGGAGGCGTTCGGCGATCGCGATTCCGAGGTCGGACTTGCCGGTGCCGGTCGCCCCGACGACCGCGATCAGGTCGCCGCCGGGCTCGGGGTCGGCGCGCACGGGGCCCACGGGCTCCTCGCCGGCGCGCTCCTCGTCAGCGGCCGACACGGATGCTGGGCAGACCGAGCGACACCGGCCGCGGGCCGTCGGCGCCCCCGGCGGGGGCCGGCGTCGGGACGCCGCAGCTCTCCGCCTGGGCACGGTCCCACGCGTCGCCCGCGCGGGTCCGGCGGATCCGCAACGGTGCGTCCCCGTCGGCGATCAGGAAGTGCGGCGCCGAGCGGGTGACCTCGACGGTGACGACGTCCCCGGGGCGCGGCACGTCCGATCCGCCCGGCACCGAGAAGTGCACGAGTCGGGAGTCCTCGGCGCGCCCCGACAGCCGGTGCGTGGCGTCGTCCTTCTTGCCCTCACCTGTGGCGACGAGGACCTGGACCGTGCGCCCGACCTGCTTCGCGTTCTCTTCTGCCGTGATGTGCTCCTGCAGGGCGACGAGCCGCTCGTACCGCTCCTGCACGACGTGCTTCGGCAACTGCTCGTCCATCGTCGCCGCGGGCGTCCCCGGCCGGATCGAGTACTGGAACGTGAACGCCGAGGCGAACCGCGACTGCTCCACGACGCGCAGGGTGTCCTCGAAGTCCGCGTCGGTCTCGCCGGGGAAGCCGACGATGATGTCCGTCGAGATCGCCGCGTGCGGGATCTTCGCCCGGACGCGGTCGAGGATGCCGAGGAACCGTTCGCTCCGGTAGCTGCGGCGCATCGCCTTGAGGACGCGGTCCGACCCGGACTGGAGCGGCATGTGCAGCTGGGGCATCACGTTCGGCGTCTCGGCCATCGCGTCGATGACGTCGTCCGTGAAGGCGGCGGGGTGCGGGCTGGTGAACCGGACCCGCTCGAGGCCCTCGATCTGGCCGGCGGCACGGAGCAGCTTGCCGAACGCCTGGCGGTCCCCGAACTCGACGCCGTACGAGTTGACGTTCTGCCCGAGCAGGGTGACCTCGATCGCGCCGTCGTCGACGAGTGCCTGGATCTCGGCGAGCACGTCACCCGGGCGACGGTCCTTCTCCTTGCCGCGAAGCGACGGCACGATGCAGAACGTGCAGGTGTTGTTGCAGCCGACCGAGATCGACACCCAGCCACTGTGCGTCGAGTCGCGCTTGGTCGGGAGCGTCGACGGGAAGACGTCCAGCGACTCGAGGATCTCGATCTGCGCTTCGTCGTTGTGCCGGGCGCGCTCGAGCAGCGTCGGCAGTGACCCCATGTTGTGCGTCCCGAAGACGACGTCCACCCACGGCGCCTTCTCGAGGATGACGTTCTTGTCCTTCTGCGCCAGGCACCCGCCGACCGCGATCTGCATGCCGGGGTGCTCGCGCTTGATGCCCGCGAGCTGCCCGAGGTTGCCGTACAGACGGTTGTCGGCGTTCTCGCGCACGGCGCACGTGTTGATGACGACCACGTCCGCCTGCTCGCCGTCGGCAGCGACGTACCCCGCGGCCTGGAGCGACCCGCTCAGCCGCTCGGAGTCGTGCACGTTCATCTGGCACCCGTAGGTGCGGACTTGGTAGGTGCGGGGGCGCGCTGCGACGGTGGCCATGGTCGTCCCAGTGTAAAACCGTCGCGACGCTACTCGAAGCGGACGGAGCCGCGAGGTCCCGCCGGCGGACGCCCACCGCCGTCGAGCGCACGCTCGACCGCGATCCGCACGATGCCGCCGTTGTAGCCCTTGCGCATCAGGAAGCCCGAGAGCCGTCGCTCCGCCGTCGCTCGGTCGAGCCCGCGGAGCTGCCCGGCACGCTTCTGCGCGAGGTCGATCGCACGGACGAACTCGTCGTCCTCGTCGTCGGCGGCTGCGTCGAGCGCCGCGTCGATCGCGACCTGGTCGATGCCGCGGCGCCGCAGTTCGGCGACGACGCCCTGGCGCCCCAGACCCTTGCGGTCGTGCAGGCGGTCGACGAGGTCGGTCGCGAGCGCCACGTCGTCCACGAGTCCGACGCGGGTGAGCCGCTCGATCTCGTGCTCGACGACGTCCGGGTCGAGGTCGTTCTTTGTCAGCATCGTGCGCAGCTCGGACTCGCTGACGCCCTTGCGACCGAGCGCCCGCATGCTGAGCCGCTCGGCGTCGGCACGCTGTTCGTCGATCGGCCGTGGGGCGTCCGCGGGGTCGACTTCGGCACCGCCGTCGATCGCGAACACGGACGCCGTCGTAGCGTCTGCCGTCCGGTCGTCGTCGTAGCCGTCCTGCTCGGCACGGGCACTGCGGCCGCTGCCGTCCCCGACGACGGGCGAGAGCCACTCCGCCTGCGCCCGAGCGCCCTGGATCGGTAGCGGGACCGGCGCGTCGGCGTCGGCTCCGCCGTGGTCCGTCACGGCATCCGTGTCGCCCGCCGTCGCCGGCCCAGCCGCGGATCGGCGACGGGACCGCGCACCGCGCGCACCGAACAGGTCGGTGACCGGTGCGAGGTCCTCGTCGCCGTCGTGGTCGGTCGTCACGCGCCCTTGCGCTCCGCGATCTTCGGCGCGATCGACTCGACGGGAGCCTCGACCGCCTCGGCCGACGCACCGCCGACGCCGAGCTTCGCGAGGATCTTGCCCTCGATCTCAGCAGCGATCTCGGGGTTCTGGATCAGGAACGACCGCGAGTTCTCCTTGCCCTGCCCGAGCTGGTCGCCGTCGTAGGTGTACCAGGCACCGGACTTCTTGACGATGCCGTGGTCGACGCCGAAGTCGAGCAACGAACCCTCGCGCGAGATGCCCGTGCCGTACAGGATGTCGAACTCGGCCTGCTTGAAGGGCGGGGCCATCTTGTTCTTGACGACCTTGACGCGGGTGCGGTTGCCGACCGCGTCGGTACCGCTCTTGAGCGTCTCGATGCGACGGATGTCGAGGCGGACCGACGCGTAGAACTTGAGCGCCTTACCGCCGGCGGTGGTCTCGGGGCTGCCGAAGAACACACCGATCTTCTCGCGCAGCTGGTTGATGAAGATCATCGTGGTCTGCGTCTGGTTCAGGCCACCGGCGAGCTTGCGGAGTGCCTGCGACATGAGGCGGGCCTGCAGACCGACGTGCGAGTCACCCATCTCGCCCTCGATCTCGGCGCGCGGCACGAGCGCCGCGACGGAGTCGATGACGACGAGGTCGATGGAGCCGGAACGGACGAGCATGTCGGCGATCTCGAGCGCCTGCTCACCGGTGTCCGGCTGGGAGACGAGCAGCGCGTCGATGTCGACGCCGAGCTTCTTCGCGTACTCGGGGTCGAGCGCGTGTTCCGCGTCGATGAAGGCCGCGATGCCGCCGGCGCGCTGGGCGTTGGCGATGGCGTGCAGCGTCAGGGTCGTCTTACCCGACGACTCCGGGCCGTAGATCTCGATGATGCGGCCACGCGGGAGCCCGCCGATGCCGAGCGCGACGTCGAGGGCGACCGAACCGGTCGGGATGGTGGCGACGGGGGCGCGCTCGTCCGAGCCGAGGCGCATGACCGTGCCCTTGCCGAACTGACGATCGATCTGGGCGAGAGCGGTCTCGAGGGCCTTCTCGCGGTCCTGGGGTGAGGGCATGATGTGCTTCCTTCGTGCTCGGTGTCGGCCGCCTGTAGGCTGTCGCGTCCACCCGGCCGGTGGTGCAGGGCCGGTGCTTCAGCGACAAGGCTTCGGGCTGTTCCCGTTGACTCGAACCTAGGGCGGGCCACCGACATCACTGCCGACGACCGCGCGATCTGTGGACGAACTCTCCGGACAGCGCCGCTGTGGAGGAAGCTACCACCGATCGAACACCCGTTCGAGCAACACGCCGAACAGAGTTTCGGACGGAGACCGCGCGTCAGTCCCGCGGTTCCGCCAGCCCCTTGCCGTGCCGCTTCTCGAGCGGGACGTCCTGCGACTCGCACAGGGCCTCCCACACCCGGCGCGCATCGATGCCCGCGTCGAGCGCCTCGGCCGCCGAGCGTCCGCCGAGTTCCTCGAGCACCACGTCACGACTGACGACGGCACCGTAGGCATCGCCGAACACCTGGTCGACGGCCCGCCAGAACTCACTCACACGCATCATCCCAGCGTAACCGCGCCGCCCCGCAGCCAGAGCACGGCCCCGGAACGCCGAACACCCCCGCTGGCGGACCAGCGGGGGCGTTCGGGAAGCGGTGGCGTCAGCGCACCGCGAGGTCGTTGTCGAACTCGGCGACGAGGTCGTCCGGGAGCGTGTCGGGCACCGGGGTGAGCCCCTCGACCACCGCGAGACGGTCGCCGACCTCACGCATGATGGTCGAGATGGGGGTGTCCAGCGCGTCCGCGACGGACGCGAGGATCTCCGAGCTGGCTTCCTTCTGCCCACGCTCGACCTCGCTGAGGTACCCGAGAGCCACGCTGGCCTTGGACGCGACCTGACGGAGGGTCCGGCCCTTCTGCAAGCGGAAGTCCCGCAGAACGTCGCCGATTTCCTGACGAACGAGAACCATGAGAACTCCTCCTCTCTGTCGTCTCCGCGCCCGCTCGGTCCTGATGGCCGAGTTCGGGTTCAGCAACAGTAGCGTTGCCGGTTGCAGCATGCTAACCACGCCGGCTGCTCTACTGCTGGAGATTGCGTGAGATGTAACCCAGTGGAAACGGGACCTATTCCCGGGCCCGGATCGTGGACGACATCCGTGCCAGGAGTTCGGAGACGGTCGCCCAGCGGATTGCATCGCGATCGCCGTCGAGGTGCAACTCGTACGCCTGGGCACCGTCGGCGTCCGCGATGCCGACGAAGACCGTCCCCACCGGCTGACCGTCCTGCGGGTCGGGTCCGGCGACACCCGTCGTGCTGATGCCCCAGGTCGCGGGCGCTCCGTCGACCGCGAGTGCTGCTCGCACGCCCGAGGCCATCTGCCGAGCCACCTCGGGGTCGACCGCACCGTTGGACGCGAGCAGCGCCGACGAGACGCCGAGCACGGTGTGCTTCACGGGCGTCGCGTAGGCCACGACTCCCCCGCGCACCACGGCGCTGGCGCCCGGCACGCCGACGAGGGTCGCGACGACGAGTCCACCGGTGAGCGACTCCGCCACGGCGACGGTGTCGCCCCGTTCGGTCAGGCGCGCGACGAGGTCGCGGGCGTCCGTCCGGACGTCGGGTCCTGGAGGCGCGGTGCCGGTGACGTCGTCGGCCGCCGTCACGCGGTGGTCCGGTTGTGCTTCCACGCCTGGTACAGGTAGTCGATCCCGCTCAGGATGGTCGCCAGGAAGGCCGCGGTCATCAGGATGCCGTTCACCCAGTGCGCCCAGTCCCCCACGAGGTTCCACCACGGGAAGAGCGCGGCGGTCAACGCGACGGCCTGCAGCACGGTCTTGATCTTGCCGCCCCGGCTCGCCGGGATCACCCGGTCCGAGAGCACCGCGAACCGGAAGACCGTGATGCCGATCTCGCGCACCATGATCAGCACGGTCACGTACCAGGGGAGCTCGCCGAGGATCGACAGCGCGACGAGCGCACCGCCGATGAGGACCTTGTCCGCGATCGGGTCGACGAGCTTCCCGAAGTCCGTGACGAGGTTCTGCCGGCGGGCGATGATGCCGTCGGCGCTGTCCGTGACGATGGCGACGACGAACACGACGGCCGCCCAGATGCGCAGCGGCCCGTCCGTGCCGGCGTCCGTCAGGAGCAGCACGAAGAACAGCGGCGCCATGAGGATGCGCACGACCGTGATGATGTTCGCGACGTTGCCCGTCGACGCCGGGCCGGGGCCCTTGCGCAGGAGTCGTCCGCGCCACGGGAAGCGTGCGCCGTGCGTGGTCTCCGTGCTGTCCGAGGCGGTCATCGCACTCACTCCCTGCCCGTCAGTCCCCACGCGTCCTCATCGGGCTCGTCGTCTGCTTCATCGTACCCGCGCGTCATGTCCGCCACCGGGTCGGCACCGTAGCGGTCGCCGTCGTCGGTCGGGGCCGACGCCGGCGCCGGAGCCGCGGGAGCCGGACCGGCGGCGGGGGCGGCCGGGGCAGCACCCGCTGGTGGCTCCTCGCCCCGGAGCTTCGCGAGCACGGCCGGCAGCTGGTCGGTCGTGACGAGGACGTCGCGCGCCTTCGAGCCCTCGGACGGCCCGACGATGTCGCGGGACTCCATGAGGTCCATCAGACGGCCGGCCTTGGCGAACCCGACGCGGAGCTTGCGCTGGAGCATCGAGG
Source organism: Curtobacterium sp. BH-2-1-1 (assembly GCF_001806325.1). Classification (NCBI taxonomy): domain Bacteria; kingdom Bacillati; phylum Actinomycetota; class Actinomycetes; order Micrococcales; family Microbacteriaceae; genus Curtobacterium; species Curtobacterium sp. BH-2-1-1. Next base: position 464,335 of record NZ_CP017580.1, read on the forward strand.
TCGACCCGAACTGCGTCGACACGACCTGCTCGACCGCCGCGAGCAGCAGCTCGAGGTCGTCGCCGATGTCCGCGTCGATCTCCTTGCGCTCGACCACGGCCTGGACGTCCTGGCGGTACTCCGGACGGGCCTGGCGGGTGACGTGCTGGACGACCTCGGCGACCTCGCTCTCCTGCACCCAGGCACCCTGGACGCGGAGCGACTTCGAGGACCCCATCGGCAGGAAGAGCGCGTCGCCCTGCCCGATGAGCTTGTCGGCGCCCGGCTGGTCGAGGATGACCCGGGAGTCGGTGACGCTGGTCACCGCGAAGGCGATCCGCGACGGCACGTTCGCCTTGATGAGTCCGGTGATGACGTCGACCGACGGACGCTGCGTCGCGAGCACCAGGTGGATGCCGGCGGCACGGGCGAGCTGGGTGATGCGGACGATCGACTCCTCGACGTCACGCGGTGCGACGAGCATGAGATCGGCGAGCTCGTCGACGACGACGAGCAGGTACGGGTACGGCTTGAGCTTCCGCTCGCTGCCGGCCGGCAGGACGATCTCGTTGTTCGCGATCGCCTTGTTGAAGTCGTCGACGTGCCGGAACCCGAACGACGCGAGGTCGTCGTACCGCATGTCCATCTCCTTCACGACCCACTGCAGCGCCTCGGCCGCCTTCTTCGGGTTCGTGATGATGGGCGTGATGAGGTGCGGGACGCCGGCGTAGATCGAGAGCTCGACGCGCTTCGGGTCGACGAGGACCATGCGGACCTCGGACGGCTTCGCGCGCATGAGCAGCGACGTGATCATCGAGTTGATGAACACCGACTTGCCGGACCCGGTGGAGCCGGCGACGAGCAGGTGCGGCATCTTCGCGAGGTTGGCCACGACGAAGCCGCCCTCGACGTCCTTGCCGACGCCGATCGTCATCGGGTGCTTGGACTTGCGAGCGGCGTTCGAGCGCAGGACGTCACCCAGGGAGACGGTTTCACGGTCGGTGTTCGGGATCTCGACGCCGATCGCGCTCTTGCCCGGGATCGGCGACAGGATGCGGACCTCGTTCGAGGCGACCGCGTACGACAGGTTCTTCGACAGGGCGGTGACGCGCTCGACCTTCACGCCGGGGCCGAGCTCGATCTCGTACCGGGTCACCGTCGGCCCACGGGAGAACCCGGTGACCTTCGCGTCCACCTTGAACTCGGTGAGGACGCTCGTGATCGCGGCGACGATGTCGTCGTTCGCCTGGCTGCGTGCGACCGACGGCGTGCCGGAGCTCAGCGTCGTGGCGGCCGGCAGCCGGTAGGGCGCGGCCGGGTCTTCATCGGGGCCGGCCACCGGGGGCAGGCCGTCCGTGTCGTCGCCGGCGTCGACTGCGAGGTCCTCGGCCGGGAGCGACGGCGAGACCACCGGCGACACCGAGGCGTCCGGACGGACGACCTCGGCCGGCGCCGGGCGTTCCGGCACCGGGGTCCCGAAGTCGCGCAGGGCCTGTTCGGCGATCTGCAGGTCCTGCTCGACCGAGTCGTTGAGGTTGACCGAACCGGGCTCGGCCGGCGTGTGGTCGACCAGACCGGCGGCGGCACCGGCGTTCGGGCCGGGAGCCGGCGCGGCTGCGGCGGCCGGGGGCACGGTCGACGTCGCACCGCTGATCACGGGGCTGTCGTACGCGGGGTCCTCTTCGCGACCGGACTTGTTCCGGCGCCACCACGGGATGGTCCCGCCCTCGGCGTCGGACTCGGCGCCCTTGTCGTCCTCGAAGCCGAGGTCGTCGAACAGCTGGAAGTCGGTGTCGCCCTTCGCGCCGCGCTTCTTCGTCGGCTTGGTCCGTGCGGCGGGCGCCTCGGCGACGGGCTCGTCCGTCTCCGTCGCGGGGGCCGGCGCGCCGAACAGGTACGCGTAGAGCTCGTGCAGGCGCCGACCGATCTTGTTCGGCGGCGTCTTGGTGATGATGAAGAGCGAGAGCACGAGCAGCAGCACCGCGACCGGCACCGCGACCCACTCGGTGGCGACCGCGACGAGCCAGGCGATCACGACCCAGCCGATGACACCGCCGGCGGTCGCCAGCGCGGGCATGCCGTCCGAGGCGCTCGGCTGCCCGCCGAACACGTGGCAGAGCGCCGCGATGGACACGAGCAACAGGCCGAGACCGATCCCGATCCGGGTGTTGTCGTGCACGGACGCCGGGTGCCGGAAGAGCCACCCGGCGAAGACGACCATGATGACGGGCAACGCGAAGGCCAGCCGGCCGAACAGCCCGCCGAACGTGTACGCGTCGAGCGCCACCGAGACGGCGTTCGACGGGTTGAGCCACTCGACCACCGCGCCGGCGACCGCCAGCACGAAGAGCAGGAACGGGAACCCGTCGCGCCGCTGGTCCTTCTCGAGCGTCTCCGTGCCGAGCAGGCGGAAGACCGCGCCGACGCCGTGCGCCATCGCGAGCCAGAACGTCACGAGGGGGTTCTGTTCGCGGAAGACCGGGGTCGGTGCGGCCTGCGGCAGCTTCTTCGTCGTGGCCTGGGTGCGCGACGAGCCACGCGTCCCGCTTCCACGGGACGACGAGGACGCGCGCGAGCGCGTGGTCGACTTGGTGCCTCCGGCCATGGGCAGAACCCTAATCCCCCCTCAGGACAAACCGAGCGCGGCCCGCCGGTCAGCCGACAGGCCGGAACGTGCCAGGAGGCGCGGTGCACGTCCGTCAGGAACGTGCACCGCGCCTCCTGGACACGGCCACTGCGACCACCGCGACGTGCGCGGTGGTCGCGACGAGCACTACGCCTCGATGACCACCGGCACGATCATCGGACGACGACGGTGCTTCGTGTTCACCCAGCGGCCCACGGTCCGGCGGACGACCTGCCCGAAGGCGTGCCCGTCGCGCGTGCCGTTCGCGGCCGCCTCCGCGAGCGCCTTCGCGATCTGCGGACGGACGTCGTCGAAGACCGAGTCGTCCTCGGCGAAGCCGCGCGACTGGATCTCCGGGCCGACGACGCACTGGCCGGTGGTGAAGTCCACCGCGGCGAAGATCGAGATGAAGCCCTCTTCCGCGAGGACCCGGCGGTCCTTGAGGTCGGCGTCGGTGATCTCGCCCACGGTCGACCCGTCGACGTAGACGTACCCGATGTCGAGCTGGCCGGCGACCCGGACCTCGCCGTCCTTCAGGTCGACGACGATGCCGTCCTGCCCAAGGATGACGTTCCGCGGCGGCACACCGGTCTGGATCGCGAGGTCCGCGCTGGCGTACAGGTGGCGGTGCTCGCCGTGCACGGGCAGCACGTTCTTCGGCCGGAGGATGTTGTAGCAGTAGAGCAGTTCGCCGGCCGACGCGTGTCCGGAGACGTGCACCTTGGCGTTGCCCTTGTGCACGACCTTCGCGCCGAGCTTGGTGAGCCCGTCGATGACGCGGTACACGGCGTTCTCGTTGCCCGGGATCAGCGACGAGGCGAGGATGACGGTGTCGCCCTCGCCGATCTCGATCTGGTGCTCGAGGTTGGCCATGCGCGCGAGCACGGCCATCGGCTCGCCCTGCGACCCGGTCGACATGTAGACGATCTGGTCGTCGGGGACGTTCTTCGCCTTCTTCGTGTCGATGAGCACGTTCTCGGGCACCCGGAGGTAGCCGAGGTCGGCGGCGATCGTCATGTTGCGGATCATCGAGCGGCCCATGAACGCGACCTTGCGGTTCGCGGCGGCGGCGGCGTCGAGGACCTGCTGCACACGGTGCACGTGCGACGAGAAGCTCGCCACGACGACCTTCTTGCGGGCGCGCGTGATGATGTTCTCGAGCACGGGTCCGATGTCGCGCTCGGGCGCGGTGAAGCCCGGCACGTCGGCGTTGGTCGAGTCCGGCAGGAACAGGTCGACGCCCTGCTCCCCCAGGCGTGCGAAGGCACGGAGGTCGGTGATGCGGTCGTCCAGCGGGAGCTGGTCCATCTTGAAGTCGCCCGTGTGCAGGACACGACCGGCGGGGGTCGTGATCGCGACGGCGAGGGCGTCCGGGATGGAGTGGTTGACGGCCACGAACTCGAGGTGGAACGGGCCGAGCTGCTCGGTCTGGTCCTCGGCCACGACGAGCGTGTACGGCTTGATCCGGTGTTCCTTGAGCTTCGCCTCGACGAGGGCCAGGGTCAGCGTGGAGCCGATCAGCGGGATGTCGTCGCGGAGCTTCAGCAGGTACGGGACGGCGCCGATGTGGTCCTCGTGGCCGTGCGTGAGCACGACGCCGAGGACGTCGTCGAGGCGGTCCCGGATCGGCGCGAAGTCCGGCAGGATCAGGTCGACCCCGGGCTGGTGCTCCTCGGGGAAGAGCACGCCGGCGTCGACGATGAGCAGCTTGCCCTCGTACTCGTACACGGTCATGTTGCGACCGATCTCGCCGAGTCCCCCGACGGGGATGACGCGGAGGGTGCCGGCTTCGAGCGGCTGCGGTTCGGAGATCTGTGTGGGCATTCGGTCCTACGGATTCGGGCGACGCGCGTCCTGCGCGCCGCGTGTTCGCTAGCGGGTGGTGCCTGGCACCTTCGGAAGAGCACCGCCGGCCGCTGCGTTGCGGTCGGGGCGGAAGTTGGAGAAGTCGGCGCCCGGGATGTCCCGGACGGCTTCGAGCGAGGTCTCGATGGCGTACGCCTCGGAGTCCTCGGGGCCGACGAGCGGCAACCGGACGCGCGGGCTGCCGATGCGGCCGAGCCCGTGCAGGATGTACTTCGCCGCCACGGTACCCGGCACGCGCGTCATCACGGCACGGACGAGGGGTTCGACGCGCTTGTGCTCGGCGGTCGCGGTGGCCAGGTCGCCCCGGTTCACGGCGTCGACGATCGTGCGGTACGGCGTCGACGTGATGTTCGCCGTGACGCCGATGAGCCCCGTCGCGCCGATCGACAGGTGCGGGAGCACGTTCGTGTCGTCGCCCGAGAAGTACATGAGGTCGGTGTTGTTGAGCACCCGGGACACCTCGGCGAAGTCGCCCTTGGCGTCCTTCACCGCGAGGATGTTCGGGTGGTGCGAGGCCCGCACGATCGTCTCGTACGTGATCGGGATGCCCGTGCGACCGGGGATGTCGTACAGGATCACCGGCAGGTCGGTCGCGTCGGCGATCATCCGGAAGTGGGTGAGCACACCGGACTGCGTCGGCTTGTTGTAGTACGGCGTGACGATCATCACACCGTCGGCGCCGGCCTTCTCGCTCTGCTTGTAGAGGTGGATCGCGTGCGCGGTCTCGTTCGACCCGCCACCGGTGATGATCTTCGCGCGCCCGGCGGCGACGGACTTGCCGACCTCGACCAGCCGGAGCTTCTCGGGGTCGGTCAGCGTGCTCGTCTCACCGGTCGTGCCGGTGACCACGATGCCGTCGGCGCCGGCGGTGATGCAGTCGTCGATGTGCTGCTCGACGCCGGGCCAGTCGACCTCGCCGTCGGCCGTGAACGGGGTCACGAGGGCGACGAGGACCTGACCGAAGGGATTCTCACGCGGGGACACGGGCACCAGCGTACCGGGGATGCGCGCGAGGGCTGCCGTCCGCGTGGACGGTGCGGCCCAGGAGGCGCGGCTCGACCCCGCCCCGCACGCTGCGGCCGCGCGGCGCGTGGCCGGCCGGCGCTGGCGCGGCGCGTGCCCGGAACGTGTCGAACCAGGTTTCCGACGTCGAACCATCGGCGAGGCCTGGTGCGATGTCGTTTCCGTGGTTCCACGCGGCAGGGCCCGCCGCGGCGGCGCCCGCGGCGCCCGCCGCTACGCGCGCCGGCGCCACTCGAGGAAGCGGTAGCGCGTCCCGTCGACGCGCGACTCCTGCCACGGCCCCTCGTCGACGAGCGACCACCCGGCCGCCCCGGCGAGCGTCGGCGCCACGGTGTCCCCCGGCACCTCGACGTCGATCACCGTCTCGGAGACCCGGTCGGCGAAGGGCACCCCCGCCGCGTACACCTGCCCGCCGCCGATGATCCACACGGGCTCGTCGGTGTCCAGCGCGGTCGCCAGGTCGTGCACGACCTCGGCCCCGTCGGCCGTCCACGAGCCGTCATGCGTCAGCACGACGTTCCGCCGTCCGGGCAGCGGCCGGAAGCGCTCCGGCAGGGACTCCCACGTGCGACGCCCCATCACGACCGTCGCGTCGCCGGTGACCTGCCGGAAGTGCGCGAGGTCCTCCGGTACGTGCCACGGCATCCCGCCGTCGGCCCCGATCACGCCGTTGGTCGAGCGCGCCCAGACCATCCCGACACCACGGACGGGTTCGGTCCACGAGGACGACATCAGACGGCGACCGCGGCCGTGATCGCCGGGTGGTGGTGGTAGCCGACGACCGTGAAGTCCGCGTACTCGTAGTCGTCGATCGATCCCCGCGGCGCGAGCTCAAGTGTAGGGAGCGCGTACGCCGTCCGGGACAGCTGCTCCTCCACCTGCTCGACGTGGTTGTCGTAGATATGGCAGTCGCCGCCGGTCCACACGAACTCGCCGACCTCGAGCCCGGTCTGCGCCGCGATCATGTGGGTGAGCAGCGCGTACGAGGCGATGTTGAAAGGGACGCCGAGGAACATGTCCGCGCTCCGCTGGTAGAGCTGGCACGAGAGCTTGCCGTCGTTGACGTAGAACTGGAAGAACGCGTGGCACGGGGCGAGCGCCATCTCGGGGATGTCGGCGACGTTCCACGCCGAGACGATCAGGCGGCGGCTGTCCGGGTTCGTCGTGATCTGCTCGATGACCTGGGCGATCTGGTCGACGTGCTCCCCCGACGGCGTCGGCCACGAGCGCCACTGCACGCCGTACACCGGGCCGAGGTCGCCGTCCTCGTCCGCCCACTCGTTCCAGATCCGGACGCCGTGCTCCTGCAGCCAGCGGGCGTTGCCGTCGCCGCGCAGGAACCAGAGCAGCTCGTAGGCGACGGACTTGAAGTGCACCCGCTTCGTCGTGACGAGCGGGAAGCCCTTCGACAGGTCGTACCGGAGCTGTGCGCCGAACAGGCTGCGGGTCCCCGTCCCGGTGCGGTCGCCCTTCGGAGTCCCTTCGGTGAGGACACGCCGCAGCAGGTCCTCGTAGGGGGTCGCGACGGTGGGGTCGGGCTGCACGGTCTCGCTGTCGGTCACGACCACGAGCCTACGACGAGCCGGAGACATCCACGGGCAGTTGAGTAGCGTGAACGACATGACGACAGCGCCGCTCTCGATCCTGCTCGCCGGTGCGTCCGGCTTCATCGGTACGCCCCTCGTCCACGCCCTGCGCGAGGCCGGGCACCACGTCACCACCCTCGTCCGACGAGAGCCGCGCACGGCGAGCGAGTTCCGCTGGTCCCCGGGCCCCCGGAAGCTCGACCCGGCGATCCTCGACGGCGCCGACGTCGTGATCAACCTCGCCGGCGCGAACATCGGCAAGCTCCCCTGGACCGAGACCTACAAGCGGGAGATCCTGCAGTCGCGGGTGTCCGCCACCGAGACCCTCGTCGAGGCCATGCGCCACGCGACGAACCCGCCGCCGCTGTTCCTCTCGGGCTCGGCCTCGGGGGTCTACGGCGACCGCCCCGCCGACGTCCTGCAGGACGACGCGGCCGCCGGCACCGGCTTCCTCGCCGAGGTCTGCACCGCGTGGGAGGCCGCCGCGAACGCCGCTCCCGAGGGCGTCCGCGTCGTGACGCTCCGCACCGGCATCGTCGTCGGGAAGGGCGGCGGTGCGCTCGCACCGCTCGTCCCGCTCACGAAGACCGGGCTCGGCGGCCGCCTCGGCACCGGTGGGCAGCACTGGCCGTGGATCGCCCTCGAGGACGAGGTGGGCGCGATCGTGCACCTCGCGACGAGCCCCGACGCCGCGGACGTCGTCGGGCCGGTGAACCTCGCCGGCCCCGAGGCCGCCGTCGCCGACCGCATCACCAAGCGCGTCGCCGAGGACCTGCACCGGCCCTACCTCTTCCGGATCCCGGAGTTCGCGCTCCGGCTGCTCCTGCAGCAGGCGGCCGACGAGATGCTCCTGTCGAGCCAGCAGATGGTGCCGACGAAGCTGCTCGAGTCCGGCTACGCGTTCCGGTACCAGCGCGCCGAGGACGCGGTCGACGCCGCGTTCTGACGCGACCGGCTGTTAGCCCGGAGGCGCGGTGCGGGCCCGCACCGCGCCTCCTGTCAGGACACGCGTGCCCTGGTGAGCGCTTCGCGCATCGCGGCCCGCGCCCGCTTGCGGTCACCCGCGGCGTCGTAGACGACGCCGAGTCGGTACCACCCGCGCCAGTCCGTCGGGTCGGACTCGACGGCGGCCTGGTAGTCGGGGAAGAGCTCGTCGGCGGCCTCGCGCGTGGGACGCCCCGAGGGACGGACCGGGACGACGTCAGCGGGAGCGCCGCCCTCCTGCTCGAGCCGGGCGCCGAGCCGCGTGATGCGCAGGCCGAAACGGAACTCGAGCACGAGCAGCAGCGCACCGATCGCCGCGACGACGAAGAGCGCGACGCCGATGCCGATGCCGATCGGGATGCCCGTCGCGATGAACGCCACGGCACGCTGCCCGACGAGCACGATGTACAGCGCCAGCAGCACCGCCATGAGCGCCGCGCCCCAGAAGGGCGAACGGAGGGACCGGGTCAGGCGCACGGCGGTCAGCCGATGCCGAGGACGCTGCCGAGGCCGACCGTGAGGCCGCGCATCGACCCCACGGCGGACAGCGCCGCCCGGATGCCGGCCACGTAGGCGACGTCGTCGTTCGTGTCGTGCCGGATGGTCAGGGTCTCGCCGGGGCCGCTCAGCACCACGTCCTGCACGGCCGTGACGCCCGGCAGACGGAGCGAGTGGATCGGGACGCTCGCGACCTGCTGCCCCCGCGCGCGCTGGTCGACGTGGGGCGCGTCGACCGGACCGACCTCGCGCCGGGCGTCGGCGATGAGCTCGGCCGTGCGGACCGCGGTGCCCGACGGGGAGTCGATCTTGCCGGCGTGGTGCGTCTCGACGATCTCGACCGAGGGGAACCACGGAGCGGCGATCGTCGCCAGGTGGGTGCCGAGCACGGACCCGATCGAGAAGTTCGGGACCACGAAGACGCCCTGCTCCGGACGCGATTCTAGCCCCGCGCGGAGTGTCGCGAGTCGGTCGCCGGACCACCCGGACGTGCCGACGAGCACGTTCGCGCCGCTCACGAGGGCGTTGTCGACGATCGCGGGGCTGAGCGCCGGGACGGTCACGTCCACCACGATCGCCGCGCCGCCGAACACGTCGGGACCGGCCTCGTGCGCCCCGTCCTTGGAGGACAGGCTCGCGACGAGCTCGAAGTCGGGCAGTTCCTCGACCACGGCGGCCACGAGGCCCCCGAGACGACCGGTGGCGCCGACGACGGCGACGGGAGTGACCATGTCCACCATCCTAGGATCGACGCATGACGCTCGAGGTCAGGACCGTGCCGGCAGACATCCCCGAGGTCGACGCGCTGCTCGACGCGTACCTCGACGAGCGCGAGGCCACGTTCGCGAGCGCGCAGGGGTCGTACTCGCGGAAGCGCACCCCGGCGGCCGAGTTCACGCCGCCGGTCGGCACCTTCGTCGTCGCGTACGACGGAGGTCGCGCGGTCGGGTGCGGCGGCCTCCGCCGGATCCCCGACGACGGCGACGACGTCCGGTTCGAGGTGAAACACGTCTTCGTGACCCCGGAGGGGCGCGGACGCGGCGTGGCGACGGCGGTCATGGACGCGCTCGAGGCACGCGGTGTCGAGCTCGGCGCGACGGCGATCGTGCTCGACACGAACGACTCCCTCGTCGCCGCCGGTGCGATGTACCGCGGTCGGGGCTACGAGCGGGTACCCGCGTTCAACGAGAACCCGAACGCGACCGCCTGGTACCGCAAGCCGGTGCGCTGAGGCGATCCGCGCCTCCGCTCCGAACGGCAGGGCATGGTCCTGCTCCTCCGTGCCCTCGACTCCCCGACCCGCCTGCCGTTCCTCTCGATCTCGCTCGTCCGGGTCGCGCTCGGACTGTTCTTCGCCGCGTCCGGGTGGAACAAGACCGTGACCGCTCCGGGTCGCGCGGCGATGGCGGAGACGATCCGTTCGATCGGCGCGCCGGTGCCCGAGCTCACAGCCACCGTGGTCGCGGGCTGCGAGCTCGTCTTCGGCGTGCTGCTCGCCGTCGGCCTCGTGACGCGGGCGGCTGCGGCCGTGATTGGCGTGATCAGCACGGTCGCGCTCACGACCGTGGCGGTCCACCAGCTCGGGCCGGCGGACGCGGTGACCTGGTACAGCGACCTGCTGTACCTGCCCGAGGTGCTGTACCTGCTCCTCGCGGTGGTGCTGGTCGCGCTCGGCGGTGGGCCGTTCGGGCTGGACCGGGTGCTCCGAGCGCGGGTCGCCGCACTCCGGGCGCGCAGGGCCCGTCAGACGGGTTGACCGACCGGCAGGCCCGTCCTGAGCTCGACGGGCAGGTGCGCCAGGTCGTTGAGCGCGACGACCTCGGCCGGCTTGGCCGAGCGGATCCGGATGATCGTCAACGCCGTGTGCGCCACGTTCGTCCCCATCCAGCGCCACTCGGGTGCCTGGAACGCCTCGCGCACGAACCAGCCGATGACGGCGTTGTGCGTGATGAGGAGGTCGTGCCGGTCCTCGCGTGCCGGGGTGAACCACTCCGCCACCGCATCGCCCATCTGGGCCTGCCCGGCGACGATCTCCTCTTCCGTGATGCCGCCGTACCACCCCTGGTAGGCGTGCGGCATGTCCGGCGTCGGACCCGACGGGATGCAGTCGAAGAGCAGGGTCGACGGCTCGGGCTCGATCGCCGGGAGCCGCTGCGACAGGAACGACGCGGTCTCGCTCGGCGCTTCGAGCGGCGAGTGGTAGACGCCGTCGAACGGCACGCCGCCGAGACGGTCCGCGACGAGCATCGCCTGCCGCTTGCCGCGCTCGGACAGCTTGCCGTCCCGCAGCCCGTGTTCGGCGTCCTGGTGTTCTCCGTGCCGGACGAGGTAGAGGTAGTGCGACATGTCGGTGCTCAACCGCCGATCCCGATCGCGGCCGCGAGCTCGTCCTGCTGCACCGCACCGACCACCGAGGTGATCGTGGGCCGGGTCAGGAGGTCGCGGGCCAGGTCGAGGACGTCGTCGGTGGTGACCCGGTCCACGCGCTCGAGGGCGGTGGCCAGGTCGGTGAACTCCCCCGTGCCGAGCTCGGACCGGCCGAGTCGGGTCATCCGGGCGTCGGAGTCCTCGAGCGAGAGCGTGAGCGCCCCCTCGATCTGCCCCTTCGCGCGACGGAGCTCGTCGCTGGTGATGCCGTCGTCGACCATCCGGCGGAACTCCGCGTCGACGATCTCGACCACCCCGGCCACGTTGTCGGGGGCACACCCGGCGTAGACGCCGAAGGCACCGTTGTCGAGGTAGGCGGGCGCGAAGGAGCTCACCGCGTAGGCGAGTCCGCGGCGCTCGCGCACCTCTTGGAAGAGTCGGGAGCTCATGCCGCCGCCGAGCACGGCGTTGAGCACGCTGAGGACCGGCCGCCGTTCGTCACGGAGGTCGAGGCCCTGCGACCCGCGGAGCATCGAGACCTGTTCGGTCGGACGGTGCACGACCGAGAGCTTGGGGATCGCCGGGTCCGCCACCGGCTGCGGCGTGCGCCGTGCCAGCGGAGCAGCGTTCGGGGCGCCCTGGAACACGGCCTCGACGAGCTCGCAGAAGCGGTCGTGGTCGATCGCCCCGGCGGCGGTGACGACGATGCCGTTCGGCGCGTAGTGCTCGCGGTAGTGGGCGAGGACCTCGTCCCGCTGCACGGCGCGGATGCTCTCCGGTGTGCCGCCGATCGGCCGGCCGAGGGCGTGCCCGTCGAAGGCCGCGGCGAAGAACGCCTCGCCGGCGACGTCGGCCGGGTCGTCCGCCGCCATCGCCAGCTCTTCGAGGATGACCCCGCGCTCGATGTCGAACGCCGCGTCGTCGAGGACGGAGCCGGTGACCATGTCGCCGATGACCGAGACGGCCATCGGGACGTCGGCGTCACGGACCCGTGCGTAGTAGCACGTGTACTCCTTGGCGGTCGCGGCGTTGTGCTCGCCGCCGACGGAGTCGAACGAGATCGCGATGTCGAGGGCCGACCGGGTCCGGGTGCCCTTGAACAACAGGTGTTCGAGGAAGTGCGTCGAGCCGTACTGGCCGTCGCGTTCGTCGCGGGAGCCGACCCCGACCCAGAAGCCGAGGCTCGTCGAACTCGCTCCGGGCATGGCCTCGGTCAGGACCCGCACGCCGGACGGGAGGACGGTTCGGCGGACGAAGGCGCCCCCGGACGTCAGGAACGACGTGTCCGGGGCCTCGAGCGGCAACGGCACTGGGTGGTTCATCGCAGACGAGCCTACTGACCCCGGAGCGCCCGTCGCCCAGTTTCCACAGCCGCTCACGGTGTCACTCGAAGTGGGGTACAGATAAGGAGGATAGAAAGACTCGTCTGTCTGTCCTCCTTGTGGTACAGTTCTCGTACCGGATCGGAAGCCCCCCTATATTCCGATCCGGTGGCTCGGGACATCAGTCCTCACGCGGCACGAGTCCCCCCGCTCCGCCGCGGAGCCGATGAGCCCAAGGAGAGCCACGCTGTGACGGTCGATTCCCCCCAACCGACCGTCCAGCGTCTCCCTGGCCCGAGCACGAACCTCGCGTCGCCGGACGGGTCGAGCGTCCCCCCGGCTCCCCGTTCCGGCGGCGCGAAGGTCCGGATCCTCGAGACCGCCACGCGGCTCTTCTACGAAGAGGGCATCCACGGCGTGGGCGTCGACCGTCTCATCTCCGAGGCGAGCGTCACGAAGGCGACGTTCTACAAGCACTACGGGTCGAAGGACAACCTGATCCTGGCCTACATCCGGACGCAGCACGAGCGCGTGCAGCAGCGGATGGAACAGCTCATCGCCGATGCCGGCTCGCCCGAGGCAGCCGTCCGGGCCTGGGTCACGGCCCTCACTGACGAGGTCAACGACCCCGACTTCCGCGGCTGCGCGTTCCTCAACGCCGCCGCCGAGTACCACGACCCGCGCGACCCCGTGCGCGAGGTCGTCGCGATGCACCGCGACTGGTACACCGAGCGACTGGCCGACCTGCTGCAGGAGTCCGGCCACACCCTGCCGGGCGACGGTGCGGACGAGCTCATGCTCGCACGCGACGGCGCCATGTCCGGCGCGTACGCCGGTGACGCGATCGCGGCGACGGCGGCCCTCGGCCGCGTCGTCGAGCGCGTGCTCGCCGCCTGACGACGCACGTCGCGTCGACGAACGCGACCGTCTGTCGGCCTGGAGGCACGGGTCGGCCCCGCACCGCGCCTCCCGTCCGCCGGTCGGCACCGAGCGACATCCGAGCACGCGGGTGTTGGCTGGGGACATGGCCAACGACCCCAACTGGAACCTCCCCGAGGTCCCGACCTTCACCCTGACCAGCCCCGACTTCACCGAGGGCGGCGTGCTCCCGACGTCCGCCCGCGGCACCGACGCCGGCGGCGAGGACCGCTCCCCCGCGCTCGAGTGGTCCGGCGCTCCGGAGGGCACGCAGAGCTTCGTGCTCACGGTGTACGACCCCGATGCCCCGACGGGGTCCGGGTTCTGGCACTGGAGCCTCACGGACGTCCCGGCGTCGGCGACCTCGCTGCCGGCCGGTGCCGGGACCGACGACGCGCTGCTCCCCGCCGAGGCGCTGCGCCGCCGCAACGAGTTCGGCACGGACACGTTCCTCGGCGCGGCACCGCCCGCCGGGCACGGGCCGCACCGGTACTTCTTCACGCTGAGCGCGCTCGATGTGCCCGTCCTCGAGGCGCCCGCGGACGCGACGCCCGCGGTGGTCGGCTTCGTGCTCCGCGAGCACCTGCTCGGCCGCGCGCAGCTCGTCGGCACGCAGGAGACCCCCGCCGCGTAGTCCCGCAACGGCGAACGGCCGCCGCCCCGGAAGGGACGGCGGCCGTTCGTGCGTCAGGACGCGGGAGGGATCAGCCCTCGGCCGGGGCCTCGGCATGGGACTCGTGTCCCTTGCGGCCCTCGGTGTCCACCTCGTCGGCGACGACCGGTGCGAGCGACAGCTTGCCGCGGTCGTCCACCTTGGTGACCTCGACCAGGATCTTCTGGCCGACGCCGAGGACGTCCTCGACGTTCTCCACACGCTTGCCACCGGCGAGCTTGCGCACCTCGGAGACGTGGAGCAGACCGTCGCGGCCCGGGAGCAGCGACACGAACGCACCGAACGTGGCGATCTTGACGACCGTGCCGAGGAACTGGTCCCCGATCTCCGGGTTCGTCGGGTTCGCGATCGCGTTGACCTGGGCGCGAGCGGCCTCGGCCGACGGACCGTCGACGGCGCCGATGTACACGGTGCCGTCGTCCTCGATCGAGATGTCGGCGCCGGTCTCGTCCTGGATGCCGTTGATCGTCTTGCCCTTCGGGCCGATCAGCTCGCCGATCTTGTCGACGGGGATCTGCACCGAGATGACACGAGGAGCGGTGTCCGCCATCTCGTCGGGGGCGTCGATCGCCTCGTTCAGCACACCGAGGATGGCCGAGCGAGCCTCCTTGGCCTGCTTGAGCGCGGCGTCGAGGACCGACGACGGGATGCCGTCGAGCTTCGTGTCCAGCTGGATGGCCGTGACGAAGTCCGAGGTGCCGGCGACCTTGAAGTCCATGTCGCCGAGCGCGTCTTCGGCACCGAGGATGTCGGTCAGCGCCGCGTAGCGGGTCTGGCCGTCGACGGTGTCGGAGACGAGGCCCATCGCGATGCCCGCGACCGGGGCCTTGAGGGGCACACCGGCGTTGAGGAGCGACAGGGTCGAGGCGCAGACGGAACCCATCGACGTCGAACCGTTGGAGCCGAGGGCCTCGGACACCTGACGGATGGCGTAGGGGAACTCCTCGCGCGACGGCAGCACCGGCACGAGGGCGCGCTCGGCGAGGAAGCCGTGCCCGATCTCGCGACGCTTCGGCGAACCGACACGACCGGTCTCACCCGTCGAGTACGGCGGGAAGTTGTAGTGGTGCAGGTAGCGCTTCTTCGTGACGGGCGACAGCGAGTCGATCTGCTGCTCCATCTTGAGCATGTTCAGCGTGGTGACGCCCAGGATCTGGGTCTCGCCGCGCTGGAAGATCGCCGAACCGTGGACGCGCGGGATCACGGCGACCTCGGCGTCGAGCGGACGGATGTCGGCGAGGCCGCGACCGTCCATGCGGATCTGCTCGGTCAGGATCCGGCCGCGGACGACCTTCTTCGTGACCGACTTGTAGGCACCGCTGACCTGGCCGTTGGCGCTCTCGGGGAGCTCGCCGGCCGTCACCTTGGCGGCGATGGCCTCCTTGACGCGGGCCTTCAGGGCGTCGTCGGCGTCCTGACGCTCGAGCTTGCCGGCGATCTTGTAGACGTCGCCGAGCTCGGACAGCGCGATGGCCTCGACCGCGTCGTAGACCTCGGGGGCGTACGGCGGGAAGACCGGGTAGTCCTGGATCTCCTTGGCCGACTGGGCGGCCATCTTCGCCTGCGCCTCGACGAGCTGCTTGAGGAACGGCTTCGCCGCCTCGAGCCCCTGCGCGACGACGGCCTCGTCGGGCTTGGTCGCGCCGCCCTGGATGAGGTCCCAGCTGTGCTCGGTGGCCTCGGCCTCGACCATCATGATGGCGACGTCCTCGTTGCCGGCCTCGTCCGTGACGACACGTCCAGCGACGGTGAGGTCGAAGACGGCCTCGGCGAGCTGCGACGCCTTCGGGAACGCGACCCACTGGTCACCGATGAGCGCGAGGCGCACACCGGCGATCGGGCCGGAGAACGGCAGACCCGAGATCTGCGTCGACGCGGACGCGGCGTTGATCGCGAGCGCGTCGTAGAACTCGTCCGGAGCGATGCTCAGGACGGTGATGACGATCTGGACCTCGTTGCGGAGGCCGTCGACGAACGACGGGCGCAGCGGCCGGTCGATGAGGCGGCAGACGAGGATCGCCTCGGTGCTGGGACGGCCTTCACGACGGAAGAACGAACCGGGGATCTTGCCGGCGGCGTACGAGCGCTCCTCGACGTCGACGGTCAGCGGGAAGAAGTCGAACCCTTCACGCGGGTGCTTGCCGGCGCTGGTGGCCGAGAGGAGCATGGTGTCCTCGTCGAGGTACGCGGCGACAGCGCCCTGCGCCTGCTGTGCGAGCCGACCGGTCTCGAACCGGACGGTGCGCTTGCCGTACTTGCCGTTGTCGAGAACGGCTTCGGCGAACTTGATCTCGGGACCCTCCAAAAGGGTGCCTCCTTGATGTGTTCGGCAGGCTGGGGCCACGGCACCCGATGGTGCGTGCGCGCCGAAGGGATCGGGACGCATGTCTGGCCAGCAGTAGAAGCACTCGGGAAACCGTCCGGCCCGCGAGCCACCACCGATGACCAGCTCCGTGCCCGGCCTGCGCAGTGTTTGTCGTAACGCCCGGGGAAACGGTCCCTGGACGTGATGGACTTTACCAGTCCTCAGGGATTCGGCGGCGAGGCTCACGGCGAACCGGAGTGTCCTCGCTAGCCTGCTGCCATGCGCCTCACCCCCTCCCGGGGCTGGTTCGTCGCGGCCGCAGTGGTCGTCGGCGCGCTCGTCGCCCCCGTCGTCACCGCTGTCCCGGCGAACGCGACGGAGTACCCGAGCTGGCAGGACGTCGAGCACGCGAAGGGCAACGAGCAGACCAAGAAGGCCGAGGTCGCCAGGGTCCAGGCGGCGCTGGAGTCCGCCCAGCAGGCCGCAGCCGTGAAGTCGCAGGCCGCGCTCGTAGCGTCCCAGCGTGCGGACGCGGCCGAGTCGGCACTGGCGTCGGCCACCCAGGCCGCCACGAGCCTCCAGACCCAGGCGGACCAGGCGGCGAAGACGGCGGACCGCGCCCAACAGCGCGCCGGCCAGCTCGCCGCGAACCTCTACCGCGACGGCAGCTCGAGCCAGATGACCACGCGCATCGCGACGGCGAAGGACCCCTCCCAGCTGCTGTACCAGCTCGGCGCGCTCGACCAGCTGTCGTCGACGTGGGCCGGCGTGATGGACGACGCCTCGGTCGCCGCGAGGACCGCGTCCTCGCTGCACGACCAGGCCACCCGCGCCGAGGACGAACGCGCCGACCTGGCCGACGCCGCCGAGACGAAGGCGAGCGCGGCGAAGGACGCCGAGGCCGCTGCCGACGCCGCGGTCGACGACACGCAGCAGCACAGCGACGAGCTCTACGCCCAGCTGGCGTCGCTCAAGGACACCACCGCGAAGACCGAGCAGCGCTACCAGCTCGGCGTGCAGGTCGCGGCACAGAAGGCCGAACAGCAGCGGAAGCGCGAGGAGGCGGCCGCGGCGGCAGCAGCCGACGCGGCACCGAGCCCCACCGTCCCGTCGACGAGCGGCGGCGGTTCGTCCTACCCGAGCACGGGCGGCGTCGTGGTCGACCCGGCGGGTGCCCAGGCGTACGCCCGCAGCGCCATCGGGTCGTACGGGTGGGGGTCGGACCAGTTCTCGTGCCTGGTGTCCCTGTGGACGCAGGAGTCCGGCTGGCGTGCGAACGCCCTGAACGTCTCGAGCGGTGCGTACGGCATCCCCCAGTCGCTCCCGGCGGAGAAGATGTCCGTCGCCGGCGCGGACTGGCGGACGAACGCGGCGACCCAGATCAACTGGGGCCTCGCCTACATCCACGACGCCTACGGCTCGCCGTGCGGGGCGTGGAACCACGAGATGAGCGTCAACCCGCACTGGTACTGATCAGCCGTCGTCGGCGGGCCAGCCCCCGATCCGGACGACGGTGCCGTCCGCAGCGACCAGGCGTGCCGCGCGGCCGCTCCGCCGGAGCATCTCGGTGGCACCGTGTCCGCGGACGACCGCGGCGGTCGTCATCGTGTTCGCCGTGACGCACGACGGCGCGACGACGGTCACCGAGCGCCAGACCGGCTCGGCCGGCAGCCCCCACCGCGGGTCGAGGATGTGGTGCCGGGCGTGGCCGTCCTGCTCCCACCGCCGCTTCCGGGTGCTCGAGGTCGCGACGGACCAGCCGGAGGCGATCCGCACCTGGTCGGCGGGGTCGTCGTCGAGGTCCTGCACCCGGACCTGCCAGCCGCCGGACGGGTCGGGCCCGGCCGTCGCCACGTCCCCGCCGAGCGAGACGAGCGCGCCGATGCCGAGGCGGGCGGTGATGCTCGCCGCGGCCATGTCGGCAGCGGCGGCCTTGGCGGTGGCACCGAGGTCGAGCGTGACGCCCTCGGGCACGCGCAGGAAGGTGCCGGACAGCAGGACCCGCTGCCACGCCGGGCGGCCGTCGAGCGTTCGGGCCACGGCCTCGGGCGTCGGCACGGGTGCGGCGTCGGCGAACGCGGCGTCGTAGCCCAGCGACGCCATGCGGGCGCCGAGGGTCGGGTCGACGTCGCCGTCGGAGGCGCGTGCGGCGTCGAGCGCGTGGTGCACGAGTGCGGCGAGGAGCGGGGAGACCTCGGCGCCGCGCACCAGGTCGGCTGCGCGGGCGACGAGCTCGGAGTCGCTGCGGAAGCGGCTGCACGCCGCGTCGACGGCGGCGGTGACCTCGACGACGCACGCCCGTGCGGCGGCGAGGTGGCGGCGGTCACGGTGGTCGAGGACGACACGGGCGGTGGTGGTCCAGAGGTCCCACTCGGCTGCGGCACGCACGGTCACGATCCCGTCGTGGTCGCGTCGGTGGCGCCGGAGCCGCCGGTCGTGCCCTGGCTCACGCCCTGGTCGGTCGAGGTCCCGGCGTCGGTCGAGCTCCCGGTGTCGGACGAGGTCCCGGAGTCGGTCGCGGTCCCGGCGTCGGACGAGGTCCCGGCGTCGGACGAGGTCCCGGCGTCACTCGTCGACGATTCGGCCGAGCCCGTCGTGGCCTGCTCGTGCCCGAACCACACCCCGGCCCCGGTCAGCGCCGCGACCACGAGCCCGCCCACGCTGACGAGCGCACTCGTCGTCCAGCCGGGTCGCCGGCCGTTGCCCCTGGTGTCCATCGGTCCTCCTCGTCGTCACGATCCGTCGTCACGACGAGGTTCCCGAGCCCACCGGTGAGCGGGCCGGGCAGGGGCTGCACCCCCGCCCGACGACCGCTGTGGGCGGCCTAAGAGCGCACGGCCGAGTGACCGAGCCCACCGAGCAGGGACGCGAAGTCCGCCGTCTCGGGGAGCGCGTCGGCTTCCTGCGGGGTCCGACGGGAGGCGCGGATCGCCCAGGCCAGGTCCTCACCGGCCCGGCGGATGCGACCGTCCAGTGCGGCCGAGTCGCCCTCGCTCCCCCAGTCGTCGGTGGCGGCGAACACACCGGTGGGGACGACCGCGGCGCGGAGGTACGCGAACACCGGACGCAGCGCGTGCTCGATCGCGAGCGAGTGTCGTGCGGTGCCGCCGGTGGCTCCGAGCAGGACCGGCATGTCGGCGAGCGAGTCCTTGTCGAGCACGTCGAGGAACGACTTCGCGAGACCGCTCACGCCGGCGGTGAAGATCGGCGTGACGAACACCACGGCGTCGGCCTCGACGACCGTCGCCATCGCGGCGGACAGCGCCGGTGCGGCGAACCCGGTGAGCATCGCGTCGGTGATCTCGTGCGCCAGCGGACGCAGGTCGACGTGCAGGACGTGCGCCGCGCCTCCTGGCAGGCCGGACGGGCTCGGTGCGGCGAGCGCCGCGATCGTGGCCTCGCCCAGGCGGTCGGCGAGCAGGCGGGTGGAGCTGGGCTCGGAGAGCCCGGCGGAGACGACGGCGATGGTGGTCATGGTGAGTCCCGACTTTCGATGCGTTTGCATGAACATCGTATCCAACCGCACGTCCCCCGCAACCATTCCCGGGGGAACGGAGAACGCCCCGGTCCTCGTGTGAGGGCCGGGGCGTTCGGTCAAGCCGTGGGTCGGTCGACTAGCGACGCAGGCCGAGACGCTCGATGAGCGCACGGTAGCGGGCGATGTCGACGTCGGAGAGGTAACCGAGGAGACGGCGACGCTGACCGACCATGAGCAGCAGACCACGACGCGAGTGGTGGTCGTGCTTGTGCTCCTTGAGGTGCTCGTTCAGGTCGTTGATACGACGCGTCAGAACGGCGACCTGGACCTCGGGGGAACCGGTGTCGCCCGGGTGGGTCGCGTACTCTTCGATGATCTCCTGCTTGACCTTCGCGTCAAGTGCCATGCGTAGATCCCCTTTCAGTCCGTTGCGCGGTGCCCGTGCCTGATGCACGAGCGCTCTTTGTCCGCGGCCGTTCGACGGCAACCGCGCAAGACTACCAGATCGCTAGACGGTCCTGGCGCGCAGCCGACGCCGACGCGGTGCCGGCAAGAGGCTCCGGACGAGGCCGACGAGCGTCGCGCCGAGCAGACCGCCGAGGCCGTTCGACAGGACGTCGCGCGGATCGGCCACGCGGTAGGGCAGGTAGGTCGCCTGCGCGAACTCGATGCCGGTGGAGAGCACGACCGCGACGACCGCACCGAGGATCCACCACCGGCGCGGGAGCCACAGCGCGGCGAGCATCCCCACGGGCACGAACATCGCGATGTTGGCGAGGAACTCCACGCGGTCGTAGCTGAACCACGTGCCGTGCGGGAGCTGCTGCACCCAGGCGATCGCGTGCAGGACGAGGGAGTTCTGCGCCGCCGAGAAGACCTGCGGGGTCAGCGTCATCCGCCAGATCACCCAGGCGTACGCCGCGGTCAGGGCGAGGAGGAGGAGCTTCCGGAACATCCGGCCAGTCTGGGACACGGTCCTGGCAAGAAGCGGCGGCGACGCTGGGTGAACGCCCGGCGGGACGGGCCGGGCCTGGGCACGCCGGGGTCGCACCTGCGAGCATGGGCGCATGCCGAGTCTCGAGGGAACCCGTGGACGCCGCAGCCCCGGCCGTCGTCAGTGGACGTGGATCGGGCTCGCCGCGGTCGTCGTCGCCGCGCTCGTCGTGACGCTCGTGCTGGTGCTCCCCCGCGGCACCGAGCCCACCGGCAGGCAGGTCGCCGAGCGGAAGACGGCGTCCGAGGCGTTCCCCGGCGGCCTCGCGGAGCAGCCCGAGGCCGAGAACCAACCCGGCAAGCGGGAGTCCGAGGCGCGTGCCGACGGCGACGACACCACGGCCCGGAAGATCGCCATCATCGCGGACGAGCCGATCGCCACCTGGCTGACGAACACCTCGGTGTCCGAGACGCGTCAGACCATCCGGGACGTCGTCCGCAGCGCCGAGCGGCAGCGGAAGACACCGGTGTTCGTCCTCTACAACGTCCCGGACCGCGACTGCGGCAGCTACTCCAAGGGCGGGACCGCCGCGGACGAGTACCTGCCGTGGGTCCGGTCGGCGGTGCGGGCCATGGCGGGTTCCCGGGCCGTCGTGCTCGTCGAGCCGGACGCCATCGCCCAGATCCAGGTGTGCAAGCGCCTCGAGCAGGACCGCCTGCCCCTGATCCGCAAGGCCGTCGACGAGCTCAGCGGCCACGGCCTCACCGTGTACCTCGACGGCGGGAACGAGAACCGCGTGCCGACGGCGACGATGGCGAAGTGGCTGCGCGAGGCCGGGGTCGACCGGGTGCAGGGCTTCTTCACGAACGTCTCGAACTTCTACCGGGTCGACCAGGAACGCGCCTACGCCGACCGGCTCGCGGACGCGATCGGCGGCGACCCGCACTTCGTCATCGACGTCTCGCGCAACGGTCAGGGTTGGCGCGGCACGTGGTGCAACCCGGACGGCGCCGGCCTCGGCCAGGCCCCGCACGTCACCCGCGGTTCCACCCGGCTCGACGCGCTGCTGTGGGTGAAGACGCCGGGGCTGAGCGACGGCACCTGCAACGGCGGGCCGGCCGCCGGACAGTGGTGGGAGTCGTACGCCCTCGGGCTCGTGGAGAACCGCAAGCAGGACTGACCGCGGTGTCGGTGCCCGGTGGTTGCATGACGCCATGACCCCGACCGACCGCATCCGATCCGTCGTCCCGCCCTACCTGCTCCGCGCCGTCGCCGACGCCCAGGGCTTCCCACGCGCGGCCTCGGCGGCACGGACGGCGCTGGCGTCGCTCGACACCGTCCAGCGTCCGAAGCACGAGCACCGGGTCCGTCCGCAGGGCGTGAGCGGCACGGTCGACCGGTCGCCGCAGCGGACCATCTCCGACGCGCACGGCAGCACCACGCTCCCGGGGACCCCGGTCCGGCGCGAGGGCGACCCGGACTCCGGCGACCCCGCGGTGGACGAGGCGTACACGGGCCTCGGCGACACCCACGCCTTCTGGCTCGAGGTCTTCGGCCGGGTGTCGATCGACGGCGCAGGCCTCCCCCTCGACGCCACGGTGCACTACGGGCAGGACTACGACAACGCCTACTGGGACGGCAGCCGGATGGTGTTCGGCGACGGCGACGGCGAGGTCTTCAACCGCTTCACGATCGCGGTCGACGTCATCGGCCACGAACTCGCGCACGGCGTGACCCAGTACACCGCCGACCTCACGTACGAGGGGCAGTCCGGGGCGCTGAACGAGTCGATCAGCGACGTCTTCGGCTCGCTCGTCGCCCAGTACGCCCGACGCCAGAGCGCCGACCAGGCGTCGTGGCTCATCGGCGAGGGGCTCTTCACCCCGGCCGTGCACGGCGTCGCGCTGCGGTCGATGCGGGCTCCGGGCACCGCCTACGACGACCCGGCGCTCGGCAAGGACCCGCAGCCCGCGACGATGGCCGGGTACGTCGACACCACCGAGGACTCCGGCGGCGTGCACACGAACTCCGGCATCCCGAACCACGCCTTCTACCTGGCCGCCACGGCGATCGGCGGCAACGCGTGGGAAGGCGCCGGAGCCGTCTGGTGGGACGCCCTCACGTCCGACGCCGTCACCGCCTCGATCGACTTCGCCGGGTTCGCCACCGTCACCGTCGACGCCGCACGCACGCGCTTCGGGGACGGGTCGGCGCAGCACACCGCGGTGCAGGACGCCTGGCGCACGGTCGGCGTGCTCGACTGAGCCGGGCTGCCGGCGTACCGTCGGGGGCATGCACATCGACGTCCGCCGCAGTGGGGGCATCGCCGGCACCACCAGGGGCTGGCGCGTCGACACCGATGCCTGCGACGACCAGGGCGGGTGGTCGGAGCTCGTCGGTGCCCTGCCCCGCGACGCCCCGAGAGCCCCTGCGCCGGGCGTCCGCGACGACTTCACGTGGACGATCACCGTCGAACGGACGACGGTCACGATCCCCGGCACCCGCCTCGACGGCCCGTGGGCGGCGCTCGTGACGCGCGTGCGGGCCGAGGGCACCCCGACCTGACGGAGGTGCGCCGCGCCTCCCGTGCGCCCGCGCGTGCGCCCGTGCGCTCGTGCGCTCGCTTCGTGAGCAGTAACGGTCGGGTCGCCCGCGCGCACCCGACCATTCCTGCTCACAAAGTGACGCGCGCGGCGCTCACGAAGTGACGCGCGCGGCGCTCAGGCGACGTCGACGACGGTCAGGCGGCGCGTCGGGCGCGTCATGGCGACGTACACGGCAGCAGCCGCACGCGCCGCGTCCGCACCGACCCGCTCCGGGTCGACCAACAGCACGCCGTCGAACTCGAGGCCCTTCGCATCGGCACCCGTGAGCACCGTGACGGACCCCGGCCGGGGTGACCCGAGCGACCGGACGTCCACCTCGGTCCGGGCCAACCGCTCGCGGACCGCGTCCACGTCGGCCTCGGGCACGATGACGCCGATCGTGCCGGCGCCGATGTGCTCCCGCTCGCTGCCGACGATCGCGGCGACCGTGTCGAGCACCTCGGCCCGGCTGGACGTGACGCGCACCACGGGGTCGCCGTCGCGGACGGCCTCGGTCCGGGTCACCGCGAGGCCGGCGGCGTCCGCGAAGGCCCCGGCGGCCTCGACGATCGAGCGCGGCGTGCGGTAGTTCACCGTGAGTTCCTCGACGCGGTGCTCGATCGGCACCTGGGGCGCGCGGCCCCGACGACGGCGGGCGAGGGCGCCGACGACGTCGTCCCACGTGCGGGCGGCCCCGGGCGAGGACCCCTGCGCCATGTCCCCCACGATCGTGAACGAGCGGAGCGGGTTCCGGCGGGCGAGCACCCGCCACTGCATCGGGGAGAGCTCCTGCGCCTCGTCGACGACGATGTGGCCGTAGGTCCACTCGCGGTCCTCGGCGGCGCGCTCGGCGGTGGAGCGGGGGTCGCCGCCCTCGGCGAAGGAGCCGGCGACCTGCTCGGCGGTGACGATGCCCTCGACGCCCATGTTCTCGATGGCCTGGCGGGCGTTCTCGATGTCGCGGTTGCGGCTGGCCTTCGCCGCGCGCTTTGCGGCCCCGCCGGTCGGGTCGAACGGGCCGAGGAGCTCGGCGGCCTCGTCGAGGAGCGGGACGTCCTCGACCGTGAACGCGGCTCCCCGCTCACGCAGCAGCAGGGCCCGGCGCTCCGGGGTCCAGTGGGGGGTGAGCGAGGCGAGCCAGTTCGGCCGGGCGTACAGGTCCTCGAGGAGCTTCTCCGGCGGCAGCGGCAGCCACGCGGTGTTGAGGAGCACGCGGGCGTCGTACGACGACCGGATGTCCTCGCGCAGGACCTTCTCGTCCGCCTCGTCGACGGTGGTCCCGCGCTGGCGGAGCTGCTCGGCGAGCAACCGCGTCATCGCGTCGAGCGCGGTCTTGTTGAACGTGACGCGGGCGGCGTTGTGGGGCTTCCCGCGGTCCTGCGCGCGCTTCATGGCGTCGGCGACGAGCTCGGGCGGCACGACGAGCCGCTCCCCCTCGACGTCGAGCGTGACCGACTCGGTCGGGACGACCTGGCGGGACCGCACCGCGCGACGGAGCAGCTGCGCCATCTCGGCCGAGCCCTTCACCGCGGCGACGTCGCGCTGGTCGTGCTTCGTCGCGTGCACGCCCGGGTAGAGCGAGCCGAGCGAGGCCATCACCACGCCGGTCTCGCCGAGCGACGGGAGCACCTGCTCGATGTAGGTCAGGAACGCCGGCGACGGGCCGACCATGAGCACGCCGGACCCCCGGAGCCGCTCGCGGTACGAGTACAGCAGGTAGGCCGCACGGTGCAGGGCCACGGCGGTCTTGCCCGTGCCGGGGCCGCCCTGGACGATGAGGACGCCCTCGAGCGGGGAGCGGATGATCCGGTCCTGCTCGCCCTGGATCGTCGCGACGATGTCCGTCATCCGGCCGGTGCGCTCGGCGGTGACCGCGGCGAGGAGCGCGCCCTCGCCCTGCAGGTGCGTGCGCTCGTCGTCGTAGAGCGTGGCGTCGAAGACCTCGTCCTCGATGCCGACGACGCTGCGGCCGTCGAGGGTCAGGTGCCGGCGGGCGCGCATGCCCATCGGGTGCGCGGCGGTCGCCTGGTAGAAGGCGCTGGCACCGGGGACGCGCCAGTCGAGCAGGAGCGGTCGGTGGTCGCGGTCCCGCAGGCCCACGCGACCGATGTAGCGGAACGAGTCCTCGTCGCTGTCCGGCTCGGACACCTCGAGCCGCCCGAAGACCAGGCGGTCGCCGACGCGCTCGAGCGTCGCGATGGTGTCCTCGTAGAGCCGGGCGTACGCATCGCGTTCACTGCGGCTCTGGTGGTTCCCGCCGACCGCTTGACGGCGGGTTTCGGCGAGACGCTGCTCGGCCTCGGCGGTCAGCTCGTCGAGACGGCCGAACAGGCCGTCCACGTAGCCGCGCTCGCGGTCGATCTCGGTCGGTTCTGACACACACAACCCTTCGGGACAGGGGAACCCAGTGTAGTCCCCCCATCCCGAAGTGAGGCTTCCTACATCTCTTCGTGCGTGTCCGGGTCGCCGTCCCAGAGGCGTCCGCGCTCGAGGCCGGAGATCGCCGCGACCTCGGCGTCGGTCAGCTCGAAGCCGAAGACGTCGAGGTTCTCGCGCTGCCGGGCCGCGTCGCCGGACTTCGGCACCGGGACGGCACCGATCTGGACGTGCCAGCGGAGCACGACCTGCCCGGGGGTGACCCCGTGCGCGGCGGCGGCGTCGACGATCGGCTGCTCCGTGAGGAGTTCCGACCGCTTCGCGAGGGGGCTCCAGCTCTCGGTGACGATGCCGAGCTCCTGGTGCACCTTCCGCAGTTCGCCCTGCGGGAAGTACGGGTGCAGCTCGACCTGGTTCACGGCCGGGGCGACACCAGTGGCGTCCACGATGCGACGCAGGTGCTCCGGGGTGAAGTTCGAGACGCCGATCGAGCGGACCTTGCCGCTGTCGCGGAGGTCGACGAAGGCCTTCCAGGTGTCGACGAACTTGTCCACCGACGGGTTCGGCCAGTGGATCAGGTACAGGTCGACCGAGTCGAGGCCCAGGTTGCCGAGGGTCTCGTCGATCGAGCGGTGCGCCTCGTCGTAGCCGTGGTGGCGGCCGGGGAGCTTCGACGTGACGACGAGGTCCTCGCGTGCCACCTCGGACTCGCGGACGGCCTTGCCGACGGCGTCCTCGTTGCCGTAGTTGAGCGCGGTGTCGAGCAGCCGGTAGCCGCCCGCGATCGCCGTCCCGACGGCCGCCGCGCCCTCGTCGCCGTTCAGCCCGTAGGTGCCGAGGCCGAGCTCCGGGAACCGGTGTCCGTCGTTCAGCTCGATGGTCGGTGCGCCGACCTGCATCAGCGGACCCCGAGCAGGTCGATGACGAAGATCAGGGTCTTGCCGGACAGGAAGTGGCCGCCGCCGGCGGGGCCGTAGGCGAGCTCCGGCGGGACGACGAGCTTGCGGCGCCCGCCGACCTTCATACCGGGGATGCCCTCCTGCCAGCCGCGCACCAGGGCGGCGAGCGGGAAGTCGATCGGCTCGCCGCGGTTCCACGAGCTGTCGAACTCCTCGCCGGTCTCGTACTCGACGCCGGCGTAGTGCACCTTGACGGTCGACCCGGCGGAGGCCACGTCGCCGGAGCCCTCGACGATGTCGGTGATGACGAGCTCGGTGGGGGCGGGGCCCTCGGGGGCGTCGAACTCGGGCTTGCTGTTCAGGTCAGTCATGCCCGCCAGTCAACCAGAGAGCGCGGACACGGCCCCGCACGTCCACGGACGGCGCCGCAGCCCCCAGAATGGTTCCACCGTGACATCATCCACACCGACCGGCGAGCGCCGACGCCGTCTCCTCGCCGACCTCACCCCGCTCCGCCGCTCCCCCGCGTTCGCCCGGCTCTGGCTCGGCACCGCCATCGCCGGCATCGGCACGCAGATGACCACCGTCGCCGTCGGCCTCGAGGTCTACGACATCACCGGCTCCACCTTCGCGGTCGCCCTCGTCGGCGTGATCGCGCTCCTGCCGATGATCGTCGCCGGCCTCTACGGCGGGATGCTCGCCGACGCGTTCGACCGGCGCACCGTCGCACTCGTGTCCGCCGTGATCGCCTGGGCCGCCGTGGCCCTGATCGCCACGCACGCCTGGCTCGGACTGCACAGCGTCGCCCTGCTCTACGTCCTCGCCACGGTCAACGCCGTCGCCGCGACCGTGAGCAACGCGTCCCGCTCCGCGATCGTGCCCCGGCTCGTGGGCACGGACCTGCTGCCGGCGGCGAGCGCCCTCGGCGGCATCGCCTCGGGGTTCCAGGTCACGGTGGGTCCCGCGGTCGCAGGTGTGCTCATCGCGGCCGTCGGCTTCGCCCCGACGTACACGATCGACGTGGTCCTGTTCACGTTCGCGTTCCTCGGGGTGTTCACCCTGCCGCGGATGGCCGCCGACCGGGACGCGCTCCGTCCGGGGCTCAGCTCGCTCGTCGAGGGGGCGCGGTTCCTCCGACGGTCGCGGAACATCACCATGACGTTCGTGCTCGACATCGTCGCGATGACGTTCGGGCAGCCCCGCGTGCTCTTCCCCGCGATCGGTGCGCTCGTGATCGGCGGCGGGTCGATCACCGTCGGCACCCTCACCGCGGCGTACGCGATCGGAGCCCTGCTCTCGAGCGTCTTCTCCGGTCCGCTCGGACACGTCCGCCGCCAGGGCGAGGCGGTCGGCTGGGCGATCACCGCCTACGGTGGCGCGATCGCGGCGTTCGGCGTGGTCATCGCCTGCGCCCACGCGCTCGGCGGCCGCGAGGGCGACGCGTTCAGCACCGGCATCCTGCCCGCGCTCGGCCTCGCGGCACTCTTCCTCGCGGCGGCCGGCGGCGCGGACAACGTCAGCTCGGTGTTCCGGAACACGATCCTGCAGGCCGCCTCCCCGGACGGCTTGCGCGGACGCCTGCAGGGCATCTTCATCGTCGTCGTCACCGGTGGACCGCGGCTGGGCGACCTCTACGCGGGGCTGGTGGTCGCCGCCGGCATCGCGTACCCGCCGATCATCGGCGGCGTGCTGATCATCGGCCTGGTCGCGCTGCTCCTCCGCGCGGTGCCGTCCTTCCGCCGGTACGACGCACGGCACCCGCACGCGAACTGACGAGCGGAGCGGCCGCCGGACGCGACCGTCGACCGGACGGGAGGCGCGGTGCGGGCCGCCACCGCGCCTCCTGGCCCGCAGGTGTCGGGTACCGTACAACGCATGCCGGACAGCGCATCGCGCGACCTCCAGCGGACGGGAGTCCGCGCCGTGGTCCGGCGCACCTACCACTCGGTCATCCGGCACCGCGTCGTCGACGCGGCGGCGTCGCTGACGTTCTTCGCGCTGCTCACGGTGTTCCCGACGACGCTGACCGTGGTGTCGGCCCTGTCGATCGTGGACCGGCAGGGCGACAGCCTCGAGGACATCATCGGGATCCTCGGGTTCATCGTCCGCCCCGAGACGGCCTCGCACCTCGAGGGTCCGCTCCGGCAGCTCCTCACCCTGGACAACCCGTGGCTCGGCTTCGCGATCGGCGTCGTGCTGACGCTGTGGTCGCTCTCCGGGTACGCGACGGCGTTCGGCCGGGCGATGAACACCGCCTACGAGGTCGAGGAGGGGCGTCGCATCTGGAAGTTCCGCAGCATGATGCTCCTCGTCACGCTGCTCGTGATGGCCGGCGGTGCGATCGCGATCGTGATCCTGCTCGGCACCCCGACGATCTCCGCCGCGGTCATCCGGTCCTTCGGGTGGGCGCCGTGGATCGACGACCTCTGGAACGTGGTGAAGTGGCCGATCCTCGCCGCCGACCTCGTCGTGATGGTCGCGGTGCTGTACTACGCGACGCCGAACGTGAAGACGCCGCAGCTGCGGTGGGTGTCCGCCGGTGCCGGGTTCGCCATCGTGACGTGGGCGCTCGCGACGCTCGGGTTCTCGCTCTACGTCGAGACGATCGGCGGCGGCAACAAGGCGTACGGCTGGCTCGGTGGCGCGATCCTGCTGCTCGTGTACCTGTACATCTCGAACTTCGTGCTCGTGGTGGGCGGTGAGCTCGACTCCGAGGTGATCCGGATGCGCCAGCTGCTCGCCGGCATCGAGGCCGACGAGTCCATCCGGCTGCCGCTGCGGGACGTCACGCGGAACTTCACGCTCGCCCGGTGGCGGGACGCCGACATCGCCGCCGCACACCACGTCCGGACGATCGCGGCGCAGCGGGCGGCCGAGGACGACGCCGATCCCGCCCGTGCCGAGGCGGCGGAACACCTGCGGGACCTGTCCCGGCAGGTGCGGGTCGGCGAGCCGCCGATGCCGTAGGCACCCCGCCGCGCCGCGACCCCGCCGCGCGTCAGCGCTCGCGCGCCGCCCGGTCGAGCATCTCCTCGGTGACGACCGGGATCGCCCCCGTCGCCAGCTCGATGCCCGACAGCCGCGCCGGGCTCAGGACGCGCTGGACCTGGTCCTCCTCCATGAGCCCCGCCGCGGTCACGAGCGTCGAGATGGGCGTCGAGGTCGTCAACGCCGTGTGCGCGATCGACGCCGCGGCCGCGTACCCGATGTACGGCGTGAGCGCGGTGACGACGCCGACGTTCGTGTCCACCTGTGCTGCGAGCTTCGCCTCGTTCGCCTCGATCCCGGCCACGCAGTTCACCCGGAGCGTCGCGCACCCGCTCGCCATCCACTGCAGCGACTGCAGGATCGAGTGGGCGATGATCGGCTCGAACGCGTTGAGCTGCAGCTGCCCGCCCTCGGCCGCCATCGTGACCGTGGTGTCCGCTCCCACGACGGCGAACGCGATCTGGTTCACGACCTCGGGGATGACCGGGTTCACCTTGCCCGGCATGATCGAGGACCCCGCCTGCCGTGCCGGGAGCGTGATCTCCCCCAGGCCGGCCTGCGGACCCGAGGCCAGCAGCCGCAGGTCGTTGCAGATCTTCGAGAGCTTCGCCGCGCTCCGCTTCACGGTGCCGGAGAGGGTCATGAACGCGCCGGCGTCGCTCGTCGCCTCGATGAGGTCCGGTGCCGTCACGATGTCGAGCCCGGACGCGACCTGCAGCTGGCGGCGGACCTCGTCACGGTACTGCGGGTCGGCCGTGATGCCCGTGCCGATCGCCGTCGCACCGAGGTTCGTCTCGGCGAGCAGCGGCATGACCGTCTTGAGCAGGAGGACGTCCTCCTGGATGGTGTGCGAGAACCCGGTGAACTCCTGCCCGAGGGTCATCGGCACCGCGTCCTGCAGCTGCGTGCGTCCGATCTTCAGCACGTCTTGGAAGGCGTGCCCGCGCTCCGCGAACGCGTCGGACAGCGCCTCGAGCTGCGACACGAGCCGCCGTACGCCGAGGATCATCGCGAGCTTGATGCTCGTCGGGTACGTGTCGTTCGTCGACTGGCTGCGGTTGACGTGGTCGATCGGGTGCAGGTACCCGTAGTCGCCCTTCTCGCGGCCGAGGAGCTCGAGGGCACGGTTCGCGAGCACCTCGTTCGTGTTCATGTTCGTCGAGGTACCGGCACCGCCCTGCACGATGTCGACGACGAACTGGTCGCGGAGCGAGCCGTCGCGGACCTCCTGCGCGGCACGGTCGATGGCGTCGGCACGCTCGGCGTCGAGCACCCCGATCGCCTTGTTCGCCCGGGCGGCCGCCTGCTTGACGGTCGCGAGGGCCTCGATGAGGTCCGGGTAGACCGCGATCGGCACCGAGGTGATGGGGAAGTTCTCGAGGGCGCGGAGGGTGTTGATGCCCCAGTACGCGTCCGCTGGGACGTCACGCGACCCCAGGGAGTCGGTCTCGGTACGGGTCTGTGCTGCTTCGTTGCCGGTCACGCCCACGAGGGTAGCCCGTCCGGCCGGTCGGGGCCGGGCCCCGGCCCGGGCGGGCGCGTCGCGACGTGCGCGGACGTCGCGGGTGGCGCCGTGGACGCGCGCGGTGACGGCCTGGAGGCGCGGTGCGGGCCGTCACCGTGCCTCCAGGCCGTCAGGGGGTCGCGCCCAGGGCACGCACGCCGGTCGGCGCCGGACGCGTCAGTGGAACTGCGGGACGATGAGGTAGATGCCGTAGAGGACGGCCGCGCCGGAGACGACGAAGCAGGCGACGGACAGGGTCCGGAACCAGCGCACGGCGGTCGTGACGTTCGACGGGTGCGGGAACCCGACCGTCGCCGGACCGATCGTGCCGTCGTCCTTCACGGTGAACTTGCCGGCGCGGGTGTCGGCGGCGCTCCAGAAGCGGAGGCCGATCGAGTACACGGTGACCACGAAGCACGCGCCGACGAGCGAGACGATCGCCACGGTGAGGAACGCGAACCAGTCGATGCTCATCAGCGTCGTCCTCCCTTGCGGCCGGCCATGCGGCGCAGGGTGCGCTCGCGGCTCAGCTCGGCTCGACGCGCGGCGACGGTCTCGGCGCGCTTCTTCCGCTGCAGGTCACGCAGCTCCTTGCGGGTGAACACCGCGTTGGCGGCGACGTCCACCTCGATCGCGGCGGCCTGCTCGTGCGGCTTGCGGAGCGACCACAAGTAGAGCCCGAGGATCACCGCGGCGCCGACGACCGCGTCGATGACGAGGCCCGTGACGCCGAGGCGGGCGATGCCGGACGCGACCGCGCCGACGGCAGCGGCTGCCGGGAGGGTGATGAACCAGGCGATCACGATCTTGCCGGCGGTGGACCACTGGATCTTCGACCCGCGGCGGCCCAGACCGGCGCCGATGATCGATCCGGAGGACACCTGCGTGGTGGACAGCGCGAAGCCGAGGTGGCTCGAGGCGAGGATCGTCGCCGCGGTCGACGCCTCGGCCGCGAACCCCTGCGTCGCGCGGATCTCGGTGATGCCGGACCCGAGCGTGCGGATGATGCGCCACCCGCCGGTGTACGTGCCGAGGGCGATCGCCAGGGCGCAGGCGATGACGACCCAGAACTGGACGCCCTGCTCGGACGACTGCGCACCCGAGGCGATGAGGGTCAGCGTGATGACGCCCATCGTCTTCTGCGCGTCGTTCGTGCCGTGCGCGAGCGACACCATCGAGCTCGTGAAGACCTGGCCGATGCGGAAGCCGCCGCGCTCGTTCGGGAAGACCGGGCGCCGGGTGATCCGGTACGCGATCCGCGTGGACAGGAACGAGACCAGCGCGGCGATCACCGGCGAGAGGAACGCGGGGATGATCACCACCGTCAGCAGGGCCGCGTAGTTGACGGCGTTGAACCCCGCACCGACGATCGCGGCACCGATGAGCCCGCCGAACAGCGCGTGCGAGGACGACGACGGCAGGCCGCGGAGCCACGTGATCATGTTCCAGACGACCGCCCCGATGAGCCCGGCGAAGATCATCTCCGGGCTGATCGCCACGCCTCCGGGCCCCTCGTTGATGAGGCCGTGCGAGATCGACGTCGCCACCGCGGTGCTGAGGAACGCACCGACGAGGTTGAGCACCGCGGCGACCGTGACGGCCACCTTGGGCTTCATCGCACCGGTGGCGATCGGGGTCGCCATCGCGTTGGCGGTGTCGTGAAAACCGTTTGTGAAGTCGAAGAAGAGGGCCAACGCGATGACCAGGACGACTATGAGTGTGATGTCCACCGCGGGCAAGTGTCCCAGGCTGGACGCCGCCTGGCAAACCCTGTCGGACACCTGCTGTTCATGTCGCCTTCGGACTCGTTCAGATCCGGAACCATTCCGATGGGAGAATGGACGGCATGGACACCGTCGAGCTCCTCATCCTGTTGGTCGGATCGCTCGCGGTGACGGGGTTCGCTCGGGCCAAGGGACTGCCGGCGCCACTGCTCGTGACGGCCGTCGCCCTGGCCGCGTCGTTCCTGCCAGGCCTCCCGCCGATCGAGATCGACTCCGAGGTCATCCTGACGATCATCCTGCCGCCGCTGCTCTACTCGGCGGCGCTCGACGTGTCGTGGCAGAGCTTCCGGCAGTCGATCAAGCAGATCCGTCGACTCGGCATCTTCCTCGTGATCATCACGGCACTGGCCGTCGGCCTCGCGGCGTACATCATCATCCCCGACATGGACTGGCCCGCGGCGATCCTGCTCGGCGCGATCGTCGCCCCGCCGGACGCGGTGTCGGCCGCCGCGATCGGCCGGAAGCTCGGGCTCCCCCGCCGCGTGATGACGGTGCTGTCCGGCGAGAGCCTCATCAACGACGCTGCGTCCCTGACGCTCGTGCGCGTGTTCACCCTGATCGCGGCGGGCACCTCGCTCACGATCTGGCAGGACCTCGGGATCTTCGGCCTCGCGATCGGCGTCGGGCTGGCGGTCGGCATCGTCCTCGGCGTCGCGGTGCACTGGATCCGGATGCGGATCAACGACCCGGTGGTCGAGACGATCATGAGCATCCTGCTGCCGTTCGTCGCGTACATCCTCGCCGAGGACCTCTCCGGCTCCGGGGTGATCGCGGTGGTGACCGCCGGCCTCTACATCGGCTACAACTCGCCGAAGGAGGGCTACGCGACCCGGCTGCAGGAGCGCCCGCTCTGGACGAGCATCGACGTCATCCTCGAGGGGTTCGTCTTCGCCCTGATCGGCCTCCAGCTCAACACCGTCGTGCAGGACCTCGTCGAGAGCGAGCGCAGCCTCGGGCAGACCCTGACCGCCGCGGCCGTGGTGCTCGTGGTGGTGATCCTCGTGCGGCCGCTCTTCGTGTTCGAGTCCTACGTGCGCAACCGCTTCAACGGCAGGTGGTTCCGACCCCTGCGCATCCGGCTCTCCCGC
Organism: Curtobacterium sp. BH-2-1-1; assembly: GCF_001806325.1. Classification (NCBI taxonomy): domain Bacteria; kingdom Bacillati; phylum Actinomycetota; class Actinomycetes; order Micrococcales; family Microbacteriaceae; genus Curtobacterium; species Curtobacterium sp. BH-2-1-1. The sequence goes on from NZ_CP017580.1 coordinate 498,118, forward strand.
GGCCACCCGTCCCTGCGGTGGATGCGCGGCTCGGCGGAACCGAAGCTCAACTGGCGCGAGCTCACCGTCATCTCGTGGACGGGCATGCGGGGCGTGGTGACCCTCGCCGCGGCCGTGTCGGTCGTCGCGAACCCGGTCGACATCAAGGCCCAGGACACCATCTTCATCATCGCGTTCATCGTGACGGTGGGGACCCTCCTGCTCCAGGGACTCACCCTGCCGTTCGTGATCCGGTCGCTCAAGGTGCAGGACCCGGCCGAGGGCGAGGAGGACGTCCGCAGCGAGATGCGCCTCAACCAGCGCACGACCGAGGCCGCGATCGAGCTGCTCGAGAAGCGACGTCCGGAGTGGTCGAAGCAGTACGGCGACGAGGCCGTCGACGCCGTGGTGAACCGGCTCAAGGCCCGGCTCGAGCGACAGGCGGAGACGTTCCGCCGCGACGCCGAGGAAGAGGAGGACGAGGAGCGCAACGCCCCGGTCCGCCTACGGGGTGCGCAGATCCAGGACATCCGGCGGGAACTGCTCGACCGTCGCCGCGAGATCGTGCTCGAGGAACGCGAGAAGGGCAACCTCGACGAGGAGGTCATGCGCCGCGTGCTCGTGACCCTCGACGCCGAGGAACTCGCGATGGACTCGGCGCAGGCGTCGCGCAGCCGGTCCTGACCGCGACCAGGATCCCGGGCGTATCCTGGCGGCCCGACCCAGAACAGGAGCGCATCGCCGAGTGAGCACGCCGCGGAACGACGTCCCCAGGAACAACGACCTCCCGGATCGTGACGGGGGGCCGCGGCAGCCATCCGCTCCCAAGCAGCGCACGACGCGTCCGTCCACCCGCGGTGGTTCGAAGCCCCGACGCGGTGCCCCGGTCGCCGGCACCCGGCCGACCCGCACCGGCTCCGGTGGTTCCGGTCGCGTCCGGCAGGCACCCGTCCCGGAGCCGCAGCGCATCAGCGGCTACCGGCGCTGGTTCGGGACGCTGCACCCGTCGCTCCAGTTGATCGGCCTGCAGCTCTGGATGCCGCTGTTCTTCATCGTCGGCTTCTGCCTCTGCTACGTCTTCGCGTTCCACGCCCCGCACCCGCACGACGTCCCCGTGGCACTCGTCGGCAGCGACCCGACCCTGGTGGCCGCGATGCAGAAGGCGCTGCCGGGCGAGTACCTCTTCCACACCTACGACTCCCTCGCGCAGGCCAAGCGCGACGTGCTCGCCGGCACCATGGCCGTGGCGTACGACCCCTCGACGAACGAGGTCTTCAAGGCCACCGCGCACCAGTTCCAGGTCGCCTCGCTCGTCCCCGTGACGCTGAGCACCGTCCTGACCGGCATCGGGATCGCAGCCCCCACCGTGACCGAACTGGCTCCGCTGCCCGCCTGGGACGAGTACGGCACCGTCGCCATGTACGTCATGCTCGCCTGGTGCATCGGCGGCTACATGGTCGCGATGTTCATCGGCATCATGGGCGGCCCGCTCCGGCACCGCACGCGCATGGCCGTCATCGTCGTCGGTGGCCTGGTCATCTCGCTCATCACGAACACCCTCGCCGGGCCCGTGGTCGGCGCCATCCACGGACACTGGATCGAGCTCGTCCTCATCGCCTGGGGCTGGATCGTCGCGATCGGCCTCGCCGTCAACGGCCTGAGCTACTTCGTCGGCCGGTTCATCGCCGCGCCGGCCATGATCTGCTTCGTCTTCCTGTCGATGCCGTCGTCCGGCGGCGCCTACCCGAAGTGGTTCATGCCGGAGCCGTTCGCGTGGCTCAACAACGTCGTCGTCGGCTCGAGCATGGTCGACATGATCAAGCACCAGATCTACGGCGTCGGCCCGTCGTACTCGCGCGGCCTCATCACGATGGCCTGCTACGCCGGCGCCGGACTCGTCCTCATGTACTTCGGCAAGCAGTGGTGGGAGCGCCGACGCATCCGTGCCATCGTCACCGGCCGCACGACGATGTTCCAGGACGCCCAGACCGCGAACCGCGAGTTCCTCGGCAAGCAGCGCGACGCCGAGCTCGAGCGCCACGGGCTCACCTCGACCGAGACCGGCACGCTGAGCGTCCTCCACGATGACGACTGGGAGGACGAACGCGTCGGCGGCGACGTCTTCATGGGCGGTCGCGACGGCCTCGAGACCGAGACCACGCCCACGGGTCGCATCCCCGTCGTCCGCGGGGACCGCACCGGTCCGGTGCAGCGTCCAGGAGGCGCGGCGACCGGCCCCCGCACCCGTCCCGTCCCACGGGCCGATGGGTCCAGGGCACCGGGTCGCGCCGACGCCACGGGTCGCGCCGCCGACGGTGCCGGTGAGCGCCCGCACGGTCGGCACGCGGACCGCTGACCCCCGGGCGCCGCGCCGCGCGCGCCTGCGGCGCCCGTGCGTGTGCATGTTCCGACATCGCACGCGTCGATCGACGGGCACGATGTCGAACGGTGCACACGCATCCGATGCACGTGCACACTTCGACACTGTGCCAGTCGATCGACGCGCGCAGTGTCGCACGGTGCACGCGCATCGACACGACCGACGCCCGGACCGCGTCCGCACGGCGCGTATCCTGGGGGCATGAACCCGCGCATCGCCTGGCACCGCGTCCTCGTCACCGTCGTCGTCGTGTTCCTCGTGCTGACGGTCGGGTTCTACGCGGCGAGTGTGCTGCTCGCCCCCGCCGACGGCCGCAACGTCGCCGGGCTGTTCGTCGGCTGGGCGATGTTCGCGATGATCGGCGCGATCGTGTTCGGCATCATCGACTTCTTCGTGCGCCCGCTCGGCGGACGGAGCGGTGACGCCGAGGTCATCGCCGCGGCCGAGGAAGCCCGCACCGGCAGCACCCGCACGCAGACCCCCTCCCGGTAGGACGACGCGCTGGGACGGAGTCGGGTCAGGGTCCCGACGGCGCTGCCACCCCGGTGCCGGTGTAGCCCGACACCGTGGCATCGTCCTCGGCGAACGTGAACCGCGCCCGCACCGATCCCCCGCCGAGCACGCCCGGCAACCAGTACTTCGCGTCGTCCCACATCGCGTCGAACGGCACGGCGTCGACCGGGATCCAGCGGGGTTCGAGTTCGTCGCTGCCCGACGGGCTGCCCTGCCAGCGGCGGCAGACGAAGACGTCCGAGACCTGGGACCAGGACGGGCGGTACGGGAACCGGTAGTCCAACGTGCCCCGCGCCTCCAGGTCCGCCGCGTCGATCCGCAGGCCGACCTCTTCCGCGACCTCACGCACCGCCGTCTCGACGGCGGACTCCCCCGGTTCCCGCTTGCCGCCGGGTCCGACGAGCCGGCCGGCCCCGAGGCCGCGTCGCTTCTCCCCGAGGAGCACCTCGGGGCCCTGTTCGCCGTCGCGCACGAGGTAGACGACGACCACGGCTGGGTGCTGGGACTTGCTCGGGTCGCGTGGGGTCACGCGTCCAGTCTGGCCGAAGTTCTGGCGTAGGCTTTTTCCATGGCGGGCACGCTGCGGGGGCACCATGGCTGAGCCGGGCAGGACCGGGCGCAGCCTCGAAGTGCTGCGCGCCGAGGCAGCCGAGGAGATCTCGATGATCGTCGAGCACCGCAGCCGCCAGGGCGAGGACCCGTGGGAGTTCATGCCGACGCTCCCCACCGTGGACGAGCAGGTCGTGCTCATCCTCCGCGCCGACGCGGTCGAGCTGGACGCCGCGATCGGGCAGCGGAGCGCGCAGTGGTCGATGCACCCCGCCTCCGGGCAGGGCACCCGCCTCGGCGAGGAGTACCACCGGCTCCGCCGCATCGCGCTGCAGCACCCCGAGCTGACGCCGGCGGTGTGGAAGCTCATGGGCGCGCTCCCCGAAGCCGGCTAGGTCGTTCCCGGCCGGGCTGCGGTTGGATGGCCCCATGACCGAAACCGTGCTCGCCGTCCTGAACCAGCCCTCCCGCGACCGCGCGCCGCACGACCCCGCGGCGGACGCGTTCACGTGGGCGAAGCCCCTCGAGGAGCACGTCCAGGTGCAGGACCTCGGCATCATCCGCGGCGACGGGGTCTTCGAGACCGTCACCGTGATCGACGGCCACCCGCAGGCGCTCGAGGCGCACCTGGCGCGCTTCGGCCGCTCGGCCGCGATGCTCGACCTGCCTGCACCCGACACCGACGCCTGGCGCCGGGCGATCGAGGCGGTGTGCGCCCGGCTCGACCCGGTCCGCGAAGCCTTCGTCAAGACCGTCCTCACCCGCGGCGTCGAGGGCTCGGACCGCCCGACGGGGTGGGTCTACGCGGCACCGTCCGGCGACTCGACCGCCGCACGCACCGAGGGCATCTCGGTCGTCACGCTCGACCGCGGCTACCGGCACGACGTCGAGCGGACGTCCCCGTGGCTGCTGCAGGGCGCGAAGACGCTGTCGTACGCGGTGAACATGGCAGCGCTCCGCGAGGCCGGCCGACGCGGTGCGGACGACGCCGTGTTCGTCTCGACGGACGGCTACGTGCTCGAGGGCACGCGCGCGAACCTCGTCCTCTCCGTCGGTGGGCGGCTCGTGACGCCGCGCACCGACATCGGGATCCTCGCGGGGACGACGCAGGCCGACGTGTTCCGCTTCGCCGAGGAAGCGGGCATCGAGACCGCCTACGAGCTCGTCACGTTGGACGACTTCCACGCGGCGGACGCGGCCTGGCTCGTCTCGAGCGTGCGCCAAGCGGCGCCGATCCGGTCGGTGAACGGTGTCGCGCGGGCGATCGACGCGGAACTCACGACGCGCATCAACGACTTCCTGCTGGCGCGCGAGGTCTGAGACCCGCCTGCGGGCGGCGGACGGGAGGCGCGGTGCGGGCCCGCACCGTGCCTCCAGTCCGGAACCTTGGTCGCTACCAGCGCGGCGTGGTGACGCCCGTGCCGTCGGCCCACTCGAAGACGGACTCGCCCTCGATCCAGACGCGCGTCGCGCGGCTGGTCGCGTCGAGCGGGTCGCCGTCCCACAGGACGAGGTCGGCGTCGTAGCCCTCGGCGAGGCGGCCGACGCGGTCCCCGAACCCGAGGAAGTCGGCGGGGTTCGTCGTGAGCGCCTCGAGCGCGGTCTGGCGGGGCAACCCCTCCTTCACCGCCGCGGTGGCCTGGTCGACGAGCATGCCGATCGGGACGACCGGGGCGTCGGTCGTGATCGCCACGCGGACCCCGGCCGCCGCGATCGCCGCGAGGTTCGGGATGCCGCGGTCACGGAGCTCGACCTTCGAGCGGCTCGTGAAGAGCGGGCCGTAGATGACGGGGATGTCCTTCTCGGCGAGGACGTGCGCGATCTTGTGCGCCTCGGTGCCGTGGTTCACGACCAGGCGGTACCCGAACTCCTCGGCCAGCCGGATCGCGGTGGCGATGTCGTCGTGGCGGTGCGTGTGCTGGTCCCACGCGAGCTCGCGGTCGAGGACGCGGACGAGCGCCTCCTTCGTGAGGTCGCGGGCGAACGGCTCGCCCTTCGCGGCGGCGGCGTCGCGGGCGGCACGGTAGTTCTGGGCCTCGACGAAGGCGTCGCGGATGATCTTCGCGACGCCGAGACGGGTGGACGGGGTCTGTCCCTTGCCGCCGTACACGCGCTTCGGGTTCTCGCCCAGCGCGCTCTTGATGCTCACCGCGTCGGAGATGAGCTGCTCGTCGATCGTGCGGCCGCCCCAGGTCTTGATCGCGACGGTCTGGCCGCCGATCGGGTTGCCGGACCCGGGCTTGACGACGATCGAGGTGATGCCGCCGGCGAGGGCGTCGCGGAAGCCCTCGTCGTCGATGTCGATCGCGTCGATCGCGCGAACCCCGGCCATGTTCGGGCCGGTCATCTCGTTCGTGTCGTTGCCCGCCTCGCCGTTCGCCTCCTCGTGGATGCCGACGTGCCCGTGCGACTCGACAAAGCCCGGGACGAGCCACGCACCGGCGGCGTCGACGACCGGCAGCCCGGCCGGGGGCGAGACGTCCGGGCCGATCGCGGTGATGCGACCGTGCTCGACCACGACGGCGCCGCCGTCGAACTCGGGGGCGGTGACGGGGACCACGTGTGCGTTCGTCACGACGAAGGAGTTGCTCATGCCACCACGGTACCGACGGGGGCGGACACCGCGGCCGTGCACACGACATGCAGATTCCTCGCGGCGGTGGCCGACGCCGCTCTAGCGTCGAGCCGTCGACCCGTCGAGCCGTCGACCCGTCGTCCCGTCGTCCCGGCGTCCCGTCGTCCCGTCTCGTCCACCGTGGAGGAACCGATGCCCCGCACCGAGCACCCCTGGCCGTCCCACACCACCGTCACGCTGCCCTGGCGCAGCAGCGTGCGCGGCCAGCGGCACGACCGCGAGACGACGTCGGTGGTGGCGTCGGTCCCGCCGCGCATCGCCCGGCTCCCCTGGTCCCCGGACGCCGACACCGCAGCGCTGCTCGACCGCGCCGCCGCCGTGCTCGTGCACCTCGACGAGCACCACGGCGACCGGCTCGCCGTGCTCGGTCGCGTGCTCGACCGGACCGAGGCCGTCGCGACCTCCCGCATCGAGGACGAGCACGCCACGCTCGACGACCTCGCGCGGGCCGTCGTCGGCGTCCGGGCGAACCGCAGCGCGACGGCGATGGTCCGGGCCGGCGGGGCGATCGAGACGCTCGTGTCCTCCGCGGCGTCCGGCACGATCACGGAACGGGCGCTGCTCGCGGCCCACCACCGGCTCCTGCGCGACGACCCGGTCGACGGCCGGGACACCGGACGCTGGCGGGACGTGCAGAACTGGATCGGCGGCGGCGCCACGCCCCGGCTCGCGCGCCACGTCCCGCCGCCGGCAGCGCTCGTGCCAGAGCTGATGGACGACCTGTTCGCGTTCCTCCACCGCGACGACCTGCACCCGATCGCGCAGGCGGCCATCGCGCACGCGCAGTTCGAGTCGATCCACCCGTTCACCGACGGCAACGGGCGGATCGGCCGCGCGCTCGTCGCCGCCGTGCTCCGGCGTCGTGGCCTCGCTCGGACCGTCACGGTGCCGGTCGCGACCGCCCTGGTCGCCGAGCGGGACCGGTACTTCTGGCACCTCGACCGGTACCGTCGTGGTGTCGTCGACGAGTGGGTCCGTGACGTCGCGATCGCGATCGGCACGGTGTGCGACGAAGCCACGGTCACGGCGCTGCTCCTCGACGAGGCCGCCGTCCCCCGCGGGTCGCGGTGGTGGCCGACCCGGGCGCACGACGCCGTCGCCCGGACCCTCCTCGACGATCCCGTCGTCACCGAGGACCACCTCGAGCAGCTGCTCGGCGACGACGCCCGCTCGATCGACACCGTGACCGACGACCTCTGCCGCGCCGGGGTGCTGCGGCCGGTGACCGAGCGGCGCCGTCGCCGAGCGTGGCTCGCGGTGGCCGTCGCCGACGAGGTGACGGCCTTCACCGACCGCGTCCACGACGCCGTCACACACCGGGCGAATAGGGTGGGGTGGTGAGCACCGAGCACGCCCAGGCCACCCCGCCCACCGCCGCCAAGCGGCCCGTGACGCGGACCCACCACGGCATCGACTTCGTCGACGACTACGAGTGGCTGCGCGACAAGGAGTCGCCGGACACCCTGGCCTACCTCGAAGCCGAGAACCGCCACACCGAGCAGGCGACGGCGCACCTCGACGGACTGCGCGACCGGATCTTCGCCGAGGTGAAGAACCGCGTGCAGGAGACCGACCTCTCGGTGCCCGTCCGCATGGGCGACTGGTGGTACTTCACGCGCACGGCCGAGGGCAGCCAGTACGGCGTGCACTGCCGTGCGCCGATCAGCGGGCCGGACGACTGGACCCCGCCTGCCGTGACCGAGGGCGAAGCGACGCTCCCCGGCGAGCAGGTCGTCCTCGACGGCAACGCGCTCGCGGACGGGCACGACTTCTTCTCGCTGGGCTCCTACGACATCAGCGACGACGGCACACGGCTCGTCTACGGCATCGACGTCGAGGGCGACGAGCGGTACACCCTGCACGTGCGGGACCTCACGACCGGCACCGACCTCGGCGACGAGATCCCGAACACCGGCTCCGGGGCGACGTTCGACCCGTCCGGGCGCTTCGTGTTCTACCCGACCGTCGACGACTCCTGGCGGCCCGACCGCATCTGGCGGCACACCGTGGGCAGCCCGGCGGCCGACGACGTCGTCGTGTTCGAGGAGCCGGACGACCGCTACTGGGTCGGCGTCGGGGTCACCCGGTCGTCGCAGTACATCGTGATCGAGCTCGGGTCGAAGATCACCTCCGAGGCGCTCGTCCTCGACGCGGCCGACCCCACCGGCGAGTTCCAGGTCGTGTGGCCCCGGCGCGAGGGCGTCGAGTACGAGATCGAGCACGCGATCGTGGGCGGCAGCGACCGGTTCCTCGTCCTGCACAACGACGGTGCCGAGAACTTCGAGCTCGTCGACGTCCCCGCGGACGACCCCACGTCGGAGCGTGACCGGCGGGTCGTCGTCGCGCACCACGCCGAGCGTCGGATCGAGGCGGTGGACGCCTTCGCCGGACACCTCGCGCTCGAGTACCGGTCCGAGGCGCTCCCCCGCGTCGCGATCATCCCGATCGAGGGCGACGGCTACGGCGACGCGCACGAGGTCCCCTTCGACGAGGCACTGTTCTCGGCCGGGCTCGGTGGCAACCCGGAGTGGGACCAGCCGACGCTCCGGATCGGGTTCACCTCGTTCGTCACCCCGTCCGAGGTGAGCGACCTCGACCTCGCGACCGGCGAGGTCACGGTCCTGAAGCGTCAGCCCGTGCTCGGCGGCTACGACCCGGCCGACTACGTCCAGGAGCGCGACTGGGCCACCGCCGACGACGGTACCCGCGTGCCGATCTCCCTCGTGTGGCGCCGTGACGCGGTCGACATCGACCGTCCGGCCCCGCTGCACCTCTACGGCTACGGCTCGTACGAGCACTCGATCGACCCCGGGTTCAGCGTCATGCGCCTGTCGATGCTCGACCGCGGCGTCGTGTTCGCCGTCGCCCACGTTCGCGGTGGCGGCGAGATGGGTCGGCACTGGTACGAGAACGGCAAGACCCTCACGAAGAAGAACACCTTCTCCGACTTCGTCGCGGTCGCCACGCACCTGATCGACACCGGACGCACCACCGCCGACCGCCTCGTCGCCGAGGGCGGCAGCGCGGGCGGGCTCCTGATGGGCGCTGTGGCGAACCTCGCCCCGGAACGGTTCGCCGGGATCCTCGCGGCGGTGCCCTTCGTCGACGCGTTGACGAGCATCCTCGACCCCGACCTGCCGCTGACGGTCATCGAGTGGGACGAGTGGGGCGACCCGCTGCACGACCCCGAGGTCTACCGGTACATGAGCGAGTACTCGCCGTACGAGAACGTCCGCGACGACGCGCAGTACCCGAAGATCCTCGCCGTGACGTCCATCAACGACACCCGTGTGCTGTACGTCGAGCCCGCCAAGTGGACCGCGAAGCTGCGGGAGGTCGGCGCTCCGGTGCTGCTCAAGACCGAGATGGCAGCGGGGCACGGCGGGGTCAGCGGCCGGTACGCCTCGTGGAAGGAGCGGGCGTTCGAGCTCGCCTGGCTCCTCGACGTCCTGGGGCTGGCGGACGAGGCGCCCGCCGCGTGACGACTTCGTGAGCAGGAATGGTCGGGTTGCCCGTGGGCACCCGACCATTTCTGCTCACCAAGCGAGCGCGCGAGCGCGCGGCGCGTCACACGCGGTTGAGCGCGTGCACCGCCTCGTCGTAGGACTCCTCTGCGAGGCGCACCCGGTCACCCGCGAGCACCCCGTACCCGAACGTGCCCTCGCCGCCGCGCTCGGCGATCGCCGCGTTCGTGCGCAGCGTGTCGAGCGCGTGCAGGGAGCGCACCCGCTCGGTGAGGACGTCGGCCGCCGTCCCGATCCGCTTCCACAGTGCGTGCGGGAACGCGTCGTCGCCGAGCACGTCCATCGTCAGGCGCGCGCGCATCGTCGCCTGCCAGGCGGCCTCGGTCGTGGCGCGGTCGGCGGCCTCACGCGCAGCGGCGGTGTCCGAGGTGTCGTCGGCGACCGCGGCGCGCACGAGTTCGCGGACCTCCGGCTTCACCTGGGCGACGACGTCCTGCGCGACCTTCTTCGGCGAACGGAGGGCCCACGCGGTCGGTGCGGGTCGCTCGACCGCGTCGTCGAGGGCGTCGAGGAGCTCGAGGAACGGCTCGCCGTGCAGGAACGCCACGACGTCCCGGACCGACTGGTCGCGACGTTCGCGGGTGGCCGCCAGGATCCGCTCGCGCGTCATGGCGTCGACGAGCTCGTCCTGCGCCGGGGTCGACGCGCGCGGCAGCCGGTCGATGAGGTACTCCGCCAACGCAGCGCGCGCGGTGACGGCGGCGAGTCCGTCCGCCCCCGCGGCAGCGCGGTCGACGGCGTCGCCGGCGGCGAACGCCGGACGGTACGCGCCGAGGATCGCGGCGATCTCGAGGGCGGTCTCGGCCGCCTGCCGGAGGTCGGTGGCGTCGCCGGAGCGGAGCCGCGCCTCCTGGGCGAGGAGCGCGGCGCGGAGCTTCCGCAGCCGCTTCACCAGCACGCGTGCGGTCGTTCCCTTGTCCGGCTTGTCCTCGGCATGGAGGCGCGGTGCCGGTGCTCCTGCCAGCCCACGTGCCAGCTTGGACGAGACGGCGGCGGGGCCGGCGCCGACGGCGGCGAAGCGCCCGTCCAGCGACGCGAAGAGCTCGTGGGCGACCTGCGGGTCGACGCCGCCGACGATCTCGACCTCGACCTCGCGCCAGGTGCGCGGGGTCTCGGGGGCGTCGTCGTCGAGCCGCGTCGCGCGGACCTGGTCGTCGGCGAGCTCGGCGATCTGGTCGCCGTCCTCGTCGAGCAGCCGCGTCACCGTGCGGGTCGTCGCGATCCGGACCACCGGGTGGAGGCCCCGGCCACGGCGCTCGGTGAAGAGTGCGGCGAGGACCTCGTCGGGGACGGTGTCGGCGTCGTCGGTGAGCGGGAAGTGCTGCTCGTGCCTGACGGTGTCGGACGAGGCGCGCTTGATGTGCCAGCCGGCGTCGGGGCCACCGGTCCGGCGGCGCACCGTCACGCGGGCGGCCACGAGGTCGTACCGCTCGGTGTCCCAGTACGTCGCGTCGAGGTCGAACGGCTCCTGGTGCTCGGTGCGGATGATGCCGCCGATGCCGACGAGGTCCGGCAGGGCACCGCCCTCGGGCAGGTCGTAGGTTCGCTCGATCTCGAGGTGCGTGTCGCTCACGCGGTCCTGTCTACCAGGGCTTCCCGGTGTTCCCCGAACCGGCGGGGTTAGCCTGAGCACATGAGCGAGACGATCACCCGCGACGCGTTCGTGCCGGAGGCCGGCGCCGTCACGATGTTCACGACCAGCTGGTGCGGCTACTGCGCGCGCCTGAAGAACCAGATGTCCAAGGCCGGGGTCCCCTACCGCGAGGTCGACATCGAGCAGACGCCCGGCACGGCCGAACTCGTCGCCGAGGTCAACGGCGGCAACCAGACCGTGCCGACGCTGGTGTTCCCCGACGGCAGCACGGCGACGAACCCCTCGCTCGCCGAGGTCCAGTCGCGCATCTGACACCGCGGGCGCCCACGTCGAACCACGAAACCGACATCGAACCAGGCCGAAGCCCCGGTTCGATGTCGGTTTCGTGGTTCACAGCCGGGCGCGCCACGCGTCACGCGCCGGACGGCGCCGGCCCTAGCCGCGCTCCAGTGCCTCGGTCAGCAGCGCCGCCATCGCGTCGAGCTGGATGTCGCCGGAGTCGACGATCTCCTCGTCCGAGCCGTCGAGCGCGCGGGCGGCCAGGGACGCCTTCGAGTCGATGAGCTCGGCGATCTTGGTGTCGATCGTCTGGGCGGCGATGATGCGCCACGCCGTGACGGGCTCCTCCTGCCCGATGCGGTGCACGCGGTCGATTGCCTGGGTCTGCTCGGCGCTCGTCCACGACAGCTCAGCGAGCACGACGTTCGACGACACCTGCAGGTTCAGGCCGACGCCCGCCGCGGTGAGCGAGCAGACGATCACGGCGACGTCGGGGTCGTTCACGAACGAGTCGATCTCGGCCGTGCGCTGCGCCGGCGTCTGGTCGCCCCGGACCGTCGCGGTGCGGAGGTGTCGACGTGCGAACACCTCTTCCGCCTGGTCCATGACGTCGAGGTGCTTCGCAAAGAACACGACCTTGCCGACGTTCGAGGCGAGCTGCGCCGCGTAGTCCGCCGCGAGCTGTGCCTTGGCCCGGCCGATGCGCCGCACCATCGAGAACACGTTCTCCCCGGTCGGCGAGGCGTCCTGGTCCTCGAGCTCCCAGCGCGCGACCTGGCGGACGAGCTTGTGGTCGATGCCGACGACCGGGTCCTGCCCGGTGCGGGCGTCGAGCGCCTGGTGGTACCGCTTGACGAGCTTCGCGGTGAGCTCGCGCTCGGCGTCGCGGATCGAGCGGCCGACCTCGTCGTCGAGTTCGACGGGGATGTCGGCGATCCGACGTGCCGGGATGTCCGCGGCGACGTCGACCTTGCGGCGGCGGACGATGCCCTGGTCGATGACGGCCTTGCGCGCCTCGACGAAGAAGCCCGGGTCGGCCGGCGTCAGGCCGATCTCCTCGAGCTCGTTCATGAGCTTGGCGCGCGGCTTCTTGTCGTCGATCCAGCCGAGGTACTCCCAGATGGTGCGGAAGTCCTCGACCGAGTTGATCAGCGGCGTACCGGTGAGGGCCATCAGCAGCGGCGACGCGGTGCGCGACCGGATCGCCTCGGCGAGCTGCAGCACGAACTTCGAGCGCTGCGAGTCCTTGTTCTTGATGAAGTGCGCCTCGTCGACGACCATGCCCTTGAACCCGAAGTTCCCGAGCCAGCCGGCGTGCCGGTCGAGGATCTCGTAGTTCACGATGACGATGTCGGCGAACCCGTCGAGGTCGTCCCCGTCGCCGTGGATGACCGTGGCGGTGCGGTTCGGGACCCAGCGGGCGGCCTCCCGCTTCCAGTTCGTCTTGACGACGTTCGGCACGACGACCAGCAGCGGGAAGGCGTTCGCGGCCTCGGCGGCGAGGAGCGACTGCGCGGTCTTGCCGAGGCCGGGCTCGTCGGCGAGCAGGAACGTGCGGTGGCCCTGCGCCGCGGCGGCGATGAGCTCCGCCTGGTGCTTCATGAGCGTGGTGCCCGACCGCGAGTGCAGCGTCGTGGGCTCCGGCAGCGGCATCGTCGCCGCTCCCCCGCCCGCGCCGTACTCGAACGACTTGAACAGCGGGCCGAACAGCTCCCAGTTCGCCAGGCGACGCGGGTGCGCGACGGGCTGATCGGCGAGCGCGAAGTCCGGCGGCAGGAACGGGTTCGCGAGCTGTCGCTGCACGACCGCCTGCGGCACGACCGCACGCACCGGGCTCTCCACCGTCGGCGAGGGCTCCGCCGCGATGACGAGTTCCTCGGGCTGCAGCTCCATGCCGCCCGCGATCATCATGTCGCGCTTCACGGTGCGGGTCGTCTCGCTGACCGACGCCTCTTCCGTGAGGAGCTGGATCACGCTGGTGTCCCGCGCCGCGGTCTTCGCGAGGATCGTCGCGACGCCGTCGAGCCGCTTGAGCTGCTCGGCGCGCTGCGAGTCGGTGAGTTCGGTGTCCGCCTTGACCCGTGCGCGCTCCTCGCGCATGAGCAGGGCGACCGCCTGGAACTTCGAACGGTTCGACGCCTTGAGCGGTCCACGCTGCGCCGCCGCCTCGACCTCGCGCACGGCGCGGGCGAGCACGGGGATGACGCCGTCGTTGTCGAGCGGCCTGGTGCGACGCGACGCGGTCCGCGTCCCGCCGGCTGCTCGCCGGGTGCCTGATCGAGCCAACGCTCCTCCTGTTCCGCCCGTTCGTGCGGGCGAGCCGCCCCGCGGGGCGGAAGTCCTGAACCGGCGCCTGGCACGGCTCCGGTGTTCCGGGGGCCACCGTGGCCCACCGCTTCGCCGGTCCCCGTCCGGGGGACGTGGAGTCCCGCGGACCGTTCCCATCGCGGCCACCGGGTGGGGCCGGATGCGACGGTCCGCGCCGGGATCCGGCGCCGTCACACGCACGTGATGCCCCCTCGGAGCGATCACGGACCCGGTTCCCACGTCGGTCAAGTGACCGACTGCTGCGTCCGGAATCGACGCGGCACGCGGGAACGCGGTGCGTGCGCGCTCAGTTTACTCCCCGACCACCGACGGAGGCGACTCGACGACGCCCGCGCGAGTCGCGCCTCCTGGGATCCGCCTGCTGTCGGGTCCAGGAGGCGCGGTGCGGACCCGTCCCGCGACCTGCGTCGCGCAGGTGGTCGCGTCAGGCCTGTGGTGCGGAGCGCGGGCGGAGGAGCCCGTCGGACGGGACGATCGGCGTCGCCTCCGCGAGGGCCGCCTGCGTCGCCGCCAGCAGCTCCTCCGCGGTGTGGATGCCGTTCGCGGAACCGGTCGTGGCCTGGCCGCCGGCGTGCGCGAGCAGTTGCGCGCCGATCGCCGGGCCGATCCGGTCCGACTGGTCGGGGTTGCGCGCGATCCAGTCGCGCGCGACGGCGTCGGCGAGGCGTTCCGCGGCCGCCCCGCGCTCCGCGTCGCCGCGCGACCGGTGCCACAGCCCCGTGACGACGAGGTGCGCCACCACGGCACCGATGTCGCGCACCGGGTAACCCCAGCCCGCCGTGTCGATGTCGAGCAGGCCGGAGATGCGCCACGGCTCGTCCTCGTCGACGAAGACCTGCTCGAGGTGCAGGTCGCCGTGCACGACCTGCTTCGTGGCCGTCGCCCAGCCGATCGAGCGTCGTCCGATGGCGTCGTAGAGCGCGTCGATCTCCTCGGCGTCCTGCGGCAGCGCGGCGACGAGGGTGCGGCGGTGCCAGTCGGCGTGGTCCATCGCGTCGGCGCGGGCCTGCTGCGTCATCGGGACCGTCGCGATCCGCCCGGTGAGCGCGGCGAGGGAGGCCACGAAGCGCGGGTCGTCCGCGATCTCGAGGATGCGGCTGCCGGCGGGGACCCCGCGGATGCGTTCGAGGACGAGCAGGCCGTCCCCACGGCTCGACAACACCCGCGGCACCGGCAGTCCGGCGGCGACGAACTGCTCGTGCGACTTCTCGATCGGGGCCACCCGGTGCGGACGCACGACCTTGAGGAAGAGGGTCCCCTCGGCGGCGTCGACCCGCACCACGGCACGCTTGCCCGGTCGGTACGCCGCGACCGTGAGGGTCGGGTCGGTGACCGGCATGCCGAGCGTCGTGAGGAGCTCGGCGACGGCGTCGCGGTACGTCACCTGGGGCAGCACCGGCAGCCCGGGGTCGTTCGGGTACGCCCACACCGAGACCGGCTCGCCCGTCGCGGGGTCGGTGACGATCGCGCTGTTCTGGTCGTGGGTCCCGCCGGTGTCGACGTAGGTCAGGACCGTGGCGCGCTGGCCGTTGCGGTCCACGGTGTCGACCTCGTAGCCGTACAGGTAGCCGTTGCCCGAGGGTTCGACCGAGTGCGCGCGTGCGGCCACCACGGAGGTCCCGGAGCCGGCGAAGGCCTGCGGGATGACGCGCTCATGGTTGGGCCACACGAGACCAGTCAACCGGACGGGGCGGGATTCGTCGCGTTCGTGCACGGCTCGGCGCGCGCACCGTGGCTACCGTGGTCGTCGTGAACCCGGTCGCGCGTCTCCGCAGCTCCAGTCGCACGCCGTTCCTGCAGGTCGTCAAGACCGCGGTCGCGGTGGTCGCCGCCGTGCTGCTGTGCCGGGTGTTCATCGACGGCCCGTTCCCGACCTTCGCCGCGATCGCCGCGCTCCTCGTGGTGCAGCCGAGCATCAACCAGTCGTTCGTGAAAGGACTCGAGCGCAGTGCCGGGGTCGTCCTCGGCGTCGTGCTCGCCACCGGGTTCCACCTGCTGCTCGGCGACACCGTGTGGGTCGTCCTCCTCGTCATCGTGCTCGCGATCCTCATCGCGTGGGCACTGCGGCTCACCCCGACCTCGGCGACGCAGGTCGGCATCAGCGGCATGCTCGTGCTGACCGCGGGCGTCGTCACGCCGAACTACTCGGCCGACCGGATCCTCGAGACCGTCCTCGGGGCGATCGTCGCCCTGATCGTGAACGCGCTCATCGTGCCGCCGGTGCTGCTCGGTCCGGCGCACCTCGCGGTCGCACGGCTCGCCCGGGACACCGCCGCCGCGTTCGAGCGGGTGGCGATCGGGCTCACCGAGGGGTGGGACCAGGACCGCTGGCACGAGGCGCTCCTGCAGGCCCGGGCGCTCCGGCAGCAGCACGCCCGCGCCGAGGCGTCGCTCACCGCGGCCCGGGAATCCCTCACGATGAACCCGCGCGGCGGCCGGCACCGGACCGTCCTCGACGAGGACATCGTCGTGGCCGAACACCTGCGTGTGCTCGTCACCCGGGTCACCGGCATGACCCGGGCGATCCAGGACAACACGGCACCCGACCTCCGGGCCGACCCCGTCGTCGGCAGCATCGCCACCGAGGTCGCCCGGATCGCGGCCGACGTCCGGGCGCTCAGTGCCCGGGTCGCCGCGAAGGAGGTGCCCGTGTCGACCGCCGCGTCCCCTCGGCCCCGGTGGTCGGTGCCGACGTCGCCGCAGCACGACGAGGACGTCGCGGAGCCTGCACTCACGGCGCCGCTCGAGGTGATCCGGCCGAACTCGCGGCACTGGATCCTGATCGGGGCGCTGCTCGAGGACATCCGGCGCGTGCGCGAGGAGCTGCTCGGCGAGGACGACTGACGCGGAACGTGGGCGTGCGCGTGCGCGTGCGCGTGCGCGCTCGTGGCGCGTCAGCGCGCGGCGGGCACCGCCTTGCTCACCGGCACGCGGCGGGCGTCGCGCGTCAGCGTGCGGCCGACGCTGCCTCGGCCGCGGAGTGCACGATGTCGTCCCAGATCGTCGCCGTCGGCACGGTCGAGTCGCTCGAGACGACCTCGACGCTCGCGAACCGGCTGATCTCGGCCACGACGGCATCGGCCCCCGCGGCACGAGCAGCGACGCTCGCGATGTCCGGGACCGCCGCCCGGAGCTCGGCGACCACACGGTCGCGGCTGTCGTCCTCCATGTCGCCGAGCACGCCGATGCCCTTCCAAGCGGCGTCGAGCTCGGCACGCAGACGGACGAGGGCCGGGTGTTCCGGCATGTCGTTCATGGTGCCCCCACTGCGGATGTGACGTCGGGTACGCCGCTTCCGGTGCGCGAGCATAGCAACGAAGCAAGCAGTCCTCACGTCCCACGAACGGGGGACAGACCGTTCTACCTGTCCGACCGCCGTGACTGTGACGAGATTCAGCGAGTTCAGCCGTGGGATCTCCCGCATGTACAGGTTCGATGCCACGATGGGGTCGAGGAGGTCGCTATGCGCCTGTTGGTGGTCGAGGACGATGACGAGATGCGCGCGCTCATGGAACGTGGGCTCGCGGCAGAGGGGTACCGCGTCACCGCGGTCGAGAACGGGGTCGAGGCGCTGATCGCGCTCGGCGACCAGGCGTTCGACCTGGCCGTCGTGGACGTCATGATGCCCGGCATGTCCGGCTTCGAGCTCGCCCGCCGCATCCGCGAGCGCGAGGACCCGGTCCGGATCCTCCTCGTGACCGCGCGGGACGCCGTGGACGACCGGGTGTTCGGCCTCGACGCCGGCGCCGACGACTACCTCACGAAGCCGTTCGCCTTCGCCGAGCTCACCGCGCGCCTCCGCGCCCTCGGCCGTCGCGAGTCCGCCGGCGCCCCGCGCACCATCGAGGTGGGCGACGTCGCGATCGACTCCGAGGCCCGTCGCATCCTGATCAAGGGGCAGCGGGTGGCCGTGAGCCCCACCGAGTTCGCGCTCCTCCGGCTGCTCGCACGGTCGGTGGGCACCGTGGTCGACCGCCCGAAGATCCTCGAAGAGGTCTGGGACGGCTCGCAGCACGTCGACCCGAACGTCGTCGAGCAGTACATCTCGTACCTCCGCAAGAAGCTGACCTCGCACGAGGCGACGGTCGCGATCTCCACCGTGCGCGGCCGCGGCTACCGGCTCGATCTGCTCGGAGCGTGACCGGTTCCGGGCGTGGCCTGATCCGTCCGCTGCGGAACCTGTCGCTCCGCGCTCGGATCACCATCGGGTCCACGGCGATCGCGGCGGTGGTCATCGTGCTGCTCGTGCTCGTCATGCGGTTCCAGGTGGTCAGCGTCGTCGCGAGTGCCACGCGCACCCTGCTCGACGCGGACGCCGACCCGTACGTGGCCACGCTCGAGGTCGACAGCGATCCCGACCTGTCCCCGCCGGGCAACGCGCAGCTCGTGGCCGTGGTCTCGCCGTCCGGTGACATCGCCCTGTCGACCATGCCGCCTCGCGTCGAGCGCGCGCTCGGCAGCCTCACCGAGACGAAGGCCGGGACGTCCCTCATCCGGGTCGCCGGCTCGGAGTACCGCGTCGTCGTCGAGCACCCCGTCAACCAGGCGGGTCGGTGGACGGTCGTGGCGGCCCGCAACTCGCAGGCCGAGGCGATCGTCGTCGACGACCTGACCTCGACGCTGTCGCTCACCGGACTCGCGATCCTGGTCGCGTTCGGCGTCGCCTCGTGGGTGCTCGCGACCGCCGCCCTGCGCCCGGTGAACCGGATGCGCCGCGAGGCCGAGCGCCTCTCCGTCGCCCCCGAGCGCGCCGAGCTGCCGGTCGGTCCGGCCCAGGACGAACTCGCGTCGCTGGCGACGACCCTCAACGCCTTCCTCGCCCGCACACGCCAGGCCACCGAACGCGAGCGCCAGATGGTCTCGGACGCGAGCCACGAACTCCGCACACCCCTCGCGATCCTGACGACCCAGCTCGACCTGGCGTCCCTCGACGGGGACGACGCGGCCGCCCTCGCCGCCCACATCGAACGCGCGAAGCTCAGTGTCGCGCGGCTGTCCCGCCTGGCGAACGACCTGCTCGCGCTGTCGCGCATCGAGGAGTCCGAGCGCCGCGAACAGGACGGCGCCGAGCAGCAGCCCACGGGCTGGTCGGACCTCGGCGACGAGGTCATGAGTGCCGTCGACCGCGTCCGGCTCATCGCGTCCGCCAAGGACATCACCGTCGACTTCGACCTGGAGTCCCCGGTCGCCGTCGGGGGTTCCGGCCCGGGCATCGGCGGCGGCACCGTGGAACCGCGGTACCGACTCGACACCGGTGGCATGGCGCAGCTCGTCACGAACATCGCCGGCAACGCGGTCTCGGCACTCCCCCGCGGCGGCGGCGTCTTCGTCTCGTGGCGCAGTGCCGGCGGCGAGGGGATCCTGCAGATCACGGACGACGGCCCCGGCGTGCCGGAATCGTTCATCCCCGTCGCCTTCGACCGGTTCACCCGCCCCGACGAGGCCCGGAAGTCCCGCCCGAACCCCGACCCCGCGACCGGCACGATCCCCCTGCCGGGTGGTTCCGGACTCGGGCTCGCGATCGTGCGGGCCGTGGCGGAGCGTGCGGGCGGGACGGCGTCGCTCCGGAACGTGCGGTCCGGCGGGCTCGAGGTCACGATCCGCATCCCCGAGGTGCAGTAGCCGGTCGGTCACTGGAAATCCCTCGACCGGGTGCGGACCGACAGGGACAGGTGTTCGATCCGGTCGGCCACCAGGTTCACGACCCCGTCCGGCGACCGCTCGAGGATCCCCCGCACGATCACGGCCGGCGCCTCGCGCGCGACCCGTCGGTACCGCCCCCACACCCCGACGCTGCAGATCACGTTCACCAACCCGGTCTCGTCCTCGACGTTCATGAACGTGATGCCGGACGCCGTCGCCGGACGCTGCCGGTGCGTCACGATCCCTCCGACCTCGACCCGCCGTCCGGTCTCGGCCGTCGCGGTGTCCTGGACGCTGAGCACCCCGCGGGCCACGAGGCCGTCACGGACGTACCGCACGGGATGGTCGTCCGTCGTCATCCCCGTCGACCACATGTCCGCGATGAGGACGTCACCGCTGGTCATCTGCCCGAACAGCGGCGGCTGCACCGTCACCTGGGTGTCGGGCAGCTGGTCGGGACGCTCGGCCGCGGCCTGTGCTGCCGACCACATCCCACCGCGCCGGTCGACCCCGATCGACGCGAAGGCGTCGGCGGCGGCGAGCGCCTCGAGCTGCGCCGTGGTCAGCCCGACACGGCGAGCGAGGTCGGACATGTCGGTGAAGGGACCGTGGGCATCCCGCTCGGCGACGATCTTCTCGGCGCTCTTCCGGCCGAGCGAGGAGACCTCGGCCAATCCGAGGCGGACCGCGAAGGCGCCGTCCCGCCGGTGCCGCGCCGTGTCGTCGGGCGTGGCCTTGTCGAACGGCAGCACCGGGGGTTGTTCCTCGGCCAGGCAGTCGTCGTGACCCGTCGCGTGGACGTGCGCCGCGCCTCCTGGACCACCGTCGGCGTCGTCGTCGGCGGCGTCGTCGTGCAGCGGCTCCAACGTGGCGTCCACGCCGGAGCGCAGGATGTCCGGTCGCAGGACGGTGACCCCGTGCCGTCGGGCGTCGGCCACCAGGGTCTGGGGTGAGTAGAACCCCATCGGCTGCGCACGGAGCAGCGCCGCGAGGAAGGCGCCGGGGTAGTGCAGCCGCATCCACGCGCTCGCGTAGACGATGAGCGCGAAGCTGATGGAGTGGCTCTCCGCGAAGCCGAAGTTCGCGAACGCCTGGATCTTGGCGTAGATGGCGTCGGCGTCCTCGCCGTGGATGTCGTTCGCGGCCATCCCGGCGTAGAGCTTCTCGCGGAGCCGGTCGATCTTCTCGTGCCCGCGCTTCGACCCCATCGCACGCCGGAGCAGGTCGGCGTCGTCCCCCGAGCACCCGCCCACCGCGATCGCCATCTGCATCAGTTGTTCCTGGAAGAGCGGGACGCCGAGGGTCCGCTCGAGCACGGGTTCGAGCGACGGGTGGATGTACGTGATCGGCTCTTCGCCCGTGCGCCGCCGGATGTACGGGTGGACCGCGCCGCCCTGGATCGGCCCGGGGCGCACCAGGGCGACCTCGATCACGAGGTCGTAGAAGCGCCGCGGCAGCAGTCGGGGCAGCGTCCCCATCTGCGCTCGGGACTCCACTTGGAACACCCCGATGGTGTCCGCGCGGCACAGCTGGTCGTAGACGCCCTGTTCCTCCTTCGGGATGGAGTGCATGTCCCACCGCTCCCCGCAGTGCTCGTCGGCGAGGTCGAACGAGTACTGCAGCGCGGCGAGCATGCCGAGCCCGAGCATGTCGAACTTCACGAGGCCCATGTAGGCGCAGTCGTCCTTGTCCCACTGCAGCACCGTCCGGCCGTCCATGCGGGCGTGCTCGATCGGTACGACCTCGCCCACGGGCCGGTCGGTGAGGACCATGCCGCCGGAGTGGATGCCGAGGTGCCGGGGGAACCCGAGCACCTGCTGCGCCATGTCGACCACGGTGTCCGGGATGTCGTGGTCTTGGCTCTCGGTCACCGAGCCCCAGCGTTCGACCTGCTTCGACCAGGCGTCCTGCTGCCCGGGGCTGTGGCCGAGCGCCTTCGCCATGTCCCGCACGGCGCCCTTCGGCCGGTAGGTGATGACGTTCGCGACCTGTGCGGCGTTGAACCGGCCGTACTTCTCGTAGACGTACTGGATGACCTCTTCACGTCGGTCGGAGTCGAAGTCGACGTCGATGTCGGGTTCCTCGTCGCGCATGGCCGACAGGAAGCGTTCGAACGGCAGCCCGTAGCGGATCGAGTCGACCGCGGTGATCTCGAGCAGGTAGCAGACCGCCGAGTTCGCCGCCGAGCCGCGGCCCTGGCAGAGGATGCCGCGCTCCCGGGCGTACTGCACCATGTCCCGCACGATGAGGAAGTAGCCGGGGAAGTCCTTGTCCTCGATCACCGACAGCTCGCGTTCGATGCGCTCGCGCTTCTGCGGGTCGACACCGTCGGCGCTGCCGGGGTAGAACCGGCGGGCGCCGCGCCAGGTGAGTTCCCGCAGCCAGGACATCGTGGTGTGCCCGTCGGGGACGTCGATGTCGGGCAACCCGGGCTTGACCGTCTTCAGCCGGAACCCGAGCTCGTCGGCGAGTTCGACGCTGTGCTCGATCGCCCCGGGGTAGCGGGCGAACCGCCGGGTCATCTCGGCCCCCGAGCGGAGGTGGGCCGTCGGTGCGGCCGGCAGCCAGCCGTCGATCTCGTCGAGACTGCGGCGGGCCCGGACCGCGGCGAGCGCCGTCGCCACCGGGAAGCGGTCCGGGGTGGCGTAGTGCACGTTGCCCGTGGCCACCGTGGGCAGCGCGTGCTTCGCGGCGAGGGCGGCCAGGGCGTCGTTCCGCGCGGTGTCCATCGGGTCGCCGTGGTCGGTGAGCTCGACGACGACCCCCGCCGTGCCGAACCGGTCGAGCAGGGCGCGCAGGGCGTCCTCGGCCGCGGACTCGCCCCCGCGCTCGAGCGCCTGCCGGACGGCCCCCTTGCGGCACCCGGTCAGGACGCGCCAGTGCCCGTCCGATCGTGCTGCGAGGTCGTCGAGGTCGTACCGGGGTCGTCCCTTCTCGGCGCCGGCGGCCAGGTGCGCCCGGGTGACGGCACCGGCGAGCCGGTGGTACCCGTCCTGCCCGTCCGCCAGCAGGAGCAGGTGCGTGCCCTCGGGGTCGGGTACGCCGTTCTGCGGTTCGGTCAGCCCGAGGGACAGCTCGGTGCCGTACACCGTGGCGACGGTCGGGTAGGCCTCGGCCACCTCGGCCATGCGCGCGGCACCGTAGAAACCGTCGTGGTCGGTGAGGGCGAGCCCGTGCAGGTGCAACCGAGCGGCCTCTTCGAAGAGCTGTTCCGGGCCGCTCGCGCCGTCGAGGAAGCTGAACGTCGAGTGCGCGTGCAGCTCGGCGTACGGCACGACCGGCACGTTCGTGTCGTCGGCCACCGGCGGGGTCGTCGGCGCGTAGGGCTCGCGCTTGCGGGACCACGCGGGGCTGTCCCCGCCGTCGCCGTCGTGCGTGCTGCCGGGGCTCCGCTTGTCGGACAGCGCACGTTCGAACTGGGACCACGGGATCGGCGGGTTGCTGTACCCCATCAGTGTTCCCCCGTCCGGGCGGTCACGTCGCCACCGCCTCGGCCCACCACCGGTGGTCGGCGAGCACGAGGTACCACGCACGTCCGTCGGCGTCGACGAGCTGCAACCGGTGGAGTCGGCGTCCGCCGGCCTCCCACCAGCGCACGACGAGCGGCCACGGTCCGGCCCACGCGGTCACGGCGTCGAACCGGCCACCACGCTCCCCCTCGGCACGGAACCGTTCCGGGACCCCGGTGAGGACGCCGCGGTCGTCGACGTCGACGGTGCCGCCGTCGCCGGTGACGACGTCCACCGGGCGCGGACGGTCGAGCACGGTCGCCGGCGGCGGACCGGGAAGCTTGCCGGGCCACGGGCGGTCGCGGACGGTCGCCAGCGCACGCTCGCCACCGGCGGGAGCGTCGCCCCACGGCACGAGCACCACGCGTTCGGCCAGGGTGCGCCCGCCGCCGATCCGTGGCGTGACCACCCCGTCGTGCCCGACCAGTCCCTGCACGCGGGCGAGACCGTGGTGCACGCGTTCGTCCGGTCCGGTCCCCCAGAGCCCGCGTTCGTGGTTCGCCATGTCGTCGACCGCGACGGGCTCGAGCACCACCTGGACGACCGGCGCCTCGAGCCCGGTCGGGTCCACCCCGCCGGCGAGCTGCCAGCGCACCCGGTCCACCACGTCGGCGGCGTCGAACCACCGCGGGTGCACCCACGTGCGCTCGAGCAGGATGTCCCGCTCGTCGACGATGCCGACCCGGATCGTGGTGGCGACGAGTCCAGCTGCCCGGAGGCGTGCGGCGAAGTCGTCGGCGGAGCGACGGAACGCGAACGCGATCTGGTCGGCGCGGTCGAGCGGAGGTTCGAACGACGCCTCGACCCGGAGTTCGGGCGGGACCGCGCGCGCCGCGACCTCTCGCGGGTCACGACCGCCGGCGAGCCGGTGCAGGAACGCCCCGGCGAGTCCGAACCGGTCGCGCACCTGTTCGTCGGCCAGCGCGGCGAACTCGCCGAGGGTCTGGATGCCGAGGCGCCCGAGCAGCATCGCGAGGTCGGCGTCGCCGAGCACGCCGAGCGGCAGCCCGGCCAGGAACGGCGCCGAGCCGTCGACGGGCACGATCCGCACCCGCTCCCCCGGACGTGCCGGGCGAGCCCGTGCGGCCTGTTCGGCGGCGAACGGGGTGTCCGCGACGCCGGCGCGCACCCCGGGAGCGCCGTGGTCGGCAGCGATGCCGGCGAGGGTCGCCGCGGCGGCTCGTTCTCCGCCGTAGTACCGGGCCGGCCCGCGGGACCGCAGCGCGAGGGTGCCCGGGCGGAGGACCTCGACACCGGGGACCGCCGCCTCGACCGCGCGGATGACCGGTTCGAACGCCCGGTGGTCGAGCGCGTCGTCGTAGGGCTGGACGACGAGCTCGGGGCAGCGCGCCTGTGCCTCGCGCACGCGGAGCCCCCGGACCACGCCGTGCTGCCGGGCACTGGCGGAACTGGCGTACACCTGGCCCTTCACCACGAGGGCGAACGGGTGGTCCGGCGGCGACCCGGCAGCGCGAGCGGCCGCGATCACCGGCCAGTCCGGGCACCACAGCACGATCGTCCGGGTCGGCGGGGGCTCGGGCAGCGCCCCACCGCGGGCGAGTGCGTCGGCTCGGATCGACCGCGCATCGGGCACGCCCGCCGCACCCGCGCCGGCCCCGGGCCCGCGTCCGGCGAGGGCACCGGTGACCCGGGACCCGGTCGTCCGGGTCCGGCCGCCGCCACGGGGGCTCACGACGCCACCGCCACGGGACGCAGCACGGGTGTCGTCCGGCCGGGGCCGGACGCCGCAGCGGTGGGGACGGCGGCCCGGACCGTGCCGTCCGCCGCGGGCAGCAGCAGGTCGGCGTCCACCGGTCGGCCCGCTCCGGCACGACCGGACGCCGACACCGTGACCCGTCGTTCCGTCAGGAAGCCGTGCCCGTCCCCGATGCCGCTCCACTCGGACCGGGTCACCCGCAGCGAGACGTCGGCCCCGGGCCAGGACCCGAGCGCGACGAGCGCACCACCACGCTGACGCAGCCGTGCCGACAGCCGGGAGACGTCGCCGGGAACCACCCGACCGAGCGGACGGGTGAGGACGATCTGGGCGACGTCCGCCAGCGCGGCCGTCACGGTGAGCCACTGGTCGCCCGGGTCCGGCACGAGCACGAGCCGTTCGAGGTCGATGCCGGCCGCGGCCGCTGCCTCGACCCCGAAGGACGGCACCCCCACCACCGCGCACCAGGCACCGGCGGCCGAGGCGGCCTGCAGCATCGTCATCGCGAGGAGTACCGACTCGTGCACCGAGTAGGACCCGCCCACGCGGATCGCACCACCCGGCAGGAGCGGTGCGAGCGCCTCGGCCGTGGGCAGCCCCTCGGTGTCGACCCGGGTGGACTCCATCTCGGCCACACGCGACCGCAGCGAGGTGATCCGTTCGAGTGCGGCGCGGGCGTCACCGAGGTGGTCGACCCGCCGCACCGGCCGGGCAGGACCGGGCCGCCCGGTCGGCTCTCCGTGAGCCCCGGGCGATCGGAGTGCCGCCGCCGTCTGCATGCCCTCATATTCGAACATGTGTTCGATGATGTCAATCGGGTCCGACATCCTGTGGACAGTTGCTTCGAACACGCGTTCGACACGCCGTGTGAGCGGTGGATCAGCGCCCTGTGGAGGAGTGATCCGGCACCGCCGCCCGACGATCCGCCGTCACCAGCGGGCGACGGCCCCCACACCGGCGAGCACCGAGCGCGTCTTCGTCTCGACCTCGTCCGCCTCGTCCGCGGCGACCGACGACCACGTCACCGCGCCGCCGGCACCGAACGACCGCGACCGCACCGTGCCCCGGTCGTCGATGACCGTCACCAGTGTGCGGATCACCACCGACAGGTCGACCGCGCCGCTGGCCGAGAAGTACCCGATCGCACCCGAGTACAGCCCGCGAGGCCCGTCCTCGAGCCGATCCGCGATCCCCATGGCACTGATCTTCGGCGCGCCGGTCATCGACCCCGGCGGGAAGGCGGCGTGCACCACGGCTGCCCGCGACGTCCCCGCGGGCAGGACCGCACCGATCGTCGACACCATCTGGTGCACGCTCGCGTACGTCTCGACGTCGCAGAGCCGGTCGACGTGCACCGACCCCGGTACCGCCGTCCGGAGCAGGTCGTTCCGGAGCAGGTCGACGATCATGACGTTCTCGGCTCGGTCCTTCGCGCTCACGGCGAGTCCGGCGCGGACCGCTTCGTCCTCCACAGGGTCGTCGGAGCGCCGTCGGGTCCCCTTGATCGGCTCCGCGGACACCGTCCCGGACGCATCGATCCGCAGGAACCGCTCAGGAGACCGGCTCGCCACGCGCAGCGGGCCGAGCCGCAGGTACGCACCGAACGGGACGGGGTCCGCCGCGCGCAGCCGCAGGTACTCGGTCAGGTGGGGGTCCCTGGCGGGGCCCCGCCGCGCCTCCTGGACCGGCGGCACCGCGAAGGCGGTCGTGAGGCACACCTGGAACGCGTTGCCCGCACGGATCTCCGCGCGGCACGCGTCCACCGCCGTCTCGTAGGCGGCGCGCGTGACGCGCCCGGTCGCCGGAGCGGGGCCCGGGAGGAACGGGGCCACGTCGTCGACGTCGACCCGCGTGACCGGGGCGGTCACCGTCTCCAGCCATGCGCAGTTCCGCGCGCTGGCCTCGGGTTCCGCATCGCTCGCCAGGGCGAGTGCCCAGGCGTCACCGGCGGCGTCGACGACCACCGCGCGGTCGACGAACCGCAGGTCCGCGTCCGCGTGCCCCTCGGCCGTCCGGTCGACGCCGCCCGACTCGCGCCCGAGCTCGTAGCCGAGGAACCCGACCCAGCCGAGCGCGAAGCCGCAGCCCGCGACCGGTTCCGGCAGCACCGGGGTGCGCGCGAGCAACTCGGTGAGGACCGCGAAGGCGGGTCGGTCCGATCCCTCGGCGGTCGCGACGCCCCCGAACCACGATCGGGACGCCGGGGTCGTCTCGACGAACGCCCGTCGCGTCTCGTGCCGGAACCGCGCTGCGAACGGGCCGTCCGTCAGCGCCAGGACCGACCACCGGGCACGGGCATGCGCGGTCGGGGGTGAACCGGCCGGCAGCGAGGAGTCGAGCCAGACCACGTCGGCGCCGGACGCGGCGGCGAGGGCGCCGAGGTCGGGAGTCGACGGCAGCCGCCGGACCTCGATCCGGGCGGACGCGGGTGCTGCCGTCAGACCGCCGCGATCGTCCACGAGGCCGCCGACGAGGACCCGGGCTCGAGCACGACGAGTCCGGCGTCGGACCCGGCGTTGAAGGCGTCCGGCGCACAGGTCATCGGCTCGACCGCGAGACCCGCACGGTGGTACTCCGGCACGACGTGGTCGGCGGTGTGCACCTGCGCCCACCCGCACTCCGGGCCGAACGAGGCACGGACACCGCGGCCGTCGGCGGCGGTGAGGACGATCGTCGCGGTGCCGTCGGCGTCGCGGTCGAACCCGGTGAAGGCGTGGTCGATGAACCGGTCGCCGATGCGCGTCGCGGAGCGCAGGTCGAACTCGTCGTGCACCGGCGCGAGGCCCGTCGGGACGAGGCGGTCCTCGGTGACCTCGAGCACCTCGGCCGCGGGCAGCGTCAGGGTCCAGTCGTCGACACGACCCTCGCCGGCGACGAGGTACGGGTGCGGACCGGTCCCCCACGGTGCCGCGTCGGCACCGGTGTTCGTGCCGGTGATCGTCGTGTGCAACCCGTCGGCGTCGACGCGGTACTCGACCAGTACCTCGACGCGGAACGGGTACCCGTCCTGGGCGGGCACGGTCGTGGCGAGGACCGCGCGGTCCGGTTCGTGCGCGACGATCCGGAAGTCGGTCCAGGCGACCAGTCCGTGCAGCGCGTGCTGTCGCTTCGGCTCGGTCAGCGCGAGCTCGTGCTCGGTCCCGCCGAACGTGTACTTCCCGTCGACGACCCGGTTCGGCCACGGCGCCAGGACGGCTCCGCGGAAGGCCGGGCGGACCTCGTCGGCGTCGAACGGCACGACCAGGTCGCGTCCCTCGAACCGGAACGTCCGCAGTGTCGCCCCCACCGAGGCGATCTCGGCCGTGTAGCCGCCGGCGGTGATCGTCAGGGCGGAACCAGACAGGGGTGCGTCGCTGCTCATGCGCTCAGCGTACTGGGGACGCGGGAGCCGGATCACCTCGGGCGCGCGTCCCCGGAACGAGAAGACCCCCGCGGTTCCGGAGAACCGCGGGGGTGATGGTGGATCTGAGGGGACTCGAACCCCTGACCCCCTGCATGCCATGCAGGTGCGCTACCAGCTGCGCCACAGACCCGAAGTGTTGGTGTTCCCACCGACTTCAGTGTGCCCCCGTTCCCCGGAGGCACCATAGAAGCGTACACCATGCGAACGCCGGGTGACGAAATCGTCGCCGCCACCCGGGCGCGTCGCACCTACGCGGTGTGGTCCACCGGGAGCTCGAGCGGGATGGTCGGGCAGTCCGACCAGAGACGCTCGAGCGAGTAGTACTGGCGGTCTTCTTCGTGGAAGACGTGCACGACGATGTCGCCGAAGTCGATGAGGACCCAGCGGCCCTCGCTCCGGCCTTCACGACGGAGCGGCTTGGCCCCGGCTTCGAGGAGGCGCTCTTCGATCTCGTCCGCGATGGCGAGCACGTTGCGCTCGTTCCGGCCGGTCGCGAGCAGGAACACGTCGGTGAGCTGCAGCGGCCCGGTCACGTCGAGGGCGACGAGGTCCTCGGCCTGCTTGGCGTCGGCCGCCTGGGCGGCGATCTGCACGAGTTCCACTGCGCGTGAGGAGGCGGTCACGGATTCCTTCCGGTCGGTCGACCTGGCAGGCTGCCGGATCGCTTGATGGGTCACGATCATAAGCCACCCACCGACACACGGCCAGGCCGTGCGCGGTGGGGAGGACTCAGAACGTGTGGGTCGTGACGAGGGCCACGATGATGACGGCTGCAGCGGCGACGCCGACGGCACCGACCGTCACGCCGAGGATGAGTGGCGTGCGCGACTCCTTCGGCTTGGCCGCCGCGAGGACGACCTGCCGCGTCGAAGTGTGGCTCGACACCGCACGGCTGGCACGGACCGGGCTGGCGTCCGTGTCGGGCTGTTCGTCGTGCTGCTCGAGCAGACGGTCAACCTCGGCACCGTCGATCGGCCGGTGCGACCCGGTCGAGGACAGCGACGCCGGCAGGTCGATCGAGCCGGTGAGGATGACCTCGCCCGTGGCGTTCAGCGCACCCGTCGGGTCGGCGAGGGCCGAGTTCGGCAGGATGATCGCGTTCGTGTTCGTCACGGCGACGCGGCGGGTGCCGGTCTCCTCGTCGTGGACCTCGGCGTCGTTCGAGTCGTGCGCCTGCTGCGACCAGTGGCCGACGGGCGGCTCGAACGCGGTCGTGAGGGGCTTCGGCTCGGCCGGACGCTGGAACGAAGCCGGCACGCGGGGGGCATCGGCGTCGCCATCGGTGTCGCCGGCGGACGACGGTGCACCACTCGACGTGGGTGCCGAGGCAGCGCGCGCGGGCTGGGCGGCGTTCTGGACCGGGACCTCGTTCGTGTCGTCCTCGTCCAGCGAGAGCGGGAACACCGCCGGCGTGGAGGACTGGATCGGGGTCCGCTGCGCCGTGGCAGGGACGTCCGGGGTGCCCAGCGTGTTCGGAGCGTCCGGTGTGTCCGGCGCGTCTGGCGTGTCCGAGTCGGCTTCGGTGTCGGACGGCTCGGTGGCCTCGGGCGGGGCCCAGGTCGAACGGTGGCGACGCGGCTCTTCGCTGTGGGCGGCGGCTTCCTCGAGGGGCTCGATCGCGTCGGGCGATCCGTCCGCCTCGGTCGCCTGCGCCACGGCCGCCTGGTCGAGCACGACCGTCTCGGCTGAGGGCTCGGGGTCGACGGAGGACTCCTGCGCGAGCGGCTCGGGCTCGGCGGCGGCCGACGTGCCCGTCGCGTCCGGCGTGCCAGTGCGCTCCGGTCCACCGTGCAGCGCGTCGACCGAGCCGAGGACGTCCTCGACGGTGCGGTCGGACGACTGCGGGGTCGGGTTCTGCAGCGGGACGGGCTGGATCGCCTGTCCCTCGGCCGCACGCAGCTGCCGGATCTGCCGACGGGTGAGTCCGCCCGAGCCGGGGACGATCTCGGTCGCCGAGGCCGGGGGCATCGACGGCACACCGGAGCCGGCGGACGACGGCGACGAGGCCGACGACGGCACGGCGGACTGTGCGGGTGCGCCGGGGGCGGGAGCGACGTGGCTGCCGGGACGGTGGCGCACTTCCGGCTGCTCGGCCGGGGTGGCGACGGTCGGGGGCGGCGTCACGGGCTGCGCACCGCCCGCGGCGGCACGCTCCCGCTCGCGCGCCTGGCGCCGCGACAGGGGCGGCTGCGCGTCGGACGAACTCATGCAACGCTCCGATACAGATGGTGCTTGGAGATGTACTGGACGACACCGTCGGGGACCAAGTACCACACGGGGAAACCACGTCTCACCCGGTCGCGGCAGTCGGTCGACGATATTGCCAGCGCGGGAACTTCGAGCAAGCTTACGTCTCGTTCGGGCAGACCCGTGATGCTCAAGGCGTGTCCCGGACGTGTCACAGCGACGAAGTGCGCGAGGTCCCAGAGGCCATCATGGTCCTTCCAGTCGACAATCTGCTGGACGGCGTCTGCGCCGGAGATGAAGACCAGCTGCGCGTCGGGTCGCTGCTCGTGCAGGTCCTTCAGCGTGTCGACCGTGTAGGTCGGGCCCGGGCGGTCGATGTCCACGCGGCTCACGGTGAACATCGGGTTCGACGCCGTGGCGACGACGGTCATGAGGTAGCGGTGCTCGGCGTCGGTCACACCGGACTTCATGTACGGCTGCCCCGTGGGGACGAAGACCACTTCGTCGAGGTCGAACGCGCGCGCCACTTCGGACGCTGCCACGAGGTGGCCGTTGTGGATCGGGTCGAACGTGCCACCCATCACGCCGATGCGAGGCCGCCCCGTGCTCTCGAGCATGGAGTCGCGGGTCAGTGCTCGGCGCGACCGAACTCGTCGACACCCGTCTCGTGGGTGCGCGTGGCCTCGAACTTGTGCGAGTGGCGGTAGGCCACGTCGCGGAAGCTCCAGGTCACGAACCCGAGGAACGCGAAGAAGAGGGCACCGACGAGCGGGAACACGTACGCGGGGACCCCCGAGGCGTGCTCAGCGGCTTCTGCGAGGAAGGTCATTGATCCGATGCTCCGTTCGGTCGGGGGAATTCGCCGTTCAGTCTAGCCGCGGATCTGTCCCTGCCCGCGCACGATCCACTTGGTGCTCGTCAGCTCGGGCAGCCCCATCGGCCCACGAGCGTGCAGTTTCTGCGTCGAGATCCCCACCTCGGCACCGAACCCGAACTCCCCGCCGTCGGTGAACCGCGTCGAGGCGTTCGCCATCACGACCGCGGAGTCGACCTCGGCCAGGAAGCGCTCGGCCGTGTCGACGTCGTTCGTGACGATCGACTCGGTGTGGTGCGTCGACCAGCGCGCGATGTGCGCCATCGCCGCATCGACGTCGGGCACCACCCGGACGGACAGGTCGAGGTCCATCGACTCGGTTGCCCAGTCGTCGTCCGTCGCCCGGAGCACACCGGGCACGAGCACCCGCGTGGCGTCGTCACCGCGGAGCGTGACGCCGGCGGCCCGCAGCCGGTCGGCCAGCGCGGGCAGGAGCCGGTCGGCCGCCCGCTCGTGCACGAGGAGCGTCTCGAGCGCGTTGCACACGCTGGGCCGCTGCACCTTGCTGTTCAGGACGATGTCGATCGACCGGTCGAGCGGTGCCGACTCGTCGAGGAACACGTGGACGACCCCGGCACCCGTCTCGATCACGGGTACCTGCGACTCGGTCACGACGGTCTGGATCAGTGACGCGCTGCCCCGCGGGATGAGCACGTCGACGAGCCCGCGTGCCCGCATCAGGTCGGTCGCGCCGGCACGCCCGAACTCGTCGATCGTCTGCACGAGTTCGCGCGGCAGCCCCGCCGAGGCGACGGCGTCCTGGATCCGGGCGACGAGCACCGCGTTGGTGCGCTGCGCCGCCGAGCCGCCCCGGAGCACGACCGCGTTGCCGCTCTTCAGCGCGAGGCTGGCGATGTCGACCGTGACGTTCGGCCGCGCTTCGTAGATCGCGCCGACGACCCCGAACGGCACCCGCACCTGGGAGAGCTGCAGCCCGTTCGGCAACCGCGACCCGCGGACGTGCTGCCCGACCGGGTCGGTGAGGCCGACGACGTGCTCGACCGCGGCGGCGAGGGCGTCGATGCGGACGGGATCGAGCCGCAACCGGTCCAGGAGCCCGGACGAGAGCCCGCTCTCTTCGCCCGCCAAGAGGTCCTCGTGGTTGGCCGCGACGATCTCGTCCGTCGCCTGTCGCACGCCCGCCGCGATCGCGAGGAGCGCCGCGTCCTTCACCGCGGTCGTCGCCGTGGCGAGGACCGACGCCGCGTCGCGCGCAGCGACGAGCTTGTCGGTCAGGGTCGGGGCGGATGCGGTCAGCGACATGGCTCGATTCTAGGCGCGGGGGTCCGCCACATGACGGCGGTCCGGCTCACCTGTGGAGGGCCCTGGAGGCGCGGCTCCTGTGGACGAGTCAGCACACGCCCGCAGCGCCCGCACCACTCGGTCCGCGCGCCCCGCGTGCGGGCACGACACGCCGCAGGCGTGCCGCCGAGGTCGCGGAATCCGTCGCTCCGAAGCGCCGAGAGTGACGAACAATGCCCCCTCGGCGGACGTGAGCGGCGCGTCGAAGCCGACCCGCGCCTCCCGAACCGAACCGAACCGAACGAACCGGAGCCGAACTCCGTCAGCCCCGCGCCGCCGCCTCGAACCAGGTCCCGACCTGCGCCCCCGCCAACGCCCGCTCCACGAGCGCCGTCGCCGTCACGAGCACCGCCGTGCCGGCCTCCGCCGCGAGCCGGGCGGCAGCGACCTTCGTCCCCGCTCCCCCGGTCCCCACGCCCGCGGCACCGATCGACCCGAACGTGACCCCGGCGAGCTCGTCGCCGAACGCCACGTGCGTGATCGGCTCCGCGCCGGGCTGCTCCGGGGGCCGCGTGTAGAGCGACTCCACGTCGGACAGCAGCACGAGCGCATCGGCCCCGAGCAGCCGGGCCACGAGCGCCGCGAGCCGGTCGTTGTCCCCGAAGCGGATCTCGTGCGTCGCCACGGTGTCGTTCTCGTTCACGATCGGCAGCACCCGCAGTGCGAGCAGTCGGTCGATGGCCCGCTGCGCGTTCACCCGGTGCGTCGGGTTCTGCAGGTCCCCCGCGGTCAGGAGGATCTGCGCCGCGACGACCGCGTGCCGGTCGAGTTCCTTCTGGTACCGGAACATCAGGACGTTCTGCCCGGTCGCGGCGGCGGCCTGCTGGGTGGCGAGGTCGTCGGGGCGACCCTCGAGCCCGAGGAACGGGAACCCGGTGGCGATGGCGCCGGAGGACACGAGGACGACCTCGGTCCCCCGGGCGTGCGCTGCCGCGATGGCGTCGACGAGCGGAGCGATCTGCCCGGTGTTGTCACCGCTGACCGACGACGACCCGACCTTGACCACGATCCGCTTGGCACGCGGGATGTCCTCGCGCCGGGTGACGGGTCCGAGGTCGGTGCGTGCGGTCGTGTCGGTCATGCCGTGGTCAGTCCCTGTCGTCCCGGTCGGCTTCGGCGGGAGACAGGTCTCCGTCCTCCGCCCACAGCCCGGCGATGCGCTCCTGCTCGAGCTCGGCACGCGCCGCGGCCTTGGCGTCCATGCGCTCGAAGTACTCCTCGCGACGCTCGTTGCGGGTCGGACGCGAGGTCGCGCCGATCCGGGCGTCGGTCCCGCGGGCGCTCGTGATGAGCTCCGCGGTCGAGGTGAGCGTGGGCTCCCAGTCGAAGATCGTGCCGCCGTCGCCACCGATGACGACGGTGGACCCGGCGACGGCTCCGGCCTTGAACAGGCCGTCCTCGACGCCGAGCTTCGCCAGGCGGTCGGCGAGGTAGCCGATCGCCTCTTCGTTGGTGAAGTCGGTCTGCTGCACCCAGCGCTCCGGCTTCGCACCCCGGATGCGGTAGAAGCGGTGCTCCTCGCCGCCTTCGGCGCGGATGGTGAAGGGCTTGTCGTCGACCGCCTTGGGGCGGAGGACGATGCGCTCGGCCACCGGCTCGGCGGCACGGGAGGCGCGGGCCTGCTCCACGACGTCGGCCAGCGCGAACGTCAGCTCGCGCAGGCCCTTGCGGGACGCGGTCGAGATCGGGAAGACGCGGTAGCCACGGCCCTCGAGCTCGTCGCGCACGAAGGCGGCGAGTTCTTCGGCCTCGGGCACGTCGACCTTGTTGAGCGCGATCATCTGCGGGCGCTCGAGCAGCGGCACCTGCCCCTCTGGGACCGGGTAGCGCTCGAGCTCGCCGAGGATGACGTCGAGGTCGCTGATCGGGTCACGGCCGGGGTCGAGGGTGGCGCAGTCGATCACGTGCAGGAGTGCCTCGCAGCGCTCGACGTGACGGAGGAACTCGAGGCCGAGGCCCTTGCCCTCCGACGCGCCCTCGATCAGACCGGGGACGTCGGCGACGGTGAAGCGGGTGGACCCGGACTCGACGACGCCGAGGTTCGGCGTGAGGGTCGTGAACGGGTAGTCCGCGATCTTCGGCTTCGCGGCGGAGATCGCGGCGATGAGCGAGGACTTGCCGGCGCTCGGGAACCCGACGAGGGCGACGTCGGCGATGGTCTTCAGCTCGAGGCTGACGTCACCGGCCCAGCCCTCGGTGCCGAGCAGCGCGAACCCGGGGGCCTTGCGCTTCGTGGTCGAGAGCGCGGCGTTGCCGAGACCGCCCTGACCGCCGGGGGCGATGACGACGCGCATGCCCGGCTCGGTCATGTCCGCGAGGACGTCGCCGTTCTCGTCGTACACGACGGTGCCGATCGGCAGCGGGAGCTCGAGCGTCTCACCGCTGATGCCGCTCCGCATGTCGCCCATGCCGGGCTGCCCGTTCTTGGAGGAACGGTGCGGCGAGCGGTGGTAGCCGAGCAGGGTCGTCACCTGGGGGTCGGCGACGAGGACGATGTCGCCACCGTCACCGCCGTTGCCGCCGTCCGGGCCGGCCAGCGGCTTGAACTTCTCACGGCGGACCGACACGCAGCCGTTGCCGCCGTTCCCCGCGGTGAGGTGCAGGGTCACGCGGTCGACGAAGGTCGCCATGGGTCCACTCCTTGGTGTTGCAACGAAAGAACGGGAGGGGCGGGCACGTGGCCCGCCCCTCCCGCAGAGTCAGATCGTCGAACTGCTTACGCGTTGACGATGTTGACGACCTTGCGGCCGCCCTTGGTGCCGAACTCGACCGCACCGGCCGAGAGGGCGAACAGCGTGTCGTCGCCACCACGGCCAACGTTGGCGCCCGGGTGGAAGTGGGTACCGCGCTGGCGGAGGATGATCTCACCGGCGTTGACGACCTCGCCACCGAAGCGCTTCACGCCGAGGCGCTGTGCGTTCGAGTCACGACCGTTGCGAGTGGAGCTCGCACCCTTCTTGTGTGCCATCTTCTACTCCCGCCTTACGCGATCGAGGTGATCTTGACACGGGTGAGCTCAGCGCGGAAACCCTGACGCTTCTTGTACCCGGTCTTGTTCTTGAACTTCTGGATGACGACCTTCGGACCGCGGAGGTCCTCGAGCACCTCGGCGGTGACCGTCACGTTGGCGAGCTCGGAAGCCGCCGACGTGATCTTGTCACCGTCCACGAGGAGCACCGGGGCGAGGTCGATGTTGCCCTTGTCGTCGGCCTTGGCACGGTCGATCGTGATGATCGTGCCGACCTCGACCTTCTCCTGACGGCCGCCGGCGCGCACTACTGCGTAAACCACGTGGAAATCCTTACGTAACTCTGCTTGAGGGAAGTCTCGGGTGCCCACTTCTGCACGAGCGGTTCCCGGAGGGCCGGGCCCGATCGGCGACGCAGGCAGAACGGCCCGCTGACACCAGGGATCGAGAATACTCGATGCCCCCAGGTCCGGTCAAACGGCGACACACGTACGATTGCCGTGTGACCGTGATGATCGACCCGCCGACGTGGCCCGCACACGACACTCTGTGGTCGCACCTCGTCAGTGACACATCATACGACGAGCTGCACGAGTTCGCTGGACGCGTCGGTATCCCACGCCGTGCGTTCGACCACGACCACTACGACGTTCCGTTGTCGCGCTACGAGGAACTCGTCGCCGCGGGGGCCACGGCGGTCACGGGGCGCGAGCTGGTGCTGCGCCTGATCGGCAGCGGGCTGCGGGTCGCCCAGCGGGACAAGCACACGTTCTGAGCGCGCGGCCGCCCACGCACGGTGCGAGGTTCCGTGCTGGGTGCGCCGGTCGTTCCCTCGCACCCTGCCCGGCACCTCGCACGCGGCACGGCGCGGTGGCGCGCGGCGGTCCAGGAGGCGCGGCGCACCCCCGCCCCGCCGGGCACCTCCCTCGGCGCGCGGCCGACTCCCGGGCGTGGCGTGGCGCGGCGGTGAGTCGCCAGCGCGCGTGGCGAGCCCGAACGACATCGCCGAGGTCGGACGACGTCGGGGATGTCGCACCCCCGCGTCCACAACGGACGGCGCACGCAACGTGCGACATGGTCGACGTCGGACGACCTCGACCATGTCGCACCACGTCGGTGCGCGGCGCGCGGCACACGGCGCACGGCCACGAGCCGCACGCGGCCGCTCAGCGGCTCAGCGCGGCGCCGGACCACCCCAGGGGTTCGACGGGGGCTGCGGCGGCGCGTACGGCGGCACCTGGGCCCCCTGCGCCCCCGGCTGGCCCGCCTGACCCTGCTGCGACGACGGCTGCACGGTCGCCGGCGGCACCGCGTCGGCCGGTCGGACCGTCCCGGGCGTGCCGGGTGCTCCGGGCGCACGACGTCCGCCCCGGGGCCGCCCGAGCCAGAGCCACGCCGCGGTCGACGTCGCGATGAGCATCAGCGTGAACGGCACACCGGACTGCAGCGGGCGGGTGACGACGTCGATGAGGAGCTGGGCGCCTCCGGAGCGGACGGCGCTGAACGTGCCCGTGAAGACCCCGACGAGCGCCAGGGCGATCGTCCCAGCGGCCCCGGCGAGCACGGCGCGGAGGAGCACCGTCGGCAGCGGGCTCCGTCGGTCGACGGGCGTGAGGAACGCCAGCGCGAGGAAGGCCCCGGCGTAGAACGGGAACGGCGTGGCGAACACCCCGGACACGAACCCGCCGACCAGGCTGCCGCCCGCGCCGTAGCTCGCGAACGGGTGCACCACGAACGAGGCGCCGAGCAGGCCGACGAGCCCCGAGACGAACTCGACGAGGACGATCGACACGACGGCGATGAGCGCGCCGGCCGTGTTCGTGACCGACGCTCCCGGAGCGAAGGCCCGACGCGGATCCGCCGGCGTCCGCGGTGGGCGCGGAGCCGGCGCGGACCCGCCGTACTGCGGCCCGCGGTACGGGCCGCCCTGCGGCGCACCGTACGGGACGCCGGACTGCTGCGGCCCGCCGTACTGCTGCGGTCCCCCGTACGCTCCGCCCGGCTGCTGCGGGGCACCGGCGGGCGGCGCGGGCTGGGACCAGCCCGCGCCGTAGTACCCACGATCGTGCTGCGACCGCTGCGGATCGCCGGGGTTCGACATCGTCAGTTCCCCAGGATCACGGCGCCGTCGTCGGTGTCGTCACCCTCGGCCGTCGCCGGTGCGCTGATGCTCGGGGACGAGACGCGACGGGACCGCGAACGGCCCTGCCCCGGCTGCTTGGGCTCCGGGAGCGCCTGCAGCACGGAGTCGAGCAGGGACTCGGCGTCCCCGCTGACCTGGCGCGGCTCGCGCTTCGTGGCGGCGATCGGGATGTCGAGGATCGCGACCGAGGTCTCGGCCGGGGTCACCGGGGCGCTCGAGCTCACCCGACGGCGGGTCGGCGCCTTGGCCGGCACGTCCTCGACGACGGGGGCAGCAGCGACCGGAGCCGCCGCAGCCGGAGCGGCAGCGGCCGGAGCGGCAGCAGCCGACGTGCCCTGCTCGGGCGCGGACGGTGCATCGGGCGCCGTGGACGAGCCGGACGCGGTGTCCACCGTCGTCTCGGGCGCACCGGCACCGCGGCCACCACGGCGACGTCGGCGCTTCGAGCCCGACGACTGCTCGCCGTGCTCGGCCTGCGACGCGCCGGTGTCCGGACCGGACTCCGCGGCGGGTGCCTCCGGAGCCGATGCCGCCGATGCCGCCGATGCCGCCGATGACGCCGAACCCGCCGACACCGCAGAGGACGCGGAAGCCGGGGTCGCAGCCCCGTCGTGCTCCTCGTGCGGGATGGTCGATGCGGCGATCCGGGACAGCGCGCTCTTCACGTCGTCCGTGATCTGGTGCGCGTGCGACGAGCCGTTCGACGACGAACCGTTGCCGGACCCGCCGTTCGACCCGTTCCCACCGGTCGAACCGTTCGAACCGTTCCCACCGTTGGACCCGCCGTTGCCGGCCCCACCGCGGCTCTTGCGACGGCTCTTCGACGGCCCCGGGTCGGCGTTGTTGTCGTTGACCTTGGCGTTGACCTCGTCGAGGGACTCGCGGAGCCCCACGCCGATCTTCTTGCGGGTCATCTGCACGAGGCCGAGCGAGGTGACCTCGGCGACCTGGTGCTTCGTCCGGTCACGGCTGAGGCACTCGACGAGCCGACGCAGCACGAGGTCGCGGTTCGACTCGAGCACCATGTCGATGAAGTCGACGACGATGATGCCGCCGATGTCCCGCAGGCGGAGCTGGCGGACGATCTCCTCGGCCGCTTCGAGGTTGTTCTTCGTGACGGTCTCCTCGAGGTTGCCGCCGGACCCGACGAACTTCCCCGTGTTGACGTCGACGACCGTCATGGCCTCGGTGCGGTCGATCACGAGCGAACCACCCGAGGGCAGCCAGACCTTGCGGTCGAGTGCCTTCTCGATCTGCTCGTTGAGGCGGTACTCCTCGAAGGAGTCCGGGCCGTCGTAGATCTCGACGCGGTCCTTGAGGTCCGGCGCGACCGCGGTGAGGTACTCGTCGATCGTCTCGCGCGCCGCGGAGCCGTCGATGATGAGCTTGGTGAAGTCCTCGTTGAAGACGTCGCGGACGATCTTCACGAGCAGGTCCGGCTCCGAGTGGAGCATGACCGGTGCCTGGCCGTTCGCGACCTTCTTCTGGATCGCCTCCCACTGGCTGGTGAGCCGCTGCACGTCGCGGGTGAGCTGCTCCTCGGTCGCGCCCTCGGCCGCGGTGCGGACGATGACGCCCGCGTGCTCCGGGAGGACCTCCTTGAGGATCTTCTTGAGGCGCGCACGCTCGGTGTCCGGCAGCTTGCGCGAGATGCCGTTCATCGAGCCGTTCGGCACGTACACGAGGTAGCGGCCCGGCAGCGAGACTTGGCTCGTCAGACGGGCGCCCTTGTGCCCGACCGGGTCCTTCGTGACCTGCACGAGGACCTTGTCGCCCGGCTTGAGCGCGGCTTCGATCCGACGCCCGTGGTTGCCGGTGTCGACCGAGTTCCAGTCGACCTCGCCCGCGTACAGCACGGCGTTGCGACCGCGACCGATGTCGACGAACGCCGCCTCCATCGAGGGCAGGACGTTCTGCACCTTGCCGAGGTACACGTTGCCGATGAGCGACACGTTGTGCGACTTCGTCACGTAGTGCTCGGCGAGGACACCGTCCTCGAGCACGCCGATCTCGATCTTCGAGGCGCTCGACCGGACGATCATCTGTCGGTCGACGCTCTCGCGGCGGGCGAGGAACTCGTCCTCGGTGACGACCTGGCGACGACGACCGGCATCGCGCCCGTCGCGGCGGCGCTGCTTCTTCGCCTCGAGCCGCGTCGAGCCCTTCACCTTCTGCGGCTCGGTGATGTACTCGACCTCGCGGCGGCGGGGCTCCTGGTGGTCCCGCGGCTCGCGCGGCTCGCGGCCTTCGCGGTCGGCGCTCGTGCCGCGGCGACGCGACCGACGGCGTCCGCCGCCCTGCTCGTCGTCGTCGTCCTCGTCGTGACGGGGCGCGCGCTCGGGCAGGTCCGGCAGGACCGGGGCGTGGAAGATCAGGCTGAGCGTGCTCGTCGCCTTGGGGACGAACGGCTCGTCGACGGGCTCCGCCGGACTGGAGGCGCTGCTCACGTCCGCCTCGACCGTCGCGGCCGGTGCGGCTGCGGTCTCGGTGTCGGTATCATCACCGGCCGTGATGACCGGCAGGTCGCCCGTGAGGGTGCTCACGTCGTGCGGCTCGTCGCCGCCGGCGGTCGCCTCGACGGCGACCGACACGGTGGGCGCCTCCGGCGCTCCCCCGGCGTCCGGCGCTGCGTCCGTCACCGCGAGCGTCTCCGCGCCGGCGTCGGTCGTGCCGTCCGCCGGAGACCCGGTCACCTGCTCGACGGGACCGGTCTGCGCGGCGTCACCCCGTGCCTCCTGGCCGGCCGACCGGGCGCGCCGACCGCCGAACAGGCGGCCTCGACGCTTCGGTGCGACTTCTTCGTTGTTCGTGTTGTCGTTGTTCTGCTCCACCATGGACCTGGTGCACTCCTTGACCCCGCTCGCATCCTGTCCGGACGGCGGGAATTCTGTAGTTGTAGCGGGTGGCGACCACGCCCCCGCGTTCGCTGTCTTGTGACCGTCGCGTCGCGCGCGTCCCGGTCACGGTGCGCTCTCACCGCACCTGATCGTCCGGGCTGGGCCCGGAAAGCTTTCGTCGTCGTGCGGATGGCCGCACGACCTCCAGGGATTATCGCATGCCGCACCGGGAAAGGACCGGATCGAGCATGCGATGATGACGCCGTGAGCACGCCAGCACCTGCCGTCCGCCGTCCGATCGCCATGGGCGTCTTCCTCCTGATCACCGGCGCGGTGGGTCTCTACGGGGCGTTCCGACTGGTCATCGACGAGTTCGAGAAGTACGCGCACCCCCAGGCAGTGTTGTCCTGCGACGTCAACCCGTTCATCAACTGCTCGGACGTGATGGCCAGCTGGCAGGGGCACCTGCTCGGGTTCCCGAACCCGCTGCTCGGCGTCATGGGCTTCGTCGCGCCGATCGCCGTCGCCGTCATGCTCCTCGCCGGGTTCCGGAACGGTTCGCGCTGGTTCTGGATCGCCTTCAACGCGGGCGTGTTCCTGGCGTGGGTCTTCGTCACGTGGCTCTTCACCCAGACCGTCTGGTTCATCGGCGCGCTCTGCCCCTGGTGCATGCTCGTGTGGTCGATGACGATCCCGATGTTCTGGGTGTTCACGATCTGGAACGCCGCGCAGGGACGCTTCGGCGCCGGCGCCCAGCGGCTCGGTCGGACCCTGCTGCCCTTCTGCTGGGCCTTCCCGCTGGCGAACTACCTGTTCATCGCCGTGTCGATCCTCATCGTGTTCCCGCGGGTCCTCTCCTCCTTCTGAGCGCCCGCTGAGCGTTGCCGATGACGCGTCATCGAATTCCTGGGTCCTTCCCAGCCAGATCGGCCGATCGGCCCACCGGCACGACCTACGCTCGATGGCGATGAGCGAGAACGAGAGCAAGAAGGCCCGGCGGGAGGCAGCGCGGGAGCGCGCACGCCTCGCCCGCGCGAAGGAGCAGGCGCGTCGACGCCGCAACAAGACCCTGGGGATCAGCGGCATCATCGTCGGCGCGCTCGCGGTCGCCGCGATCGTCGTCGTGGTGGTCGCGAACTCCGTGCAACCCGCCGGCCCCGGGCCGAAGAACATGGCGAGCGACGGTGTGCTCCTGACGGGCTCGAACGGGCAGATCGTCCCCGTCACCACGAAGGCGACGCCGGAGGGCGGGAAGCCGACCCCGACGAAGCAGGACGACTCGGTCGCGAACATCACCGTGTACTCGGACTACATGTGCCCGTACTGCAACCAGTTCGAGACGAGCCAGATGTCCCAGATCCAGCAGTGGGTGAAGGACGGCTCGGCGACGCTCGAGCTGCACCCGTTCAACCTGCTCGACCGCG
The DNA here is from genome assembly GCF_001806325.1 of Curtobacterium sp. BH-2-1-1. Lineage (NCBI taxonomy): Bacteria > Bacillati > Actinomycetota > Actinomycetes > Micrococcales > Microbacteriaceae > Curtobacterium > Curtobacterium sp. BH-2-1-1. The sequence continues at coordinate 539,906 of NZ_CP017580.1, forward strand.
TGTCCCTCGGCTCGAAGTACTCGACCCGTTCGGCCGCCGCCGCCGCCTGCGTCGCGAACTACGACCCGGACGCGTTCCTCGCGTACAACACGTCGCTCTACGAGAACCAGCCGTCCGAGAGCACGCGCGGCCTCACGAACGACAAGCTCGCGTCACTGGCGAAGGCCGCCGGGGCGACGAACGAGAACGTGGCGTCCTGCATCACGGACCAGAAGTTCGCCGGGTGGGTTGCCGACGCGACGAACCGGGTGCTCAACGACCCGATCCCGAACTCGTCGCTCGAAAAGGTCACCGGTACCCCCACCGTGATCGTCAACGGCAAGCAGTACAACGGTTCCCTCACCGACACGGACGCCTTCGCCGCGTTCGTGGAGCAGAACGGCGGGAAGGCGTAGTTCCGGCTGCTCCGTACGACGAGGGCCCCCGCTTCCGATCGGAAGCGGGGGCCCTCGTCGTACGGCGTGCTACTTCGACGCGGCGTCGATCTCGGTGATCACGTCGGTCAGCGTGGCGATCTTCTTGCCGTTCACGAGGACGGTCGGCGTGCCGAAGCCCTGCGTGCCCTGCAGTGCCGGATCGGCCAGCACGGCGTTCGTGGACTTCGTCACCCACCCGCGGAAGCGCTCGCTGGACAGGCACTCGGAGACGTTCGACCCGGTCGCGCCACCAGCCGTGACGAGCTTCGCGATCTCGGCGTTCGTCAGGCCCTTCGTGCCCTCCTCCGGCTGGTTGTCGAAGAACTGCGTCTGGACGTCGAGGAACTTGTCCGGCGCGTAGTTCGCGACGCACATCGCGGCGTTCGCGGCACGGCTGGCGTACCGCGAGTTCTGGTAGCTGCGGTCGAGGATCGACACGGGCTGGATCGCGAGGGTCGCGTCGCCGGACTTCACCTTGTCGAGGATCTGGTCGGCGTATGCGGCCTCGAACTGCTTGCAGACCGGGCAGGCCCAGTCGACGTACTCGGTGACCTGGACCCTCCCGTCGGCGGCCGCGGTGGGCACCGGGGACGGGGTGGCCTTCGCCGACACCGCGCCGGAGGTCACGGGGGTGACCGTGCCGTCGCTGCCGGTGAACTGGATCGCACCGGTCGCCATGTTCTTCGGCCCGGCCGCGGACACGGCGGGCTGGTTGTTCACGTTCACCACCACGATCGCGACGATCGCGGCGACGGCGATGATCCCGAGGCCGATGCCGCCCTGCAGGAACCAGCGGTTGCGGCGCTTGCGGCGCTTCTCGGCCTCGGCGCGCTGCCGGGCGACGTCACGGGCGTGCTGGCGACGCTCGTTCTTCGAGGGACGGTCGTTGTTCGTCACGCGTCGGTCCCCCGGACTCAGGCGAACCAGAGCGCGAGCTCGCGCGCCGACGACTCGGGGCTGTCGGAGCCGTGCACGAGGTTCTGCTGCACCTTGAGGCCCCAGTCGCGACCGAGGTCACCGCGGATCGTCCCGGGCGCGGCCGAGGTCGGGTCGGTGGTGCCGGCGAGCGACCGGAAGCCGGCGATGACGCCGTTGCCGGCGACGCGCACGGCGACGACCGGGCCGGACTGCATGAACTCGACGAGGGGCTCGAAGAACGGCTTGCCCTGGTGCTCCTCGTAGTGGGCGTCGAGCAGGTCACGGGGCGCCGTCACCATCTTCAGGTCGACGATCTCGTAGCCCTTGGCCTCGATCCGGCGGAGGATCTCACCGGTGAGCTGGCGGGCGACGCCGTCGGGCTTGACGAGGACGAGGGTCTCTTCGAGATCGGACACGCGGAACTCCTGGTGTTTCGTGGTCGAACGGGGTGGTCAGTCCTCGCCGAGGGCCGCGCGTCTCGCGGCGTTCTGACGGTCGAGCTGACCGCCCTTGACGAAGCAGAAGACCCACAGCGCCAGGAACACCACGGCCACGGCGAACATGAACGGTTCGATGAACCCGGTGGCGAGGATGGCCGCCTGCAGCAGCCACCCGAACCCTACACCGGCGCGGTTGCCGGTCAGGCGAGAGGCCAGGGCCAGCACGATCATCGAGCCGATGCCACCGCCGAACGCGACGGCCGGCGGGAGGGTCCCCTTGCCGAACACGACGAGCATCGGGAAGAAGAACATGATCGCTTCGAGCACGAGGGTGATCGACAGCAGGCTCTCCCGTGCGCCGCGATCGCGTCGCGGCCGACGGGTGCGCGGTGCGCGTGGGGTCCTGGAGGCGCGGCCCGCGTCCGTCACTTCGTCCCGCCTTCGGCGTGGACCAGGTCCATGACGCGGCCCACCATCACGATCGAGCCCGCGACGAGCACCATGGCGTCGTCCGCCTCGGCGTCGTCCGCGAGGTCACGGGCTTCCTGGAGGGCGGCCTCGAGCGACGGCTCGACGACGACCCGGTCCTCGCCGACCTCGTCGACGACGACCCGGGCGAACTCGTCCGCGTCGAGGGCGCGCTCCCCCGGCGGCTGGGTCACGACGAAGGTCGCGACGGTGTCCTTGAGCGCGCGGACGAAGCCGCGGGCGTCCTTGTCGCCGAGGATGCCGACGACGCCGACCACGTGCTCGGACGGGAACGCCACGGGGAGCGCCTCGGCGAGCGCGCGTGCGCCGTGCGGGTTGTGCGCCGCGTCGACCACCACGGTTGGTCCGGTGGCGATCGGCTGGAGTCGGCCGGGGCTGGTCGCACCGGCGAGTCCCTCGGACAGGACGTCCTCGTCGAGGGCCTGCGAGCCGCGGCCGAGGAAGGCCTCGACGGCGGCGATCGCGACGGCGGCGTTGTGCGCCTGGTGCCGGCCGAAGAGCGGCAGGAACAGGTCGTCGTAACGTCCGGCGACGCCCTGCACGGTGATGAGCTGGCCGCCGACGGCCGGCGTCACGTCGACGAGCCGGAAGCCGTCCCCCTCGACCGCGAGGGTCGACTCGGTGAGCTCGGCCGCGCGCTGCAGCTCGGCGAGCGCCTCGGGCGTCTGTGCGCTCGAGACGATCGACGACGAGGGCTTGATGATGCCGGACTTCGTGCGGGCGATCTCGGCGACGGTACTGCCGAGCTGCTTGGCGTGGTCGATCGCGATCGGCGTGAACACCTGCACCTGGCTCTGCACGACGTTGGTGGAGTCCCACTCGCCGCCCATGCCGACCTCGATCACGGCGACGTCGACCGGAGCCTCGGCGAAGCACGCCAGGGCGAGGACGGTCAACGCCTCGAAGAAGGTCAGCGGGAGCTCACCCTTGTCGGTGAGCTCCTGGTCGGTCATCTCGAGGATCGGGGCGATGTCGTCCCAGTTCTCCACGAAGCGGTCGGCGGCGATCGGGGTGCCGTCGATGACGATGCGCTCCCGGATCGACACCAGGTGCGGGCTCGTCATGAGGCCGGTCCGGAGGCCGTGTGCCCGGACGATGCTCTCGGCCATGCGCGCGGTCGAGGTCTTGCCGTTCGTGCCGGTCAGGTGGATCACGGGGTACGACAGGTGCGGGTCGCCGAGGAGCTCCACGGCGCGCCGGGTCGCGGAGAGCCGGTGTTCGGGCGACTGCTCGCCGATCCGGGCGTACAGGGCCGCCTCGACGCGCTTGACCTCGTCGTCGTCCGCACCGTAGGGCACGGCGTCGGCGGGGTCCGTCGCACCGGCGGGGCCGACGGGGATCTCGATGCCGTCCTCGGACGGCTCTTCGGGGTACTCGCTCATGCGCGTGACACCTCCACGGTCACCTTCGCACCGTCACCGACGTCGGTGGTGGTGGCGTCTGCCCCGAGGGGCACGATCTCGATGCTCGTCGACAGGGTCTCCCCCGCGATGAGCTGTTGGTGGGTGCGGACCGCCACGTCGGCGACCTCGTCCGCACCGAGGGTGAGGACGATGCGGTCGCTGACGTCGAGGTCGGCGTCACGGCGGGCCTGCTGGACGGCGCGGACGACGTCGCGGGCGAGCCCCTCGGCCTCGAGCCCGGGCGTCGTCACGGTGTCGAGCACCGCGAAGCCGCCGCCGTCGAGGAACGCCACCGCCACGGAGTCGTCGGCGACGGTGAGGTCGAGCGTGTACTCGCCCTCGACGAGGTCGACGCCGCCGACGGTCACGCCGGACTCGGTCGTGGTCCAGTCGCCCCTCTTGGCGGCCGGGATGACCTGCTGGACCTGCTTGCCGATGCGGGGTCCGGCGGCACGGGCGTTCACGGTGAGCTTCCGCTCGATGCCGTACCGACCGAGCGACGACTCCTCCTGCTGCTCGAGCACGACCTGCTTGACGTTGAGCTCGTCGCGGAGGATGTCCACGAAGGGCTCGACGGCCGCCGGGTCGGGCACCACGAGCGTCAGGGTGGCGAGGGGCAGGCGGACGCGCTTGCCGGTGGCCTTGCGGAGCGCGAGCCCCTTCGAGGCGACGTCCCGCACGCGGTCCATGGCGTCGACGAGCGCCTGGTCGGCCGGGAACTCCTCGGCGTCGGGGAAGTCCTCGAGGTGGACGCTGCGGCCGCCGGTCAGTCCCCGCCAGACCGCGTCGGTCACGAGCGGGGCGAGGGGTGCGGCGACGCGGGTGAGCGTCTCGAGCACGGTGTACAGCGTGTCGAACGCGGCACGGGCCTCGGGCGAGGACTCGGCGCCGAGCCAGAACTTGTCGCGCGACCGGCGCACGTACCAGTTCGTCAGCACGTCGGCGAAGTCGCGGACGGCCTGGGCGGCGAGCGGGGTGTCGAGCGCGTCGAGGTGCTGCTGCACGTCCGACACGAGCACCCGGGTCTTCGCGAGCAGGTAGCGGTCGAGCACGTCGGTGCTCGCCGTGCTCCGCGACGCCTGGTACCCGGACTCCCCCGACGCGTTCGCGTAGAGGGTGAAGAAGTAGTACGTCGACCAGAGCGGCAGCAGGAACTCGCGGACGCCCTGGCGGATGCCCTCTTCCGTGACGACGAGGTTCCCGCCGCGGATGACCGACGACGACATCAGGAACCAGCGCATCGCGTCGGCACCGTCGCGGTCGAACACCTCGGAGACGTCCGGGTAGTTCCGGAGCGACTTCGACATCTTCTGGCCGTCGGAGCCGAGCACGATGCCGTGGCTGATGACGTTCTTGTACGCCGGCCGGTCGAACAGCGCGGTGGACAGCACGTGCATGACGTAGAACCAGCCGCGGGTCTGCCCGATGTACTCGACGATGAAGTCGGCCGGGTTGTGCGACTCGAACCACTCGCGGTTCTCGAACGGGTAGTGCACCTGAGCGTACGGCATCGACCCGGAGTCGAACCAGACGTCGAACACGTCGGTGATCCGGCGCATCGTCGACTTCCCGGTGGGGTCGTCCGGGTTGGGGCGCGTCAGGTCGTCGATGAACGGGCGGTGCAGGTCGACCTCGCCGTCGGCGTTCACCGGCAGTCGACCGAAGTCACGCTCGATCTCCTCGAGCGAGCCGTACACGTCGGTGCGCGGGTGCTCGGGGTCGTCGGACTGCCACACCGGGATCGGCGTGCCGAAGTACCGGTTGCGGGACACCGACCAGTCGATGGCGTTGCCGACCCACTTGCCGAACTGGCCGTCCTTGACGTTGTCCGGCACCCAGTTGATGTCCTGGTTGAGCTCGCCCATGCGGTCGCGGAACTCGGTCACGCGGACGAACCAGCTCGACACGGCCTTGTAGATGAGGGGCTTCCGGCAGCGCCAGCAGTGCGGGTAGCTGTGCTCGTAGGACGCCTGGCGGAGCAGTCGACCGGCGTCGCGGACGGCCTTCGTGAGGGGCTTGTTCGCGTCCGACCAGAGCATGCCGGCGACCTCGCCGAACTGCGACGTGAAGACACCGCCCTCGTCGAGCGACAGCACCACGGGGATCCCCGCGGCGGCGCAGACCACCTGGTCGTCGGCACCGTAGGCCGGGGCCTGGTGCACGATGCCGGTGCCCTCGCCCGTCTCGACGTAGTCGGCGACGAGGATCTTCCAGGCGTTCTCCATGCCCTCGGTCTCCGCGAGGAAGTCGAAGAGGCGCTCGTACTCGACGCCGTCGAGCTCCGCACCCGTCAGGGTGCGGACGACCGCGACAGCGGCGTCCTCCGCGCTCTCGTAGCCGAGGTCCTTCGCGTGGGCGGCCACGGTGTCCGACGCCAGCAGGTAGTGGACGGAACCGGCGGTGCCACCGTCAGTCGCGCCTCCTGGACCGGCGGGCAGCACCACGTACGAAACCGCAGGCCCGACGGCCAGCGCGGCGTTCGTCGGCAGGGTCCAGGGGGTCGTCGTCCAGGCGAGCGCACGCACGCCGGCCAGCCCGAGCGACTCGGCGCGCGCACCCCGCAGCGGGAACGACACCGTGACGGACTGGTCCTGGCGCATCTTGTAGACGTCGTCGTCCATGCGCAGCTCGTGGTTCGACAGCGGCGTCTGGTCGTTCCAGCAGTACGGCAGGACCCGGAAGCCCTCGTACGCGAGCCCCTTGTCCCAGAGCTGCTTCCACGCCCACAGCACGCTCTCCATGAACGTCACGTCGAGGGTCTTGTAGTCGTTCTCGAAGTCGACCCAGCGCGCCTGGCGGGTGACGTACTGCTGCCACTCGTCGGTGTACTGCAGGACGGACTTCTTGGCGGCGGCGTTGAAGACGTCGACGCCCATCTCGTCGATCTCGTGCTTCTCGGTGATGCCGAGCTGGCGCATCGCCTCGAGCTCGGCGGGCAGGCCGTGCGTGTCCCAGCCGAAGCGACGGTGCACCTGCTTGCCGCGCATGGTCTGGTAGCGCGGGAAGACGTCCTTCGCGTACCCGGTCAGGAGGTGGCCGTAGTGCGGCAGGCCGTTGGCGAACGGCGGGCCGTCGTAGAACGTCCACTCGTCGCAGCCCTCGCGCTGGTCGATAGACGCCTGGAACGTGCCGTCGCCCTTCCAGAAGGCGAGGATGCCCTGCTCGACGGCGGGGAAGGACGGCGACGGGACGACGCCGTCTGCGTCGGAATCAAGTGGGTAGCGCACCGCGGGGCTCCTGTGGGTTGCCGGTTCTCAGGACCACGAGGACGGAGCAGGCTCCGCGGTACCACCTCGCTTGCCGCTCCGGGTGACCCGGGGCGACCGCTCGTTGCCGGGGGCGTGCGCGGCCCGGTCCGCCCGGTTCTACTGCCGGCGGTCGATGGTGCTGACGGCCGGGTTCTTCCGGAGGCTCCCCGGTGATGGCCGGATCGACGCCTGTGTGCACGAGTTTAGCGGACGGGAGCATGCTGGAGCGATGCCCTCGTCAGATGCTGCCCCCGCGCAGCAGGAGCGTCCCGATTCCCTGCTCACCGTCGTCATCGCGTTCGGCGCGAACCTGCTCGTCGCGATCGCCAAGACGATCGCCTCCCTGATCTCCGGATCGGCGTCAATGGTCGCCGAGGCCGCGCACTCGTGGGCTGACACCGGCAACGAGATCTTCCTGCTCGTCGCCGAACGGCGTGGCTCGAGGAAGCGCGACACCGCGCACCCACTCGGCTACGGCCGTGAGACGTACATCTGGTCGATGTTCGCCGCGTTCGGCCTCTTCACCGCCGGCGCCATCGTCTCGATCTACCACGGCATCACCGAGCTCGGGGACACCGGGCCGGCCGAGGACGTGCTGCTGAACTACATCGTCCTCGGGCTGTCGTTCTGCCTCGAGGGCACGAGCTTCCTGCAGGCGTACCGGCAGGCGCACGGCGCGGCGACGAAGCGGCGGGTGCCGGTGCTCCGGCACGTCCTGCAGTCGTCGAACCCGACCCTCCGTGCCGTCTTCGCCGAGGACGCCGCGGCGCTCATCGGCCTCGTGGTCGCGTTCCTCGGGGTGTTCCTCCACCAGGTCACCGGCCTCGCGGTCTTCGACGCCATCGGCTCGATCGCGATCGGCATCCTGCTCGGGGTCGTCGCGATCGTCCTGATCGACCGCAACCGCCGGTTCCTGCTCGGGGAGAGCACGTCCCCGGAGCTCGAGAACGCGGTGCTCGTCGAGCTGCTGGGGCGGTCGCAGATCGAGCGCGTCACCTACCTGCACCTCGAGTTCGTCGGGCCCTCGCGGGTCTACCTCGTCGCCGCGGTCGACCTGACCGGCAACGAGAACGAGGAGCACGTGGCGGTGCGGTTGCGCGACGTCGAGAAGTCCCTCGAGGAGAGCCAGTACATCGAGGAGGCCGTGCTCACCCTGAGCTACCCCGGCGACGAGTCGCTCGTGCCGACGGGCGACGATGTGCCCGAGGTGGTGCGGGACGGGACGGCCGAGGACGTCGCCGCGGGCGGGGCCGGCACGCTCCGGACCGACTGAGCCGCACGCGGCTGCGCGGTCGGGTCAGCCGCGGTCGGCGGGCACCAGGGTCGCGGTGTCCCCGCGCCGCTCGATCACCAGGCCGTCCCGCACGACCCACACCCGCAGCGCGTCGAGCCGGAACTCCTCGAACCGCTCTGGGTGCTCCCGCAGCAAGGCCCGCAGGTCGTCGTCCATCGGGAACCGCGGGTCGATCCCGGCGACGAGCACGCCGTAGTCCCCGTGCGTCACCCCCTGGGTCGCGCCACGGCGGCCGATGAACACGGCGAACGACTGCTGCGCCGACCCCGACACGAGGACGCGGACGTCGTCCGGCACCCCGCGTTCCTCGAGGACACCCTCGAGCCGGGCGAACCCGGTGGTGCGCGTCTCGGCGACGGTCCGCACCACGACGACCGCGGGGACGATCGTCACGACGACCGCGAGGAGCGCCACCACGGTCGTGAGCGGCGGCCGCAGCCGGGCGAGCCGGGTGTACCCGACCGCGGCGAGCGCGATGATCCAGGGCATCCACGCCTGGTAGTAGTGCGGCAGCGCGACGTTGGCCGTCGAGTAGAAGACGACGAGGATCCCGAGCGCGATCCCGAGGAGCGCGACGAGCCGGTCCGGGCGGATCGCGAACGCCGCGGCCGTGCCGACCAGGAGCACGACGACCGTCGGCCACCCGACCCCCTCGACGACCCGCACGAAGTTCGTCCACCACGGCGCGATCATGTACGTCTTCCCGAGGACCGAGATGATGTGCCCGCGGGTGTCGTGCTTGCCCTGGAACTCGATCATGAAGGTGATCGCCCGAACCCCGCCGACGGGCACGTACGCGACGACGAACACCACGGCGAACGCCGCGGCGGCCGCGACGCCCCCGGTCAGCAGCCCGGACCAGCGCCGGAACAGCAGCGGGACCGCGACCAGCGCGAGCACGAGGACGGTGGTGGTGACCTTCGACGTGACCGACAGTGCCAGGAGGGCACCGGCGAGCGCCATCCACCACCAGCCGTCCCAGGCCGTGGTCCGGTCGGCGGCGCGTCGGGGTCGGGTCGCCCACTGCCAGGCCGCGGCGAGCGCCGCCACGGCGAAGAAGGTCATCAGCGGTTCGAGGAGGGCGAGCCGGTCGATCCGTGCGGCTGTGCCGGACGCGACGTCCGCCCACGTCGGCGAGTCGGCACGCGGCGTGAGCCACCAGAGCCCGGCGGCGAGCACGGCGCCCCAGTACCCGATCGGACGCCGGAGCCAGGCGAACAGGACGATGCCGGTGCCGAACGAGGCCGTCGCGGCGACGAGACGGGGCCCGAGCACGCCCTCGCCGAACACGAGCTGCGCGACGCCGAACAGGTACTTGCCGGTCGGCGGGTGCTGCAGGTTCGAGGTGAGCACCCCGTGCACGTAGTCCCACCCGGCCCGCGTGTAGGTGAACTCGTCGACGTAGGTGCTCTGTCTGCCGATGTGCCAGTACGCGACGAACACCCCCGCGAGGGCGATCACGGCGAAGACCGCAGTTCGTGTCCATCGCGCGCGGGTCATGGGGAGAGAGCCTATTGGGCCGGACCTCAGTGGGAGTCGAGACCCGCTGCGACCGGGGTGAGCGCCGCCCCGACGTACTCGACGAGCGGTCGGCGCCCGACCCCGTCCGAGACCCAGACGCCGAAGGCCGCTGCGGCCGCCCCGAGCATGGCGCCGGACACCGTCTGGGGCCAGAGCGCCGCCGGGTGCTCCCCCGTCCGGCGGGCGACGAAGGCCGCCACCGCCGCGTGCTGCGCCGTCACCCGTGCCGCGACGCTCGCCACGAGCTCGGCCCCGATGCCCATCACCTCGGCCTGTGCGATCGCCCAGGGGACGCGGTCGGGGTCGTGGGCGCGGGCGGTGGCGAGCAGCGCGGCCTCGACGGCCCGCACCGCGGACTCCTCGGTCGAGGCGGCGAGGCACGCCGGGAGCGTCGCGACCGCGGCGTCGAGGTCGAGCCAGAGCACGTCGGACTTCGCCGTGAAGTAGTTGAAGAAGGTCGCGCGGCTGACCCCGGCCCGTGCGGCGATCTGGTCGACCGTGGTCCGGCCGTAGCCCTGTTCGAGGAACAGCTCGGCCGCGGCGTCGGCGAGCACCTCGGCGCTCGAGCGTCGGGGGCGGCCACCGCGGCGCATCGGTTCGTCCATGGGCCCCAGTAAACCGCTAGACTCGTCCAGCCATGATCTTGGACTCAGTACAGAAAACCACCGCAGTGGTCGCCGGCGCCGCCGCACTCCTCCTCGTGCTCGCCGGCTGCACCGGTGGCGGCACCGCGACGTCCAACAGCACGCCGGTCGACGGCGGCACGCTCACGTACGCCTCGGGTGACGCCGAACCGACCTGCCTCGACCCGCACGTCGGCGGCAACTACCCGCAGGCGCTCCTGTCCACCCAGTACATCGAGGAGCTCACCGCGCTCGACGACGGCAAGCCCGTCCCCGCGCTGGCGAAGTCCTGGACGACGAGCGACGACGGCAGGACGCTCACCTTCACGCTGCGCAACGACGTGACCTTCACCGACGGCACGCCCTTCGACGCCGCCGCGGTCGTGGCGAACATCGAGCACGTGCAGGACCCGGCGACCGCGTCGAGCACGGGGTACCTCGCGCTGCAGTCGATCACGAAGGCGACGGCCACCGACGACCACACCGTGACCCTGACGCTGAGCCGGCCGGACAGCGCGCTGCTCGAGTCGTTCTCGCAGCCGTGGGTCGGCATGGAGTCCCCGAAGGCGCTGGAGCGCTCGCAGGCGGTGAACTGCGAGTCGCCGGTCGGCACCGGCCCGTTCGAGGTCACCGGCTGGAAGCACGGCGACCGGGTGACGCTCCGCAAGAACGCCGACTACACGCCGCTCCGCGCCAGCACGGAGCCCCGCCTCGACGGCATCACGTGGCGCTTCCTGCCCGACTCGACCTCGCGGTACGCGGCACTGCAGTCCGGCCAGGTCGACGTCATCGACAACGCCCAGCCCGACCAGCTCACGGCAGCGTCGTCGAAGGGGTCCATCCGCGACCTCGACGCTCCGCGCCCCGGTGCGTCGAACCGCCTCGAGCTGAACTCCGGCCACGGGGTCTTCCGTGACGAGGCCGTCCGCAAGGCCTTCATCGCCGGCGCCGAGATCGACCCCGGCATCCGGTCGCTCTTCCTCGGGACGGCGAAGCGCTCGTACTCGGTGCTCTCCAGCGTCGAGCCGTACGGGTACTCCGACAAGAGCCTGTTCGAGTACTCCCCGACGAAGGCGAAGCGACTCCTCGACGACGCCGGCTGGAAGGTGGGCAGCGACGGCATCCGCGAGAAGGACGGCGAGCAGCTGACCGTCACGTTCCCGGTGTCGACGAACCAGTCCGTCCCCGCCGAGCGCAGCCTGTTCCAGCAGATCCAGGCCTCCGAGAAGGCCGTCGGCTTCAAGGTCGTGCTGCAGGAGCTCGACCTCTCCAGCTGGTACGCGGCCCTCGCGGCGAACGAGTACGACGTCGTCAGCGCGCCGTACACGAAGGTGGGCGCGGACGTCCTCCGCATCCTGTACGACTCCGCCAGCATCACGCCGGCACCGTCCGGGTACTTCGCGAACCTCGCCCAGCTCGACGACCCGGAGCTCGACGACCTGCTCCAGCAGGCAGCGCAGACCTCGGACACGTCCGAGCGCGGCGATCTCTACGAGCAGGCGCAGGAGATCATCCTGTCCAGCGGCACCGTCCTCCCGCTCTACGACCAGCAGAACCACTTCCTGCTGCGGTCGAGCGTGCACGGCGTGCAGACGACCGCGGTGTCGACGCCGTGGTTCGGCACGGCCTGGATCGACCGCTGATCGCGACCTCGCGATCGTCGGACGGGAGGCACGGATTGCGTCGCGGACGTCGAGGCACGCCCGCCGCGTGGTCGGCGTGGTCCCTGTGGGGACTGCGCCGCCTGGCCGGCGGCATCGGGGTGCTCTGGGCGGTCGCCACGATCGTGTTCGTCGCGATCCGGCTCATCCCGGGTGACCCGGCGCTCGCGATCCTCGGCGGACCGGGCTCCCAGGCCTCGGCCGAGGCGGTCGCGCAGGTCCGACAGGAGTACGGCCTCGACCGGCCGGTGCTCGTGCAGTACGCGGTGTTCCTCGGGCGTCTGGCGACCGGGCACCTCGGTGACTCGTACGCGTTCCGGACGCCGGTGTCGACGCTCCTCGGGCAGCAGCTCCCGGTCACGCTGACCCTGGCCGTGGCCGGGCTCGTCGTCGCCTGGGTGCTCGCGATCGTCGCCGCGTGGTGGTCGACGCAGCGCGGCCGGTTCGCCGCGGCACTCACGAGCGCCCTGAGCGTCACCGCGAGCGTCACCCCGCACTTCTGGCTCGGCAGCGTCCTCATCGTGGTGTTCGCCAGCGCCCTCGGCTGGGTCCCGGCGGTCAGCGACGGATCGGTCCGTGGCTGGGTGCTGCCGGTCGTCACGGTGGCCGTGCCGGTCGCCGGCTACCTCGCCGAGACCGTCCGGGACGGCGTGGTCGACGCCCAGCGGTCGGCCTTCGCACTCGCGGCCCGCAGTCGTGGCGAGACCCGCGCGGGACTGTTCGGCCGGCACCTGCTCCGGCACGCGGCGCTCCCGGGGATCGCCCTGTCCGCGTGGGCGTTCGGTTCGCTCGTGTCCGGTGCGGTCGTCGTCGAGTCGGTGTTCGCGCTCCCGGGCATCGGGCGCGCACTCGTGACCGCGGTGACGCAGCGGGACATGCCGCTCGTCGCGGGCATCGCGCTGGTGTCGGCCGCCGCGTACGTGGTCGTGCTCGCCGTCGCGGACCTCGTCGAGCGTGTGGTGGACCCGCGTGCCGGCGGGACGGCCGGGGCGGGGGCGACCCGGCGTCGCGCCCCGCGCGTCACCCGGCACGGGGCGGGCGCACGGTGAGCGGGATCGCCGAACCGCGCCTCCAGGCCGGTGCCCAGGGTGACGCGTCCGCCGGACGGTCCGAGCGAGTCCGTGGGGGGACGCTCGGCCCGGCCGGATGGACCGCTGCCGCCGTGGTGGCGCTGGCCGTGGTCGCGGCGGTGTGGCCGGCGCTGCTCGGCGGTGGCGACCCGCTCGCCGTGCACCCGGCGCAGGCGCTCCAGGCGCCGTCGTGGTCGAGTCCGTTCGGCACCGACGAGTCCGGGCGGGACGTCTTCGCCCGGGTCGTCGCCGGGACCCGGGCGTCGCTCGTGGTCGGTGTGGTCGCGACGCTCGTCGGCGGCGGGGTCGGGGTCGTGCTCGGCGTGGTCGCGGGACTCGGCGGACGCGTCGTCGACGGGGTCGTCGGCCGACTGACCGAGGTCGCGTTCGCGCTCCCCCTGCTCCTCGTGGCGCTCGTCGTCATCGCGGTGACCGGCCCCGGGCCCGTCCCGGCGATGCTCGCGGTCGGGTTCGCCACGGCGCCCGGGTACGCCCGGATCGTCCGCGGGCTCGTGCTCCGGGCGCGCCGCTCGCAGGTGGTCGAGACCGCCGTGCTGATGGGCCGCTCCCCCGCCGTGATCACCGTGCGGCACGTGCTCCCCGCGGCGCTCTGGCCGGTCGTGGCGGTCGGGACCCTCGGCGTCGGGCAGGCGATCGTGTGGGCCTCGGCGCTGAGCTACCTCGGCGTCGGCACCCCGCCACCCGCGCCGGAGTGGGGCGCGATGCTGGCCGACGGTCGCACGTACCTGCTGACGGCCCCGTGGATGAGCACCTTCCCCGGCCTCGCGATCGTGGTCCTGGCGACCGCGGTGACCATGCTCGGCCGGGCGATCCGACGAACAGGAGCGATCCGATGACCGTGCTCGACGTGCAGGGGCTGACCGTCAGCATCGGCGGATCAGTGGTCGTGCAGGACGTCGCGCTGCACGTCGATGCCGGCGAGTGCGTCGCGCTCGTCGGTGCCTCCGGCTCCGGCAAGACCGTCACCGCACGGGCGGCGCTCGGCCTGTCGGCGCCCGGTTCCTCGGTCCGGGTCGACCGGCTGACCGTGGCCGGGCTCGACGTCCGGGCGTTCTCGGACCGCAGGTGGCGGAGCGTGCGCGGCTCGCGGGTCGGCTACGTCGGCCAGGAGGCCCTGGGCGCCCTGGACCCGCTGCGTCCCGTCGGGCGAGAGGTCGCGGACGCCCTCCGGCTGCACACGGACATGACGGCGGCGCAGCGCGTGGGGGCCGTGCGGGACGCCCTCACCGCGGTCGGCCTCGACCCGGCGCTCGCCACGGACGGTCGGCTCGCGGGCACCCTGTCCGGAGGGATGCGCCAGCGCGCCCTCATCGCCGCGGCCACGGTCGGGTCGCCGGCGCTCGTGGTCGCCGACGAACCGACGACGGCGCTCGACGCCGGGGTCGCGGTCACCGTGATGGAGCAGCTGCGTGCGGCCCAGTCGCGCGGCGCCGGGCTGCTCGTCATCACGCACGACCTCGGGCTCGTCGCGGGGTGGGCGGACCGGGTGGTCGTCGTGCACGAGGGACGCGTGGTGGAGCAGGGGCCGGTGGCGTCGGTGTTCGCGGCGCCGCAGCACGAGGCGACGCGGGCGCTGGTGCGGGCGGCGGGCGCGGGTGGGCCCGGCGGGTCCGGCGGGTCCGGCGGGTCCGGCGGGTCTGCAGTGTGCGAGGTGCCGGGCACGGTGCGGGGGTCGGAGCCCCGCACGGAGCGCGGAGCCTCGCACGGTGCGGGCGTGGTGCTCGCGGCCGAGGGGCTCGCGCGGGCGTTCGACGGCGTCCCCGCCGTGCGCGACGTGTCGTTCGGGCTCGAGCGCGGGCGCGTCCTCGGGGTGATCGGTGCGTCGGGGTCCGGCAAGACCACGCTCGCGAGGATGCTCCTCGGCCTCGAACTCCCCGACGCCGGCACGGTCACGCTCGACTCGTCGCCGTGGGTGCCGCTCGACGAACGCACCCGCCGGCCCCTGCGGCACCGGGTGTCCGCGGTGGTGCAGGACCCCGGGGCGACGTTCGACGAGCGGTGGAACGTGGAGCGGGTCCTCGCGGACGCGTTCACCGGCGGCGCCGAGCGGTCGGCCCGTGGTGCGCTCGGTGCCCGCATCGACGCGGCGCTCGACCAGGTGGGGCTCGACCCGGCACTCCGCCGACGCTCGCCGCTGACGCTGTCCGGCGGGCAACGGCAGCGCCTCGCGATCTCCCGCGCACTCGCGACGTCGCCCGAGGTGATCGTGCTCGACGAACCGGTCACGGCACTCGACGCCACGGTGCAGGACGCGGTGCTGACGCTCCTCGAGGGGCTCAGGAACAGCACGGGCGTGGCGATGGTCTTCGTGTCGCACGATCTCCGGGCCGTCCGGCGGATGGCCGACGACGTGCTGGTCGTGCACGAGGGCCGGGTCGTCGAGCACGGCCCCGCCGCGACGGTGTTCGACCGCCCGACGCACGCCGTGACCGCGCGCTTGCTGCGGGCCGCCGAGCGGCTGGCCGCGGGCCCGCGGCCCGAGGCCGGCGCCGCGTAGCGCGGCCGCGGCCGCGCGCCGCGCGGCGCCTGCGTTCTCACGCGCTCAGCGACACCTCACGGGCGCGAGGAGCCGTGAAGTGTCGCGCAGCGCGAAACGTCGCGAACCGCGCCGCCGCCGCGCCGCGCACCGTGCCCGGACGAGCGGAGGCACGGCGCGACGTCCGAGACGGACGCGCACCGTGCCTCCAGGCAGCCAGCTCCTACGAGCCCGCGGGCTCCTTCGAACCGTCACCGGACGACGGCACGTCGCCCGAGATGATCGGGATCTCGCTCGTCGAGAAGTCCTTCGCCCAGTCGGACTGCGCCAGCTCGGACTCCGGGTCGTTGTAGTCCTTGATGACGCCGGCGATCTCGTCCTCGTGCGCCACCGTGGGGCCGGACCCCATCAGCGGCGTCGCGGCCGTCTCCTTGGTGAAGTAGACGGCGACGAGCCCGATCAGGGCGGCCAGCATCAGGTAGAACGCCGGGATGTCCTCGGCCCAGCCGTAACCGGCGTCCTTCGCGGCGTTGATGAGCGCCGAGGTCGCGAGCGGGGTCGTCCCGCCGAAGAGCGACACCGACACGTTGAACGCGATGGCGAGCGCGCCGTAGCGGATGATCGTCGGGAACAGCGCCGGCAGGGTCGACGGCATGGTCGAGGTGAACGTCACGAGCACGACGCCGAGGATCAGGAGTCCCGCGAAGACCCCCACGCCGGTACCGGTCTGCACCAGCTTGAGCGCCGGCCACGACAGCAGGATGAACCCGACGCAGCCCGCGGCGAGCACGGGACGTCGGCCGAACTTGTCGGACAGGCGACCGCCGAACGTGATGACGACCATCATGAGGATCATCACGATCACGATGAGGATCAGGCCGAACGTGGCGTTCTGGCCGAGGTTCTGCTCGAGGTACGTCGGCATGTACGACAGGAGCATGTAATCGGTCACGTTGAACACGAGGACCAGACCGATGCAGATGATCAGCGAGCGCCAGTTCTCGGCGAAGAGCTTGAGGAACGGGGTCTTCTGCCCCTCGCGCTCGGCGGCCTGCTCCTGCTGCTTCTGGAACGCCGGGGTCTCCTCCAGCTTGAGGCGCAGGTAGAGGCCGATCAGGCCGAGCGGACCGGCGATGATGAACGGGATGCGCCAGCCCCAGCTGAGCAGGGCGTCCTCGGAGAGGCCGAACTGCAGGCCCGTCACGATCGATGCGCCGAGCACGTAGCCGGCGAGGGTGCCGAACTCGAGCCACGAACCCATGAACCCGCGGCGCTTGTCCGGCGAGTACTCGGCGATGAACGTCGCAGCCCCGCCGTACTCACCACCGGTCGAGAAGCCCTGCACGAACCGCGCCACCAGCAGCAGCACGGGCGCCCAGAAGCCGATCGAGCTGTAGCTCGGGATCAGACCGATCATGAGCGTGCCCGCGGCCATCAGGATCATCGTGAGGGCGAGGACCTTCTGCCGGCCGATCCGGTCGCCGATCGGGCCGAAGACCGCACCGCCGATGGGGCGCACGATGAACGCTGCGGCGAAGAAGCCGAAGGTCGCGACGATGTTCGCGGCGGGGTCGCCCTCGGGGAGGAACACCTTCGAGATCGTCACCGTGAGGTAGGCGAAGATGCCGAAGTCGAACCACTCCATGGCGTTGCCGAGCGCGGCGGCCGCGACGGCACGCTTGAGCAGCGACTCCTCGACGACGGTGACGTCGTCCTCGGTCAGCTTGCGGCGTGCGCGCTTCGCGGCGCCCTTGGTGCGCAGGGGGCGGTCGCCCCGTGCGTTTCCTGCTTCGTTCGGTGCCAAGTGAGTTCCTCCGGTAGTGCTGTGTCTTGCCTTCGGGCGCCCGGCGGACGGCGACGCTGCAGTCCCTGCGAACCCCGCGTCCGCCGGACAAACTCCGACAGACTATCAGCTGCCCGGCGTGTCTGCCGGATCCGTGTGCTATTGGCCACCGGAGGGTCGGTGGGAGCCGCTACGATCGTGGGACTGCGCAGCACGCGCACACACTCAGGCACCTCATCACGGACTCGGTGCCGCACACAGCGGTCGCAGCACCGCACCGAACGGAAGGCCCGCCATGTCGAAGCCCATGCCCGAGAAGCCCACGGTGGACGGACTCGAAGACGTCTGGGGCCCGGTCTGGGAGCAGGACGGCACCTACCGGTTCGACCGCGACGCCGCCGGCGACCGCAGCAACGTCTACTCGATCGACACCCCGCCGCCGACCGCCTCGGGTTCGCTCCACATCGGGCACGTGTTCTCGTACACGCACACCGACCTCAAGGCCCGGTACGAGCGCATGCGCGGCAAGCACGTCTTCTACCCGATGGGCTGGGACGACAACGGTCTCCCCACCGAGCGCCGTGTGCAGAACTACTACGGCGTCCGCTGCGACCCGCAGCTCCCCTACGACGCCACCTTCGTGCCGCCGTTCGAGGGCGGGGACAACAAGTCGTCGAAGGCGGCCGACCAGATCCCGGTGTCGCGCCGCAACTTCATCGAGCTGTGCGAGCGCCTGACCGTGCAGGACGAGCAGCAGTTCGAGCACCTCTTCCGCACGCTCGGCCTCTCCGTGGACTGGACGCAGTCGTACCGGACGATCGACGACACCTCGCGGGCGAGCGCCCAGCGTGCCTTCCTCCGCAACCTCGAGCGCGGTGAGGCCTACCAGGCCGACGCCCCGACGCTCTGGGACGTCACGTTCCGCACGGCCGTGGCCCAGGCCGAGCTCGAGGACAAGGAGATGCCGGGCGCGTACCACGGCATCGCCTTCCACCGCACGGACGGCGGCGACGACGTCGTCATCCAGACCACCCGCCCTGAGCTGCTCCCCGCGTGCGTCGCCCTCGTCGCGCACCCGGACGACGAGCGCTTCCAGGACCTCTTCGGCACGACGGTCCGCTCCCCCCTGTTCGACGTCGAGGTGCCGGTGCTCGCGCACCACCTCGCGCAGCAGGACAAGGGCGCCGGCATCGCGATGGTCTGCACCTTCGGCGACACCACCGACGTCGTGTGGTGGCGCGAGCTGCAGCTGCCGAACCGCGCGATCATCGGGTTCGACGGCCGCGTCCGCTCCGACGAGCCGGCCTGGATCGAGTCCGACGGCGGCAAGGCGCTCTACGCCGAGATGGCCGGCAAGACCGTGTTCTCGGCGAAGAAGGTCGTCGTGGACGCCCTGACCGAGTCCGGCGAGCTGATCGGCGACGTGAAGACGATCAACCACCCCGTGAAGTTCTTCGAGAAGGGCGACAAGCCGCTCGAGATCGTCTCGACCCGCCAGTGGTACATCGTGAACGGTGCCCGCGACGAGCATCTCAAGGCAACCCTCCGGCAGCGCGGCGACGAGATCGCGTTCCACCCGGACTTCATGCGCGTCCGGTACGACAACTGGGTCGGCGGCCTCTCCGGCGACTGGCTCATCTCGCGCCAGCGCTTCTTCGGCGTGCCGCTGCCGGTCTGGTACCCGCTCGACGCCGACGGCAACCCGGTCTTCGACCAGCCGATCGTCCCGACCGAGGCCCAGCTCCCCGTCGACCCGGCGTCCGAGCCGGCCCCGGGCTACACCGAGGACCAGCGCGGTGTCGCCGGCGGGTTCCAGGGCGAGCTCGACGTGATGGACACCTGGGCCACCTCGTCGCTCACCCCGCAGCTCGCGGGCAAGTGGGAGACCGACCCGGCGCTCTACGACCTCGTCTACCCGTACGACGTCCGCCCGCAGGCGCAGGACATCATCCGCACGTGGCTGTTCACGACGGTGCTCCGCAGCCAGCTCGAAGCGGACACCGTGCCGTGGAAGCACGCGAGCATCTCCGGCTTCATCGTGGACCCCGACCGCAAGAAGATGTCGAAGTCGAAGGGCAACGTCGTCACGCCGCTGTCCATCCTCGAGCAGCACGGCGCCGACGCGGTCCGCTACTGGGCGGCCTCGTCGAAGCTCGGCACCGACGCGGCGTTCGACCCGCAGAACCCGAAGCAGATCAAGGTCGGTCGTCGTCTGGCGATCAAGGTCCTCAACGCCGCGAAGTTCGTCTACGGCTTCCCGCTGCCCGAGGGCGCCACGAGCGTCACCGAGCCGCTCGACGTCGACGTGCTCGCCGAGCTCGGATCGGTCATCGACCAGGCCACCACGGCGTTCGACGCGTTCGACCACGCCCGTGCCCTCGAGGTGATCGAGCGCTTCTTCTGGACCTTCTGCGACGACTACCTCGAGCTCGTCAAGGAGCGCGCGTACGGCACCGCCTCGGACGCGACGCACGAGACCCAGGCGAGCGCGGTCCTCGCGCTGCGCGCCGCGATCGACGCGCTGCTGCGCCTGCTGGCACCGTTCCTCCCGTTCGCGACGGAGGAAGTGTGGGCCTGGACCCACGAGACCAGCGTGCACCGCGCCTCCTGGCCGACCGTGGCCGAGCTGCCCACGCAGGCCGAGCCGACGGGGCTCCTCGGGGCGGTGGGCCAGGCGCTCATCGGTATCCGCGGGGCGAAGACGGCCGCCAAGGCGTCCCAGAAGACGCCCGTGACGCGCGCCGTCGTGCAGGCCCCGGCCGAGACGCGGGCGCTCATCGAGCGCGCGGCGGTCGACCTGGCGGCCGTCGGCCGCATCGAGAACCTGTCGTTCGAGGACGGCGCGGAACTGGCCGTCACCGAGATCGAGCTGGCGGAACAGCAGGCGTAACGTCGGTCGTCCGGGCCGGGTCGCGTGTGCGATCCGGCCCGGCCACCACCGGACTGGAGGCACGGATGCAGTTGGGCAGGCGCTGGAACGTGGGTGCCGAGGCACCCGGGCAACTCCCCGAGGCGATGGTCGTCGCCGTGCGGGGCGTCGAGGACGAGCTCGCGTCGGAGTCGGTCGACACTGCGGGGTGGGGCTGGACCCTGACCTTCCTCGAGGGCAAGCCGATGGTCGCGCTCGACGACGGCACCTCGATCCACCTCGACGACGCCGGGCGCGCCCAGGTCACGAACCCCGACGACGCCCCCGAGGAGGACTGAGGGCGCCGCGCCGCATCGCTTGGTGAGCGGAAATGGTCGGGTCCCGCTGGGGAACCCGATCATTTCCGCTCACGATGCGAGCACGCGCGCTACTTCGCGAGCCACCCCAGGAGCACCTCGTTCACCTCGGCGGTGTGCGTGGTGAGCAGGCCGTGCGGGGCGCCCTCGATCTCGACGTACTCCGCCGCGGGCAGGGCCTTGGTGAAGCGTCGGCCGGTGGCGTCGATCGGCAGGATGTTGTCCGCCGTGCCGTGCACGATCAGCGCGGGGACGGTGACCTTCGGGATGTCCTGACGGAAGTCGGTCGGCCACGTCAACGGCGCCGCGGCGGAGGCGATCGCACCCGACCCGGCAGCGACGTTCCACGCGTTCCGGACGGCCTCTTCCGAGATGCGGGAGCCGAGGTTGTCCGACAGGTTGAAGAAGTCCTGGTAGAAGTTCGTGAAGTACGCGTACCGGTCCTTCTTCACGTCGGCGGCGATGCCCTCGAAGAACGACATCGGGCCGGCACCGTCGGGGTTGTCGTCGGTGATGGCCAGGAAGGGCTCGAGCGAGGCCAGGAACGCGACCTTGGCGATCCGGTCCTGTCCGTGGCGGCCGATGTAGCGGGCGATCTCGCCGGTGCCCATCGAGAAGCCGACCAGGATCACGTCGCGCAGGTCGAGGGTCTCGAGGACGGTGTGCAGGTCGTCGGCGAAGGTGTCGTAGTCGTAGCCGGTGGAGGGCTGCGAGGACTGCCCGAAGCCGCGGCGGTCGTACGTGATCACGCGGTAGCCGGCGTCGAGCAGGGCCGGGGTCTGGCCCTCCCACGAGTTGCCGTCGAGGGGGAAGCCGTGGATCAGCACGATCGGCTGGCCGGTTCCCTTGTCCTCGTAGTGCAGTTCGATGTCGACGCTGTTCTCGGTCCCGACGGTGATGGCACCCATGGTCGTTCCTTCCCTGAACCTCGCGGAGAACGGTCGTTCTCCGTCGATGTGGCTTACACTAGAGAACGGTCGTTCCCGGCGCAAGTCGAGAACGGTGAACACGCAGCGAACGGGGTACGCTATGGCAACCAGCACGCTCCCGACCGTCGACCCCGACGTCCGGGCACACATCGTCGACGTCGCCGACCAGCTCTTCTACGCGCGCGGCATCCAGTCCGTCGGCATGGACGAGATCCGCACCGGCGCCGGGGTGTCGCTCAAGAAGCTCTACGCCGCGTTCCCCGGCAAGGAGCAGCTGATCGCCGCGGTCCTCGCCGGACGCCACGACGTCTGGGAACACGGGGTCCACGGCGCGGTCGACACCGCCACCACCCCGCGTGACAAGCTGCTCGCGGTCTACGACTTCCTCGAGTCGTGGTTCGGCGACGACACCTTCCGCGGCTGCGGGTTCATCAACGCGTTCGGCGAGCTCGGAGCCACCTCCCCCGCCGTCGCCGAGATCGCCCGTGCCCACAAGGACTCGTTCCAGCGCTTCGTCCAGGACCTCGCGGCCTCGGTCGTCCGCGACCCCGCCACCGCCGAGGAACTCGCCGCCCAGCTCGCCCTCCTCGCCGAGGGGGCGCAGACCACGGCCGCGATCGCCGGGTCGACGACGCCGGCGCGGCACGCGCGGCGGGCAGCCGAGACCCTCATCGACGCGGCGACGCGCGCCTGAGACGCGACCGACCGTCGGACAGGAGGCGCGGGTCGGGTCCGCACCGCGCCTCCCGTCCGACAGCGCCACCGGTCCGTAGGGTGGAGCGATGGCAACCCCGTTCGATGGACCGAGCACCCTTCCCTACGCCCTCCCGCCGTTCCGCGAGGTACGGCTCGAGCACTACCGCCCCGCGTTCGACGCCGGCATGGCCGAGCAGCGCACCGAGGTCGAAGCGATCGCCGCCTCCCCCGACGAACCCACCTTCGAGAACACGCTCGTGGCGCTCGAGCGCACCGGGCAGCTGCTCGCCCGCGTGAGCCACGTGTTCTTCACGCTGTCGTCGGCGGACTCGACGTCGGAGCTGCACGACCTCGAGGCCGAGGTCTCCCCGTTCCTCGCCGCGCACCGCGACGCGATCACGCTCGACGGACGTCTGTACGCACGGGTGGCGGCGGTCCGTGATTCACTCGACGACCGGGCCGACCTCACCGACGAGGACCGTCGGCTGGTCGAGCGGACGCACACCGAGATGACCCTCGCGGGCGCCGGGCTCGACGACGCCGGCAAGGAACGGCTCACCGCGATCAACCAGGAGCTCTCGACGCTCACGACGACCTTCGAGCGGAACCTGCTCGACGACACGAACGACCTCGCCGTGCACGTGTCGGATGCTTCGGAACTGTCCGGCCTCGACGACGGCGCGAAGTCCGCCGCCGCCGCCGCCGCTGCCGACCGGGGGCTCGACGGCTGGCTCATCACACTGCCGCTCTACACCGGGCATCCGTGGCTGTCGTCGCTGGCAGACCGCGGGCTGCGTCGGCGGATCATGGAGGCGTCGCTCTCCCGTGGTCGTCGGGGCAACGACCACGACAACCGTGACGTCCTCCTGCGCACCGTCCGACTGCGGGCCGAGCGCGCCGAACTCCTCGGCTTCCCGAACCACGCCGCGGTCGTCACGGCCGACGAGACCGCCGGGACGCCCGAAGCCGTCGACGGTCTGCTGTCGTCACTCGTCGGCGCGGCCGCTCGCAACGCCGACGACGAACGGGACGTCCGCGCCCGGGTGCTCGGTCACGAGGTCGAGTCGTGGGACTGGGCGTACGCGACCGAACTCCTGCGCGGTGAGCAGTTCGCGGCGGACAGCTCGGCGCTCCGCCCCTACTTCGAGGCCGACCGGGTGCTGCACGACGGCGTCTTCCACGCTGCCGGCGAGCTCTACGGCCTGACGTTCACCGAGCGCCCCGACCTGCACGGGTACAACGACGAGGTGCGGGTGTTCGAGGTGCGCGGCGCCTCCGGTGAGGAGGTCGGGCTCTACCTGCTCGACCTCTACACGCGGGACGGCAAGCGCGGCGGCGCGTGGATGAACCCCGTCGTGGAGCAGTCCGCGCTGCTCGGCACGCTGCCCGTCGTCGTGAACAACCTCAACGTCGCGAAGCCGGCCGCCGGATCGCCGACGCTCCTGATCCAGGACGAGGTCGAGACGCTCTTCCACGAATTCGGGCACGCACTGCACGGCCTCATCGCCCGCACCACCTACCCCCGCTTCTCGGGCACGAACGTGGAGCGGGACTTCGTCGAGTTCCCGTCGCAGGTGAACGAGATGTGGGTGTCGTGGCCGTCCGTCCTGGCGAACTACGCCAAGCACCACGAGACCGGGGCGCCGCTGCCGCCGGAGCTCGTCCTGGGGCTCAGCGACTCCGCGGGGTTCAACGAGGGGTTCGCGACGACGGAGTACCTCGCCGCGGCACTGCTCGACCAGGCGTGGCACCGGCTCTCCGCTGCCTCGGCGGCTTCCGTGACCTCGGTCGAGGACTTCGAGCGGGCGGCTCTGGAATCCGCGGGCATCGCGGTCGAGGCCGTCCCGCCGCGGTACTCGTCGACGTACTTCGCGCATACGTTCTCGGGCGGGTACGACGCCGGGTACTACGGGTACATCTGGTCCGAGGTGCTCGATGCCGACACCGTGGAGTGGTTCCGCTCGAACGGTGGGCTCTCGCGCGCAGCGGGTGAGCGGTTCGCGTCGAAGTTGCTCGGGGTCGGTGGGGCGAAGGACCCGCTCGAGGCGTACCGGGACTTCCGTGGGCGCGATGCCGAGGTGGGGCCGCTGTTGCGGCGCCGCGGGCTGGAGTAGGCGCGCGCGGCGCGCGCGGCGGGCTGCGCGCCGCGCCGCGCTGCGGCGCAAGCTGCCGGTGCACAACCAAAGTCACCCCGAACCGCGCGCATGCCCGGCTCGGGGTGACTTGCGTTGTGCGCCGCGCGCCGACGCGCAACGTCGAACCACGAATCCGACGTTGAACCGCCACCGACGGCCGGTTCGACGTCGGAAACGTGGTTCGAAGTGCGCCCGGCCCGCCGCCGCAGCCGGCGCACAACGCGGGTCACCCCGAACCGCGCGGATGCGCAGTTCGGGGTGGTCCGCGTTGTGCGAAGCGCAGCAGGGCGCGCAAGCGCGCGCCGCGCGCCCCCGCTACGCCGACTTCTCGACGCGCTTCGCCCTCGGCCGCGGGACGATCGTCGGCGCAGCGTTCTCGAGCACCGACTCGCGGGTGATCACGACACGTGCGACGTCGTCGTCCGACGGCACGTCGAACATCACCGGCCCGAGCACCTCTTCGAGGATCGCCCGGAGCCCACGAGCACCCGTCTGCCGCAGTACCGCGAGGTCCGCGATCGCCTCGAGCGCACCCCGATCGAACTCGAGCTCCACCCCGTCGATCTGGAACATCCGCTGGTACTGCTTCACGAGCGCGTTCTTCGGCTCGGTCAGGATCTGCATGAGCGCCGACTGGTCGAGCTGTGACACCGTGGTCACGACGGGGAGACGCCCGATGAACTCCGGGATGAGCCCGAACTTGTGCAGGTCTTCCGGCAGGACGTCGGCGTAGAGGTCTTGCTGGTCGAGCGGGCTGTGCAAGGGTGCGCCGAAGCCGATCCCCCGCTTGCCGACGCGCGACGAGACGATGTCCTCGAGCCCGGCGAACGCCCCCGCCACGATGAACAGCACGTTCGTCGTGTCGATCTGGATGAACTCCTGGTGCGGGTGCTTCCGACCGCCCTGCGGCGGGACGGAGGCGACCGTGCCCTCGAGGATCTTGAGCAGCGCCTGCTGCACGCCTTCGCCCGAGACGTCGCGCGTGATCGACGGGTTCTCGGCCTTGCGGGCGATCTTGTCGACCTCGTCGATGTAGATGATGCCGGTCTCGGCACGCTTCACGTCGTAGTCGGCTGCCTGGATGAGCTTGAGCAGGATGTTCTCGACGTCTTCGCCGACGTACCCGGCCTCGGTCAGGGCAGTGGCGTCCGCGACGGCGAAGGGCACGTTGAGCCGCTTCGCGAGGGTCTGGGCGAGGTAGGTCTTGCCGCAGCCGGTCGGCCCGATGAGCAGGATGTTCGACTTCGCGATCTCGATGTCGTCGCGGTCTTCCGCTGCGGTGATCTGCCCCTGCGCGCGGATGCGCTTGTAGTGGTTGTAGACCGCCACTGCGAGGGAGCGCTTCGCCGGGTCCTGCCCGATGACGTACTCCTGCAGGAAGTCGAAGATCTCGCGCGGCTTGGGGAGCTCGAAGTCACCGCTGGCGGTGTCCTCGCCGGCTTCGGCCAGTCGCTCTTCGATGATCTCGTTGCACAACTCGACGCACTCGTCGCAGATGTACACCCCGGGACCGGCGATCAGCTGCTGGACCTGCTTCTGGCTCTTGCCGCAGAAGGAGCACTTGAGCAGGTCAGCGCTCTCTCCGATGCGTGCCATGTCGGTGCCCTCCTTGGTAGACCGATGCAGGTCGACGACCTGCCCGACTCGTACCGAGCCTAATCGCAACCGGTGACACCGACCGCGACGCCGAGCCGGTTTCGCCCGGCGCGTTCGCCCAGGGCGTTCGATCCTGCTACCGTGTCCACGACTTCTCTACAAGTTGTAGAACCGCAGTCGCGGGTCGGAGGACCCGCAGTCCCGGAAGGAACCCCATGTCCAAGCGCCTCGCCGTCGTCGGCACCGCGACCCTCGGCGTCACCGCTGCGATCGTCCTCGGCACCGCGGGTGTCGCCAGCGCCCACGTCTCGGCGACGGCCACCTCGACCGCGGCGAACTCGTACACGACGGCGACCTTCTCGGTCCCGCACGGCTGCGACGGCTCCCCCACGACGAAGATCGAGTTCCAGGTGCCGGAGTCCGTCATCGAGGTCACGCCGACCGTCAACCCGAACTGGACCATCACGAAGGCCACGGCGCCGTACACGAGCCCGTCGGCCTCCGCGGACGACGAGTCCGCCGAGGACGCGGGCGAACGCGTCACGAGCGTCACCTACACGGCGAAGACCCCGCTCCCCGCCGACGAGCGCGACACCTTCGCGCTGTCCTTCTCCCTGCCGGACGGCAAGCCCGGCGACCTCGTCGAGTTCCCGGCCCTGCAGACCTGCGAGAAGGGCTCGGTCGAGTGGAACCAGGAGCAGAAGGCCGGAGAAGCCGAGCCCGAGCACCCCGCGCCCTCGATCACGCTGACCGCGGCCGAGGCCACCGACGACGACGGTGACCCCGTCGCCGCCACCCCCACGGCCGCAGCGGCAGCGGAGTCCACGCCCGCCGACCCCGACCTCGTCGGACGTTTCCTCGGCCTCGGCGGCCTGGTGCTCGGCGCAGCCGCCCTGGTCGTCGCCGTCGCCGGCACCCGCCGTCGGAGCGCCTCCAAGTGACGGAGCGCGACACGTCGACGGGGCGCGTCGCGTCGACGAGGCGCGTCACGTCGACGGAGCGGTCACCGCGCCTCCGGCGGGCCTGGAGGCGCGGTGCCGGTGTCGCCGCCACCCTCGCCATCGCAGGCGGTGCGGTCCTCGGCCTGGCCGGCCCCGCCAGCGCGCACAACTACATGATCGCCTCGACCCCGAAGGTCGACGGCACGCTGACCGCGCTGCCGAAGGCCTTCGAGATCACGACGAACGACAAGCTGCTCGACATCGACGACACGAACTCGGGCTTCGCCTACCGGATCGTCGGCCCCGACGGGAAGTACTACGAGGACGGGTGCCTCGACGTGGACGGCCCCTCGATGACCACGAAGGCCGCACTCGGCGCCTCGGGGAAGTACACCGTCGAGTGGCAGATCGTCTCCGCCGACGGGCACACCGTGTCCGACGAGTACCCCTTCACGTGGGACGCCCCCGCCGGGTTCACCCCGGCGACGGGCTCGTCCACCCCGCCCGTCTGCGCCACGGCCGGCAGTGCGGCGAGTGCCAGTGCCGACACCACGGGCACCGCCTCGGGCGACACCGACTCCACGACGTCCGACGCCCTCTGGATCGGTGCCGGCGGCGTCGTGCTCGTCGGGCTCGTCGTCGCGCTCCTGCTGCTGCTCCGTCGCCGTCCCGCCCCCGCGTCCGACGACGACCCCACCGACGACTGACGGCGCCACGGCACCACCGCACGACGAAGGCCCCGCACCGATCGGTGCGGGGCCTTCGTCGTGCGGGTCGCCGGGACTACTTGACGAGCGCCGGCAGGTTCTTGCGGCTCGTGAGGACCTGGTCGATCAGGCCGTACTCGAGCGCCTCTTCGGCGGACATGATCTTGTCGCGCTCGATGTCGTTGTTGACCTGCTCCGGCGTGCGGTTCGAGTGCTTCGACAGGGTCTCCTCGAGCCAGGTGCGCATGCGGAGGATCTCCGCTGCCTGGATCTCGATGTCGGAGGCCTGACCGCCGCCCTGCTGGACCGCCGGCTGGTGGATGAGCACGCGGGCGTTCGGGAGCGCCAGACGCTTGCCGGGGGTACCGGCGGCGAGGAGCACCGACGCCGCCGAGGCGGCCTGACCGAGGCAGACCGTCTGGATCTGCGGACGGATGTACTGCATCGTGTCGTAGATCGCCGTCATCGCGGTGAAGGAGCCACCGGGCGAGTTGATGTACATCACGATGTCGCGGTCCGGGTCCATCGACTCGAGCACGAGCAGCTGGGCCATGACGTCGTCGGCCGACGCGTCGTCGACCTGGACGCCGAGGAACACGATGCGGTCCTCGAACAGCTTCGCGTACGGGTCCTGCCGCTTGTAGCCGTAGGCCGTGCGCTCTTCGAAGCTCGGCAGGATGTACCGATCAGTGGGGGCCGGGACGTTCTGCGCGCCACCGAGCATGGGGAGATGCATTCTCGTTTCCTTTTCTTCGGTGGGTGGGGTCAGGACTGGGCGTCGGGCTCGGCCGCGTCGGTGGGGGTCTCGCCGTCGCCGACGGTGCCACCACCGCCGATGACCTCGGTCGACGATGCACGGAGGTGGTCGACGAAGCCGTACTCGAGGGCTTCCTGCGCCGTGAACCAGTTGTCGCGGTCGTTGTCCTTGAGGATCTGCTCGATCGACTTGCCGGTCTGCTCCGCCGTGAGCTCGGCCATCCGCTGCTTCATGTCGAGGATGACCTTCGCCTGCGTCTGGATGTCGGCGGCCGTACCACCGAACCCACCCGACGGCTGGTGCAGGAGCACGCGCGCGTTCGGGGTGATGTAGCGCTTGCCCGGGGTGCCCGACGAGAGCAGGAACTGCCCCATCGAGGCGGCGAGGCCGATGCCCACCGTGACGATGTCGTTCGGCACGAACTGCATCGTGTCGTAGATCGCCATACCGGCGGTGATCGAGCCACCGGGCGAGTTGATGTAGAGGTAGATGTCCTTCTCAGGGTCCTCGGCGGCGAGCATCAGCAGCTTGGCTGCGATCTCGTTCGAGTTGTCGTCGCGGACCTCGGAGCCGAGCCACACGATCCGGTCTCTCAGAAGGCGGTCAAAAACACTGGGGTTCAGTGTCGCTTCGGCCATGGAAAAGCTCCCGTTCAGTTGTCGCTTGTTGTCGAACTTATCGGGTGCAACGCACCACTTCTCGTCTGTTCGCTGTCGGCAATGCGGTGGTGCCGAAATACGGGACGGGAGGCGCGGTGCCAGCTGGCACCGCGCCTCCCGTCCGTCGTGCTGGTGGCGTCGAGATCGTTACTCGGCGTCCTCCGCAGGCGTCTGCGCGACCCCCGCCGTGAAGGCGGAGAGGTCGACGTCGTCACCGTTGGTGTCCTTGACGGTCACCTTGGAGAGGACGGTCGCGACGGCCTTGGAGCGCGCGACCTCGCCGACCATGCCCGGGATCTGCCCGTTCTGGTCGATGACCTTGATGAACTCGCCCGGCTCCATGCCGTACTGCGCAGCGGCCTGGATGAGGTACTGCGTGAGCTCTTCCTGCGAGACCTGGATCTCTTCCTTCTCGGCGATCGAGTCGAGCAGGATCTGCGAGCGGAAGGCCTTCTCGCTGGACTCGGAGACCTCCTTGCGGTGCTCGTCGTCCTCGAGGCGGTTCTCCTGCTCGAGGTGACGGTGCACCTCGTCCTCGATGAGCTGCTCCGAGATCGGGATGTTGACGTCCTCGATGAGCTTCTCGACGAGCTTGTCGCGAGCCGCGGCGCCCTGACCGAAGGTCTTGGACTTCGCGATCTGCTCCTTGAGATCCGCCTTGAGCTCGTCGATCGTGTCGAACTGGCTGGCGATCTGCGCGAACTCGTCGTCGGCCTCGGGGAGCTCGCGCTCCTTGACGGCGGTGACGGTCACGGCGATCTGGGCGATCTCGCCTTCGCGGTCGCCACCGACGAGCTTCGACTCGAAGGTGGTGGACTCGCCGGCGGTGAGGGACTCGAGCGCCTCGTCGATGCCCTCGAGCAGGTCGCCGGAGCCGATCTCGTAGGAGACGCCGGTGGCCGAGTCGACCTCGTCGTCGCCGATGGTGGCGGTGAGGTCGATCTGGGCGAAGTCACCCGTCGTCGCCGGGCGGTCGACCGTGACGAGCGTGCCGAAGCGGGTGCGCAGGTTCTGCAGCTCCTCTTCGATCTCGTCGTCCGAAACCTCGACCGCGTCGACGGTGAGCTCGTACTTGTCGTACTCCGGCAGGTCGAACTCGGGGCGAACGTCCACCTCGAAGGTGAGGACGAGGTCGCCCGTGAAGTCCTTGACGTTCGGGAGCTCGGCGACGTCGGCCTCGGCACGACCGAGGATGCGCAGCTCCTGCTCCTCCACCGCCTGGCGGTAGAAGTTGTCGATGGCGTCGCCGACGGCGTGGTTCAGGACCTCGCCGCGGCCGACGCGCTGGTCGACGATCGCCGGCGGGACCTTGCCCTTGCGGAAGCCGGGGATGTTGATCTGCTCGGCGATGTGCTTGTACGCGTGGTCGATGCTCGGCTTGAGATCTTCCGGCGTCACGTTCACGGTGAGCTTGACGCGGGTGTCGCTCACCTTGTCGACGGTGCTGGTGGCCAAGGGATGTTCTCCTGTTGGTTGACGTTCGTGTGGTCCTGGTCGGGGCGACAGGATTTGAACCTGCGACCTCCCGCTCCCAAAGCGGGCGCTCTACCAAGCTGAGCTACGCCCCGTTTGACTGGGCCAGGGGTGTCCGCGCACGCCGGTGGGGCGCATGCGACGCCGATGAGTCTAGCGGTCCCCGGGCGCGCGGTTCCCGGCAGGTTCGGAGCCGTCGTCGGCGGCGCGTCGCAGGCCCGTCCGCCACCGCACGCCGACGACGACCTGCACGCCGAGCGCGGCCACCGCGAGCAGGATGCCGGCGACGATGCGCCACGCGTGCAGGAGCGCGTGCGCGGGCTGGGTCTGCGGGTCGCCGAACAGCTCCGGCCGCAACGAGAGGACGATCGCGGCGAGGACGACCAGCACGTAGGAGAGCACGCGCGAGCGCTTGATCCGCCGGGCATCCCGGTCGCTCGGCGGGAGCACGACCCGGAACGACACGGTACGTGGTGACATGTCGGTGCTCGTTCGTCCGCTACGATGGTCGGGCTGCGCCTGGTGCGCAGGCGCGGGGATGTAGCTCAATGGTAGAGCCCCAGTCTTCCAAACTGGCCACGCGGGTTCGATTCCCGTCATCCCCTCCACTCCTCGCTCTCGGCCCTTCCGGGCCGTCGATCGGTGTGCAGTGAACCGAATGCAAGGAAACGTTTGCAGCGAACTGTTTGCAAACATCTCTTTGCGGTGTACGGTCGAGCCATGACCGACGAGACCCGCATCCTCGACGTCGCCGCTCTCAAGGCGCTGGCGCACCCACTCCGGGCGCGCCTGCTCGACCTGCTCTCCCAGAACGGCCCCTCGACCGCGACGTCGCTCGGCGCGAAGCTGGGCGAGTCGAGCGGCTCGACGAGCTACCACCTCCGGCAGCTCGAGCGCCACGGGTTCGTGCACGAGCTCCCCGACCGCGGCAACGCCCGCGAGCGCTGGTGGGAACGCACCGCCGGTCGGATCAGCATCGGCAGCCCCGACGAGGGCCCGGCCTCCCCCGCGCAGCAGACGGCGACGCAGCTCGCGAGCCTCGCCGTGATGGACGCCGAGAACGACCTGGTGCGCGAGTGGACCACCCGTGACTCCGACACCGTCCCGGCCGACTGGCGTGGCGTCTCGGGGTCGTCGACCTACGTGGCCCTGACGCCCGACGAGTACGGCGCGATGTGGCGGGACTTCGAGGCCGTCATCGAGCGCTACCGCGCCATCCGCGGGCAGGCCGCCGATCTGCCCGAGGGCGTCCGTCGCGTGTTCGCCCAGGTCCGCAGCGTCCCGATCATCGACGAGGAGCCGACACCGTGACCACCTACCAGCCCCGCACGCTCCCGGTCCCGCCGATCTCGCCGGTCGAGGTCCTGACCAACCGACTCGGCACCGCGCTCGTCCGCTGGAGCCTCCGGCACGCCGAACGCCGTGCCCTCCGAGCCGTCACGGCCCGCGAACGCGCTCTCCGTCGCGCGCTCGGTGAGCAGGCCCCGGCGATCACGAGCACGACGACCGACCTGGTCGCGGCCGAGCTCCGTCGGCGCTGGTGACCCGCCCGGCACAGTTCCCGCGGGATCTCGGGACTGCTAGCGAGCGCCCACCGGCTCCTCTTCGACTTCCTGCCGCAGCATCCGGTAGTGCCGCTCCCATCCGGGCGTACCTCGGCCGGCGGCGTGCAGCGCCGTCCTGACGGCGCCGAGCGCCCGATCGAGCGCACCGAACTCGCCGTCGGCGACGACACCGATCGAGAAGGTGAGGGTGCCGGTCGCGAGGTCGGCGGTCAGGTCCTGATCGTGGACGTCCTCGAGATCGAAGAGCGCTTCGGCGATGACGTCGAAGTCCGTCGGGAGCTCTGCCCGGAAGTCGTCCGATGCTCCGAGCAATGCTGCGCACTCGACGCGTACGAGGTAGTTCGTCATGACGTTCTCCTGTCCCAGCAGTCAGTTCGCGCGAGCCGATACTTCAGATGCACAACGTACCAGGGGTTCGACGGCGTCATGTGGACCGTGTGCAGGTGCACACCACACGGGCAGTACGCCTTGTAGTACTTCCGCCCCTTCACGAAGCGCCACCCGCGCGCTTCGGCGGTGCGCATCACGTGCTCGATCTCCTTCTTGGGATGTCGTGCCCGTTCGACCATCGGCACCTCCCCTCCACTGCCTGCGACGGTAGGGAGCGACGGGGAGGTGCCGAAGGTCGGCGGGAGACGTTGTGGAACTGGTCCGAGACAGCCCACGCTGTGGAGGAGTGTCAGGGACCTGCGAGCTCGAGGGTGATCGCCGGTTCGTCGCCCAGCTCGACACCCGCGCGGCGACGTTCCGCGGCCCGGAGGGGCACGAGGTACCCGCCGTCCTTCGGGAAGAGCGAGGTCGTCCAGGTCACCGACCCGATCGTCACGCGGGCGGGGATCACGCCCCAGCCGTAGGTGAGCATCGGAGCGAGGTCGTGGATCACCTCGGCGGCGTCCGGAGGCACGACGGCGTAGAAGAACGGCGCCGGACCGCGCCACTCGATGACCTCGCCGGTGAACTGGAGCTCCACGTCGCGATCGTACGGCGCGCCGCACGCGGACGGGCGGGTTCTGCCGCGTTCGTGACCGTTCCGGTTCACGATTCCCGGGTTCCGCGAACCAGGACGGTCAACGCGCACGCGTGGAGACCGTTGCAGCGACTGCGGCCAGGACCACCGTGGTGCGGGCCTCTCTTCAGCTCACTCCCGTGACATCCGGACCGTCGCGGTACTCCCGGCGATCGTGACCGGGAAACTGATCTCGCTGTCCTCGTAGGAGAAGTCCTTCGTGGCATCGGTCGATGCGAGCAGGGCCGACTCGGTGGCGGCCTCGTCGCGGGATGAGGTCCAGACGTAGGGCGACGAGTCGTCCGATGGCGGGGTGAAGCTGCCTGCCCAGAACAGGGACGTCGTGTCGCCCCCGTTGGTCACGAAGTTCGCCGTGATCGTGTTCGCGGTGATCGTGGCCGTCATCCAACCGTCAGCACTTGCGGAGTTGTTCTGCTTCCACTCCCCGGCGAGCTCGGGAGGTTTGACCGCCTCTGGCGTCGGGGAAGGTGTCGGGGAGGACGCGCCTGTCGCGCGGACCGCCTCGGGGGTCTTCTCGGACGTCGAGAGGGTCGAACAGCCGGCCAGGAGGACGACGATGGCTCCTGCAGCCGCGACGGCGACGAGCGCCTTCTTCGGGATCATGGTGATGCGGTCTCTCGTTGGTGAGCCTCTGTCGAAGCTTCGGGTTCGCTCACGATAGCGACGCCGCGCGTCCAAACCCGACCGAACCTCCCCTTCTGGGGGCGAGAGATGCGGTGATCCGCAAGGTGCGGGACGGGACGGACGCGCCCCGCGCCTCCTGGACCGTGCCGAGGAGACGCGGGGCGCGAGCCGCCGCACCGGGCGCGACGTCAGTGGTACGTCGCGGCCTGCCCGTAGAGCACCTGCGTCATCGACGACACGTACGACGAGACGTCACCGTCCGGCAGGTTGTACGTCATGAAGACGCCGTACCCGTCGGCCTTCGTGCGCTGTGCGAGCGACACCGCGGTGGACTGCGCCGTGTTCTGGATGTCGACCGCGGCGGCGGACAGCTTCGCCTTCCCGAGGCCCGGGATCGAGGGCGCCGAGTAGGTGCCGTAGTACGGGTTCCAGGCGTAGTCGAGCTTCGAGCCGATGGTGCTGCTCGACGACGAGAGCGACGAGGACGCCGGGCCGATGTCGTAGAACGAGATGAGCTTGCCGGGCATCTGGGCACGGAGCGCGGTGATGAGCCAGCCGATCGACTGCTGGTTCGGCTGCGGCGTGCCGTTCGTGCCGTAGTCCGAGTACTCGTCGTCGAGGTCGACCCCGTCGAGGCCGTACTTCGTGACCGTGGCGGTGACCTGGGACGCGAAGTCCGCGGCGGCGGCCTGGGTCGGGAAGTTGGCGATCCCGGCGCCCTGGTGGTTGCCGAGGATCGACAGCGAGACCTTGATGCCCTTGGCCTGCAGCGGCTTGATCTGCGTCGCCGCGGCGTCGAGCGTCGCCTGCACCTTGTCGTTGTTGTACAGGACGGCCTTCGAGCCGTTCCAGTTGATGTTCGCGGCGAAGATGATCGCCACGTCGAACGCGTTCGCCCCGTTCGCCAGCTGGTAGCGGCCGACGTTCGCGAGCTGGTCGTTGTTGACCTCGACGTACGCGATGCTCGTGGGCCCGGACTTCGTCGCGCTGGTCGCAGACGCGGTCGCTCGCGCCGGGTCAGCCGACGCTGCGGACGGCACGAGTGGTGCCGCCACCATCGCGGCGATGGCCGCCACGATCCCGAACGTCATCCTCTTCTTCATCACATTCCTCCTTGAATGGGTCGGTCGTTCAGTTGTGTGGGAAGCGGAAGGTGCGGACCTCGTAGGCGTCGACGGCGAACGAGGACGCGTCGACGGTCCCGGCCGAGGCCAGTGGCTCCTCGAGCAAGGTGACCTCCGCCCCCGGATCGAACGGGCCGTCGACCACGATCCCGCCGGTCCCCCGCTGCCCGGACGGCTCGTACACCCGCACGACCAGGTCGCCGGACCGGTCGTCGGCGAGCTTGACGCTCGACAGCACGACGTCCCCGGAGACCTGCACGAGCGGGTCGAACCCGTGCCCACCGGTGGTCACCCGTGCAGCGGCGTTCATGACCACGCCGGCCGCCGTCGCCCCGAGCTGGTCGGTGCCGATGACGATCCCGTACCGGTGCGTCTGCACGCCCTGGTCGGTCTCGGGGTCGGGGAACCGCGGTGCCCGCAGCAGCGAGAGCCGCACGGTGGTGGTCACGTGTCCGTCGACGGCGTCGCGCGTGGTGTCGAACCCGTGGATCGAGTCGTTCACGAGGGCGACGCCGAAGCCCGGCTCGGACACGAGCACGTAGCGGTGCATCGAGGTCTCGAACTTCGCGGCCTCCCACGAGGTGTTCGTGTGCGTCACCCGCTTCTGCGCCCCGAACTGCGTCTCGGCGACGGTGTGCTCGGCGCGGACGTCGAGCGGGAACGCGACCTTGAGGAACTTCTCGGTCTCGTGCCAGTCGGTCGTCTGGTCGAACTCCAGCGTGCGGGAGTCCGGCGCGAGCACGAGCTCCTGCCGGACCGTCGAGTCGCCGAACGCCCGCTCGACGACGACGCGCGCGACGCCGTCCGCGTCGACCGAACCGTGCAGCCCGGTGACCGACACGAGGTCCTCGACCCGGTTCCGGTAGTAGCGGTCGACGTCCCACGCGTCCCACATGTTCGGGAAGTCCTGGTGCAGCTGCAGCAGGTTCGCCGCCTGCCCGGGAGCGATCGACTCACGCCCGGTCGCCCGGTCGACGGCGCTCGTCACGAGCCCCTGCGCGTCGACGACGACCCGGACGAGGTCGTTGGCGAGCACGTACCCGCCGTCCTCCTCGGTCAGTGCCACGGCGGTCGGCTCCGGCACGTCGGTCGCCAGGACCGCGCCCTGCGCGGGTGCGCCGGCCTGGAGGAACGGGGCCGGATTCACGACGACGGCCGCGTCCCCGGTACCGGCGAGCGCCGACAGCGCCTGGTCGATGATCGCGGTCAGGGCGCGGTCCGTCTCGGCGTACTTCGCGACCGCTTCGCGGTGCACCCACGCGATCGAGGTCCCCGGCAGGATGTCGTGGAACTGCTGGAGCAGGACCTGCTGCCAGAGCGCGTCGAGCTCGTCGTACGGGTACTCGAACTCGGTCCGGGATGCGGCGGTCGTGGCCCAGAGCTCGGCCTCGATGAGGAGCTGCTCGGAACGGCGGTTGCCCTGCTTCGTGCCGTGCTGGCTGGTCAGGGTCGCACGGTGCAGCTCGAGGTAGAGCTCCCCCACCCACACCGGCGGGTCGGGCAGCTCGGACTTCGCCCGGTCGAAGAACGTGTCCGGGTGCTCCCATCGGACCTTGGCACTCCCCTCGAGGTCGGCGAGGCGCTTCGCCGTGCCGGTCATCTCGCGGGTCGTGCCACCGCCGCCGTCGCCCCAGCCGACCGGCGCGATCGACCCCGAGGCGAGCCGGTTCTCGCGGAACTGCCGGGAGGCCTTCGCGACCTCGCTGCCGGACAACCGCGAGTTGTAGGTGTCCATCGACGGGAAGTGCGAGAACACCCGCGAGCCGTCGATGCCCTCCCAGAGGAAGGTGTGGTGCGGGAACTTGTTCACCTGGTTCCACGAGATCTTCTGCGTGAAGAACCACTCGAAGCCCGCGCGACGCATGAGCTGCGGCAGCGCCGGGGAGTACCCGAAGCTGTCCGGCAGCCAGACCCCCTTCGGCCGGATCCCGAACTCGCGCTCGAAGAACCGCTGCCCCTGCGAGAACTGGCGGACGATGCTCTCGCCCGTCGGCATCACGGTGTCGGACTCGACCCACATACCGCCGATCGGCAGGAAGCGTCCGGCCGCCACGGCGGCCTTGACCCGGGCGTAGACCTCGGGCCGGTGCTCCTTGATCCACGCGTACTGCTGCGCACTCGACATGCCGTACAGGAAGTCGTCGGTCTGGTCGATGAGCTCGGTCATCGTCGAGGTGGTGCGGGCGACCTTGCGGATCGTCTCGCGGACCGGCCAGAGCCAGGCGGAGTCGATGTGCGCGTGCCCGACGGCGGAGATCGTGTGGGCGGAGGCCTCGGCGGGCGCGGCGAGGACGTCCGCGAGGGCCGCTCGGGCCTCGGGGGCGGTCGCGGCGATGTGCTGCAGGTCGAGCCGGTCGAGGGCATCGTCGAGCGCCTGCAGGATCCGCATCCGCCGCGGCCCCTCCGGGAGCTCGGCCTGCAGTTCGAGCAGGACGTCGATGTCGAGCGCGAGTTCGTGCACCTCGGACTCGAAGACGGCGAGGTCCATCCGGCGGCTCGTGTAGAGGCGCGTCGACGACGAGGTCTGGACGTCGCCCTCCTGCGTCGGGAGGAAGGGGTGGTAGTCGAGCAGGACGGGATTCGACGCCGCCTCGACGAAGAGCTCGACGGTCTCGCCGCCGACGGCTTCCTCCGCGACGAGCACCCACTGGTTCCGGGGGTTGATCGACTTCACGGGCGTGCCGTCCGCGCGGTAGACGAGTCCCT
The DNA here is from genome assembly GCF_001806325.1 of Curtobacterium sp. BH-2-1-1. Taxonomy (NCBI): domain Bacteria; kingdom Bacillati; phylum Actinomycetota; class Actinomycetes; order Micrococcales; family Microbacteriaceae; genus Curtobacterium; species Curtobacterium sp. BH-2-1-1. Next base: position 577,433 of record NZ_CP017580.1, read on the forward strand.
CGCACTGGAACCCGGGCATGTTCTTGTCGAAGCCGAGGTCGACGACGGCCTCCACACGGCGGCCGGCCCACTCGTCCGGCACGGTCCCGGTCAGCCGGAACCAGGTCGTCCCCCACGCGGCACCCCACGTCGTCCCCACCTCGTACGGCGTGAACTCGAGCGCGAGCCCGGCCGCGGGCGCGATCGGCTCCCCCGGCAGCTCGTGCCACGCGGTCTCGAGCGGCGTCGCGGTGGCGTGCACCGCCGGCAGGATGCGTTCGTCGAGGACGCGTCGCGCCCGGCCGGTGGTGAGGGGGATGTCGTCGTGCATGGAGACCTTCCTGTCGTGCGGTGGTGCTGGACGTGCGGGGTGTGCGGGGGGTGCGGGGTGTGCGGGGGGTGCGGGGTGTGCGGGGTGTGCGGGGTGTGCGGCTCAGGCCATCGTGGCCGGGTGGGCCACCGACAGGAGCTCGGTGGCGGTGTCCTCGGGGACGTCGACGCACCGGGTGATGCCCCGGGCGGCGAGCAGCGCGTGGCCGTCGACCCGCGAGCGCAGGACCACCTGGGGACCGCGTCCGTCCGGGGCGGCCTCGGCGAGGTCGAGCCAGGCGGCGGCGAACCGGCCTCCCGGCGCGCAGTCGGCCCGGAGCCCGCCACGTGCGGTGCCGTCCGCGAGCACGTCGTCCAGCACGAGGGCGGTGGCCGGCGGCCCGGACACGGCACCGGTCGTGTCGGCCCGGCCGCGGGTGCCGTGCTCGCGGGCGAGGGCGGCGAAGGCCTCCCCCGCCGGCTTCAGCCGACCGTCGTTCGTGAAGAGGCCGAGGTCGTACTCGAGCTCCGGGAAGTCCGCGAGCGACCGCGAGACGTCGTGCGAGCACCACCACGTGACGCCGAGCACGTGCTGCGCGTCGAGCACGTGCCGGATCGTCTGCTCGGTGAACGCGGCGGCGTCGGCGGGGTCGACCACGTTCGTCGGGGCGCCCACCTCCTGCAGCCAGTTCGGGCGCTCCGGGTCGCGGTTCCACGCGCTCGCGAGCTGCAGCAGGTACTCGCCGTGGCGGACCGAGCCGGCCCCGAGTGCGCCGTGCAGGGTCGCCGAGCCGTTGAACACCCACGAGTGCGTGACCGTCGCGTCGCCGTGGTCGGCCGCGTGTTCGGGGCCGAACGGCTGGGCGTCGTCGTACCAGGCCGCGTCGTACTGCGCGACGGTGACCAGGGGCCGTGGACGCGACCCGGTGCCGGGGCGGGCGGGCGGTGCCGAGCCGAGCCGCGCCTCCGGGCCGACCGGACTCGACAGCCCGGCCCGCGCCGCCGCGACCATCGCTGCCGCCCACGCGTGCCCCTGCTCCGCCGTGATGTCGTGCGGTGTCGGGTGCGGCGCGTGCGCGAACTGGTTCACCTCGTTGCCGATGGTGATGCCGAGCAGGTTCGGCTTGTCGGCGACGGACGCGGCGAGCGCCTCGACGTAGGCCGCCGTCGACGCGACCACGTCCGGGTCGGTGAACATGTTGCGGCGGTGCCAGCTCTCGAGCCACGAGGGCACGAAGTCGAAGCTCGACAGGTGCCCCTGCAACGCGTCGACGTTGACGTCGAGCCCGAACGAGCCCGCGATGTCGACGACCGTCGCGACGTCCCGGAGCGCCGACTGCCGGATGAGCGTCCGGTTCGGCTGCACGACCGGCCAGAGCGGGAAGATCCGCACGTGGTCCGCGCCGAGCGACGCGATCTGCTCCATGTCCCGCGCCGTGTCCGACGGCGAGAAGTCGAGCCACGAGTGGAACCAGCCGACCGAGGGGGTGTGGTTGACGCCGAAGCGCATCAGCCCTTCACCCCGCCCTCTTCGACGCCCTTGAAGAAGAACCGCTGCAGGATCGCGAAGATCACCGCGATCGGGATGAACGCGATCATCGTGCCTGCGGCGATCATGCGCTGGTCGGTCGCGAACGTGCCCTGCAGGTACTGCAGCCCGACGGTCAGCGTCAGCTTGTCCGGCGACTGCAGCACGATGAGCGGCCAGAGGAAGTCGTCCCACGCGCCGATGAACGAGAAGATCGCGATGACGGCGATGGTCCCCTGCACGGCGGGCAGCGAGATGTACCGGAGCCGCTGCAGGGCGTTCGCGCCGTCCATCACGGCTGCCTGGTCGATCTCCTCGGGGATCTGCCGGAACGCGTTGAACATGAGCAGGACGTTGAGCGCCGCGATCATGCCGGGCAGGGCGACGCCGACGAGCGAGTCGGCGAGGCCGAGGTCCTTCACGGTGACGAACTGGGAGATGATCGTCGCCTCGCCGGGGAGCACCAGGGTGGCCAGGAAGAGCCCGAGCACGGCCTTGCGGAAGCGCCACTGCAGCCGGGCGAGCGCGAAGCCCGCGAGGGTCGCGAACACGATGTTGCCGAGCACGTCGATCGCGGCGACGACGAGGGAGTTGCCGATGTACCCGAACACGGGGATCGCCTCGCCCACCCGCAGGTAGTTGCCGAAGGTCGGCTGCGTGGGGATGAAGGACGGGTTCGCCGTGTAGATGTCCTCCCCCGTGCCCTTCAGCGAGGTCGACAGCTGCCAGAGGAACGGCCCGATCGTGATGAAGAGCACCACGACGAGCAGGACGTAGCGGAGCACCTTCTCGCGGGTGGACATGACGCCCCACGCGGCGCGGCGCCGCTTGCGTCCGTTGCGTCCGTTGCGCCCGTTCGGTCGGGAGGCGCGGCTCCCGTCGGTCGCGCCGGTCACGTCCGGCGCGGGTGCGGCCGCGCCGGCGGCGCCCCCGAGGACGGGTTCGGTGGTCGAGGTCGTGTTGGTCACTTGTCCGCCTTGCTGTTCATCCGGGCGAGGGCGAGCATCGGGATGAGCGTCACGACGAAGAGCAGGAGGCTCAGGGCGGACGCGTAGCCGAGGTTGCCGGTGAAGCCGCGGGCGTACTGCTGGATGAGCATGACGAGCGAGTTGTCCTGCCCGCCCGGTCCGCCGGTGCCGTTGGTGAGGATGTAGAGCTCGCTGAACACCCGGAGCGCGCTCACGCACACGAGGATGCCGACGAGGGTCATGGTCCCCCGGACGCCGGGCATGGTCACGGACCAGAACCGGCGGACGGAGCCGGCGCCGTCGAGGGCCGCGGCTTCGTGCAGGTCCTTGCCGACGTTCCCGAGGGCCGCCAGGAAGATGATCATGTAGTACCCGAGGCCCTTCCAGACCGTCAGGCTGATCGCGCTGAAGACGAGCAGCCACCTGTCCGTGAGGAACGGGATGGAGCTCTGCACGATCCCGAGGGACTGCGCCATCTCGTTGATGACCCCGCGGTCGTCGAGGATCCAGTTCCAGATGAGCCCGACGACGACGGCACTGGCGATCACCGGCGTGTAGTACGCGGTCCGGAAGAACGCGATGCCGGGGAGCTTCCGCTCGACGAGCACCGCCATGAGCAGCGGGAGCACCGTCAGCAGCGGCAGGCACACCGCCATGTAGATGACGCTGTTGAGGAGCGCCTCCCACACCTGCGGGTCGGCGAGCAGCGTCTCGAAGTTCTTGAGGCCCACCCACTGGCTCACGCCCCCGAGCGGGCTGGCGTTCGTGAACGACAGCCGGACGGTGTTGATCGACGGCCAGAGACTGAACGCGAGCAACCAGACGAGTGCCGGCAGGACGAGCAGCCAGGGCGTGAACCAGCGGTTGGCGCGCATCAGCTGTTCGCCAGCAGGCTGTTCATCTTGGTCTGCGCGGTCTGCAGCGCCTGCTTCGGCGTCGTGCCGCCCTTCATCGCCAGCGCGATCTGCTGGTCGAGGAAGTCGGTCATCGCCGAGTTCGCCTCGACCGGGTTGAGGTTCTTCGCCGTCTTCAGGGCGTCGTTGGCGAGCACGCGGGCCTTGGCCTCGACAGTGCCGTCGTCCTTCGAGAAGTACGGGTCGGACTGCGAGGAGGTGGTCGACGGGAAGATGTTGACCAGGTGCGCGAAGGCCTCCTGGTTCTTCGCGTTCGTCATGAAGGCGGCGAGCGCCTCGGCCGTGGCGATGTGCTTGCTCTTCGCGCTGACGCTGAGGCCCTGCACGTAGAGCGGCGGGTTGTCGAGGGCCGACGACACGACGATGTTGCCCTTGAGCGACGGGTTGTTCTTCTCGAAGTCGCTGATCGCGGTGGCGCCACCGGTGGTCCAGGCGACCTTGCCCTGCGTGAACAGCGTGGAGTTGCCGAGGTAGTCGGTGTTCAGGACGGACGAGGGCATCAGGCCCTCCTTGTAGGCCTTCGCGTACTTCGCGATGAGGTCGGCCGCCTTCGACGAGTTCGCGAAGGTGAACTTCGTGCCCTGGTCGTTGATGATCTTGACGCCGGCGAGCGAGAAGTCCGACAGGCCGGGCTTGCGGCTCATCAGGTAGTCGTCCGGGCACTTCTGGTGCATGGTCTCGGCCTGCGCGAACAGCTCGTCGGTCGTCTTCGGCGGGTTCGCCGGGTCGAGGCCGCACTGCTCGAACATCGTCTTGTTCCAGTAGTCGACGTCGGTGTTGAGGTACCACGGGTAGCCGAAGGTGCCGTCGACGCCCTTGTAGTTGTAGGCAGCGAGCGCGCCCTCGACGTAGGTGCTCGAGAGCTTCGAGTCGTCCTTCGCGACGTCCTGCAGGAAGCCGCGCTTGGCGAGGGGCAGGGCGATGTCCGGCGGCAGGTTGACCACGTCAGGCAGGGAGTTCGACGACGCCTGGCTGAGGACCTTGTCGGCGTAGCCGTCGCCGGGCTGGTCGACGAGCTTCACCTTCGCGTCCGGGTACTTCGCCTCGAAGTCCTTGATCACGCCGTTGAGGTAGTCCGTGTAGGTCGGGGTCAGCGCCCAGGTCTGCAGGGTGATCGATCCGTCGACCTTGCCGCTCCCGCCGCCGCTGCCGGCGCTGCTGCCGCTCGAGCACGCGGTCAGCGCGAGGGCCGTGACGGCCGCTCCGGCGAGGATCGCGAGGGCGCGTCCCGTCGTCCTGCGTGTGGTGTTCTTCATCGCTCGTGACTCCTTCGTCGTGGTGCGCGTCGTGCTGAATCGGTTCAGTCCCCGTCACCGATCCGTGTGAATGGAGCGATGATTTCCGACTAAAGCGTTATAGTCAACCCCGTGGCCCAGAACCGTCGCACGACGATCGCCGACATCGCCGCACGAGCCGGCGTGTCCATCAGCGCGGTCTCGTTCGCGCTCAACGACCGCCCCGGCGTGTCCGACGAGACCCGCGCGCGGGTGCAGGCCATCGCCCGCGAACTCGACTGGCAGCCGCACACCGCCGCACGGGCCCTGGGCGGTGCGAAGGCCGGGTCGATCGGCTTCGTGCTGAACCGGCCGGCCCGGACGCTCGGCACCGAGTCGTTCTTCGGCGACCTCATCTCGGGCATCCAGCTCGGGCTCGCCGGCAGTCACGTCGGCATGAACCTCCTTGTCGCGCGGGACGCCGCCGAGGAGCTCCAGACCTACCGGGACTGGTGGCGCGGACACCGGGTCGACGGCGTGATCGTGATCGACCCCCGCCGCGACGACGACCGGCTCACGCTGCTCGCCGAGCTCGGGATGCCCACCGTCGTCGTCGGGTCGCACCCCTCGGCCGAGCCCGCGGCACCGACGGTCTGGATCGACGACTCCGACGCGACCGACACCGTGCTGCGGTACCTGCACGCGCTCGGGCACCGGCGGATCGCGCACGTCGCCGGACGACCGGAGTTCGAGCACACGGCGATGCGGATCGACCGTCTCCGCGAGTTCACCGCGGCCGAGGGGCTCGAGGACGCCGTGTCGATCCCGACCGACTACTCCGCCGAGGCCGGGGCGAGCGCGACCAGGTCCCTGCTCTCCCGGAGCGTCCGCCCCACCGCGATCGTGTACGACAACGACGTGCTCGCGGTCGCCGGGCTGGGCGTGGCGAGCGAGATGGGCGTTCGCGTGCCGGGCGACGTCTCGATCGTGTCGTTCGACGACTCGGCGATGGTCCGGCTCGTGCGGCCGTCGATCACCTCGCTCACGCGTGACACGGTCGAGCTCGGGCAGCGGGCAGCGACGCTCCTGCGCGAGCAGATCGACGCCGGCTCGCCGCTGCCGTCGCGCCCGGGGCCGTCGCTGACGCTCAGCGTGCGGGAGTCGACCGGCCGCGTGCACCCCTGACCCCTCCGACCCGCCGGCCCCGTCGACACGCCGATCCCGGGCGCCGCGTGCGCACGGGCAGCGCGGCCGACTTGACGCCGGTTCGAACACACGTTCGAATACTCTCGTGGGACGGCGTCGCGAGAACCGGTGGCAGCCCCCGGAACACCCGGAGGTCGAGCGTCCGCGCGCCTACTCCCTCTCCGAGGACGCCCGCGGTCCGGACGTCTGCCACGCCGTCACCCCCGTGCCGGTCTGGGCGTGGATCCAGTTCCCCACGTTCCACGTCCGCGTGAAGGCCTTCGCGAAGAGCTGGACCCGCGACGCCGTCCTCGTCGAGTGGGCACAGTTCGGGCAGCAGGCGAACGCGTGGGTGTGGCGGTCCGCGGTGAAGCACCGCACCCTGCGTGCCGACGCGGCGCGGCGCAGTCCGCAGAACGCACCACGTTGACTTCCCCCGACATCGCGAGGATCGTTTACGGAACACCGGTACAGCAAGTAACTCACTGATCGAGACATTCGGTCCGAGTGCTGACGCTGGGAGGAGGCACCATGAAGAAGAGCGAGGTGCCGTCCTGGGTCGCCCACGTGCTCACCCCGCCCGAGGTCATCGCGGCCTACGTCGAACGACGGGTCAACGACCCGGCGTTGCTGACGGGTGAACACACGGAACCCACGTACGCGGACTTCCTCCGCGACGAGTAGACGGTCTTCCCGGAGGCGCGGCACACGTTCCGGACTCACGGAACGGGATCCGCGCCTCCCGTTCGACCGCCCCGACCACGACGCGCGGACAGCGTCACGCCCACGCTCGCGGCGGTGACGCACGCGAGGGCGACGACTTCGAGCAGCGCGAGCGCTTCGTGCAGGATCAGCAGGCCCGCGAGGGCCGCGATCGCCGGCCCGAGGCTCTGCAGGACACCGAAGACACGGGTCGGCATCCGCCGGAGCGCGAGCATCTCGAGCGCGTAGGGCAGGACGCTCGACAGCACGGCGACGCCGCCGAACACGAGGAGGAGCACCGGTTCACGGACGACCCCGTCGACCGCCGACCGGAGCCCGAACGGCAGCGACACGAGCATCGCGACGAGCATCGACACGGCGAGCCCGTCCACGCCGGGGATCGCGGCGCCCACGTGCCGGTTCATGACGATGTAGCCCGCCCAGCACACCGCGGCGAGGACAGCGAACACGACTCCGCCGACCGCGGTCACCGCCGCCGGACCGACCCCGAGCAGCACGACCCCGGTGAGCGCCAGCACCGCCCAGAGCACGTCGCGCCACCGCCGGGTGTGCACGAGGGAGAGGGCGAGCGGGCCGAGGAACTCGATCGTCACCGCGACCCCGATCGGGATGCTCGCGAACGCCACGTAGATGAAGACGTTCATGCCGCCGAGCGCCAGCCCGAGACCGATCGCACCGAGCCACTGCTGCCGGGTCCAGTGCCGGACGCGCGGCCGGACCACGAGCGCGAGGACGACGGCCCCGATGACGAGCCGCAGTGTGGCGGCACCGACCGAGCCGACCTCGTCGAACCGGGTCTTCGCGATCGCGGCGCCGAGCTGCACGGACACCATCGCCGCGAGGGCGAGGAGCGGCGCCGGGACGCGGTTCACCGGTGCGCCGTCACCCGAGGTAGGCGAGCACGGCGAGGACCCGGCGGTGGTCCTCGCCCGTGTCCTCGAGCGCGAGCTTGCCGAAGATGCTCGAGACGTGCTTCTCGACCGCGCCGGTGCCGATCACGAGCGCGCGGGCGATCGCGGCGTTGGTGCGGCCCTCGGCCATCAGCCCGAGGACGTCGCGCTCGCGCGGCGTGAGCGCTGCGAGCGGGTCACGGCGGCGGCTCATGAGCTGGGTGACGACCTCGGGGTCGAGGACGGTGCCGCCGGCGGCGATGCGGCGGACGGCGTCGTCGATCTCCTCGAGCCGGGTGACGCGGTCCTTGAGCAGGTAGCCGATGCCGGTCGCGCCCGCCGCGAGGACGTCCTCGGCGTAGGTGGCCTCGACGTACTGGGACAGCAGGAGCACGCCGGTGCGCGGAGCCCGGCGCCGGGTCTCGACGGCTGCGCGGACGCCCTCGTCGGTGAAGGTCGGCGGCATCCGCACGTCCATCACCACGACGTCGGGGGCACCGTCGGGGAGCGTCGCGAGGAAGGAGTCGGCGTCGGCGTACTGCCCGATGACGTCGATGCCCGCTTCGTCGAGCACGCGCGAGAGTCCTTCGCGCAGGAGCACGGCGTCGTCGACGACGACGGCCCGGATGCGTGCTGCATCCGGGCCGTCGCTCATGCCGACCAGCCTAGTGGGAGCGCGGACGCTCCCGGGGGCTCACGAGCGCGTCGTGGGCACGCCGTTCAGGGCGCCGAGCGGGATCCGTGCCGTCGCCTCGGTCGGACCGCCCTCGGGGCTCGAGACCGTCAGCTCGCCGTCGAGGGCGCGCATCCGGCCCATCAGCCCCTCGATGCCGTGCCCCTCCTGCGGGCGGGCCCCACCGCGGCCGTCGTCGGTGACGCTGACCGTGAGGTACCAGAGTCCGGAAGCGTCGACCACGAGTCCGAGGTACACCCCGGCGGTCGAGGCACCGGCGTGCTTCGTGGTGTTCGTCAGCAGCTCGCTCACCGTGAAGTACACGTTGCGCTGGATCTCGGTCGCGAGCTCGAGCCCGTCGGGCAGGCGGACGTCGAGGCCGACGGGGATGGGGGTCCGGGCGACGAGGGCCTCGAGCGCGGCGACGAGCCCGCGGTCGAGCAGGATGGGCGGTGCGAACCCGCGGGAGAGTGCACGCAGTTCGTCGAGGGCGTCCTGGGCGTGCTCCGACGCCTCGCCGATGAGCTGCTTCGCCTTCACCGGGTCCTTGTCGAAGGCGCGCTCGGCCGCGGACAGGTCCATGCGCAGGCGGACGAGTCGCTGCTGCGGGCCGTCGTGCAGGTCGCGCTCGATCTGGCGGAGTGCCTGGCCCTCGGCGGTGACGGCGCCGGCACGGGAGGCCTGGAGCCCGGCGACCCGACGCTCGAGCTGCTCCGCACGGAACCCGCCGAGCAGACCGAAGTCGATCCAGAAGTGCGCGATCACGGAACCGCGGGCCCACAGCGGGAAGAGCACCACCGAGGCGGCCATCGACAGGAGTCCGAGGAACCCGAAGCCCACGACGGACGTCATGTCCCACCCGAAGTACTGCGCGCTCATGCCGTTCACGAACGCGACCCCGGCGAGGCCGATCGGCCAGAGGAAACCGGCGAGGAGCAGTGCGCCGGCACCCACCGTGCAGAGCGCCGCGATCGGGTACACGACCGCCGCGTGCAGCAGGTACAGCCAGTAGTGCGGGTTGGCGACGGCCGAGCCCGTGCGCGTCCACCAGTTCTGCTGCCACCGGGGCGTCCAGTCGACCGGTCGGATCGGGCGGCTGTCGGCCCACCCGATGCGGAGTTTCTCGAACTGTCCGAGCCACCGCGCGACGAACAGCGCGATGAAGAACATCAGCAGGACGAACGGGTTGAAGAGGTCGCGGAAGCCGCCGCCGAAGATCGCCGCGGGGAACGCGGCGTAGAGCGTGCAGAGCAGCACCGCCGTGAGGGCCATGTAGCCGAAGTCGCGGGGCAGGCGCTTCCACGCCTCGCGGTAGAACGCACCGGCGGTCATGCCCGTGCCCGATCCGGACCCACCGGGCGAGGTCGGGTGTGCCGGCGGGACGCTCGGGCCCTGGCCGCTCGCGGGCGGCGTCGAGGACCACGTCGGGGGCGTCTGGTTCGGCTGTGCGGGCATCGGTTCGGTGGCTCCTGGCGGGACGGAGTCGTGCAGCGGGACGGTCTCGGCCTGATCGAGGCGGGCGGTGTCGGTCATGACACCAAGCCTCGCGATCACCGGCTCGATCCCCCATCCTGCCCCCTCCCGAACCGGAGGTGGGGTTATCCCCCGCACCGGCGTACCGTGTGGCCATGGGGAACACCACGGGGGTCCGGGTCGTCTCGGCGGCTGCCACGGTCGCAGCACTCGTCTTCGGGGTCGAGGGGCTCAGCGACGCGTCGGGGGTCCTCGCCTTCGGACCACCGGCACTGCGGCTCGTCGCCACGGTGGTGGCGGGTGTCTGCGGAGCGGTCGTGCTCGTGGCCGCGCTGCGGTCCCGTGACCGCCGTGCCGTCGCGCTCGGGGTCGCCGTGCTCGCGTTCGCCCTGGCCTGGGCCGTCCCCGGGCCGATCGGCGACGGGCTGTACTGGATCGCCCGGGCGGCGCTCGTGGCGTTCGGCGTGCTGACCGTCCGTGGTCTGCGTGGACCGCAGCGCGTGCTCGGCTGGGTCGTGACGATCGCCGCGGCGGTGTGGTTCGTCGTGTCCGTCCTGACGCAGACGGTCCCGCCGCCCTCCACCGCGCAGGAGGTCCTCGTCGTGGTGTACGCGATCCCGAGTCTGCTGCAGGCGGTCGCGTTCCTCGCGGCGGCCGTCCTCGTCGCGGTGCCCCTGCTCCGCCCGGTCGGCACCGGCGCGGGGTCGCTCTGGTCCTCCGCCGAGGTCCGCTGACCCGGACCGGTCCCCCGCTCAGACCAGACCCGCGGCGACCTCCGGCGTCTCCTCCGGGATCGCCCACGGCTCCGACGTCATGCCGCCGCCGGCCCGGATCGACAGCACGGAGCCGTCGGCGTCGCGGCGGTACGTCACGTCCTCGTCGATCGACCCGAACCGGTTGCCGTGGGTCATCCGGAGCGTGTCCGCGTCGACGACCTCGAGCCGCGTCGGGGTGACGAGCGGCTCGGGTGCGGACGGGTCGACCTCGACGAGCCGGTCACCGATCCGGGCGATGTCGCTCACACCCCAGGGGTTCGCGAACCGGCCGGTGAACGTGCTCGTGTCGACGTCGGCCGGCACCGGGGTGCCCGGGGCGTCCGCGTCGGCCGCTGCGTCGAGGAACTGCACGATGGCGGTGGCGATGAGCGTCGCGGGGCCGGCCGCCGCGCTCGTCAGCACGGAGACGACGAGCCCGGACGCGGGGTCGAACAGCGACTGCGTGATGTGCCCGGGGAACCCGCCGGAGTGGCCGCGGACCTCTCGCCCGCCGATCCGGTCGACGATGAACCCGGCGCCGTACCCGCGGGCCGCCGGGTCCTCCGTGGCGCTCCACGCCTTCCGCTGGGCGAGCCGCTTCGAGTGGTCGTCGAGCAGGGTGCCGTGGCCGATGACGTGCTGCGAGAAGTACCGGACGAGGTCGGACGCCGTGCCGTGGAACCCCGTCGCCGCAGCCATCGCTCGCGTGTCGACGTGTTCGAGGCGGTGCCGGGTGCGCGCGGTGTGGACCCCGGAGTAGCCGACCACGAAGTCGTCCGCGCGGGCGGGGTCCCAGTCGGGACCGGTGTTCCGCAGCCCCAACGGCTCGGTGATCGACTCGCGGACGAAGTCGCCGTAGGACTGCCCGGAGACCGCCGCGATGACGAGTCCGAGCAGCGAGTACCCGAGGTTCGAGTAGTTGAACGACGAGCCTGCGGGGACCTTCTGGCCCCGGTCGAGGACGAGCGCGAGGAGCTCCTGTTCGTCCGGGAAGGGGCGCAGCTGCGACCAGTAGTCGCCGTCGTGGCCGTCCCGGATGACCCCGGCGCCCATCTCCATGAGCTCGCGGAGGGTCGCGTCGGCGAGGGGCGAGCCGCCGTCGACGAGTGCGGGGACGTACGTGCCGACCGTATCGTCGAGCCGGAGTGAGCCCCGCTCGGCGAGCTGCAGGAGCGCGGTCGCGGTGAAGGTCTTCGAGTGCGAGGCGATGCGGAACAGGTCCGTCGTCCTGAGGCGCCGGCCGGCCTCGACGTCGGCGTAGCCCCAGGCCTCGTCGAGGAGGACCTCGTCGTCGTAGCCGATCGCGACCTGCACGCCGGGGATCCGGAGTTGCCACACCTTGTACGCGATCCACTCGCGGACGTAGGGCAGGACGGTCTCGTACGCAGCGCGGTTCGACATGCCCTCCACCCTCGCATGTGCCACGCTGGCGGGCATGCGACACACACCGCACTTCCTGATGACCGACGTCGACGAGGTGCGACGCCTCATCGGGGGCAACCCGTGGGCGACGATCGTCTCGCACACCGAGGCCGGGCTGGTCGCGTCGCACTACCCGTTCCTGCTCGAGACGCCCGCCCCGGGCGGCGCTGCCGACCCCGACGAGCTCGTCCTGGTGTCGCACGTCGGCCGCCCGGACGAGGTGGCCCACGAACTCGGTCGACACGAGGTGCTCGTCGTGTTCCAGGGCCCGCACGGCTACGTCTCGCCCGCCTGGTACCCGCCGGAGCAGTTCGTGCCGACCTGGAACCACGTGACGGCGCACTGCTGGGGCACGCCGGAGATCCTGTCCGACGAGGAGAACTTCCGCGTCCTCGGCGAACTCGTCGACCACTTCGAGCGGGTGATGCCCGAGCCGGTCTCCCTCGAGGTCGACGAGGAGACGGCACGCCGGATGGCGAAGGGCACCGTCGGGATCCGCATCCGCGTCAGCCGGTTCGACGCCCGCGCGAAGCTCTCCCAGAACAAGGCACCGGAGGTGGTGGACCGGATCGTCGCGGGGCTGCGCGGCGACGGTCCGTACGCCTCGCCGGCACTCGCCGACGAGATGGAGCGCGCCCACGCGGCACGCGCGGCGGCCCAGGAGGCGCGGTGAAGGAGATCCTGCTCCGCACCGTCCGACGGGTGGGCACGTCCGGCGCCCCGTCCGACGTCCGGATCGTCGACGGGCTGGTCACCGCGATCGCGCCGGCCGGCACGCTCGACCCCACGGACGCCGACACCGACGTCGTCGAGACGGCCGGCGCCTGGCTCGGTCCCGGGCTCGTCGACCACCACGTGCACTTCGACCAGTGGGCCCTCGTCCGCCGTCGCGTCGACGTGTCGGCCTGCGACTCGGCGGAGGCGACCGCCGACCTGCTGGCGGAGGTGGCACGCACCGGGGTGGCGGACCGCGTCCTGATCGGCCACGGCTACCGCGACGGGATGTGGCCCCGCCCTACACGACGTGCGCTGCTCGACCGGATCGAGCCGCGCCTCCCGATCGTCGTCATCAGCGGTGACCTGCACGCCGTCTGGTGCAACGCCGCTGCGCTGGAGCACTTCTCCGGCATCGTCGGCCGCCCGCTCGTCGCCGGCGACGACGGGGTGCTCCGCGAGCAGGACGCGTTCGACGTGACCGGCGCGCTCTCCCGCGTGCCGGACGAGGTGCTCGACGGCTTCGTCGCCGACGCCGTCGAGGCGTCCGCCGCCCGCGGCGTGACCCGGGTGACCGACCTCGAGATGAGCTTCGGACTCGACCGCTGGACCCGCCGTGTGCAGGCCGGCACGGACGGCCTTCGCGTCGACTCGGGGGTCTACCCGGCCGACCTCGACGCCGCGATCCGTCGGGGACTCCGCACCGGCGACGTGGTCGAGGGCACCCGCGGGCTCGTCCGGACGGGCCCGTTCAAGGTGATCACCGACGGCTCGCTCGGCACCCGGACGGCGGCGACGGCCTCCGGCGACGGCGTGCTCGTGTGGTCGTTCGACGACCTCGTGGCGATGGTCCGTCGGGCGGTCGACGCCGGACTCGTCCCCGCGGTGCACGCGATCGGCGACCGGGCGAACACCCTCGCGCTCGACGTCTTCGAGGCGGTGGGCGCACGCGGCACGATCGAGCACGCGCAGTTGCTGGCGGACACCGACCTGGAGCGGTTCGCACGGCTCGGGGTGGCCGCGTCGGTGCAGCCCGAGCACGCGATGGACGACCGCGACATCGCCGACCGCTACTGGGCCGGGATGACCGAGCGGGCGTTCCCGTTCGCGTCCCTCGACCGTGCCGGTGCCCGGCTGCTGCTCGGCTCGGACGCGCCGGTCGCGCCGCTCGACCCGTGGGTGTCGATGGCCGCGGCCGTCGGACGCGACCGGGACGGCCGCGAGCCGTGGCACCCGGCCGAACGCCTCGGCGTGCTGACGGCCTGGCGCGGGTCGACCGAGGGCGGTCGGGTCGGGGTGGCCGTCGGCGACGTCGCGGACCTCGTGCTGCTCGAGGCGGACCCGCTCGCGGCGACCGGGTCCGGGCCGCTCCGGCGAGTACGGGTGCTGGCGACCGCGATCGCCGGACGGTTCACGTACCGCGACGTGTGACCGGCGCTACTTCTGGTCCTTCGGGCACCAGTAGAGCTTGCGGCCGGCCATGTCGGCCATCCGGATCTCGGTGCCGCACACCCGGCAGGGTTCGCCCTGACGGTGGTACACCCAGTGCCGGTCCTTCCGGGACCGGACGGCCTTCGCGTGCTCGCTCTTCGACAGGCCGTCCATGGTCAGCATGAGGCCGTCGCGGACGCCCTCGTGCAGGAGCTTCGACCAGTCGTGCCAGAGCGCCTTCGCCTGCTTGACGGTGAGCTGTTTGCCCGGCTTGTAGGGGTCGATGCGCTGCCGGAACAGCAGCTCGGCGCGGTAGATGTTGCCGATGCCGCTCACGACGGCCTGGTCCATGAGCAGCTGCCCGATCGCGACGTTCCGCTTCCGGACGTTGTCGACGAAGGTCTTCTCGGCCTCGGGGCCGTCATCGTTGATCGGGTCCGGGCCGAGCTTGTCGAGCGCCTTCTGCACGCCGGCCGGGTCCTCGACGACGCACGCCGTCGGGCCGCGCAGGTCGGCGACGGTGTCCTCGGTGAGCAGCCGCACGCGCACCTGTCCGACGGGGTCCGGCGGGAACGCCTCGATCGGGTCCTCGACCTTCTCCTGCTCGGCCATCCGGTAGCGGGCGAGACGGGGAGCGCCGATCGACGTCAGGGACTCCTCACCGTCGTCGTCCGACAGCGCCCCGGCGGTGGAGAGGTCCCCCGCGAAGTCCCACGCCCCGTAGAGGCCGAGGTGGACGCGGAGGAACCGGTCGCCCTCGAACTCGAGGAACATCTGCTTGCCGACGGCCCGGGCAGCGACCATGCGCGTGCCGTCGAGCTGGGCGGCACCGGCGGCGAACCGTCCCTGCGGACTCGACACCTCGCAGCGTTTGCCGACGAAGTGCCGGGTGAACTGGTTGGCGATGCGGTGGACGGAGTGACCCTCGGGCATTGCTCTTGTCTACTCGGCCTTACTGGTCGATCTGCTTGCCGGCGATCAGGCCGGTGGTCTCGTACTCGGCGAGCTGCGCGATGCGGCGGGCGTGACGCTCCTCGCCCGAGAACGGCTCGGCGATGAACAGGTCGACGAACCGGATCGCTTCGTCCTCGGTGTGCTGGCGGGCGCCGATCGAGATGACGTTGGCGTCGTTGTGCTGGCGGGCGAGGAGCGCGGTGGACTCGTTCCACACGAGCGCGGCGCGGACGCCCTCGACCTTGTTCGCGGCGATCTGCTCGCCGTTGCCGGATCCCCCGAACACGACACCGAGCGCCTGGACGCCCGCACGCTGGTCCTGCACCACGGCGTGCGCGGCGTTGATGCAGAACGAGGGGTAGTCGTCGAGCGCGTCGTACTCGGTCGGACCGTGGTCCACCACCTCGTGCCCGGCCTCCGTCAGGTGGGTGGCGAGGGTCTTGTTGAACTCGAGGCCGGCGTGGTCCGTTCCGAGGTGGATGCGCATGGGATCGATCCTATTCCTGCGACTACTGCCCCCGGACCACGACCACGACGTACCGCGTGGGCTCCTCGCCCGGGTTCCGGTAGACGACGTCGGCAGGGTCCCCGAGCTCGATGCGGTCCCCCGCGGCGAGCCGCGTCGGCTCGCCGCGGACGACGAGTTCGAGCACGCCGTCGACCACCCAGATGCAGTGGCGCAGGAACGCGTACGCGGACGCCGGGTAGGCCACTTCGCGGCCGGACGGGAGGCGCACCTCGGTGACGTCCGCGGGGAAGGCAGCACTCGAGACCGGTCGACGCCGGTACCCGGTCTCGGGATCGGTCCAGGAATCGGCGGTCGCGCCGCGCTGGACGCCCCGCGCGTCGTCGGGATCGGTCGCCCGGGGCACCTCGTGGTCGAGGGACTCGTCGAGGAGCTGTGAGACCGTGAGCCCGAACGCTCCCGACAGCCGCCCGAGGATGGTCGCCGTCGGGCTCGACACCCCGCGTTCGACGCGGTTGATCATGGCGCGGGAGACCCCGGACTCCTCGGCGAGCTCGGTGAGGCTCCACTTCCGCTCCGTGCGGAGGCGCCGCAGGCGCTCGCCGAGCCGTCGTTGGTCGGCGTCGTCCGCCGTTTCCGGTTCCGACTCCGGTGCGTCTACGATGTGAGACATGACGACAGCATATGCGACGAACGGGTCGGGTCCGGTCACCGTCCGGGAGTGCGAGCCGCGCGACCTCGACGTCGTCCACGCGCTGCACGTCGACGCCGTCCTGCACTCCACCGCCATCTGGCAGGAGGAGCCGCACCCGCGCTCGTACTTCGACGGTTGGCTCGCCGAGCGTCGCGCCGACGGCTACCCGGTCCTCGTCGCCGAGGTCGGCGGACAGGTCGCCGGCTACGCGACGTACTCGCAGTGGCGGCCGCACCAGGGGTACCGGCTGACGGTGGAGCACAGCGTGTACGTCGTCGAGGCGTTCCGCGGGCGGGGCATCGCGACCGTGCTCATGGACGCCCTCGTCGCACGGGCACGGGCGGAGGGGCGGCACGTCCTGATGGCGGGGATCTGCAGCGAGAACGCCGGGTCGATCGCGCTGCACACCAAGCTCGGGTTCGACACGGTGGCCGTCGTGCCCGAGGTCGGACGCAAGTTCGACCGCTGGCTCGACCTGACGCTCATGCGGCTCCCGCTCGCCTGAGCCGGACCGACGGGGCGGACGCGCGCCGCACCTCCTGGCCCCCGCGCGCAACGAAGGCGCATCCGAACCGGACGTTGTCGTGGTTCGGGTGCACTCCGGTTGTGCGGCGACCATCCGCGCCGCGTGACGGCGCCGCCGGGCCGACGTCAGTCGGTGGTGTCGAAGATCGGTCCGACGGTCCGCGAGCGCTTCAGCTCGAAGAAGCCCGGGTACTTGGCGACCGCGACGACGCCGTCCCAGAGGTCGAGCGCCTCCTGGCCCTTCGGCGCGGGCGAGATGACCGGGCCGAAGAAGGCGGCGCCTTCGACGGCGATGACCGGGGTGCCGACGTCCTGGCCGACCCGGTCGATGCCGTCCTGGTGGCTGGCGCGGACGGCCTGGTCGACCTCGTCCGTCCAGGCGTACTCGAGCAGGTCGGCGTCGAGGCCGAGCTCCGCGAGCACCGCCGGCACGACCTGCTCCGGGTCCTGCTCCTGGCGGTGGTGGATGTGCTCGCCGAGCGCGTCGTAGAGCGGCTTGACGATCTCCTGGCCGAGGCGGAGCCGTGCAGCGGTCACGATGCGCGGGTAGACCTGCCCGGCCACGAGCCGCTCGCGGTAGGTGTCCGGGACGTCCTGGTCCTCGTTGAGGACGAACAGGCTCATCACGTTCCAGGTGACGTCGAGGTCGCGGTGCCGGGCGACCTCGCCGACCCAGCGGCTCGTCATCCAGGCCCAGGGGCAGTTCGGGTCGAACCAGAACTCCACAGCGGTGCGGTCGGCGGTCGTCTTGTCCACAGTCGTGTCGGTCACGGATGCGAGCGTACGCGTGCTCGCTAGGCTGGAGGCGACCGTCCCGCCGGTGCACGACGCCGTGCCGGGACCCCCCTCACGCGGACAAGGACCGTCCGTGTGCAACCGCGAAGATGGAGCGTCCGTGCCCGGAGAGAACCTCACCCGAATCGAAGCCCAGGAACGTGCCGCGATCGTCGACGTGCAGACGTACGACGTCGAGCTCGACCTGACCCGCGGCGCCGAGACGTTCGGCAGCACCACGCGGGTGCGCTTCACCGCCACCGCCGGTGCGTCCACGTTCATCGACGCCATCACGAAGTCGGTGCACTCGATCACGCTGAACGGCACGGCGCTCGACGTCGCCGCCGTGAACGACGGGGTCCGCATCCAGCTCGACGGCCTGCAGGAGCAGAACGAGCTCGTGGTCGTCAGCGATGCGCTCTACACGAACACGGGCGAGGGCCTGCACCGCTTCGTCGACCCGGTCGACGACGAGGTGTACCTGTACTCCCAGTTCGAGGTGCCCGACTCGCGTCGCATGTTCGCCGTGTTCGAGCAGCCCGACCTCAAGGCCGAGTTCACCTTCACCGTGACGGCGCCGTCCCGGTGGCAGGTCGTCTCGAACTCCCCCACGCCCGAGCCGCACGTCGACGGCGACATCGCCACGTGGGCCTTCCCCCCGACGGCGAAGATCTCCAGCTACATCACCGCCCTCGTCGCCGGCCCGTACGAGGTCGTTCGCGACAAGCTGACGAGCCGCGACGGTCGGACCATCCCGCTCGGCGTCTTCGCGCGGAAGTCGCTGGCCGAGTACCTCGACCCCGAGTACGTCTTCGAGACCACGAAGAAGGGCTTCGCCTACTACGAGGAGAAGTTCGACGTCCCGTACCCCTTCGAGAAGTACGACCAGCTGTTCGTGCCGGAGTTCAACGCCGGCGCGATGGAGAACGCCGGGGCCGTCACCTTCACCGAGACCTACGTCTTCCGGTCGAAGGTGACCGACGCCATCAAGGAACGCCGGGTCGTCACGATCCTGCACGAGCTCGCCCACATGTGGTTCGGCGACCTCGTCACCATGAAGTGGTGGAACGACCTGTGGCTCAACGAGTCCTTCGCCGAGTGGGCCTCGACGATCGCCACGGCCGAGGCCACCGAGTGGACCGAGGCGTGGACCACGTTCCAGGCGATGGAGAAGTCCTGGGCCTACCGCCAGGACCAGCTCCCCTCGACCCACCCGATCGTCGCGACGATCAACGACCTCGAGGACGTCCAGGTCAACTTCGACGGCATCACGTACGCCAAGGGCGGTTCCGTCCTGAAGCAGCTCGTGGCGTGGGTCGGCATCGACGCGTTCTTCGCGGGCGTCTCGGCGTACTTCAAGAAGCACCACCACTCGAACACCGAACTGCGCGACCTGCTCGTCGAGCTCGAGGCCACCAGCGGCCGTGACCTCTCCGAGTGGTCGAAGGCCTGGCTCGAGACCGCCGGGGTGAACACGCTCCGCCCCGAGATCGAGGTCGACGAGTCCGGCGCGATCGCGTCGTTCGCCGTGCTGCAGGAAGCGCCGGCCGACTACCCGACGCTCCGTCCGCACCGTCTGGCGATCGGCGTCTACGCCGTCACGCAGGACTCGGACGCACCGTTCGGCGCCGACACCGCGTCCTCCGGCGGCAAGCTCGAGCGCGTGCACCGCGTCGAGATCGACGTCGACGGTGCCCGCACCGAGGTCCCGGAGCTCGTCGGCGTGCAGCGCGGCGACCTCGTGCTCCTCAACGACGACGACCTCGCCTACGCCAAGATCCGTCTCGACGAGCACTCGCGCCGGACCGCCATCGAGCACCTCGCCTCGATCGCGAACCCGCTCGCCCGCTCGATCGTGTGGGGCGCGATGTGGGACGCCACGCGTGACGCCGAGTCGCCCGCCAGCGACTACGTCCGCCTGGTGCTCGGCAACATCGCCACCGAGACCGAGTCGACCACGATCCGCACGACGCTCTCGCAGCTGCTCCTGACCGCGCGCAACTACGTCGCGCCGGCGAAGGTCGACCAGACCGTGCGCACCGTCGGTGACACGCTCTGGAACCTCGCGTCGAGCGCCGAGGCCGGTTCCGACGCGCAGTTCCAGTTCGTGAAGTTCTTCGCGCAGATCGCCTCCACGCCCGAGCACGTGGCCACCCTGAGCGGCCTGCGCGACGGTTCGGTGACGCTGAACGGGCTCGAGATCGACACCGACCTGCGCTGGGAGCTGCTCGAGGGCCTCGTGCTCGCGGGTGCCGCCTCCGGTGCCGAGGTCGACGCCGAGCTCGCTGCGGACAAGACCGCGTCGGGCGAGCAGGCCGCCGCGCGTGCCCGTGCGACGATCCCCACGGCCGAGGGCAAGCTCGCGGCGTTCTCGTCGCTCGTGGACTCGTCCGAGCTGCCCAACGCGATCGTGCGCCAGACCACGGTCGGGTACCAGCACGTGAACAGCCCGGTCGTGCTCGAGGGGCTCGTCCCGAAGTACTTCGACGTGCTCACGCGCATCTGGGCCGAGCGCAGCTACCACATGGCCGACACCATCGTCTCGGGGCTCTACCCGGCGCCGCTCGCGTCGGCCGAGCTGCGGGACGCCGCGGCCGCGTGGCTCGAGGCGCACCCGGAGACCCCGGCGCTGCGTCGCATCGTGTCCGAGAGCCTGGCGGGGACCGAGCGTGCCCTGCGGGTCCAGGCGGCGGACGCCTGAGTCTCGGATGAGGATCGGCGGGGTCCTGGCGTTCCCCAGCGGACACCAGGGCCCCGCCCTCTAGCATCGACCGGATCATGATCTTGGCTGCAGTTCCCTCCCCGACCCCGTCAGGCCCGGCAGAGGCCGTCTCGCAGACGTTCGGCGAGTTCGTCAACACCTGGCACGTCCCGATCACGATCGTCATCACGATCCTCGCCGCGCTGGTCCTGCGGATCATCCTGCGGCACTCGATCAAGGGCGTCGTCGACCGCGTCGTGAACGGCGTGAAGAAGCGTCAGGGCGCGACCGACACGCAGGCACTCATCGCCTCACCGATCCAGACCGCCCGCGTCGTCCAGCGCACCCGCACGCTCGGCAGCGTGCTCGAGAACCTCGCGACGGTGATCGTCGTCGTGCTCGCACTCGTCGTCATCATCCCGCTCGTCATCCCGAACGCGGCCGTCGGGATCGTCGGTGGCGCCTCGCTCGTCGCCGCCGGGCTCGCGGTCGGCGCACAGAGCATCGTGCGCGACCTGCTCTCCGGCGTGTTCATGATCCTCGAGGACCAGGCCGGCGTCGGCGACGTCGTCGACACCGGCCAGGCCACCGGCGTCGTCGAGAACGTCGGGCTGCGGGTCATGCAGATCCGCGACGTGAACGGCATCCTCTGGTTCGTGCCGAACGGGCAGATCCTGCGCGTCGGCAACCTCTCGCAGGGCTGGTCGCGCGTCCTCGTCGACATCACGGTCCCGTACGACACCGACATCGACGCCGTGCAGGACGCCCTCCTCAAGGCCGCGGTCACGATGTCGCAGGAGCCCCGGTGGCGCCAACGCATCGTCGAGAAGCCGGAGATCTGGGGCCTGCAGTCGATCACGGACGCCGGCATGGTGTTCCGGCTCGTCGTGAAGACGCGGGCGTCCGAGCTCGACGTCGTCGGCCGCGAGCTCCGCGTCCGACTGAAGCACGCCGTCGACGAACTCGGCGTGACCCTGCCCGCGATGGCGATGATCATGCCCGCCGGGTGGGAGAACGCGACCTCGATCAACGGTCTCCGCACCGTGCGGACCCAGCCCACGCCGGCGCCGACCAAGCCCCGACGCGGCCGCAAGAACGTCCTCGGTCAGCCGATCCGGACCGACGACCCCGACGCCGGGAAGGACCCGCGATGACCGACCCCACCCCGCCCGCACAGCCGATCACGCTGCGGGTCGGCGAGCACGGCGTCTCGGCCACCGGCTCCCTCTACGAGCGCATCGGCGGCGCACCCACCTTCGACCGGCTCGTCCGGCGCTTCTACGAGGGCGTGCAGCAGGACGACGTCATCTGGCCGATGTACCCGGCGGACGACCTCGAGGGGGCGATCTGGCGTCTCTCGGCCTTCCTGCAGCAGTACTGGGGCGGCCCGGGGACCTACAGCGAGGAACGCGGGCACCCCCGGCTGCGGATGCGGCACATGCCGTTCCGGATCACGTCCGAGGCCCGTGAGCGTTGGCTCCACCACATGCGCGAGGCGGTCGAGTCCCTCCAGCTCGCGCCCCTCGACGAGGCAGAGCTCTGGGCCTACCTCGACCGGGCGGCACACGCCATGACGAACACGTTCGACTGACGGACGTGCGCGGCTGACGGACTGGAGGCGCGGTGCCAGCTGGCGCCGCGCCTCCAGTCCGTCACCGGTCGCGTCAGCGGACGTAGGAGCCGTCGGCGAGGTCCTCGACGAGCGGGGGCCGGGTCGGGTTCCACCCGAACGCGCTGCGCGCATGGGCACCCGAGGCCTCCTGGTGGAGCAGCAGCGCGTCGGCGTACTCGGTGCCGAGGCGCTCGCGGCTGGCGTCGACGCTCTCGGCCACGATCGGCGAACCGTGCGCTCCCGCCTCCGCGATCTCGCGGACCGTCGGATTGTCCCCGGTGGCCGCGACGACGGAGCCGTCCTGCTCACCGCGGTGCAGGGCGAGGACGTAGAGCTCGCCGAGGTCGTCGGTGTGCACCGTCGTCCAGCGCTGCGAACCGTCACCGACGAGTCGGACCTCGTGCTCGCCGTCCCCGACGAACATCGCGGGGATGCCGGCGCCGCGGCCGTACACGATGCCGGGGGCGATGATCGTCGTCCGGACGCTGCTCGCCCGCACCGTCGCCTCGTTCGGCGCGCGCCAGGCGGTGAGTGCCGGCGGCGACAGCGGCGACTGCTCGGAGATGTCGGTCGAGTCGCCGAAGGTGAAGATCCCGCCGGTGTGCACGAACGGCTTCGGGGTGCCCTCGAGCGCCGTGAGCACGGTCGCGATGAAGTCCGCGTCGATGCCCTGGGCCGAGGCCGTGTGCACGACGGCGTCCGCCTCGTGTGCGAGCCGGCGGACGACGTCGGTGTCGGTGACGTCACCGACGAGGGCGCGGCCGCCCGCGTCGCGGACCGCCTGTGCCTTCTCGTCCGTGCGGACGAGGGCGGTGACCTCGTGCTCGTGGGCGACGAGTGCGCGGAGGACCGAGGAACCGATGTACCCGGACGCGCCGGTGAGGAAGACGTGCATGGAGCCAGCCAACCACGCCCGGTCCGGAACCGGCTGCCTACGAGTTGAGGGTCCAGGCGCGACGCTTGACGAGCACGTGCCCGCGCGAGGTGGTCAGGCGGCTCCACGGGCCGGTCTCGAAGAGCCGCACCGGGTCGTGGCCGAGGAAGCCGAGGCTCTCCCCCGCGAAGCCCGCGCCGGCGGGGACGTGCTCGATGCCCGCGACCGGACGGCCCCAGACCTCGGAACGGACCTTGCGGACGATGGCCTCGCCGGCGTTCGTCGGGACGGCGTCGGCGACCTCGGCGATGCCGTCGCGTGCGGCACGGCGGAGGAGCTCCGGCGAGACGTCGGGCAACGGGACCCAGCCACCGCGGGGCGGGGAGATCGCCGCCCAGGTGACGGTGTGGACCTCGAGCGGGACTTCCACCTCGATCGGGGTCGCCCGGGTGGGGTCGGCGCCGTCGGCGTGCTCGGCGTCGTGCGCCTCGGCGAGCAGCCGCAGACGTTCCTGCAGCGAGGCCAGCGGGACGACCGCGTCGACGGTCGCCGGCTGCGCGAGCGAGAACGTGCGCAGGCCGAGGACCGTCGGTAGTTCGTCGAGCAGCCCGAGCGGGTAGAGGATCGCGGTGTAGACCGCGAGGACGCCGGAGTCCGCGATGAGTCGGACGGAGCCGTCCTCGATGCGGGCGGCCCGTCCGAGGTAGGTGCGCAGGTCCCCGAGGGAGGCTGCGTCGGGAAGCGTGAACGAGGTGCCCATGTCACCCAGCAGCCTACCGGGCACGGCTCGGCGCCGGGGCGTTCGTAGACTGCTCGGTGTGAACGGCGAACCGGACTTCCTGCGGACCCTCAGACTCGAGGACACCGGCGCGAGCACGGGCGAGACCATCCTCACCGGCGCGAGCCACTGGTCCCCCGGCGGCCGGGTGTTCGGCGGGCAGGTGCTCGCGCAGTGCATCGTCGCCGCGCAGGCCACCATCGAGGACCGCGACATCCACTCGATGCACGGCTACTTCCTCCGCCCCGGCGACATCGACGTCCCGATCACCTTCGGTGTGGAACGCATCCACGACGGGCGGTCGTTCGCCGCGCGGCGGGTGCAGGCCTACCAGCGCGGTGTGCCGATCTTCTCGATGATCGCCTCGTTCCAGCGCCCGGACGTCGGCGTCGAGCACCAGGACCCGTTCCCCGTCGACGTGCCCGAACCGGAGTCCCTGCCGTCGGCCGCGTCGATCCTGTCCGCCATCGACCACCCGGTCGCTCGGGCGTGGGCCGAACGCTCCATCGACCTGCGGCACGTCGAGGGCCCGGTGTTCGTCGACGTCCAGGGCGAGCACATCGCCCACCAGGCGGTGTGGTTCCGGGTCGACGGCGACCTCCCCGCCGACCCGGCGCTGCACCGTGCCGTCCTCGCGTACGCGAGCGACCTGTCCATCCTCGAGCCGATCATGCGGCGTCACGGGGTGGCTTGGGGCACCCCCGGCGTGAAGAGCGCGAGCCTCGACCACGCGATGTGGTGGCACCGTGACGGCCGGGCCGACGAGTGGGTGCTCTACACGCAGGAGTCCCCGAGCGCGCAGGGCGGTCGGGGACTCGCGTTCGGGCGGATGTTCTCGTCGGACGGGCGGCTGCTGGCATCGGTCGCGCAGGAGGGGATGATGCGCGTCCCGCGCTGAACCGGCCGACGGTGCTGCGGTCCGTCCTACGGGCGGGAGAACTCCACCGGGGCTTCGACGTAGGCGGCGCACGCGTCCCGCTCGGCCTCGGTCAGCCGACGCGGACGGTTGCTGACGGCGTCGACCATCACGAGCGCGGTCGTCGCCCGGGTGTACAGCACCGCGGGCTCGTGCCCGACCGGCGACCAGACCTCGTACGAGACGTCGATGCTCGCGCCGCCGAGCCGCCCGATCCACATCTGGATGTCGAGCGGCTGCCGCAGGTACGGGATCGACGCGAGGTACTCGAGGCGCTGCGCCGCGATCACGGTCATGGTGCCGGAACCCGGCCGCCCGTCGATGATCGGCTCCGGGACCGACCCGTCCGGAGCGCGCTCTTCCGGGTCGGGTCCCCAGAACCCCACGATGCGCGCCTCTTCCAGGAGGCGCAGCATCGCGGAGTTGTTGACGTGACCGTAGGCGTCGATGTCGCTCCACCGCATGCGGACCGAAGCGTGCAACCGCGCCACGGTCAGTCGCGGGTGAGCTTGCGGTAGGTCGCCCGACCCGGCTTCGCCGCGTCGGCGCCGAGCCGCTCGATCTTGTTCTCCTCGTACGCCTCGAAGTTGCCCTCGAACCAGTACCAGTTCGGCGTGCCGTCCTCGTTCAGGCCTTCCCACGCGAGGATGTGTGTCGCGATGCGGTCGAGGAACCACCGGTCGTGCGTGATGACCACGGCACAACCCGGGTACTCGAGCAGCGCGTTCTCGAGGCTGCCGAGGGTCTCGACGTCGAGGTCGTTCGTCGGCTCGTCGAGGAGCAGCAGGTTGCCGCCCTGCTTGAGCGTCAGCGCCAGGTTCAGACGGTTGCGCTCACCACCGGAGAGCACCCCGGCCTTCTTCTGCTGGTCCGGACCCTTGAACCCGAACTGCGACACGTACGCACGCGACGGGATCTCGGTCTTGCCGACCTGGATGTAGTCGAGTCCGTCGGACACGACCTCCCACAGGTTCTTGTTCGGGTCGATGCCACCGCGGCTCTGGTCGACGTACGAGATGTCGACCGTCTCGCCGATCTTCAGCGTGCCGCCGTCGAGCGGTTCGAGGCCGACGATCGTCTTGAACAGCGTGGTCTTGCCGACGCCGTTCGGGCCGATCACGCCGACGATGCCGTTGCGGGGCAGCGTGAAGGACAGGTCGTCGATGATGATGCGCTCGCCGAACTGCTTGTGCAGCTTCTCGGCGTCGATGACCTGCGAGCCCAGGCGCGGGCCGACGGGGATGACGATCTCCTCGAAGTCGAGCTTGCGCGTGCGCTCGGCCTCGGTGACCATCTCCTCGTAGCGGGCGAGACGGGCCTTGGACTTCGCCTGGCGGCCCTTCGTGTTGCTGCGGACCCAGTCGAGCTCCGAGGAAAGACGCTTCGCGAGCTTGGCGTCCTTCTTGCCCTGGACCTCGAGCCGGGCGCGCTTCTTCTCGAGGTAGGTCGAGTAGTTGCCCTCGTACGGGTAGAGACGACCGCGGTCGACCTCGGCGATCCACTGCGCGACGTGGTCGAGGAAGTACCGGTCGTGGGTCACGGCCAGGACGGCACCGTGGTACTGCTGCAGGTGCTGCTCGAGCCAGAGGACGGACTCGGCGTCGAGGTGGTTGGTGGGCTCGTCGAGGAGGAGCAGGTCCGGCTTCTGGAGCAGCAGCTTGCAGAGCGCCACACGACGCTTCTCACCACCGGACAGGTGCGTGACGAGCTCGTCCCCCGGGGGGCACTGGAGCGCGGCCATGGCCTGCTCGAGCTGCGAGTCGAGGTCCCACGCGTCCGCCGCGTCGATGTCCTCCTGCAGGGTGCCCATCTCGGCGAGGAGCGCGTCGAAGTCGGCGTCCGGCTCGGCCATCTGCGCGGAGATCTCGTTGAAGCGCGTGATCTTCGCGTGGATCTCGCCGACGCCTTCCTGCACGTTCTCGAGCACCGTCTTCGACTCGTCGAGCTCGGGCTCCTGCATGAGGATGCCGACGGTGAAGCCCGGGGTGAGCTTCGCCTCGCCGTTGGACGGCTGGTCGAGACCCGCCATGATCTTCAGGATCGTCGACTTGCCCGCACCGTTCGGCCCGACGACGCCGATCTTGGCGCCGGGGAGGAACGACATCGTGACGTCGTCGAGGATCAGCTTGTCGCCGACCGCCTTGCGGGCGCGGACCATCTGGTAGATGTACTCAGCCATATCGCGCCAAGTGTACTGACAGTGCGGGGCGTCCGTCTGCCCGGTCGCCGGTTCGCCGGATCACGCACGGGGGCTGTTGCGCTCGCCGACTTCGACGTACCGTTTCCCCGCTCCGCACCGGGAGCACGGTCGATCGACCACCGGAGAGGATCAGGACATGTTCACCAAGCGTCTGCGCCGTCTCGCGCTCCCCCTCGCGGGAGCCACCGCGCTCACCGTCGCGCTGCTCGCCCCGGCGACGGCTGCCTCGGCAGCGTCGCCCGTCCCGCGCGGCAACCCCTACGTCCAGTACACCGCGCACCTCATCGAGAGCGGCTCGGGCACCGGGTACTCGTCGTACATCAACGTCCACGACGCCCACAACAACGCGTTCGCCGTGGGGATCCAGTCCGACACCGCCTCGTCCGTGAGCAAGGGGCAGCCCCGGTTCATCTGGGAGCGGGTGCAGAACGGCAAGTTCACGTACGGCTACATGGGCGGTGCCTCGCACAGCAAGACGTCGGTCGGGCTGCGCTGGTACAAGAACGACGTCGCGTCGGTCATCCTCAACAACCGCACGGTCGGCACGATCGCCCTGAACCTCGACGGGCGGCTCTTCTTCAACGCCGAGGCGAACGCCCGCCTCAACGGTGACGTCGTGCACTCGCAGGTGAACGACATCTCGATCAAGGTCGGCGACTCGTCCGGTCGGACGGGGCTCGCCGGCACGTGGAACACGAGCTTCTCGTTCCACGGGCTCAAGGCGAAGCAGACGAACAGCCCGAAGGTCCAGGGTGCGAGCTTCTCGATCGACGGACGGGTCTCGGGGCTCCCCCGCGGCGGCAACTGGGACACCACCGAGGTCGCGGGCATCGCGATGATCGCCCAGAACTGGCGGTAGGCGCCCGGGAGCGGGGACGGGGACCGGCTCAGGCCGCGGCACGCTCGTCCCCGTCCACCACCGGGTCGACGCCCACGACGACGTCGAACTCGTGACCGATCGCCGCCGCGGCGTGGCGAGCGGCCTCGGCGCCGTCGGGCAGTTCCTCGCGGACGTCCGGCTCCGTCGGGTCGGGGTCGACACCCGGTACGGGGGTGCGGTCCGTGCCCGCCGTGCCGACCTCGCCGGTGAGCGGGTCGACGTTCGGCAGGACGCCCGAGGTGCTCCCCGGAGGCGCGGTCGCCTCACCCGTGTGCCGCGGGACGCGGACCCAGTTGCTGATGCCCCAGGCGAGGTCGTGCCCGAGTGCCTCGGCGTCGATCTCGACGGAGGTGCCGCCGCGACCGTCCCGCTCCCACGTCCGGATGCGGATGCGCCCGGTGACGACGATGCGGTCGCCCTTCTTCAGGGAACGGTGCACGTTGGCCGCGAGCGATCGGAAGGCCGTGACGGTGTACCAGTTCGTGGCACCGTTGGTCCAGGTCGAGGTCGCCCGGTCCCAGCGTCGGGACGGTGAGGCGAGGCGCATGCTCGTGATGGCGATGCCGGTGTCGGTCACGAGGTGACGTGGCTCGGTGGCGATGATCCCGCAGACGGTGATGGTGTCGTTCATGCGTCGATCGTCATCGAGCCCCGGGTCGCGCAAGCGACCCGGGGCTCGATCTGTGACTGGATGACTCGATCAGGTGCGTTGTGGAGGACGAGTCCCCCGCGCCTCCTGGTCGAGACGTGGCACCGCGCGTTTAGTGCGCGCGGAACTCGGGTCGGTCCGCCAACGGGCCGAGCGCTGCGTGCACGGCGCCCTTCGCCGACTCGAGCGACGGGTACGTCCCGCCGCCCGCGCTCCGACCGTAGAGCTCGACGCGGAACCCGCCGTCTGCTCGGTGGATGCTGCCGACCGCTCCCGCTGGTCCGACCGCGACCCAGGTCCCGGTGTTGTTCGTCATCGTTCGACCACCTCCTCGTGGCCCCGACGTCCGGAGTCTCAGGACGCCAGGATGTACTGACTGTAGGCCTTGCGGACCTTGTTCACCTTGGGCAGCGCCACCGCGAGGCAGTAGCCCTGACCGGGGTTCTTCGCGAAGAAGTCCTGGTGGTACTCCTCCGCACGGTAGAAGGTACCGAGCGGTTCGATCGTCGTCACGATGCCGCCGTCCCAGATGTCCGAGGCGCGCGCGATCGCCCGCTCGAACAGGGCCTTCTGGTCGTCGTCGGCCGGGAACATCGCCGAGCGGTACTGCGTGCCGACGTCGGCGCCCTGCCGGTTCAGCTGCCGCGGGTCGTGCAGCGTGAAGAACACGTCGAGGATGACATCGGCCGGGATGACCGTCTCGTCGAAGGTGACCGCCACCGCCTCGGCGTGACCGGTCGTCCCGGTGCACACCGACTCGTACGAGGGGTTCTCGACCTCGCCGCCGACGTAGCCGGACACCACGTCCTGCACGCCCTGGAGCGTGCGGTACACGGCGTCGAGACACCAGAAACATCCACCTGCGAGCACGAAGGTCGTCATGGCCGCAACCTACCGCTCCCCGCTCGGAGCGAGCCGCGACCGGGGCACGCCTCCTCCACAACGCGCACGTCCCCGGCAACGCTCCCCGGATCGTCCGAGCGCACTCGGCGTGTCGGTGGTGGACCGTACCGTCGAAGACACACCGACGAGCAGGAGGCACCACGATGCAGACCACGAACGAACCGGTCTTCCGGATCCGTACCGCGCCCGTGGCCCGCTCGCGCGGCGACCTCCGGATCCTCGACGTCCGCGACGACCTCAGCCGCGTGACCCGGGCGAACGGCGAGATCGTCGGGTACGTGGACCGCGTCGACGTCGCCGGGGGCACCGCCTACCGGGCCCGTCGGTACGTGTCGACCGAGCGACGCTTCGTCGAGCTCCCGAACGTCTGGTCGGCCGACGACGCCGTGGACTGCCTGCGCTGGGGCTGATCCGGCCTCACCGGACGACATGATGTTCCACATTGGAATCATGTCCGGTCGGATGCGCGGAACACCGTCCGACCTCCCCGATGCCTGACCGTTTCGTGAGTAGGGTGCGCGCATGGACTGGTGGAACGACCTGACCGACTGGATCTCGTCCGACAACGGCTGGCGCGTGATCTCCGGCGCGCTCATCCCGTTCGTCGCGATCGTCGTGGCGGGCGTCATCGCGGCGCTCATCGGCCGCGGGGCGACGAAGCGGGTCGTGGCGATGCAGGAACGCGAAGCGCGGAACGCCGCCGTCGCGGGCATCGTCTCGGCTGCACGCAAGGCCGCGACCTGGGGCTCCCTCGGACACGACGAGCGCGCGTACGCCGACCACCTCGCCGAGGACGCCGACATCCGACTCCGTCTGCTCCCCGTTGCCGGTGCGCCCCTCGCAGCAAACTGGACGCAGCACGAGATCGCGGACATCAAGAAGAACTCCTCGACCTTCAGCTTCCAGGCGGAGCAGTCGCTCGCCGAGTTCCGTGATCGCATCCTCGAATGGCAGGCACGACCGAACCGGGCGCGCAAGCTCTTCAAGAGCGACCTCGAGCGCTGGAAGTTCGATTCGCCCGACCCCGACGCCGAGCTCATCACGCGGCAGCAGGACTGGAACGCCGACCAGGCCGCCCCCGCGCGACCGACGGACGCCGGCACGACCACCGCGGTCCCTGCCGAGCGCCCGACGCCGACGACGACCTCCCTCCGGCCCGCCCCGGCGAACGCGCCCGCCCCGGCTAGCACGGCCGCCGCAGCCCCCGGCGCCGGTGCCACCTCCGGCGCTGCTGGTGCAGGCTTCTCGGTCACCCGCGGCGGCGCCGCACCGGTCGACCCGAACGCGACGACGCCGATCTCGGACACCTCCAGCACGAACCGGACGACCCCGATCTCCGACACGAACGCCACGCGCACGTACGGCGACGGCGCGACGCGCACGTACGGCGACGGCGCGACCCGCGCGTACGGCGACGGCGCGACCCGCGCGTACGGCGACGGCGTCGCCGCCCCGACCCGGGCACCCCTGGGCTCACCGGCATCGCCCGCCGGCAGCCGCGGCTCGGCGACCGAGTCGACCGCGTCCGGCGCGGACACCGACAACGCCGACGCGGTCGACGACGTCCGGCCGAGCAGCCCTCGCGGCACCGACCGTCCCACCACGGACCCCCGGAGCAGCGGGCCCCGCGGGGCGAACACGACCGGTCCCGACGCGAGCGCAGCACCGCCGGTCGCCAAGCCGACCTCGGCGGACGCGCACGTCAACCGCACCACGGAGTCCGACGCCCGCGGTGTCGACACCTCGACCACCGCACACACCCGGTCGATCCCGACCCGCATCGCGGACGGCCCCGCCGAACCGGCCGACGCGAACGAGACCTCGGAAGCGCCCTACACGCAGCCCATCAGCGCGAGCGAACTCCGTCGACGCGCTGCCGACGACGACGAGTAGGCAGTCGCCGAACGACACGAAGGCCGCCGTCCCGATGGACGGCGGCCTTCGTCGTGTGTGCCCCCGGCAGGAATCGAACCCGCGGCACGGTGGGTAGAAACCACCTGCTCTATCCACTGAGCTACGGAGGCGAACGGCCCCGATTCTATCCGCGACCCTCGCCGAGGTGCTGCACGAACCGGTCGACCTCCCGCTGCGACCGGAGGTGGACGATGCGCAGGTGCGGCGCGGTCTCGACGAGCTCGGGCACCCGACGACGCGTCACGTTGCGGGTGCTGATGCCCCAGCGGAGGATGTGGCCGCGATCGGTGAAGAACGTCCACAACGACGGTTCGACGTTGCCGTTCCACATCTCGACGCGCCCGAACCGACGGTGGAGCGTCCGACGCAGCAGCCGCCACAGCGCCACGGACGTCGGCAGGTCGATCCACACGAGGGTGTCCGCCCGCTCCGCGAGCATCGCCCGGACGGAGGTGTACTGCCACTCCGTCACCCACACGGGTTCGCTCGTGTACCGCTCGACGTCGGCAACGAAGGTGTCCCGCGGGACCCAGCCGGGCCCGTGGTACAGCGCGTCGATCTCGGTGTGCGGAAGGCCGAGGACCCGGCCGATCCGCCCGGCCGTGGTGGTCTTCCCGACGCCCGTGGTGCCGGCGACGAGGACGCGACGGGGCAACGGGTCCAGGGGATCGTCGGCTCCGAGCACTCGTCGACCCTAGCCCGCGGTGAGGTCGTAGACCGTGACGCCTCCGATCGTGGACGAGGTGAAGGTCGACTCGACCCACTCGGAGATCTTCGACGCCGCATCGCTGCCGCCGTTCGACTGCCCGACGCTACCGGCGATGAAGTAGTGGATCTTCCCGGCAGCGACGTCTGCCTGGAACTCCGCGAGGGTGGGTGACGGGTCCGAGCCGTTGAAGCCGCCGATGGGCATCACCGAGGCGCCCGTGGCCAGCTGGTAGGTCGCGGCACTGTTCGAACCGATGGTGGCGGCGACCCAGGTGTAGTCGTCGGCGTCCTCCAGGAGCGCCTTCCGCAGCGTCGAGGAGACCTCGGTGGACCCGCCGAGCAGCCCACCGGCTCCGCCGACCCCGCCGCCACCCGCACGACCCGTCCCGGTCCCGCCACCGGTCCCGGTCCCGCCACCGGTCCCACCGGTCCCGCCGGCCGCGCCCGCCCCACCCGGTCCACCGGTCCCGCCGACGCCACCCGCGCCTCCAGGACCGCCGAACCCGCCGCCACCGCCACCGCGAGCCCCGCCGCCACCAAACCCGCCGCCACCGAACCCTCCGCCCGCGACGGTCGGTCCGGCCGAGGGCAGCGCCCCGGTGTGCGCGGTCGTCACCGTGTCGATCGAGTACGCCGCCGGTCCGAGCAGCGCCGTGACGACCGCACCGACGACCGCGACGCTGCTGATCGGACGGGACCACCTCGCGAGCCCGCCGCCGTGCACCGGCACCAGCACCGCCGCCGCCGTCACCACCCCGACCACGAGCACCACCCACCGGCTCCACGGCTGCCAGCCCGACGCCGCCGTCAGCAGGTGCCACTGCCACACCACCGTGACGACCACCGCGAACGCCGCCGTCCCACGCCACCACCACGACGCGCGCCGCTCCCACAGCACCCCAGCGCCGATGCCCACGAGCCCGGCGATGTACGGCGCGAGCGCGACCGTGTAGTACGGGTGGAAGATCCCGCCCATGAAGCTGAACACCAGCCCGGTCACGAGCAGCGACCCACCCAGCGCGATGACCGTGGCGAGGCGGGAGCGAGCAGACGGCGTCCGCTGCCGGAACCCGATCGCGACGAGCGCCGCCACGAGCAGGACCAGTGCGGTGGGCAGGAGCCAGGTGATCTGCCCGGCGAACTCCGACCCGAACAGCCGCAGCAGCCCGGTGGCGCCCCAGGAGCCGGCTCCGGCAGTTCCGCCGCCCCCGGTCACGCTGCCGGTCTCGTCGCCCGTGACCCGTCCGAGGCCGTTGTACCCGAAGGTCAGCTCGAGGAACGAGTTCGTCTGCGACCCGCCGATGTACGGGCGGGACGACGACGGCACGAGTTCCACCACGGCGACCCACCACCCGCCGGCGACGACCACGGCGAGGGCCGCCCACAGCAGGTGCACGACGCGCTTCACGAACGGCAGCGACGAGCAGTACAGGTACACGCCGACGAGCACGGGCAGGATGAGGAACCCCTGCAGCTGCTTCGTCAGGAAGGCGATCCCGACGGCCACGCCGGCCAGGACGACCCACCGCAGACGCCCGCTCTCGACACCGCGCAGGACGAGCCAGAGCGACAGCACCATGAGCAGAGTGAGCAGTGCGTCCGGGTTGTTGAAGCGAAACATCAGGGTCGCGACCGGGGTCGTCGCGAGAGCGGCGCCCGCGACGAGCGCGGCCCCGGCGGAGAACCGCCGCCGGACGATGACGTACAGCAGTGCCACGGTCCCGACGCCCATCAGGGCCTCCGGCACGAGGATCGCCCACGAGTTGAGGCCGAACAGGCGCACGGACAGCTCCATCACCCAGAGGAACGCCGGCGGCTTGTCCACCGTGATCGAGTTGCCCGCGTCCGAGGAGCCGTAGAAGAACGCCTCCCAGCTCTGGCTCCCCGCCTGCACGGCCGCCGAGTAGAACGCGTTCGCGTACCCGTTCACCCCGAGGTTCACCAGGTACAGGACGCCCGTCACGAGCAGCAGGCCGAAGAAGGCAGGACGTTCCCACCGTGCTCGCTGGACGGCGGGTGTGCGGGAGCTGATGCGCATGGTCCCAGCGTCACCGGATCGGCTTTCGGCATCCGTTGGCAGCGCTGTGGAAGCGCCGGGAGGCGCGGCGTGCGTCCGCCGGGTCGGGTTCCGGAACGGTTCGGCGCGCGTCTGCCTGGTGTTCGCCTCCGCGACACCGCGGCTTCGTAGCGTCCCCAGCATGCGCCCCACCGGTTCCGTCGTCGCGGTCGTCCCGGCCCGCGCGGGGTCGAAGGGCATCCCGGGCAAGAACCTCCGCCCCGTCGCCGGGCGCTCCCTGGTCCGTCGCGCGGTCGAGTCCGCCCGAGCAGCGACGACGATCGACACCGTCGTGGTCTCGACGGACGGCGACGCCATCGCGGCCGAGGCCGTGTCCGCCGGCGCCCGGGTCGTCCGGCGTCCGGCAGCGCTCGCCGGGGACGAGGCCTCGTCGGAGTCCGCGCTGCTGCACGTCCTCGACACGCTCGCGGCCGCGGGCGAGGAGCCCGAGGTCGTCGTGTTCCTGCAGGCGACCTCGCCGTTCATCGACCCGGCCGACCTCGACGCCGCCGTCAGCCGGGTCCGCGACGGCCACGCCGACTCGGTGTTCGCCGCGGCGCCCTCGCACGCGTTCCTCTGGCGCATCGGCGCCGACGGCTCCGCCCGCGCCGTGAACCACGACCAGGCCGTCCGCCCTCGGCGGCAGGACCGCGAGCCGGAGTTCCGCGAGACGGGCGCGTTCTACGCCTTCCGGGCCGCCGCCTTCCGCGAGCACCGCCACCGGTTCCACGGCCGCGTCGAACTCGTCGTCGTCGACGGTGCCGGAGCGATCGACGTCGACGACCCGGCCGACCTCGCGCTCGCGTCCGCCCTCGCACCACGGCTCGACCGTCCCGCGCACCGGTCCGACGAGCACGCACCAGACCACCGTCCGGCCACCGAGCCGCACGTCCCCGCACCGAACGGAGCACCATGACCGTCACCATCGGCACGTCCACGATCGGCGCGGGCCACCCCGCGTACCTCATCGGCGAGATCGGCCTGAACCACAACGGCGACGTCGACATCGCCAAGCGACTCATCGACGTCGCGGCCGACGCCGGGCTGCAGGCCGTGAAGTTCCAGAAGCGCACGCCGGAGATCTCCACGCCCGAGCACATGAAGCAGACGCCGCGCAGCACGCCGTGGGGCGAGATGACCTACCTCGAGTACCGGTACCGCGTCGAGTTCGACCGCGACCAGTACATCGAGATCGGCGACCACGCC
Organism: Curtobacterium sp. BH-2-1-1; assembly: GCF_001806325.1. Classification (NCBI taxonomy): domain Bacteria; kingdom Bacillati; phylum Actinomycetota; class Actinomycetes; order Micrococcales; family Microbacteriaceae; genus Curtobacterium; species Curtobacterium sp. BH-2-1-1. Next base: position 612,421 of record NZ_CP017580.1, read on the forward strand.
ACGCTCCGCGGGCTCGACTGGTTCGCCTCGCCGTGGGACGAGCCGTCGGTCGCCTTCCTCGAGGACCTCAACGTGGTGGCGTACAAGATCGCCTCGGCGTCGGTGACGGACCTCGGGCTCCTGGCCGAGGTCGCCGCGACCGGCAAGCCCGTGATCCTCTCGACGGGGATGTCGACGCTCGAGCAGATCGACCGTGCCGTGGAGGCCCTCGGTACCGAGCGACTCGTGCTCATGCACGCCACGTCGACGTACCCGCTCCCCGCCGAGGAGGCGAACCTGCGGATGATCGACACCCTCGCGAATCGCTACGCGGGCGTCCCGGTCGGGTACTCCGGCCACGAGCCCGGGCTGCAGATCTCCATCGCCGCCGTGGCGCTCGGCGCGACGGCCGTCGAGCGCCACATCACGCTCGACCGCACGATGTGGGGCTCCGACCACGCTGCGTCGCTCGAACCGCACGGGCTGCAGACGCTCGCGCGCGACGTCCGGATCATCGAGACCGCGCTCGGCGACGGCGTGAAGCGGGTCATGCCCGGCGAGCGGGCACCGCTCGCGAAGCTGCGCCGCGTCGGAGTGTGACGGGCGGCGACCTGGACGCGGCCGGCGGCGGGGGCGAGCCGAGGGACGGACGGGAGGCGCGCCTCCCGTCCGATGCCCTGCCACGCGTCCGACGCGTGGTCGGTCTGGTCGACACCGACTCGTTCGCGAAGTGGGGCGCCCACCTGCTCGCCACGGCACCCGCGTACTGGGACCTCGAACTGCTCACGGTGGCGACGCCGCGATCCGCGAGCCGCGCGCAGCTGCGGTCCGCGTTCCGGGGGCTCGACGACCGGCTCGCGCACGTGGCCGCGGCGCCGCCTGAGGCGCTCGAGGTCGACGCCATCGTCGAACGACTCCGGCAGGACCCACCGGACGCCGTGCTGGTGTCCCTGATCGGACCGGTGGCGGAGCTCGTCATCGAGGAGGTCCACCGTCGGGTGCCGCGGCGGCCCGTCCTCGTGACGGGGCTGCCCGGGATCTCCTACCCGGCGAAGTGGAAGGGCGTGTTCTTCCGGGCGCGCGCCGACCTGTTCGTGCTGCACAGCCACCGCGAGGTCCGCGCCTACGAGGAGCTCGCGACCGAGGGCGGCGTCGAGCCGCACTTCGCGCTCGCGACCCTGCCGTTCGCGCGGCCGTCCGGAGCCGCTGCGAGACGTGACGGGGTCTCACCGCGCGACTCCGTCGTCTTCGCCGCACAGCCGAGCGTCCCCGCGGAACGTGCCGAGCGGGAGCGTGTCGTCGGGTGGCTCGCCGAAACCGCCCGTCGGCACCCGGAGTGGCGCGTGGTGATCAAGGTCCGTGCTGCCGCCGGAGAGCACCAGACGCACCGCGAACAGGACCCGTACCCGGACCTCGTACCGACGGACGCGCCGGCGAACCTCGTGGTCGAGAGCGGGCCGATGTCCGCGCACCTCGACCGGGCGGTCGCCCTCGTCACGATCAGCTCGACGGCCGTGCTCGAAGCGGCGGCCCGGGGCATCCCCGCGCTCACCCTGACCGACTTCGGCATCGGGCGGCACCTCATCAACGAGGTGTTCGTGGGCAGCGGGCTCGAGGGCGACGCCGTCGACCTGGTGGACGGCCGGTTCGGGACGGTCCGGGAGGAGTGGATGCACGACAACCACTTCCACCCGGAGTCCGAGGACGACTGGGCCGAGCGGACCGAGCAGCTCATGGCGTCACGCGACGCCGGCGTCCTGCGCGACCGGCCGGCGGCACGCCGGAGTCGCGGTGGCGTGCTCCGTCGGGCCTGGGAGCGGAAGAACGCCCTCGGGCCGGACGACCGGAGTGTCCTCGGGGCCGTCGCGCTGGTGATCGGGGCGCCGGTGCGGGCGCTGAAGCGGATCGTCCGGCAGGTACGGCGGGTGGTGCGGCCGGCGGAGGCGCCGGTGCTGCTCGCGCCGACGAGTCAGCGTGCTGCGTCCGGGTCGGGCAGGGCCGCGTCCGGAGGAGCCGCGTCCGGTGGTGGCCCGTCAGATGGCCTTGGCGATCGCGAGGAGCAGTTGGTCCCGGGTCGGGACGCCGGGTGACCGGAAGACCTCGGCACCGTCGTCCCGCCGCACGATGATCGTGGGGGTCGACCGGATGCCGAGGTCCTCCGCCTGGTCGGGGTGATTCGCCACGTCGCGCTCGGTCACGTGCAGCCCGGGGACGAGCTCGGACGCCTCGGCCGACACCCGGCGGGCGGCGGCGCACGGGGCGCAGAACGAGGACGTCCAGAGGTCGAGCTGCATGTGGTCCTGCAACGCGGGCGCGGCCGGATCTACTCCCGGTGCGTGTGGCGCGGCCTGGCGCGGCGCGGCGCTGTTGCTTACTCGCGGTCGAACTCGCCGCTGCGGTCCCCGCGGTCCGCGAGGTCGTCCACCGGGTCGGACTCCCCCGGCACGTACTCGAACTCGGCCGAGGTCTGGTCGAGCACCTGGCGGGACTTCGTCAGTCGGTAGGTGAACGCGGTCTGGAGTCCCTCGACGTCGGCGAACACCGTGACCTCGTCGTCCAGCGCGTCGCTCGTGGCCGTGCGGGTGTCGGTCGTGCCGTCGAAGGGTCCGCCGTGGAAGATCGCGGTGTACTCGTCGCCTTCGTGGATGGTGATGTCGCTCATGCATCCCTTCTACCAGGCACCACCTGTTGACACATTCATAGCCTCGCTATATAGTTTTGCTATGGAATCACCGCGTGAACAGACGATCGAGACGCTCCTCGTCTCCGTCAACCGCCTGATCCGCACCGCAGCGCAGGCGACGGGGAACACCACGTCCTCCGCCGTCTGGCGCACGCTCGGCATCCTCGAGACCGACCAGCCGCTCCGCCTCGGCGAGCTCGCTGCCGCCTCCCGCGTCGCGCAGCCCACGATGACCCGACTCGTCGCGGGCATGCTCGCCGACGGGCTCGTGTCCCGCAGCGTCGACCCAGACGACTCCCGCGGGCAGCTCATCGAGCTCACCGACGCCGGCCGTGAACGCCTGGCGTCCTGGCGGGTCACCCTCACCCGGACGGTCGGCCCGCTCTTCGCCGACCTGTCCGACGACGAGTGGGACACTCTGCACGACGCCGTCGAGGTCATCGCCGCCCGAACCTCCACCGCCACCAGAACGGAGACCCACGCGTGAACGCCCACGCACCCGCCGCACAGTCCGGCAGCATCCTCAAGCAGTCATCGGCGGTCTGGGCGATCGCCTTCGCCTGCGTCGTCGCCTTCATGGGCATCGGCCTCGTCGACCCGATCCTCCCCGCGATCGCCTCGTCCCTCAAGGCCACCGCGGCGCAGACCGAGCTCCTCTTCACGAGCTACCTCGCCGTCACCGGTGTCGCGATGTTCTTCACCAGCTGGGTGTCCAGCCGCATCGGCGCGAAGAACACCCTGCTCATCGGCCTCGCGCTCATCGTGCTGTTCTCGGTGCTGGCGGCGACGTCGAACAGCGTGTGGACGATCATCGACTTCCGCGCGGGCTGGGGTCTCGGCAACGCGCTCTTCATCTCCACCGCACTCGCGACGATCGTCGGGGCAGCCTCCGGTGGCACCGCGTCCGCGATCATCCTGTACGAGGCGGCGCTCGGCCTCGGCATCGCCGTCGGCCCGCTCGTCGGCGGCTTGCTCGGCTCCGTCAGCTGGCGCGGCCCGTTCTTCGGCGTCACGACGCTCATGGCCATCGCGTTCATCGCCATCGTCACGCTCCTCAAGACGAAGAACCTCGAGAAGCCCACGCCGACCAAGCTCTCCGCACCGTTCCGCGCGCTCGGTCGCCCGGCACTCGCCGCCCTCGCCGTCACCGCGCTGTTCTACAACATCGGCTTCTTCGTCCTGCTCGCCTACACGCCCTTCCCGCTCGGCTTCGGCGCCCTCGGCATCGGCTTCACCTTCTTCGGCTGGGGCGTCGGCCTCGCGATCACCTCGGTGTGGGTCGCCCCGATGCTCACCGCACGACTCCGCCGCACCACCGTGCTGAAGATCGCGCTCCCGCTGCTCGCGCTCGACCTGTTCGCCGCCGCCGTGGTCGTGCAGTCGCAGGTGGGCCTGATCATCTGCGTCATCATCGGCGGCCTCGTGCTCGGCGTCCTCAACACCGTGCTCACCGAGTGCGTGATGGAGGCCACCGACCTCCCCCGCTCCGTCGCCTCGAGCGCCTACTCCGCGGTGCGCTTCATCGGCGGTGCGATCGCCCCGCCCGTGGCCACCCTGCTCGCCGACCAGTTCGCCCCGTCGGCCGCGTACGTGTTCGCCGGGCTGTCCGTCGCCGTCGCGTTCGTCGTCGTGGTGTGCACCACGCGCGTGCTGCGCCGGGTCGACGACGGCGCCGAGCCCGAGCCCGTCGAGGCCGAGGCCATCGCCGCCGGCGAGATGGCGTAGCCTCCGCGGCTGCGGGCGGAGCCCGCGGCCGCGGTTGGCCGCGCTTCGCGCTCCGCGCTCCGCGAGCGGGCGAAACACGTCTCGCTCACCCCCCCGCACCCAGCACCTTCCGCACGCTCTCCCGCGCGAGCGGGCGTTTTCCGTCCCGCGCACTCCGTACCCTGCGCATTCCTCCCGCTCGCGGGTCCCAGGGTGACCGCCTGGAGGCGCGGGTCGACCCCCGAGACCGGCACCGCGCCTCCAGGCACTCGCGCCCACCCCGCGAGCAGGCGAAACACGCCCCCGTCCCCGAGCCCTCCCCGCAGGTTTCGCCCGCTCGCCGCACCGGCCACGCGAGCGGGCGAAGTCGGGCTCGGTCGCGCCCCGCAGCCGTCACGCACCGCCCGCTCGCCGCGCCGCACCCGCGAGCGGGCGAGTCCTGCACGGCCCACGCCCCAGACCCCGCGCATTCCGCCCGCTCGCGCAGGTGGCACGGGCGCCGCCTGGAGGCGCGGGTCGGCCCCCGAGACCGGCGCCGCCTGTCCGGCCGCTCGCCCGCACCCCGCGCCGCGAGCGGGCAGAAGAGGTCCCGACCCCACCCCCGCAGCGTGCACATACCGCCCGCTCGCGCACCCCGCGCCGCGAGCGGGCGAAGAACGTCCGGACCGGACCCCGCAGCGCGCACATACCGCCCGCTCGCCGCGCCGCACCACGAGCGGGCGGAAAACGTCCCAGCCGCGCCCCTCAGCGCGCGCGTACCGCCCGCTCGCCGCGCCGCGGGCGCGAGCGCGCGGGCGGAAAGCGACCCCGCCCCGCCGCGGAATAGGATCGACACCATGGCAACTGCGAACGACCGCCTCGTCTGGATCGACTGCGAGATGACGGGCCTCGACCTCGAGGTCGACGAACTCGTCGAGGTGGCCGTGGTCGTCACCGACTTCGACCTCGTCCCCGTGCATCCCGGCTTCGACATCGTGATCAAGCCCGACCAGTCGGCACTCGACAACATGAACGAGTTCGTCACGAACATGCACACCACCTCGGGCCTGCTCGAGGAGATCCCGAACGGTGTGAGCCTCGCGGACGCCGAGTACCAGGTGCTCGAGTACATCCTCGAGCACGTCCCCGCCGAGGGTTCCGCTCCCCTCGCGGGCAACACCATCGGCACCGACCGATCGTTCCTGTCGAAGTACATGCCCCGCGTCGACGGGCACCTGCACTACCGCAGCGTCGACGTGTCGAGCATCAAGGAGCTCTGCCGCCGCTGGTTCCCGCGCGTGTACTTCAACGCGCCGGAGAAGCACGGTGGGCACCGTGCCCTCGCGGACATCCTCGAGTCCATCCGCGAGCTCGAGTACTACCGCCGCGCGGGCTTCGTGGCCGAGCCCGGCCCCACCTCGGACGACGTCAAGGCCGTCGCGAACGAGGTCGTCGCCAAGTGGGAGCCGCGGCTCGCGCAGTAGGACACACCGCCTGCGGCGCGTCCAGGAGGCGCGGCTCACCCCTCGTGTTCTGACCCGCCTCCGGCATGTACTACTATTGAGTGGTCGCGCCGGTCGCCCGGTGTGCACATGGTGGATATAGCTCAGTTGGTAGAGCGCCTGGTTGTGGTCTAGGAGGTCGCGGGTTCGAGACCCGTTATTCACCCCAGTGCTGATGCAGATCAGCGGAAGGCCCCGGTCCCTCGGACCGGGGCCTTCGTCGTTCGATCAGGTTGTCCTGCAACGATCGGGGACGTGATGGAGATGTCCGCCGACGCGTTCGAACAGCTCGTGACCGACGAACTCGACCTGCTGCCGGACGAGATGGTCGACGGCCTCGACAACGTGGTGTTCGTCGTCGAGGACGAACCGGAGAACGGCGAAGAGCTCTTCGGCGTGTACGACGGCATCGCGGCGACCGAGCGCGGGCAGTACGGCTTCGGCGAGCTCCCGGACCGCATCGTGGTGTTCCGGAAGCAGCACCTCGCCGAGTGCGACACGCTCGAGGAGCTCAAGGACGAGGTCCACACCACGCTCGTGCACGAGATCGGGCACTTCTACGGCATCGACGACGAGCGCCTCCACGAGCTCGGCTGGGCGTAGCCGGGGCCACGGCGCGCCCGCGCGGGTGCCGGGGCCACGACGCCCGCGCCCCGCCCCAGCACCTCAGAACCGCGTCGGCCCCACCTCGTGGTACTTCTCCCACGCGTCCACCGGCCCCCGCCCGTGCAACGCGTACTCCCCCACGAGCCGCTCCTTGTAGACCGCCGGGTTGTGCGACGCCACGACCCGGGCGTTCCGCCAGTGCCGGTCCAACGCCCGCGTGCGATCGGTCGCCGAGGCCCCACCGACCTCGAACAGCTCCGACGCCGCCCGGAGCACCCGCGGCCCGACCTCGATCTGCGCCTGGTAGACCGCGTTCTCGGCGGCGTCCAGCAGGGCACGGTCGACGCCGGCCCCGGGCTCGTTCGTCCCCACGACCCCGTCGAGCAGCCCGGCCGCGGCGACGACGAGCGACCGGGCCGTGAACGCCCCGGCCGACAACCGACCGAGCACGGCCAGCACCTGCGGGTCGTCCCCGGGCCGCGCGGCGTTCGCGTGGATGTACGTCCGGGTCCGCGGTCGCACGAACGCGACGGCGTCATCGGACACCGCCTGCCCGATCCCGGCGAGGACCGCCAGCAGGTACAGCTGGTAGAAGGCCTGGATGTGCGACAGCGGGGCGTCCTTGTACGCCGAGACCACGGAGGGGTCCACCGGCACACCATCGAAGACGGTCGTGCCGGACGCGGTCAACCGCTGCCCGAACCCGTCCCAGTCGTCGACGCTCGTCACGCCCGGCGCGTCGACCGGCACGGCGAACGTGACGCGGTCACCCGAGCGGTCCGCCGCGAGGTAGATCCAGTCCGAGTAGAGCGTCCCGGTCGAGTAGAACTTCCGGCCGTCGAGACGGACGGACCCGTCCTCGGCGACGCGCACCGTGGTGGAGATGTCGGCGAGCGTCGTCCCGGTCCGCTCCGACGTCGCGTTCCCGATGACCGCGCCGTCGACGATCCGCTGCAGCCACTCGTCCCGCCCGGTCGACGACGGCCGGAGGAGCACGAGTTCGGTGTACCCGAAGTGCCCGCGCCACAGGTGCGCGATGTTCGAGTCGGCAGCGGCGAGGTCGGCGACGAGGTGCACGAGTTCGACGAGCGTCACGCCGAACCCGCCACGGTCCTCCGGCACGCGGAGTCGTCCGAACCCCGCGTCGGCGAGCGCACGGACCTCGTCGTGCGGCAGCGGTCGGTCCCCCGGCGTCCCGGACGCCAGCTCGCGGTCGACGGCCCCCTCGCGGATGCGGTCGAACACGGGCTGGAACCGAGCGCGCAGCTCCGTCAGACGGCTGGTTCCGCTGCCGCCCTGGAGGGACGGCTCGCCCCCGGTGGTCGTCGTCGCGTCGGTCATGCGGTCACCTCCACGGCGTCGCGCGCGGCGTCCGCGCCGGTTCCGGCAGCACCGCCGGTGAACGCCCCGCGCCACCGCCGCGCCGGGTGGCTCTCGGGCAGCTGCGGGTGGCCGAAGAGCTTCTCGCGCAACGTCCCCTCGCGGTACTCGGACTGCATCAGTCCGCGTTCCTGCAGGGTCGGGGCGATGTGGTCCACGAACTCCTCGTAGGAGCCGGGCAGCGTCCAGTTGATGACGTTCACCCCGTCGACCCCGGCGCGCTGCCAATCGGCGAGCTCGTCGGCGATCTGCTCGGGCGTCCCGACCACGCGGGCCCGGAGCTTCGCGGAGAGCCGGGCGAGGTCGGCGATCGTCGGCTCCCGGTCGCCGGCGGCCTCCCGGAGCCACTGCAGGTGCGACTGGCCGGCGTGCGTGCGGACCTCGGAGAGCGGCGTCTCGGGGTCGAGGGCCTCGCCGGTGTCGGGGTCGAACCCGAGGTTCGAGTGCACGAGGAAGCCGTCGGCCGCGAGGTACTCGTCGATCTCCGCTTCCTTCGCCTTCGCCTCGGCCTCGGTGGCCCCGGTGACGAACGTCAGCCCGAGGAAGAAGGCGATGTCGTCCCGCTGCCGCCCCGCTGCCGAAGCGAGGTCACGGGTCTCGCGGATGAGCTGCTCGGTGGCGTCGCGGTTCGACGTCAGGATGAACTGGGCCTCGGCGTTCCGCGCGGCGAAGGCACGGCCGGCCGGCGAGGACCCCGCCTGGAAGAGCACGGGCGTCCGCTGCAGCGACGGTGCTGACAGGTGCGGGCCCTGCACGTCGTAGCGCTTCCCGTGGTGGTCGATGCGGTGCACCTTGTCGGGGTCGGCGTAGCCGCGCACCGGGTCCTTGAGCACGGCGCCGTCATCCCACGACCCCTCCCAGAGCTTCGCGCAGACCTCGAGGTACTCCTCGGCCCAGACGTAGCGTTCGTCGTGCTCCTCGAGCCGGTCGGCGCCGAAGTTCCGCGCGGCGCTGTCGAGGGCGCTCGTGACGACGTTCCAGCCGATCCGGCCCCGGGTGATGTGGTCGAGGGTGGAGACCTTGCGGGCGAAGTCGAACGGGTGCGACTGGATGACGCTCGACGTGAACGCGAGCCCGAGGTGCTCCGTCGACACGGCGAGCGCCGAGAGCAGGACGGACGGGTCGTTCGAGGGGATCTGCAGCCCCTCGCGCAGGTTCGTCGAGTAGTCGCCGCGTCCGGGGCCGTACGTCCCGACGACGTCCGCGAAGAACATCGCGTCGAACTTCCCACGCTCGAGGGTCTTCGCGAGGTCGGTCCACAGCGTCACGTCGTCGAAGTCGGCCTGGCGCGCGTCCGGGTGCCGCCAGAGGCCGTGCTGGATGTGCGACGTCGTGTTCATGACGAAGGCCGCGAAGCGCAGCGGGCGGTTCGGTGCATCGCTCATGCGGTCCATGTTCCCCGCCGTCGTGTCGCGGGAGGGCGTGACGTGACCTCGCGTTACGCGGGGTGTTCCCCGAGGTGCGCGACGCGACCATGCTCCTGAGGGTGCCGAACTCGACCACCGCAGCCGCGCCTCCAGTCCGTTCCACCGCACCGTCGACCGCCGCGACCCGCCGTCGCGTCGCCCTGGCATCCTTCGTCGGGACGACCGTGGAGTACTACGACTTCTACCTGTACGCGACCGCGTCCGCGCTCGTGTTCGCGCCCACGTTCTTCCCCTCCGTGACCCCCGCGGTCGGCGTGATCGCGTCGTTCGCGACCTACGGTGTCGGGTTCGTCGCCCGCCCGCTCGGCGGGATCATCGCCGGCCACCTCGGCGACCGGATCGGGCGGAAGAAGCTGCTCGTCGCGTCGCTCGTGCTGATGGGGATTGCGTCGACGCTGATCGGGGTCATCCCCTCGGCCGCGACGATCGGCGTCGGTGCCGTCGTCGCGCTCGTGGTCCTGCGGCTGCTGCAGGGTGTCGCCGCCGGCGCCGAGTGGGGCGGCTCGGCGCTGCTGTCCGTCGAGCACGCGCCCGAGCGGCACCGCGGACTGTTCGGGGCGTTCACGCAGATGGGGTCCGCGGGCGGCATGCTCCTCGCGACCGGTGTCTTCACGCTCGTCCGGGGGCTGCTCGGCACCGAGGCGTTCCTGGCGTGGGGCTGGCGGCTGCCGTTCCTGTTCTCGGCGGTGATCGTGGCCGTCGGGCTCGTCATCCGGCTCGGCGTGCAGGACGCGCCGGTCTTCCAGGAGCTGCGCGCCTCCGGGAACGTCGAACGGTTCCCGGTGTGGCAGGCGATCCGGCGGCACCCGCGGGCGATCCTCGTCACCGCGGGGCTGCGGCTCGTGCAGCCGGCGCTGTACTCGATCCTGACGACCTACTCGCTGACGTACCTCGGGTCGGTGCGGGGGCCGTCCGGCGCTTCGGCCGGGCTCCAGGCCGTGCTCGTCATCTCGGCGGTGTCGCTCGTGTCGACGCCGTTCTGGGGCTGGCTGTCCGACCGGGTCGGCCGCCGGGTGCTGACGATCTGGTCGGCGGTGGGGATCGCGGTGCTCATCTGGCCGTTCTTCGCGTTCCTCGACGCGGGGCCGCTCGTGCTGCTGCCGCTCGTGGCGCTGATCGGGATGTGCGTGTTCCACGACAGCATCTACGGGCCCCAGGCGGCGTGGTTCGCGGAGCAGTTCCCGACCGGTCGGCGCTACTCGGGGATGTCGCTCGGGTACCAGATCGGGTCGATCTTCTCGGTGGGGCTCACGCCGTTGCTCGCGGCCGTGTTCGTCGAGCTCGGTGGGGGCTCGCCGTGGATCCTGTGCGGGTACCTCGGGGTGTACGCGGTGCTCTCGATCGTCGCGGCGGTCCTCGCGGTGGACCCGGTGGCGGCGGCCCGGCGGGGTGCGCGGGGCGCGGCGGGTCGGGCGCGCGCTGAGGTTTCGGGCTGAGGTTTCGCGCTGAGCGACACATCACGGGCGCGATCGGGCGTGAAGTGTCGCCCAGCGCGTGAACTCGCCGGCCGGCCGCCCGCGCCGCGCCGCACGCCCCGCGCGCGCCGCGCCGCGCCCTACGTCCGCAGCACCACGTCCGCCAGCTCCGCCGGCCGCTCGGCAGCGATGAACGCCGCCTCCTGCGCCGCCCACCGGTCCCACTCCCGCGCGAAGGACTCGCCGTCACGTCCGATCGCCCGCTCCCACCGGGTGTCGTCGTCGGCCTCGAGCCACACCCGCAACGACGCGAGCGGCGCCGAGCTCCGGGACAGCGCACCGCACCCCTCGACCACGATCGGCCGCCCGGGGTCGACGGCGGCCCACTCTGCCGGGCACGACGTCGCCCAGTCCCACCGTCGGTAGCCGGAGCGTTCCCCGAGGACGTCGGTCACCACGGCCTCCGCGGCGGCCCGCAACCCGTCCCATCCCGGGTAGACGTCGTCGAGGTGGACGACCTGCGCGCCGAGCCGGTCCGCCAGGGAATCGCCGAGCGTCGTCTTGCCCGTGCCCGACCTGCCGTCGACGAGCACGACGAGTCGCGTTCCGGAGGCGGCCGCGACCCCGGCGGCCGCGGCGGCGAGGCCCTCGACGAGCGAGTCGTCGGGACCCGGAAGCCGGCCGACGGGCCGCCCCGACGCACCACTCGCGCCGCGCGCGCCACCCACGTCAGGTTCCCCCTCAGGCACGCCACGTCCCCGCGCCCACGGCCACCGCGATCGACACGACGCCGATCCCGACGAGCACGCCGACCATCGCCCACTCCGGCCCCGCGAACCGCACACTCCGCGCCCACGTCCGCCGCCCGGGAGCGCCGAACCCCCGCGACTCCATCGCCACCGCCAGCGTCGTCGCCCGCCGCAGCGCCAGCACGAGCAGCGCGAACGCCATCGACGCGCCGCGCCGCAGCCGTCCGGTGTCCGCGACGCCGCGGGCCCGACGAGCCATGCCGAGCTGTCGCCAGTCGTCCCCGAGGAGCGTCATCATCCGGATCGCCGCGAGCGCCCCGAGCACGAACCGTGCCGGCAGCCGCAGGAGCTGCGCGAGTCCGTCCGCGAGGTCGGTCGGGTCCACCCGCACGAACAACGCCACCGCCGGCAGCCCGATCGCCAGGACACGGAGCGCCGTCGCCAGCGCGAGTGCGAGCGACCCGTCGGTGACGTGCGCGAACCCGAGGTCGAACCAGGACCGCCCGGACGGCCGCCCGTACAACGCGATGCTCAGCGCGGTCAGCGGCACCGCGACCAGGACCGGCGAGGTCCGCAGCAGCAGGGTGCGGGGCGGGATCCGCAGGAGCGGCAGGAGCAGGAGTTCGAGACCGAGCGCGACCGCCGCGGACACGACGTCGAGGCTGAGCACGAGGCACACGCCGAGCGCGAGGACGCCCAGCAGCGAGGCCACCGGCTGGACGCCTCGGACGCCGCGTGCACGCGTGGTGCCGTCGGGTGGCCCAGGAGGCGCGGCTCGTCCGGGCAGACCGGCCGCGGCCTGGTGCTCGCTCACGGTTGCACCTCCGTGGCCGGGTCGCGCAGGTCGGCGGCCGGCCCGACGGTGCTCGCCCCCGTCGCCCCTGTCGCCCTCGTCGTCCCTGTCGCCCCGAGCACGCCTGTCGCCCCGAGCACGATCTCGTCCGCGTCGAGCGCGCGGACGAGGTCGCGGTCGTGCGTCACGGCGACGATCGCGGTGCCGGAGTCGGCGAGTTCGCCGAGCCGGTCCACCACGGCCTGCCAGGTCGCCCGGTCCTGACCGGAGGTCGGCTCGTCGAGCACGACGACGGGCGGCCGGGAGGCGATGACCGTCCCGATCGCCAACCGCCGCTGCTCGCCGCCGGACAGCGTGAAGGGGTTGGCGTCGGCGAGGTGCGCGAGGCCGAACGCGTCGAGGAGCTCGTCGACCCGGGCATCGACGTCCGCCGCTCCGAGGGCGCGGGGGCCGACGGCCAGCTCCTCACGCACGGTGCGGGCGACGAACTGGTGCTCCGGGTCCTGGAAGACCGTGCCGATCCGACCGGCCAGCTGCCGGCTCGTCCACGCGGCGGGGGCGTCACCGATGCCGTCGGCGAGTGCCGTGCCCGCGCGGAGCGACCCCGCGGCGGGGCGCAGGAGCCCGGCGAGCGTGAGGCCGAGCGTCGACTTGCCGATGCCGTTCGGCCCGGTGACCGCGAGGACCCGTCCGGCCCGGACGTCGAGGTCGATCCCGCTCCCGACCGGCTGCCGCCTGCCCCGGGCGGTCCCGAGCCCCCGCGCCGCGAGCAGCACCGGGTCCCGATCGCCGAGCGGGCGGATTCCGTCCGGTCCCCCGCGGTCGGCCCCATGCATCCCGCCCGCTCGCGGACCCGCGGCGCCGAGCGGGCGGATTCCGTCCGGTCCCCCGCGGACCGTCCCAAGCATTTCGCCCGCTCGCGGCGGCGTGCGGGTGCCCCGGCGCGCCGAACCCCGCTCGGGCTCGGACCCGGGCACCCAGACGCCGGCGGCGGTCAACGCCGGACCGTGTTCGGCGAGCACGTCCGCAGGCGCACCGTCCGCGACGACACCCCCGGCCGGCTCCAGCAGCACGAGTCGGTCGACCAGGTCCAGCCACGCGCCGATGCGGTGCTCGACGACGAGCAGTGAACACTCGGTCTCGTCGAGCAGCGCCCGCACGGCGTCGTGCACCTGCACCACCCCGGAGGGGTCGAGGTTCGCGCAGGGCTCGTCGAGCACGAGGGCACCCGGACGCATGGCGAGCACGCCCGCGAGCGCCAGCCGCTGCCGCTGCCCGCCGGAGAGCATCGTGGTGGACCGGTCGAGCGGCAGGTCGAGCCCGACGACGTCGAGGGCCGACCGGACGCGCTGCCAGATCTCGTCCCGCGGGACGCCGGCGTTCTCGCAGCCGAACGCCACGTCGTCGCCGACGCGGGACATCACCGTGTGCGCCTCGGGGTCCTGCATGACGAGGCCGACGCGCCCGCGGACCGCACGCGGTTCGGCACCGTCGACGAGGACCGAACCCTGGACGGAGGCCGCGGTGTCGTCGGTGGCGTCCGGCTCGTCCGGGAGCACGCCCGCGACCGCCCGCAGCAGCGTCGACTTGCCGGCGCCCGAGGGACCGACGATCGCGACCCGCTCCCCCGGCTCGACGGTCAGGTCGACGCCCCGGACGGCCCAGGCGTCACGTTCCGCGTACCGCCAGCCCCAGTCGGAGAAGGTGATCCGCGCGACTGCCACGGTCACGCGACGGTGCGAGGACCGCGTCTGGAGTGCTCACGGCCCGCCGCGAACGACGACAGGACGCCGGTCGCGGCGAGCGCTCGGACGAGGAACCACGAGCCGACGCCCGCGATCAGCGCACCGGAGACGATCGCCGAGACGACGTAGACGACCTTGAACGCCAGGTCGAGTCCGGGGTACCAGAGCACCGTGTCGTTCAGCCCGAGCGCCAGCCCGGCCGCGGCACCGGCGAGCACGACCACCGGCAGGCGGTACACGCGGTACAGGAAGAGCGCGAGCACCAGCTCGGCGCCGAGGCCCTGCACGAGGCCGGCCTCGAGCGTCAGCCAGCCCCACTGCGTGCCGAGGAGCGCCTCGACCGAGGCGGCCACCATCTCGGCGTAGAGGGCCGCTCCGGGCTTCCGGACGATGATCGCGACGACGGGCCCGGCGAGCAGCCACACGCCGCCGAAGAGCGCCTGCGTGCCGGGGAGCACGAGCGCGGCGACGGCGCTGATCGGCTCGTAGCCGAACTCCCAGAGCTTGAAGACGACACCGATCGCGACGGCGAGCACGCTCGCGACGACGATGTCGACGACCCGCCAGCGCAGTGAGCGCCTGACGGGGGTGGACGGAACAGCAGTGTGCGTGCTCGTGGACATGGCCCTGGACTCCTCCCTGCGCCGGCATGATCCGGATCAGGTTCGACGGTCGGAGCGCCACTCGCTCCCTCTCAGCCCGGCGATCCCGGACTCCCGTGTGTGTCCCGCCATTGTAGACGTGGTCGCGACCCGGTGACGGATCGCGACCACAGGACGTCCTGGAGGCGCGGGGCGGGCCCGCACCGCGCCTCCAGGTCCGTCAGTGGGTCACTTCTTCAGGACGCGGACCAGCTTGCGCAGGACGGTCCCGGTCACCCAGATGACCGGGACGCTCACCGCGAGGAGGGAGATCAGGTTCGGCTCGAACTCGAGGTCCTTGCCGGGGCGTCGGACGTAGGCGCCGATCGGGATGGAGACGGCACCGCCGCCTCCGCCACCGTTGTCGTCGCCGTCCCCGCCCCCACCGAAGCCGAACCAGCCGAGGGACACCGGGATGAGGGTCTGGTCGCCGACCTCGACCGGCTCCCCGTAGTTCGTGGACACGCCGACGGGGCGTACCTTCTCTGCGATCTGCGTGACGATGTTGGCCATGCGCGCGACGCTACTCGCCCGTTCCTCCACAGGCAGAGCTACCCGCGCATCCGTCCACGGCCGGAGCTTGTCTGCGGACGCGGTCGGCTCCCGCCGATATGTTGGCGGGACCCACACCTGGAGGACCGTTTGCACACCTGGCCCGGCAACCCGTACCCGCTCGGGGCGACCTACGACGGGAGCGGCACGAACTTCGCCCTCTTCAGCGAGGTCGCCGAACGCGTGGAACTCTGTCTCTTCGACGACGACGGGAACGAACAGTGCATCGACCTCGTCGAGGTCGATGCGTACGTCTGGCACGCCTACCTCCCGAACGTCGGCCCCGGCCAGCAGTACGGCTTCCGGGTGCACGGCGAGTACGCCCCCGAGAAGGGGCTCCGCGCCAACGCGAACAAGCTGCTCCTCGACCCCTACGCCAAGGCGACCAGCGGGGACATCGACTGGGACCAGGCGCTCTTCTCGTACACGTTCGGCGACCCGGACTCGACCGACGACCAGGACTCGGCGCCCCACATGATGAAGGGCGTCGTCATCAACCCGTTCTTCGACTGGCAGGGCGACCGGGCTCCTCGGATCCCCTACGGCGAGACCGTGATCTACGAGGCACACGTCAAGGGCCTCACCGAGACCCACCCCGACGTGCCCGAAGAACAGCGGGGGACCTACGCGGGGGTCGCGCACCCGGCCGTGATCGCGCACCTGCAGCGGCTCGGCGTCACCACGCTCGAACTCATGCCCGTGCACCAGTTCGTCAACGACTCGACCCTGCAGGACAAGGGGCTGTCGAACTACTGGGGCTACAACACGATCGGGTTCTTCGCGCCGCACTCGCACTACTCGTCCTCGGGCGACCACGGACAGCAGGTGCAGGAGTTCAAGGCGATGGTGCGCGAACTGCACCGTGCCGGCATCGAGGTCGTCCTCGACGTGGTGTACAACCACACGGCCGAGGGGAACCACCTCGGACCGACGCTGTCCTTCCGCGGGATCGACAACGCCGCCTACTACCGCCTCGTCGAGGACGACAAGCGGTACTACATGGACACCACGGGCACGGGCAACTCGCTCAACGTCGGGCACCCGCACTCGCTGCAGCTCATCATGGACTCGCTGCGGTACTGGGTCACCGAGATGCACGTGGACGGCTTCCGCTTCGACCTCGCGGCCGCCCTGGCGCGTGAGTTCTACGAGGTGGACCGGCTGGCGGCGTTCTTCGAACTGGTCCAGCAGGACCCGATCGTGTCCCAGGTGAAGCTCATCGCCGAGCCGTGGGACGTCGGCCCCGGTGGCTACCAGGTCGGCAACTTCCCGCCGCAGTGGTCCGAGTGGAACGGCAAGTACCGCGACACCGTCCGCGACTTCTGGCGGGGAGAGCCCTCCACCCTCGGCGAGTTCGCCTCGCGGATCTCCGGCTCGGCCGACCTCTACGAGCACGACGGCCGCACGCCGAAGGCGAGCATCAACTTCATCACGGCGCACGACGGCTTCACGCTGTACGACCTCGTCGCCTACAACGAGAAGCACAACGAGGCCAACGGCGAGGACAACAACGACGGCGAGAGCCACAACCGGTCGTGGAACTCCGGCGCCGAGGGCCCGACCGACGACGAGTCGATCAACGCCCTGCGGCTGCAGCGCCGACGGAACTTCCTCGCGACGCTGCTGCTCAGCCAGGGTGTCCCGATGATCGCCCACGGCGACGAGCTCGGGCGCACGCAGTCCGGCAACAACAACGTGTACGCCCAGGACTCCGCGCTGAGCTGGATCGACTGGGACGCCGCCGACGACGACCTCATCCAGTTCACGGCCGACGTCGTGAAGCTCCGGCACGACCACCCGACGTTCCGCCGCACGCGGTACTTCAACGGGCGTCCGGTCCGCCGCGGGCAGGACGAGCCGCTGCCGGACGTCGTGTGGCTCACGCCCTCCGGCGACGCCATGGAACCCGAGGACTGGGACTCCGGCTTCGGCAAGAGCGTCGGCATGTACCTGAACGGCAACGGGATCCGCGGGCGCGACTCCCGCGGCGAGCGTGTCACCGACGTCGCCTTCATCACGTACTTCAACGCGCACGACGACACCGTGACGTTCACGCTGCCCCCCGAGGAGTACTCGCCGGGCTGGACGGTGCGGATCGACACCGCCGAACCGGGTGCGCGTGACGAGGTCCTCGACGCCGGCACCCCGCTGGACGTCCCGGCACGCTCAATGATCGTGCTGCGGGCCGAGCCCGACCACGAGGTCACGGTGACCCCGGTGGACACCGACTCGTCACGACCGGCCACCGCAGCACCGCAGGACGCCGTCACACCGGTGAACCCCGCCGGCGCCACGGCTCCCTCCGCCACGAGCGGCGGCCAGCAGTGACCGCCCGGCGCGTCCCGACCTCGACGTACCGGCTGCAGGTCACGCCGGACTTCGACCTGTCGGCCGCACGCGACGTCGTCGACTACGTGCGCGACCTCGGCGCGGACTGGCTCTACCTCTCCCCGGTGCTGCAGGCCGAGCCCGGGTCCCAGCACGGTTACGACGTCGTCGACCACGGCCACGTCGACACCGAGCGCGGCGGTGACGAGGCGCTCCAAGCGCTCGCCGACGCCGCCCACGCCGTCGGCCTCGGTGTCCTGGTGGACGTCGTGCCGAACCACGTCGGTGTGGCCACGCCCGAGGTGAACCCGTGGTGGTGGTCCCTGCTCGAGCACGGCCAGGGCTCCCCCGTCGCCTGGGCCTTCGACGTCGACTGGGACGCCGGGGACGGCAAGCTCCGCGTCCCGGTGCTCGACGACCGGCTGCTCGACGCGGTCGAACTTCGTGACGGCCGGCTGTACCTGGGCGACACGGCCTACCCGACCGCTCCGGGCACGGTGCACGACGGCGACTCGGTGGCCGACGTCCACGCCCGGCAGCACTACGAGTTCGTGCACTGGAAGCGGGCCGACCACGAGCTGAACTACCGGCGGTTCTTCGCGGTGAACACGCTCGCGGCGATCCGGGTCGAGGAACCCGAGGTCTTCGCGGCCTCCCACGGCACGATCGGCGCGTGGTTCCGTGACGGCCTCGTCGACGGACTCCGCATCGACCACCCCGACGGACTGTACGACCCCGCCGGCTACCTGCAGGACCTCGCGGCGCTCACCGACGGCGCCTACACGCTCGTCGAGAAGATCCTCGAGCCGGGCGAGGAACTCCCCGCGAGCTGGCCGGTCGACGGCACCACCGGCTACGACGCCCTCGGGGTGCTCGACCGGGTGTTCGTCGACCCCGCCGGCGAGGACTCGCTGACCGCGGCGTCCGGGGCCGAGCCGACCGACTGGCAGCAGCTGACGCACGACACCCGTCGCGGCATCGCGGACGGCATCCTCGGCAGCGAGGTCGAGCGGCTCGCGCGGCTGCTCGGCCCCGGCACCGGCAGCGCCGCGTCCGCGCCGCTCCCCCACGATCGGATCGTCGACGCGGTCGCCGAGATCGTGGCCTCGTTCGACGTGTACCGGACGTACCTGCCCGAGGGCGCGCACCACCTCATCGACGCCCTCGAAGGTGCGGCCTCGGCGCGGCCGGACCTCGACGACGTCATCGACCGGATCGCCCCGGCGCTGGTCGACCCCGCGAACGCCGCGGCGATCCGCCTCCAGCAGACGAGCGGCATGGTGATGGCGAAGGGCGTCGAGGACACCGCGTTCTACCGGACCTCCCGCCTGACGTCCCTGAGCGAGGTCGGCGGCGACCCGAGCGTGTTCTCGGTGTCGGTCCGTGCCTTCCACCAGGCGCAGCGCGACCGGCTCGGCAGCTGGCCGCACACGATGACGACCCTCACGACGCACGACACCAAGCGCAGCGAGGACACCCGCGCGCGCATCGCCGTGCTCGCCGAGCTCGGGCACGAGTGGGCGTCGACGCTCGAACGCCTGCAGTCCCTCGCCCCGCTCGAGGACGCCGTCCTGGCCGACCTGCTCTGGCAGGCGATCGTCGGCGCGCGCCCGGCAAGCCGAGAACGCCTGCACGCCTACGCCGAGAAGGCCTCCCGCGAAGCCGGCGACAGCACCACGTGGACGGCTCCGGACGAGGACTTCGAACGCCGCATGCACGCGCTCGTCGACGCCGCGTTCGACGACCCGGCCGTGGTCGCCGTGCTCGATGCGCTCGACGAACGGATCGACGCCGCCGGGTGGTCGAACGGGCTCGGACAGAAGCTCGTGCAGCTCACCGCACCCGGGGTGCCGGACGTCTACCAGGGCACCGAGTTCTGGGACCGCTCGCTCGTCGACCCGGACAACCGTCGGCCGGTGGACTACACCGAGCGCCGGCACGTCCTGGCCGAACTCGACGGCCCGGACGACGACGGCCCCGAACGGCTCCCCGACGTCGGGCTCGACGGTGCGGCGAAGCTCCTGGTGACGAGTCGTGCGCTCCGTGTGCGGCGCGACCACCCGGAGCTCTTCACCCGGTACCTCGCGCTCGAGGCGACCGGCAGCGCGGCGGACCACGTGATCGCGTTCGACCGTGGGGGCGCGGTCACGATCGCGACGCGCCTGCCGATCGGGCTCGAGCGGGTCGGCGGATGGGGCGACACCCTCGTGCACGCCGTGCCCCAGGACCGCGTCGACCTGCTCACTGGCCGCAGCATGCCGGCCGGCCGGGGCATCGCCCTCGCCGAACTGCTCACCGACTACCCCGTCGCACTGCTCGTGCCGGCGCACGTGGCCGAGGCGACGGACCACGGCACGGAGACCCACGCCGACAGCGGGGCGACCGCCGACAGCGGCTCCGGCTCTGCCGATGAGTCCGACGCGCAGGCCGAGATCGACATCCTGGAGGGTCACGCATGACCGCACCCGACCGCTACGCCGTCTGGGCGCCGACACCGGAGCGCGTGCGCCTCGTGGTCGACGGCACCGAGTACCCGCTGACCCGCGGCACCGACGACTGGTGGACGACCGATGCGATCGTCCCCGTCGTCGGAGCCCGCTACGGCTTCCGCGTCGGCGACGACGACGCGGTGCGGCCCGATCCGCGCAGCCGCTTCCAGCCCGAGGGGGTGCACGGCCCGTCCGAGGTCGTCGACCCCGCACGGTTCTCGTGGACGGACGACGCGTGGACCGGGCGTCCGGCACGCGGCGGCGTG